>CAZCGA010000227.1:0-7603 GCA_964498075.1 uncultured Binatia bacterium (SeqCode) | reverse complement strand
ATGGAGAAGTGCACCTACTGCGTGCAGCGCATCAACCACGCGCGGATTCAGGCCAAGAAGGAGGGGCGCACGATCCGCGACGGCGAGATCGTCACCGCCTGCCAGCAAGCGTGTCCGGCCGAAGCGATCGTGTTCGGCAACATCAACGACCCTGGGAGCCGGGTGGCCAAGTTGAAAGCGGAGCCGCGCCAGTACCGTCTGCTCGAGGAGTTGAACACCCGGCCGCGGACCTCGTACCTCGCAGCCTTGCGCAATCCCAATCCGGACATCGCCGCGCGCCAGGGCAAAGCATGATCGAACCCGCACGCCCACCCCACGAGGTTTCGCCGATCATCGGGCCGGGGCACAGCTTCTCGACGGTCACCGACAAGATCAGCGCCGTCGTCCTGACGCGCAAGGCGACGCGCGGCTGGTTTATCGGCTTCGGGATCGCGTTCAGCTTGACGATGCTGCTGCTGTACTCGATCAGCTACTTGGTGTTCAAGGGCATCGGCATCTGGGGCGTGAACATCCCGGTCGGCTGGGGCTTCGACATCATCAACTTCGTCTGGTGGATCGGCATCGGGCACGCCGGGACGCTGATCTCGGCGATCCTGCTCCTCCTCCGCCAGGAATGGCGCACATCCATCAACCGCTTCGCCGAGGCGATGACGTTGTTCGCGGTCTCCTGCGCCGCGCTCTACCCGGTCCTGCACCTCGGCCGGCCGTGGCTCTTCTACTGGCTGTTTCCGTATCCCAACACGATGGGCGTCTGGCCGCAGTTCCGCAGCCCGCTGATGTGGGACGTCTTCGCCGTCTCCACCTACGCGACCGTGTCGTTGATGTTCTGGTTCGTCGGCTTGATCCCGGATCTGGCAACGCTGCGCGACCGCTCACCGAGCCGCATGGGGCGCGCCGTTTACGGCATGTTGGCGATGGGCTGGCGCGGGTCAGCGGCGCACTGGCACCGCTACGAGACCGCGTATCTGCTGCTCGCCGGCTTGTCGACGCCGCTGGTGGTGTCGGTGCACACGATCGTCAGCTTCGACTTCGCCGTCGGCGTCATTCCGGGATGGCACGCGACGATCTTCCCGCCTTACTTCGTGGCCGGCGCGATCTATGCGGGCTTCGCGATGGTGATGACCCTGGCGATTCCGCTGCGCAAGGTTTACGGCCTCGAAGACTTCATCACCATGCGCCACCTCAACAACATGGGGCGCGTCATCCTCGCCACCGGTCTGATCGTCGCCTACGGCTACATGATGGAAACGTTCATGGCGTGGTACAGCGGCAATGAGTACGAAGGCTACATGATCATGAACCGCTTCGTCGGCCCCTACGCACCGATGTATTGGGCGCTCATCGCTTGCAACGTGGTGACCCCGCAGGCGTTGTGGTTCGAGCGCGTGCGATCGAGCGTCCCGGCGCTCTTCGCCATCGCCATGGTGGTGAACGTCGGCATGTGGCTGGAGCGTTACATGATCGTTGTCGTCAGCTTGCATCGCGACTTCCTGCCCTCCTCCTGGGGCATGTACAGCGGCAGCATCTGGGATTGGTCCACCTTCATCGGCACGATGGGGCTCTTCCTGACCCTGCTGTTCCTGTTCGTCCGCTTCCTGCCGATGATCTCGATCTTCGAGATGCGGACGCTGGTCGCAGAAGCGGAAGTGAAAGAAGAGCTGGTATGACGCGGCCGCCCATCTACGGTCTGCTCGCCGAGTTCAGCGACCCCAACGAGCTGATCGCCGCGGTGCGCCACACGCGCGAAGCGGGCTACCGCAACCTGGATGCGTATACGCCGTTCCCGATCGAGGCGTTGACCGCGGCGATGGGTTTCCACCGCAATCGGCTGTCGCTGCTGGTCTTGATCGGCGGCATCGTCGGCTGCCTGTCCGGGTTGGCATTGCAGTACTGGACCTCGGTCGTCGACTATCCCATCAATGTGGGCGGGCGCCCGTTCCATAGTTGGCCTTCGTTCATTCCGGTGACGTTTGAGCTGACCATTCTGATCGCCGCGCTGTCCGCCGTACTGGGCATGTTCGCGCTGAACGGTTTGCCGCATCCGTATCATCCGGTATTCAACGTACCGCGCTTCGCCTTGGCGACGCGCGACCGCTTTTTCCTGTGCATCGAAGCCACCGACCCGCTCTTCGATCGGGATGGGACGCGGCGGTTCCTCGAGCGCCTGGTGCCGCGCGAGGTGAGTGAGGTGGATCACTAGCATGCGCGCGATTCACCGAGTCACCAGGCCGTTCCTGCACCGGCTGGCGCTCAGCGTGCTGCTGCTCGTCCCGTTCGGCTGCCGGCAGGACATGCACGATCAACCGAAGTACAAGCCGCTGAAGGCCAGCGCCTTCTTTGAGGATGGACGCGCGTCGCGGCCGTTGGTCCCGGACACCGTGGCGCGCGGCCATCTCGACGACGATGACCTGCTGTATGCCGGCAAGTCCGACGGTACCTTCGCCGACACCTTCCCCTTCCCGGTCACCGGCCAGGTCCTGCAACGGGGCCAGGAGCGCTACAACATCTTCTGCTCGCCGTGCCACGATCGCGTCGGCAACGGCAGCGGGATGATCGTGCTGCGCGGCTATCGCCGGCCACCGTCGATGCATATCGATCGCTTGCGCCAACAACCGGCCGGCTACTTCTTCGACGTGATCACGCATGGCTTCGGCGTGATGCCCAACTACGCGCAGCAGATCGCGCCGCGGGATCGGTGGGCCATCGTTGCTTACGTGCGTGCCCTGCAACTGAGCCAGCACGCTGCCTTGGCCGATGCGCCGCCGGCGGAACAGCTGCTGCTGCAGTCCGCGGCTGCTCCCCAACCCGAAGTTCCTGGAGCAGCGCATGAGTAGCGTTGGCGCCGACCCGCAGACGTTCCGGCTCGGACCCGACCACGTGTTGCATCGGGTGCAGCGTGCCGCTTTCGCCGCCGGCGTCGCCGGCCTCGCCGGCTGCGCGGTGGGCGCGTTCATCAGCCCGGACCAGTTCTTCCGTGCCTACTTGATCGCCTACCTGTTCTGGTTCGGCATCGGCATCGGTTGCATGGCCATTCTCATGATCCACCACATTGCCGGCGGTGCGTGGGGCGCGGTGATTCGTCGCTTGCTCGAATCGGGCACGCGCACCCTGCCGGTCATGGCGGTGCTGTTCCTGCCGCTCGTCTTCGGGTTGCGCACCCTGTACGAGTGGGCGCGTCCGGAAGTCGTGGCGCATGACGCGCTCTTGTTGCACAAGAGCGCCTACTTGAACGTGCCGTTTTTTCTGGTGCGCGCGGCGGCGTACTTCGCGGTCTGGCTCACCATGACGCGCTTCTTGAACCGCTGGTCGCTGGAACAGGATGCGACGGCGGACCCCGCCGTGCAGCGACGACTGGAGCTGCTCAGCCGCGGCGGTCTCCTGCTGATGGGGCTGACCATGACGTTTGCGGCCATCGATTGGGTGATGTCGCTCGAGCCGCACTGGTACTCGACCATCTATGGCATCCTCATCATGGGCGGTCAGGTGCTGTCGGCGATGGCCTTCGTCATTCCAGTGGCCGCGGTGTTGGCGCGCCGCGGCCCGCTGTCCGGCGTGATCGCCGTGGAGCAGTTTCACGACCTCGGCAAGCTGCTCTTGGCATTCGTCATGCTGTGGGCGTACTTCTCCTTCTCGCAGTTCCTCATCATCTGGTCGGCGAACTTGCCGGAGGAGATTCCCTGGTATCTGCACCGCGCCCGCGGCGGCTGGCAGATCGTTGGGATCGGCATCATTCTATTCCACTTCGTTCTTCCGTTCGTCATCCTGCTGTCGCGTGACGTGAAGCAGCACACCGGCGTCTTGGCACTGGTGGCGCTGGGTGTCATCGTCGCGCGCTTCGTAGATCTCTTCTGGCTCGTCACGCCCGCCTTTCATCCGGACGGCTTCAGCATCCATTGGTTGGATGTCGTGACCCCGATCGGGGTTGGAGGTATTTGGCTGGCGGCATTCGTGTGGCAATTGAAGGGGCGGTCGCTGGTCGCCGTGAACGATCCCTCGCTCCCGCAGCGGGCCTGACCATGGACGAAGCGACCGCGACGGCACACAGCGAACATCCGCCCGGGGAACGCGGCGGGTACGAACACCGCGACGTCGTGTTCCGGCCTATCGTGCGGGCAGGCCTCGGCCTGTTCGCGGCCACGATCGGCGTGTTTGTCTTCATGCTCTGGCTGTTCGGTTACTTCGCCGCGCGCGAGGCGCAGTTGAGCCCCGCGGTGAACCCGCTCGCGGGGAGCTACGGCAGGCAACTGCCTCCGGAGCCGCGCCTGCAAACCGCGCCCATTCAAGATCTCCGTCAACTGCACGCCGCTGAAGACGCTGTGCTCCACGCCTACGGCTGGGTCGATCGCGGTGCCGGCACGGTGCGCATCCCCATCGAGCGCGCCATGGAGTTGCTGGCGCAGCGCGGGCTGCCGGCGCGATCGGACGGTGCCCCGCCATCGGAAACCGAGCCATGAGCACGCGTGTGATCCCGTTGCTGATACTCGCCTTTACCTCAGCAGCACGTGCCGACGATACGCGGCCGCCGATGCTCCGCGACGTCGGCATCGAGCAGCGGCTGAACACGCAGCTGCCGTTCGATCTCGTGTTCCGCGACGAGACCGGCCAGTCGGTGCGCTTGGGGCAGTACTTCGGCAGCAAGCCGGTGATCTTGGCGCTGGCGTACTACGAGTGCCCGATGCTGTGCACGTTGGTGCTCAACGGCCTGGCCAGCGCGCTCAAGGTCTTGTCGTTCGACATCGGCGACCAGTTCGAGGTCGTGACCGTCAGCTTCAATCCAGACGACACACCGGCACTGGCGGCGGCGAAGAAGCAGACGTACCTGAAGGCCTACGGGCGGACCGGTGCCGTGGGTGCGCGTGCGGCCGCCGGCTGGCACTTCCTCACCGGCGACGCCGCCGCGATCGAGCAGCTCACCGCCGCTGTCGGCTTCCGCTACCGGTACGTCCCCGAGCAGAAGCAGTACGCGCACGCCGCCGGCATCATGGTGCTGACGCCGCAGGGCAGGCTGGCGCGCTACTTTTACGGAGTGGAGTTTGCGCCGCGCGACGTCCGGCTCGGTCTCGTCGAGGCGGCCGACAACCGTATCGGCTCGCCGGTCGATCAGCTGCTCCTGTTCTGCTTTCACTACGATCCCACAACCGGCAAGTACGGCGCCATCGCGATGAACTCGGTGCGCGCCGGCGGTGCGCTGACCGTGTTGGCGTTGGCAACGTTCCTGATCGTGATGTGGCGACGCGACGCGACGCGGCCAGTTCACGAGCACGAGTGAGTTCCATGTTCTCGAATCTCCCCTTCTTCCCTGAGCAAGCCTCCACCGTCGCGCCGCGGGTAGACGCGCTGTACTTCTTCCTGGTGTCGGTGAGCGGCTTCTTCTCCGTGCTCATTGCGCTGCTGGTGGTGTATCTGTCGGTCCGCTACCGGCGGCGCTCGGAGACCGACCGGCCGGCGGCGATCCGTGGGTCGCTGACACTCGAGCTGACCTGGACCCTGATTCCCTTCGGCCTTACGATGATCATGTTCTTCTGGGGAGCGAGCGTGTACGTCACCCTCGCCCGTCCGCCCGACGACGCGCTGCAGATGTTCGCCGTCGGCAAACAGTGGATGTGGAAGGTGCAGCACCTGGAAGGGCGGCGCGAGATCAACGAGCTGCACGTGCCGGTCGGACGTTCGGTGAAGCTCACGATGACCTCGGAAGACGTCATCCACAGCTTCTTCATCCCGGCCTTCCGTATCAAGCAGGACGCGGTGCCGGGGCGCTACACCACCGTGTGGTTCGAGGCGACCAAGCCGGGGACCTATCACCTGTTCTGCGCCGAGTACTGCGGCACCGAGCACTCCGGGATGATCGGCCACGTGATCGCCATGGAGCAGGCGGATTATCAGGCCTGGCTGAGCGGCGGTCCCGCCACCGGCTCGCTGGTTTCAAAGGGCGCGACGCTTTTCGAGCAGCTCGGCTGCATCACCTGCCATCGCGGTGATTCCGGCGCCCGCGGCCCGCAGCTCGCGGATCTGTTCGGCAAACGGGTCCAGCTGCAAGGCGGCGAGACCGTGCTCGCCGACGAGGCCTACGTGCGGGAGTCGATCATCAACCCGACGGCGAAGATCGTCGCCGGCTTTCAACCGATCATGCCGACCTTCAAAGGGCTGGTCACCGAGGAAGGGCTGATGCAGCTGATCGCGTACATCAAGGAGCAGGCGGCGGAGGCGGCGGCGCCCGGTCCCGGTGCGGGCCGCAAGGCGCGGGGACCGGAAGGATGAACGCAGTGGAACCGCGCACGCACTACCTCAACATCAACTACGGCGTGAAGTCGTGGCTGTTCACCATCGATCACAAGCGCATCGCGCTGCTCTACCTGGCGTCGATCACTCTGATGTTCGTCCTCGGCGGCATCTTCGCCGGGCTCATCCGGCTGGAGCTGCTCACGCCGGTGGGCGACGTGGTCGAGGCGGACACCTACAACAAGCTCTTCACCATGCACGGCATCATCATGATCTTCTTCTTCCTGGTGCCGTCGATTCCCGCCGTGCTCGGCAACTTCCTCATCCCGATGATGATCGGCGCGCGTGACCTCGCCTTCCCACGCCTGAACCTGCTGAGCTGGTACATCTACGTGTTGGGCGCGCTGTTTACGCTCTGGGCGATGCTGGTCGGAGGCGTCGACACGGGGTGGACCTTCTACACGCCGTTCAGCACCATGGCGTCGAACACCAATGTGATTCCCACGGCCATCGGCATCTTCATCACCGGCTTCTCATCGATCCTGACCGGGCTGAACTTCATCGTCACCATCCACAAGATGCGGGCGCCGGGGCTCACCTGGTTCCGGCTGCCGCTGTTCGTCTGGGCACACTACGCGACCAGCTTGATCATGGTGCTCGGCACGCCCGTGTTGGCGATCACGATGTTGTTGGTCGGTCTGGAGCGCGCCTTCCACCTCGGCATCTTCGACCCGGCGCTCGGCGGCGACCCGATCCTCTTCCAGCATCTCTTCTGGTTCTACTCGCATCCGGCGGTTTACGTCTTCATCCTGCCCGGGTTGGGCATCATCAGCGAACTGCTGCCGGTCTTCGTGCGCAAGCCGTTGTTTGGCTACAAATGGATCGCCATGTCGTCGATGGGCATTGCAGCGGTGGGCTTCCTCGTCTGGGCGCACCACATGTTCACTTCCGGCATGGAAGAGTACCTGCGCGTGCCGTTCATGTATAGCACCCTGCTCGTCGCCGTGCCCACCGGCGTGAAGTTCTTTAGTTGGATGGGCACGTTATGGCGGGGCAAAGCTGAGTTTCCGACACCTATGCTGTTCGTCCTCGGGGGCATCATTGTGTTTCTTTTCGGGGGCCTCACCGGGCCGCCCAACGGCACCGTGGCCACCGATCTCCACCTGCACGATACGTACTGGATCGTCGGCCACTTCCACAATACGATGTTCGGCGGATTTATCTACCCATTCTTCGCCGCCATCTACTACTGGTACCCTAAGATCACGGGGCGGAGAATGGACGAGAAATTAGGCAAGTTGCACTTTTGGATGATGACCCCGGCCTTCTGGGTTGTGACCTTCGGTATGATGTGGATCGGATTGCTCGGAATGCGCCGCCGCAT
>CAZCGA010000226.1:0-7687 GCA_964498075.1 uncultured Binatia bacterium (SeqCode) | reverse complement strand
TTTCCGTGATCTCAATGCTTCAAAACCACCCACTCACTTTGGAGAAGACCCTGTTGTTATATATGTCGTCGGCCTTGGCGCCCGACTTCGTGCGCCGGACGACCAGGACGTTGCTGTTCCACGGATAGAGCGCGTACTCGCCGTCGGCCCACGGCGCGGCGCGCCGGGCAACGCTGAACAGGCCTCCGTTGTATCCGGCGAAGATCGAATCGCCGTAAGCAACGACGCGATACGTCGTAGTGGCGCCGGACTTGTTGATCGTCCACGACGTGTTCTGGTTGATCGTGGACGCACCCGCCTCGGCGCTCATCGCGACCGCGGCAGCAATCACGCCCGACAGTACAACCCGATGCAGACACCGACTCCCTGTTCGACCCATACTCTCCCCTCCTTGAGTGGGCCGCCTCGGCCGCGGCCAATTTTGGCTTGGCCACTAGCACACTCGGAAAATTCCCGTCAATCAAAATCTGCAGCGAAGAGCGGCGTGAGGGCACGCCGGCTCCAAGATGCGCGCTCTTCTGGAGACTGGCTTGCCCTCAACCGGCGCGCGCCGACTTGGTCGCGCCGTGCTCACTCATCCCTGCCTGCGGCCCGCGCTAGCCGGCCAGCGCCGCCACTTCCTGGTTGAGCCGGCTGACCATCCACGCCGCGTTGCGCAGCAGGTTTTCAAGCAGCGCGATCTTGATGTCCGGGTGAGTGGTGCCGAGCTGGTCGAGGGCAGTCGTCGACAAGGCGTAGCACTCCGCCGGCGTATCGGCGCGCACGTCGGCCGTCCGCGGCCTGTGATCGACCACCGCGAGCTCACCGAACGTCATCCCCGGCGAGAGCGTCGAGAGTCGCTTGACGTCGCCGTTGGGCAGCTGCAGCGTGACGCTGACCTCGCCACGCACCAGCAAGTACAGGTTGTCGGCGGCGTCTCCCTTGCGCACGATCAGCGTCCCGCGCTCGAAGCGCTGTCGATCGAGCAGGCTATGCAAGCAGGCAATCTGTCGCGGATCGAGCCCGAGGCAGAGCCCGTGCTCCGCCAAGGTCAACGCCTCGTGTGGCTTGGACTCCGCGGCGTGCTCGCTAATGAGCCGGTTCTCGCACCACTCGAGGGCGTGATCCATGTCGGCGAACGTCCGCACGGTCGTCGGAGGATCGAAGGCGTTGAGGCGCTCCTCCAACAGCCGCACAAACCGGAAATGGCTGCTGACGTTCACGAACAACACCCGCTGCGCACCGGCCTCGAAGCTGCGCAGCAGATCGGCGAAGATCGGCGCGGCCGAATCCTCGATCCGGGTCACCCGGGTCAGGTCGATGATCGCGAAGTCGCCGGCAGCGCTCGCCTCGACCAGCTGTCGCACCACCGCCTCGATCGCGGCAAAGCCGAGATCGCCCTGGAGATCGTACACCTTGGCGCGCCCGCCCACTGCATCGAGGATGCGGCGCTCGCCGGCGCGGCGGAGTCGTTTGGAGGTGATCTCGGCGACGCTGTACCGCGCGCGGACCGTCGAGCGGGCCGCGCGCGGCACGCGGAAGGCGTGGAGGTTGAAATCGCGCGAGAGATCCTTGCACACCGCAACGCCGCGCACGCTGTTTCCGCGCGCGTCGAGCGGCGGCGAGAACACGCCGATTCCCAGCTGCCCGGGCAGCACCGCCACGACGCCGCCCGCCACACCGCTCTTCGCGGGCATGCCGACCCAGTACATCCACTCACCGGCGTAGTCGTACATACCGCAGGTGGCCATGACGCTCAAGATACTCTCGACGAGCTCATTGGACACGGCTCGCTCCCCGGTGAGCGGGTTGACGCCACCGTTTGCCAACGCCGCAGCCATGACGCTCAGATCGCGACAGGTGACGGCCACCGAGCACTGCTGGAAGTAGAGATCCAACGCCGGCCCCGGGTCGTCGGTGAGCACATCGAAGTTGCGCAGCATGTGGCCGATGGCGCGGTTGCGATGGCCGGTCGCCCGCTCGGACTCGTAGACCGCCTGGTCGACCGCCAGCGTGCGGCCGGCGTACAGCGAGAGCACCGTCAAGAGGCGATACAGCTTGTCGTCCATCGAGTGCCCGGCCACCAACGACGTCGCCGTGATGGCGCCGGCGTTGATCATGGGGTTCAGTGGACACCCGGTCCCCGGTGCGAGGCTGATCGAGTTGAAGGCATCGCCGGTCGGCTCGACGCCGATCTTCTGCAGCACCGTCTGGCGGCCCACGTCCTGAAGCGCCAAGCCATAGACGAAGGGTTTCGAGATCGATTGGATGGTGAAGAGCTGCTGCGTGTCGCCCACTTCGTACACCTGACCATCGGTCGTGGCCAGACAGATCCCGAACCAGTCCGGATTCGCCTTCGCCAGCTCGGGGATGTACGTCGCGGCGTTGCCGGTGTGGTTTCCGGCGTGCTTCTCCTGCAACTGCTGCAGATACGTCGCGATGGGCGACGCAAAATGACTCCCGTCGGCAACTGACACGTCGAAGTTCCTCCTTCAATACAAGTTCGCAGGAGAGGATCCCTCGGTGGGCAGATCAAACTCCGTGCCGTGTCCTCGCGGTCGGACACATTCAATTGTGCCGCCTTGCGCGCGCACGCGGAGGTTCGCCTGTCGCCAGCCTTTGAGGCAGTGCCTGCTTTGTTGGCTCGTTCCACACCAGGCGAAGTAGCGTTTTCATTCTTTCGCGCGGTAGCCTATACCCGTGCGCATGTCGCCAGAGCACAAACGCTTCCTTCTGCTGGAGCAGGGCGTGGGATCCGTGATCGTCAATCTGATCATCAACAGTGTGATTGCTTTCCTGCTGTTTCGCGGTGCCCAGAGCGTACCGCTGTGGGGCCAGCAGAGCATTGCCGCCGACACCATCGGCACGACCTTCTTCCTGCCGCTGTTCACCTGCCTCATCGTCACGCCGACGGCGCGCCGCCAGGTGCGGGCAGGCCGAGTGGCGCCGCTGGCCGGACAGCCGTTGGGTCTCGCGTCGATGCCCGAGCGGACGTTCCGGCGCGGCGCCCTGCTCGGCCTCATCACGGCAGTCGTTGTCTCGCCGCCGGCGATCGCAGCCCTGACTATGCTGGGCGTCAGCCAGCAGAGCTTCTGGAGCTTCGTCGTCTTCAAAGCCGTGTTCGCCGCGGCGCTCGGGGCGTTCGTGACGCCGTTGATTGCGCTCTGGGCGATCGCGGGGAGCGCGGCGCCCGGCCAGCCCGCACGCTCCTAGCCCGCTGGCGCTCACGCGCTGGGGGCGATGGCCACGGCCCAGGCCGCGGGGGCCTCCATCTGCGGGTAGTGGCCCACACCTTCGAGCACGATCAACGGGGCGCGCGACATCTCCGCCAGCCGCTGAGCGATTTCCAGGACGGCGATTGGATCGCGATCGCCCCAGACGACACCGATCGGCACGGCGGTGCGCGTCAGGATCGGCCGCCACCGGTCGGCGTACCAGCTGCGCTCGAGGTTGTAGCGGGCGATGCGCCCGATGATGTCCAGGCCACCATTCATGGCTACCCAGTAGGCGATGGCGCGAATGTCGACTTCCGGCGTACGCGACGCATCCGCCCAGACGAACTTCAACCCCTGCGCGAACCGCTCCGGATCGAAGCTGCTGGCGAATGCGGCCGCGCCGTCGTCGCTCATGATGGCGTGCTGCAGCGCTGTCACCTTGGCTAGCTCGATCAAGTGGCTGCCGTTGCAGAGCACGAGCGCATCCATGTCGAACCCGAGTGTGCCCTCTTCCTGGCGGCAGAGCATCTCGACCGCAATGGTGAGGCCCATGTCGTGCCCGACGACGCGGGCGCGCTCGACGCCGAGGGCGCGCACGATCTCGCCGGCGCGCCGGCCCTGGTCGAGGAGCGAGTACGAGACCTCGCCCGCCGGTTTGTCGGAGAAGCCGAAACCGAGATGGTCCCAGGTGGTAACCCGGAAGCGCGGCGTGAGGAGCGGCAGCGCCGCGGCGAAGTCGTGGCTGGTCGACGGAAAGCCGTGCACCAGGACAAGGTCGGGCCCGTGGCCGTCCTGCACCGTGAAGATGCGATGCCCTTCGGCGAGCCTGATGAAGCGCCCGCGTTGCGCCCACTCGTCGTGCACGCGGACAACGTCAGCTGGGATGCTCATGTCGCTTCCCCATCCTCTGCTCCGAATGAACTACTCGATCGACGGTCCCGTTGGAAGGCAACGCCTGCGGCACCGGCGCAAATTAGACGAAGGAGCACGCAAAGGAAAGGCTCGTCGGGATTCACCAACCGACACGCTGCACGTCGTAGCTCCGCAACGCGACGTTGCGGATGCGCAACACGTCACCGCCTACCCTGTCACCGCCGCGCGCCATGCCGCATCCCTTGTGATAGTAGGCGCAAAAGTTGGATGATGGGTCTCACAGCGGAGGGACACGGCATGGCGACCAGGGTGCTGCGGAGCTGCAATTTGTGCGAGGCCGGTTGCGGCCTCGAGTTCGAGGTTGAGGAGAATCGCATCGTCGCGGTGCGGCCGGACGAGAACGACCCCTACTCGCACGGCTTCGTGTGCCCCAAGGGCATCGCAATGGCCGACATCCATCATGATCCCGACCGGCTGCACCGTCCGCTGCGTCGCGGCACCGACGGACGCTTTCGCGAGGTGTCGTGGGACGAGGCGTTTGCGTTCGCCGGCGCGCGGCTGCGTGAGATCCGCGCCCGTCACGGTGCCGATGCCATCGGCGTGTATTTCGGCAACCCACTGGTGCACGACTACAGCGGCATCATCATGCTCGGCTCCTTCCTGCAGGCGCTCGGCACCCGCAATCGCACCGGCGCCGGCTCGCAGGACACCTCGCCGCGCTTCGCGGCGTCGTATTACCTCTACGGCAACACGCTGGTGATGCCCGTTCCGGACATCGATCGCACCGACTACTTCCTGTGCATCGGCGCCAACCCGGTGGTCTCCAACGGCAGCGGCATGGTGACGCCGAACGTGCGGGCGCGCTTGCGCTCGATCCGCGAGCGCGGCGGCAAGGTCGTCATCGTCGACCCGCGCTTCACGGAAACAGCGAAGCTCGCCGACGAGCACGTCTTCATCCGGCCGGGCGGTGACGCCGCCTTCTTGTTGGCAATGCTCTGCGCGCTCCTCGAAGCGGGCCGCATCGATTCGGACACCGTTGCTGCGATCGCGACCGGCTGGGATGACATCGGCCGCCGGCTGCATGCCTTCTCGCCCGAACGGACCGAGCACGTGACGGGAATTGCTCCAAGCGTGACGCGGCGGCTGGCCCTGGAGTTCGCCGGCGCGGCGCGCGGCGTGGTCTACACGCGTGTCGGTACGTGCAACAACGCCTTCGGCACCTTGGCGACCTGGGCCAACGACGTGCTCAACATCGTCGCCGGCCGGCTCGGTGTCGAAGGCGGCGCGATGTTCCCCGAGCCTGGGTTGGACGGATCCCAATTCGTGAAGCTGGGTGGCATGAACGGCCACAATCGATGGCGCAGCCGAGTGCGCGGGCTGCCGGAGACCGGCTGTGATCTGCCCGCCTCGATCCTCGCCGAAGAGATCGAAACCACCGGCGAGGGTCAGATCCGTGCGCTGGTAACCGTCGCCGGCAACCCGCTGTTGTCGACGCCGAATGGCCGGCGGCTCGACCGCGCGATGGACCAGCTCGATCTCGTGGTGGCGGTCGACCTGTACATCAATGAGACAACGCGGCATGCCGACGTGATCCTGCCGCCGTGCTGGACGATGGCCGAGGATCACACCGAGCCGCTGGGCCCGAGCTTCTCACTCCGCAACGTGGTTCGCTGGTGCCCGCCGGTGGTGCAGAAGGAGCCGGGCGATCTCGCGGACTGGGAGATCCTTCTCCGTCTGACGCAGGAGCTCGGTGGTGGCCCGACCGGCATGAAGTGGATCGATGCCGGCTTGCGCGTCGCCAGCCGGTTCGGGTGGCGTTACGATCCGCAGCGCGCGCTCGACCTGCTGCTCCGCATCGGCCCGCACGGCGATCGCTTTCTGCCGTGGAAACGCGGCATCAATCTCGCGAAGGTGCAGTCGTCACCCTACGGCATCGATCTCGGGCCGGCCCGACCAGGCATTCGACATCGCCTGCACCACAAGGATGGGAAGATCCACCTCGTCGCCGAGCCGCTCCTGCGCGCGCTGGCGGAGCTGGGTCGCGAGCTGGACGGCGAGCGTGGCAGCGACGAGGTGCTGCTCATCGGGCGCCGTGAGCTGCGTACCAACAACTCATGGATGCACAACGTACCGGCGCTGGTCGCGGGTAGAGATCGGTGCGTGCTGTACGTGCATCCGCAGGATGCGCAGCGTATCGGCCTGGGCGACAGCGAGCCCGTGATGTTGGAAAGCCGGGTGCACTCGGGTATCGTCCCGGTGCGGGTCACCGACGAAGTCATGCCCGGTGTCGTCAGCCTGCCGCACGGTTGGGGCCATGGTGCCAGCGCCGAGTGGCAGTCGGTCGCCGGCGCACATCCGGGCATCTCGGCGAACGACTTCACCGACGACCAGCGCGTCGAAAGCGTCGTCGGCCAATCGATCCTCAACGGGGTTCCGGTCCGCTTGCGTCGCGTGGAAAGTGAGAGTGGCGAGCGCGCCGCCTGACGCTCGGTAGTTGTACGGGAGGGGGGCTTTCCGCGGTCGAAGGCATCACCGTTGGGGCAATGCCCTCGACCGCACGGGGGTTAGGTACCACTCGCGGCACAATGCGACTTGTCGCCGTGCCACGCGCGCATCTGATCCTTCGCGGCCAACGCCTTGGCGAGCTGGTCCGGCGTGAGGATGGCGCGGATCGCCGCGACGGTCGCGACTTCATGCTGTGCCAGTTGTTGTTGCAGCTGGGCGATGAGAGTGAGCTGTGCCGACACCGCGTCCGACTGCACGCCTTGCGCGCCGAGCAGCAGGCTCGCAAGATCCGTGTTGGCCTGCTGCAACTGACTGAAGATCGGTTGCACGGCTGGACGATCCGCGTCGAGGATCTGGTGCACTTGCGCATCTTGATCCGGCGTCAGATCGGTGGCGTGCAACAGCAGCGGGATGAGTCCGCCGGGCCCGCCTCCCATCATGTGGCGATGATGATGTCCCATCCCCGGCAGCGGATCGCTCGGCTGCGCCTGGGCGCTCCACGCCCACATGCCGGCGAGTGCCAACCCAATCACCACGATGTTCCGCTTCGTCATACGATTACCTCCTTGCCTGGACTAACGAGCGAGCCGTGTCGTTGGTTGACCACGCCGTCGCCGGCTCGGAATTCTCGAACGCACAGCACAGACAGTAGGCCGCGCGGTCGCCGGCGATGGAGCAGCAGGCTGCACGTATCGGCGTGCTGCAGCGTGCGCAGCGCCGCGCCGATGGGCCGCGGTTGCGCTGGACCAGCCAGCGTTGGTCATCGATGAGCACCTGCACCCGACCCTGTGCGCGCACGGAGTGGGTCACTTGCTCGACCAGCACTTGCCGGTCATACGGAGTGCGCGACGGCAAGAAGATTCCACCGCCGAGAAATGAAACGTGCGCGATCCCGTTGAGCATTCCGTTCGTCCCGTCTCGCAGTGGAGTAACGAACGAGGCCGAGCCCGGGTTGACGCGTGACGGAGATTTGAGACGACTTTCATACCCCGCGTGGCCGGAACGCTGCTGGCCATGCTAAACCATGAATCGACAATGCCGAGGAGAACGGCGCATGGGACTAGCCCAACTTCCGCAGTTGGAGGGGTGAAACGTAGGCGTTGCCGGCGTTTCCC
>CAZCGA010000225.1:0-7749 GCA_964498075.1 uncultured Binatia bacterium (SeqCode) | reverse complement strand
GATCAACCGATGCATCATGGTGAAAATCTACCCACACGCTTTGGAGAAGAGGCAGAAAATTGACGCCCTAATTTACGAAGCGTTCGGACTTACCACTGATGAAATCGCCGTCGTTCAGGCGGCCCTCTAAGCCTCGTCGTTCCGCAGCGAATCGGTGATGACGATGGGCACGCCGGCCACGTTGTCCGGCGGTGTCGGGACGCCCGTCGCGCTCGTGACCTTCGTGCGGCTGCGGTGGAGCTGCTCCAGCGTGCGGCAACGTGCCGAGCAGGCATGGCCCTTGCCCACACCCACGGTTCCTGACATTGGTGTGAGTATGGGTGTGCGCGTCTGCTTCAACGAACGAAAAGCCACGCAGGCCGCGGCTCATCTGCTGCGCCTGCGCGGTGGGCGCATGAGCTACATGAAGCTCGTGAAGCTCCTCTACCTCGCCGACCGGGAGGCGCTCCTGCGTTGGGGACGCCCCATCAGCACCGACTGCTACGTGTCGTTGGATCGCGGGCCGGTCTTGAGCCGCGTGCTCGATCTCGCCACGGATGGCGAAGACCCTGGCACGCCGTCCATCTGGGCATCGAGCATCACGGAGCCGAGCAACTACGAGGTGGAGCTCAGGGGCGAGGCCGGATGCGACGAACTCTCGGAAGCCGAGGTGCAACTTCTCGAAAAAGTTTTCGCAGAGCACGGACGCAAGAGCCGATGGGATTTGGTGAAGCTCACACACCTGTTGCCGGAGTGGATTGATCCGCACGGCAGCGCCATCCCGATCGCGTATCGGGACATCCTGAGAGCGGGCGGCAAGACGGAGCTGGAGATCGCGGCAGTCGAGGACGAGCTGGCGGAACTGGCGGAGACCGATCTCCTGCTCGCGGGTCACCGATGAGATGGCGGGGTTGGGCGATAGCTTCATGCTTCCAAGGCCGGGGCGGGAGACGGAACATCTGTGGGTGCTGATTACCAGGCCCGACCCGCACACCAACGAGGCGATCATGGTGAACGTGACGACGCTACGTCCGCACTCGGAAACCACCACGATCCTCAATCCAGGCGATCACCCTTTCGTGCAGAAGCCATCGGTGATTTTCTACGCCGACGCGCGCAAGGTCGATGTGCGATTGCTGGACGATGCGGTGGGTAGCGGCTCCTTTCGCGCTCATGCGGCATTTCAAGACGCAGTCTTAAAACGCATCCAGGACGGACTTCTCAAGTCGGCACTCACGCCGAAGAAGATCAAGGACGCCTACTCGGCGGCGGTCGCTGCCGGGCTGGTGTGATTACGCCTCCGCGTTGCTCAGCGAATCGGTGATGACGATGGGCACGCCGGCCACGTCGTCCGGTAGCGTCGGGCCACCCGTCGCGCTCGTGACCTTCGTGCGGCTGGTCACGAAGCTGCGGGGTCAGCCCCTGAAGTAGGAGTCTTCACCCCCTCGACGCAGGTGACGCCGTCAACACGATCACCCCTGCCTTGCGGAACATCTCGTAGCGCTCCTCCAACAGATCTGACCGTGGGCGCAAGCGCTGGTTCACGTGGCAGGTGGATCAGCTGGCCGCCCTTCGATACGGCGGCAGACCGCAGCCGCCTACTCAGGACGATCGGCTCAGCGGACTCTGTCGCGCCGGACTTCGATGACGTAGTCGGGTCGGAGCCGAGGATATACGCGTCGAGCGCCGCGTTGGTGGAGGTTGCAGAGGGCGAGTCCGTTGGGAACGATCGGCTCGCCGCGCGGGGGTGCCCATTGGGAAGGATGTGCGCGGCTTCGAGGAGTTCGCGGTGACGCAGCCGGCAGATCGCACACGTCTCACGATACGCGTTGAGTACGCTATGTGCGAAGAAGTATCCGGCGTTGGTTTGGCTGGCGGCCCATGCCACCCTGACGTGCTCAGACGTAGCGCGGGATCGGACCATTGTGCGGCGTGCTGCGATCGGACAGGTCGAACGTGACCTCGTCGACGTAGCACCATCCCCAACCTTCCGGCGGATCGTAGCCTTCGATGATCGGGTGGCGGGTCGCGTGGAAGTGGTGGGTGGCGTGACGGTTCGGCGAGCTGTCGCAACAGCCCACATGACCACAGGTCCGGCAGAGCCGTAGATGCACCCAGACCGACCCTATCTTGAGGCATTCTTCGCAGCCCAGCGCGCTGGGGGTCACGTCGCGGATGCCGCCGAGATGATCGCATGTGTCAGACATGAGCCTCTCCGAGAGCAGGGTTTACGATGCCGGCGGGCTGGTCGGCGGCCTGCGCGAGGAATGCATGCAGCGTAGCAACCACCTGAGCGCCTTCTCCAACCGCGGCCGCGATGCGCTTGGTTGATCCGGCGCGCACATCGCCGATCGCGAAGACGCCGGGGCGGCTCGTCTCCAGTGGCCGGTGCCCAACTCCAAGGTCCGCACCCGTGCGCACGAAGCCCTTGTCGTCGAGCGCCACCTCGTATTGCGACAGCCACGCGGTGTTCGGGTCCGCGCCGATGAACAGGAAGAGGTGGCGAATGGGCTGTCGTGTCTCGCCGTCGGATGGACGATGGCGCCAGCGGATCGCTTCCAGAACTCCTCCGTGTCCTTCAAGGGCGCTGACTTCCGTCTGCGAAACGACCTCGATGTTGGGCTGGGCCGCGATGCGCTCGACCAGATAGCGCGACATGCTCGCCTCCAGACTGGGTCCACGCACCAGCAGCCAGACCTTGGCGACCTGGCTTGCCAGATATACGGCCGCCTGGCCCGCGGAGTTGCCCGCGCCCACCAGCGCGACCTCCTGCCCGGCGCACAGCTTCCCCTCCAATGGCGAGGCCCAATAGTGGACGCATGCGCCCTCGAACGCCGCGAGATGCTCCGCATCAAGGCGCCGGTAGCGGGCGCCGCTCGCGATGATCACGGCGCGCGCGCGGACGCGTTCGTCGTTTCCGAGACCCAACAGAAACCGTCCTGCAGCAGAAGCGGGGTGGTCCTGCAAACTCACGACTTCATGCGGGATCGCCATCTCGACCCCGAACTTCTGCGCCTGATTGTAGGCCCGCGCCATCAAAGCCATGCCGGTGATTCCGGTTGGAAAACCCAGATAGTTCTCGATCCGCGCCGACGCGCCGGCTTGACCGCCGAAAGCGCGGCAATCCAAGACGAGCACCGAGAGACCCTCGGATGCCGCGTACACCGCGGCGGCGAGGCCGGCCGGTCCCGCGCCGACGATGGCCACGTCATAGACCCTGGATGGATCCATCGGTTTGACGAGGCCTATGCAGCGGGCGAGTTCATTCTCGCTGGGATTGCGCAGCAACTGTCCATTGGGGCAGAGCACGATCGGCAATTGGTGCGGAGCAATGTGAAAGCGCTCGATGAGCGCCTTCGCGCCCGCGTCGCCGTCGGGGTCCAGCCGCTGGTGCGGATGTCCGTTGCGCGCGAGAAATCCTTCCAAGCGCAGAACATCACCATGATTGGCGCGGCCCACAATCACCGGTCCGCCGACACCGGTCTCGAGCAGACCGACGCGGCGCAGGATCAGGGCACGCATGATGCGCTCGCCGAGTTCGGCCTCCTCCACCAGAAGATCGCGAAGCCTGTGCGAGGCAATGACCAGAGCTTCGACCGCACTTTGCGCAATCCCATCCACCAAAGCCGGACGGTCTGAGAGCTGAGCGAGCTCAGCCATGAACGAGCCCGGGCCGTGGACGACGATGGCTGGGTGCAGCGCAAATTCGTCGCGCTGCGTGATGACGACCTCTCCGGACAGGATGAGGTACATGCCCGGACCGACCTCGCCGGTCCTCGCCAGGTATTCGCCCGTATCAAATGACCGCGTTTCGCCGAACCGGCGCAGCCGGTCGATCTCCGCCGGCTCCAAGGTAGGAAACATCTGGCCGTGCCGAGTCTCGATGGTTGGACGCGCGGACTCAGTCATGGTGAGCCACTCCTGCTGGACAACTAGAGTCCTGTCTCACCGCTTCTCCCTCTCCTCGTAGGGAGTGTCGATAAACGCGAGGCCGACCCTTCGACAAGCTCAGGGTGAGCGGAAGAATGCTTTGATTTCGAATGGAATGAATCCCAACCGCTCGTGCTGAGCTTGTCGAAGCACTGTTCGCGAGAAGATCGACTGTCTCCGTAGGAGAGGGCCGGGGTGAGGTGATGAATGGATC
Organism: uncultured Binatia bacterium (SeqCode); assembly: GCA_964498075.1. Lineage (GTDB taxonomy): Bacteria > Desulfobacterota > Binatia > HRBIN30 > HRBIN30 > CAZCGA01. The sequence continues at coordinate 3,626 of CAZCGA010000225.1, read as the reverse complement.
GTCCTTCATGTTCATTTCAGCACGTCATCGATTGTTGCGCATCAGGCGCTACCGGTCCCGGAGGCGCGTTCGTGCTTGTGAGTCTCTTGCTCATTGCGGCACTCCTCTACGACCGACGCCCTCTTCTTGCCGCGGGCGGTTGCGCTGCGGTCGGAGGATGAGCTTAGCCGAGGCTCGGCCGCCGGGACAGAGGGTGGACGGGAATGGCGTGAAGTCGGAGCAGTCTGCGGTCTTGGCCTTCAGTTGCTCCACCTCGCCGCCGCAGGTAGCTTCCGTCGATGGCGGCCACGACGGTAGTGCAGTGCGGAACCTACGTGATCGACGAACGGTGCAGCGCTGGATCGCCCGACGAGCCGTCCGTCGAGCCCCCGGGATGAGCCGGCCCGTCTTCTCGGCCCGCGCCGTCGCTGCGCTCTTCCTGGAGCGCCAGCACCTCGATCGACCGCGCGCCCGCCGGCTGACCGCGGCGAACCTCGCGCGTTTCGCGGAGGACACGGGCGGTATCCAGCTCGACTCGATCAACGTGGTTGACCGCGCCCACCTCCTGACGCTGTGGAGCCGGTTCGGGCCCTACCGGCGCACCGCACTCGAGCAGCTGATCTACGGCCGCCGCGTGCTCTTCGAGTACTGGGCTCATGTTGCGTGTCTGGTCTCGACCGCGCATTTCCCAGCGTGGCGCCGGGCGATGCTCGACTACCGGCATCGCCACAAGGGCTGGACAGGGTTCCTCAAGCGGCACCCGCGCCTGGTGCGCGCGGTGGAGGCCGCGATCTCCGAGCGCGGGCCGCTCGGCAACGCCGACTTCGAACACGCGCGTCCCGGCGGCGCGAGCGGCTGGTGGAGCTGGAAGCCCGCCACTCACGCCCTGGATTTCCTGTGGATGAGTGGGCGCACGACAGTCCACTCGCGCGTCCACTTCCAGAAGCGCTTCGACCTTCTCGAGCGGGTCTTGCCCGCCGCCCTCACGGCTGAGCCGTTGGACGCCGTCGCATTCCGGCGCTGGCACCTCGAGCGCTCGCTGCATGCGATGGGCGCCGCGACCGACACCGACCTGCGGATGTACCTCACCTTCCCGCGCACCGGGGCATCCGAACGTGCCGGCGCGGTGCGCGAAATGGTGCGGCGCGGCGACGTGGTGGAGATCGAGGTGGCGGGCGACCGCGGCCGCTGGTACGCGTTGGCGCGGGACCTCGAGCCGCTGGCCGTCGCCGGGCGGCGGCGCGCCGCGTCGCGGGGCGCGACGTTGCTGTCGCCGTTCGACTCGTTCCTCTGGCACCGCGAGCGGATCGCACGCCTGTTCGGCTACGACTACCGCATCGAGGTCTACGTGCCGGCGGCGCGGAGGACCTTCGGATACTACGCGTTGCCGCTGCTCGTCGACGGGCAGCTCGTCGGGCGCGTCGATACCAAGCTGCACCGGGCCGAGCGACGGCTCGATCTCCGGCACGTCTGCTTCGAACCCTGGTTCGTGGCAGGCGAGGCGCCACCAGCGGCCGCGTGGGGTGCGGTAACTCAGGAGCGCGGTCTCGCCGGGCTCGCCGACGCCGCCTGGTCACTGGCCTCATTCACCGGCGCCCAACGGGTAGAGGTCGGGCGCGTCACGCCTGGCTCCATGCGCGCCGCGGTCCGGAAGGCGATCAACGCCCCCGCCGTACTGTCCGGTGTTGCCTCCGGATGACTACAGATGGACCGGGTTGAACAGCACGCGCAAAGCACGCCTCACGTGCCCCGGTCCCGCCGCCAAGTGCCGGACGCGTAGCGGTCGAGTCCACCAAACATCTCGCCGGTCGCCAGTGTGGCCATGCCGTGTTGGTACTCACCGGCCAGCGCCTCGACGAGCCCCAGGGACCACTGCTCGTAGGACGAGAGCCGATCGCTGCGCAGCGCCGCCTGCGGCCGGCTCGCGATCTCTCGCGCCAGGGAGATCGCCTCGGGCAGCGCCCGGCCCGGCGGGACCAGACGGTTGGCGAGGCCCATTCGGAGTGCTTCCTCACCAGAGACGCCGCGGCCGGTGAGGATGAGGTCGAGGGCGTGGCTGTGCCCGATGAGCCTGGTGAGGCGGATCGTTCCGCCATCCATGAGCGGTATCCCCCAGCGCCGGCAGAAGACCCCGAAGACGGCATCCTCGGCCGCGACCCGCAAGTCACACCAGGCGGCGAGCTCGAGCCCTCCCGCAACCGCATGCCCCTCGACGGCGGCGATCACCGGCTTGCCGAGCAGCATCCGGGTCGGTCCGACGGGGCCGTCGCCATCGGCTGTAACCCGCGTGACTCGATCGGGGTCGCCGCTCCGCATCGCTTTGAGGTCGGCGCCGCAGCAGAACTTGCCGTCGGCGCCGGTGAGCACCGCGACAGAGAGCGACTGATCGGCGTCGAATCGCCGGAACGCATCAGCGAGGGCGTCCGCCGTCGGACGATCGATGGCGTTCGCCACCTCCGGCCGATCGATGGTGACGACCACGACCGGGCCGTCGGCTTCGTAGTGGATACTCATCGTATGTCCCTCCATGCGCGCACTCTTGTGGTGAGACCGCGTCGTGAATCCGCATTCACCATCTAGGGGCAGCGCGATTCGGGAAGCAAGAGGGACCGAAGCGGAGCGCACTGGCGCGAGCTGGCAGGCGTCGTGTTCGTCTTCATGGAGTGCTCTCGTGTTGAGCCGCAGCTTCGCGCCACCTCGCGTCGAAACGCCCTACGGCAGCGGCATCACGACCATCTTCAAGCCGGGAATGTCCTCGAAGTCCCTCGGGTTGCAGGTGAGCAACCGGCAATCGCGCTGGATGGCCTGCGCCGCCAGCCACAGGTCGTTGATCCGGAAGTCGGCAGCGCGTCCGGCCTTCTTCACGTGCGCAGCCAGAGAGCCGAAGACCTCCGCCGTTTCCACGGTGATCCGCAACTGCGGCTTGCGCCGGAGTCGGCGTAGCGCTGCCGCCGCCTTCTGCTTCAGCGGTCCGGCTCGCAGCATCTCGAGACCGAACTGCATTTCGGCGATGTTCACCGGCGACAGATAGACCGGCTGCTGGCGGGTGACGGCGTGAATGTCCGCCGCGCCGAGCGCCCCGCGCTCCACAGCGATCCAGATGCTCGTGTCGATCAACCAGCCCACGGGTTCCTCAGCTCAGAGAGCCGGCCGCGGCGGCTCTTGCGAGCTGCAGATACCTGGGCTGCCAACGCCGCAGCAGTCCGATCATCGAGCCTGCGGTACAGGTCCCCGAACACTTCCAACGCCGTTTGGTGCGGTGCTTCGGGTATGAGCCGCGCAACCTGCCGCCGATTGCGGACGAGAACGATTTCCTCCTGCTGATGCTCAACGCGATCAAGTACTGCGCGGAAGTTGCGCGCGACCTCGGTGACGGAGAGTGTCTTCATCGGTGACACGTTATCTGATCGAATCTGATTCGGCAACGACGCTCGCGGTCGTCGATGGGCCGCAGTCGCTCACCTCGCCTGACGATACCCGCGACGGTCCCGGCCGGCGGCATCGTGCCGGTCGCTTCGTGGCAACTTGCGTTCCCCGACGATTGCGCGACAATCGCGGGGTGGCGTCGATGCGCGAAGTCGAGTGGGAGGCGTGCCTGCTGGAGCCGCGGCGCGACCTCGAGGTCGAGCGCCGCGTGCGCCGGCGCT
>CAZCGA010000224.1:0-7756 GCA_964498075.1 uncultured Binatia bacterium (SeqCode) | reverse complement strand
CGGTGAACCAGTACACCGGCGACGGCATCATGGCGCTGTTCGGCGCGCCGATCGCCCACGAAGACCATGCGCAGCGGGCCTGCTGGGCCGCCCTGTGGCTGCGCGAGCCGCTGCGCGCCTATGCCGACGAGCTGCGGCGTACGCGCGGCATCAGCTTCGCGGTGCGCATGGGGCTCAACTCGGGCGCGGTCGTGATCGGCACAATCGGCGACGATCTGCGCATGGACTACACGGCGCAGGGACACGCCGTGGGCCTGGCCCAGCGCATGGAGCAGCTCGCCGAGCCGGGTGCGATCTACCTCACGGAGCACACGGCGCACCTCGTCGAGGGCTGGTTCCGTTTGCGCGACCTCGGCGCCTTCGCCCTCAAGGGCGTGAGCGAGCCCGTCGGCGTGCGCGCCCTCGAAGGCACCGGCACGCTGCGCACGCGTCTCGATGTCTCGCAGGCGCGCGGCTTCTCGCGCTTCGTGGGCCGCGCGCATGAGATGGAGCAGCTCGAAGCGGCGCTCGCTAGCGCCATCGAGGGCCGCGGGCAGTTCGTCGGTGTCGTGGGCGAGGCCGGAGTCGGGAAAAGCCGCCTGTGCCGCGAGTTCGTCGAGCGCTGCCGTGCACGGGACATCCCCATCATGGAGGCGCACTGCCTGCCCTACGGGCGCTCGCTCCCGCTGCTGCCGGTGATCGAGCTGGTGCGCGCCTTCTACGGGATCACCGAACGCGACGATCCCGCCGAGGCGCGGCGGCGGATCGCCGGGACGCTGGTGCTCCTGGACGAGTCCTTCCAAACCGACCTGCCGCTGGCCTTCGACTTCGCCGGATTCCGGGACCCGGATCGCCCACCTCCCGACGTGGACCCGGAGGCGCGGCGACGGCGCGTCCTCGATTTCGTGCGCCGCCTGTTCGCGGCGCGCAGTGCCCGCGAGGCCGCGGTGCTGCTCATCGACGACCTGCATTGGGTCGACGCCCAGAGCAACGAGTTCATCGCACAGATCGTCGACTCGGTGGCGGCCACCCGCACGCTGCTGCTGCTCAACTTCCGCCCCGAGTACGACGCCGCGTGGATGGCGCGCGCCGACCATCATCGCATTCCGCTGCTGCCGTTGGGAGCGGAGGCTGCGGACGAATTGCTGCGCGACCTCCTCGGCGGCGATGCCGCGCTCGACGCACTCCGCGCGCACCTGCACGAGCGCGCCGGCGGCAACCCGTTCTTCGCCGAGGAATTGGTGAGCGCACTCGCCGAGTCGGGCGCGCTCGCGGGCGAGCGCGGCGCGTACCGGCTGGTGCGCGATGCGGCCGAGACGGCCCTGCCGGCCACCGTGCAGGGCATTCTCGCGGCGCGCATCGACCGCCTCGCCGAGCGCGAGAAGCGCGTCCTGCAGAGCGCGGCGGTCATCGGACGCGAGCTGGACGAGCCCGTGCTCGAGCGTGTGGCCGGCAGCTCGGGTGCCGAGCTGGCCGGCGCACTCGACGCGCTCCGGCGGGCCGAGTTCCTGCACCCCACGGCGCTCTATCCCGTGGCGCGCTTCGCGTTCAAGCACCCGCTCACGCAGCAAGTCGCCTACGAGTCGCAGCTCGCCGAGCGGCGGGCGCGGTTGCACGCCGCCGCGGCGCGCGCCATCGAGGAGATCGACGGTGCCCGGCTCGACGAGCGCGCCGCGCTCCTGGCGCACCACTGGGAGTCTGCCGGCGAGTCGCTGGTTGCGGCGCGCTGGCACCGGCGGGCGGCGACCGCGGGCCGCGAGCCGCAGGCGTCGCTCCTCCACTGGCGGCGCGTGCGTGACCTGTCCGCCGCCGGCGACGAGAGCCCCGAGACGTTGGACCTGCGCGCCGAGGCGTGCCGTGAGATCCTGTTCACGATCTGGCGGGCGGGAGGCGAGGAAGCGGAATGGCGCGCCGTGTACGAAGAGGGTGAGGCGCTGGCGCGCCGCAGCGGCGACCGGCGCACCGTCGCGATGCTGCTCAGCGGACTCGCGGGCCTGCGCGGCTTCCGCGGCGAGCACCGCGTGCAGCTCGAGCTGCTCGAAGAGGCGCTTGCGCTGGCTCGGGAGGCTGGCGACTTCGCACTCGAGGCGTCGCTCTACCAGCGCCTCGGCTGGTCATGGAACCTCGCCGGGGACAACCACCGCGGTCTCGAGTGGACCCAGCGTGGGATCGCATTCTGCGAGCGGGAACCTGGGCGAGCGGGCCGCGTGAGCGGGTACGACACCTTCGCTTTTCTGGTCGCGCAGCGGGGCTGGTTCCGAGTGGACCAGGGGCAGCTCGCGGACAGCGAGCACGACTTCGAACGGGCATTGCTGCTGCTGCGCGAGAAGGATGACCCGTGGGCCAGTGGGTTCGCGCGCGGAGGACAGTCGGTGCTCGCGTGGGTTCGGGGCGACCGTGAGGGCATGCTGAGCGCGGCGACCGAGGCCGTCCAGGCGGCTGTCAAAGCCGGGAACCCTCTGGCGGAGGCGTTCACCCACGACTGGCTTGCGAGTGCGCTGCGCGAGGTGGGGCGCTTTGGCGAGGCCGTTGCCGAGTGTGAGCGCGGGCTCGCACTGTTCCGGGCGACAGGCGGCGGGATCGTCTCGAATCTGACGCAGCTGCTCGCGGGGCTCGCGGTCGCGGCAGCGGGTAGCGGGGACGGGCCGCGAGCGCGTGCAGCGCTGGCCGAGATGGACGAGATCCTGCGCGGAGCGCCCGAGGTCGCACGCAGCTGGCCCGGCCTGTGGCTTCGCCGCGCCGAGGCCGTGCTTACCCTCGACGGTGCCAGGAGCCGCGTCGAGGTGGAGGCCGCCCTCGATCGAGTGCTTGAAGCGGCGCGGGATGGTGGCTTCGACGCCTACGCTCCCCTGGCTCTGCGGCTGCGCGGGCGCCTGGCGCGCCTGCTCGGTGACGCGGCGGCGGCCGAGCGCGACCTCCGTGAAGCCAAGCGCCTCTTCGAAGCGATGAGCGCGCCGCTGCGCGCCGCCGAGTGCGAACGGGAGCTGTCCGTATGACCTGCCTGGCCTGCGGATACGAGAATCGCCCCGACAAGCACTTTTGCGTTGCGTGCGGCGGACAGCTGGAAGCCACGTGCCCAAGCTGCGGCACCCGATGCCAGCCCGGCGAGAAGTTCTGCGGCGAATGTGGCGCTCAGATCACGGGGTTAGGAGTTAAGGGGTTAGCGGCCAGGGGAAGGACCGAGCCCCTAACCTCCAACCCCGTAACCCCTAACCCCCTTTCTTACACACCCAAGTATCTCGCCGACAAAATCCTCACCTCGCGCGCCGCGCTCGAAGGCGAGCGCAAGCAGGTCACCGTCCTGTTCGCCGACGTGAAGGGCTCGATGGAGCTGGCCGAGCAGGTCGATCCGGAACTGTTCCATCGCATCATGGAACGCTTCGCGGCGCTGCTCGCCGAGGGCGTGCATCGCTTCGAGGGCACGGTCACGCAGTTCACCGGCGACGGCATCATGGCGTTGTTTGGCGCGCCGATCGCCCACGAGGATCACGCGCAGCGGGCGTGCTACACGGCGCTGCATCTGCGCGATGAGCTGCGCCGCTACGCCAACGAGCTGCGCGTGTCGCACGGGCTGAGCTTCTTCGTGCGCATGGGAATGAACTCGGGCGAGGTGGTCGTTGGCGCCATCGGCGACGACTTGCACATGGACTACACCGCGCTCGGCCAGACCGTGGGGCTGGCGCAGCGCATGGAGCAGCTCGCCGAACCGGGCCGCGTGTGCCTGACGGGTGAGACGGCGCGACTGGTGAGCGGCTACTTTCAGCTCGCCGCGCTCGGACCGTTGCAGGTGAAGGGCGTCTCCGCCCTCGTCGAGGTGTTCGAGCTCGAAGGTGTCGGCACGGTGCGCACCCGCCTGGATGTCTCCCGCGCCCGCGGCTTCTCGCGCTTCGTCGGCCGCACCGACGAGATGGCGGCCATCGAGGCGGCACTCGGCCACGCGATCGCCGGGCAGGGCCAGGTCGTCGGCGTGGTGGGGGAGGCGGGCGTCGGCAAGAGCCGCCTGTGCTACGAGTTTGTCCAGCGCTGCCGCGCCCAGGGTGTGGCGGTGCAAGAGGCGCACGGCGCGGCCCACGGCAAGACCATCGCCTTGCTGCCCGTGCTCGCCTTCGTGCGCGACTACTTCGGCATCCTGCCCGCAGACAGCGACCGGCAGGCGCGCGAGAAGATCGCCGGGCGGATGGTGCTCCTCGACGAGGGCCTGCGCGCGGCCTTGCCGCTCCTCTTCGATTTTCTCGCCGTGCCCGATCCCGAGCGCCCGGTCCGGCTGGCGGACCCCGAGGCACGCCAGCGCCAGTTCTTCACCGTGATGAAGCGGTTGGTGCACGCCCGCAGCCAGCGGGAGCCCGCGGCGATCCTGTTCGAGGACCTGCACTGGTTCGACGGCGCCAGCGAGGCGTTCGTCGAGAACCTGGTCGAGGCGGTGCCGGGGACACGCACGCTCCTGCTGGTGAACTTCCGTCCGGAGTACCACGCCGGCTGGATGCAGAAGTCCTACTACCAGCAGCTACCGTTGCTCCCGCTCGACGCGGCGGCCATCGAGGAGCTGCTGCACGATCTCCTCGGCGGAGATCCGACCGTCCAGGGGCTCGGCGCTCTGATTCGCGAACGGACGGGTGGCAACCCGTTCTTCATCGAGGAGGTCGTGCAGTCGCTCGTCGAGTCGGGGCGGCTCGCGGGCGCACGGGGAGCCTACCGTCTCATCGGGCGCGTGGACGAGCTGGGGATTCCATCGTCGGTGCAAACCGTGCTCGCCGCCCGCATCGACCGCCTCCCGGAGCGGGAGAAGCAGGTGCTGCAGACGGCCGCCGTGATCGGCCGGCGGTTCTCCGAGCCGATCCTGCGCGCGCTGACCGATCTCCCCGACGCCGATCTCTCGGCCTCGCTGCGGGCGCTGCAAGGCGCCGAGTTCTTCTACGAGGAGGCGCTCTACCCGGAGGTGGAGCTGGCGTTCAAGCACCCGCTCACGCAGGAAGTCGCTTATCGCTCGCAGCTCTCGGAGCACCGGGCGCGCACGCATCGGGCGGTGGCGCGCGCCATCGAGGAGCGCCACCGCGACAAGCTCGACGAGCACGCGGCGCTGCTGGCCTATCACTGGGAGGCGGCCGGCGAAGCGGAGGAGGCGGCACGCTGGCACGTTCGTGCCGCGGAGTGGACGGGCTGGCGGGACCTCGGCGAAACGGTTCGTCACTGGGGGCAGGTGCGGGCTCTCCTCGAGGGCGCGCCCGAGTCGGCAGAGACGATCGGCCTCCGCCTCACAGCGTGCACGCGCCTGCTTGCGTTCGGCGCACGCCTGGGCATCTCGAAGGAGGAGGGCACGCACCTGTTCGAGGAGGGCACGCGCCTGGCCGACCGTAGCGGGAACCTTCCTCTGCATGTCCTTCTCCTCGCCGCATACGGGTCCGCCTGCTTGGTTGGCGGTGAGTTCGAGGAGGGGCTGCGGAATTCCCTCGAGGTCCGCCGCCTCGCGAAGCGCACGGGGGACAAAGCGCTCCGCATGCTTGCCCAAGCCGATGCGTTCATCGTCACCGCGATGCTCGGCCGGCTGCAAGACGCCCTGGCGCTTGCCGAAGAGACGCTGGCGCTTGCCGCCGGCGATCCGGATCTCGGAAGAAGCCTGCTCGGGGGGCGAAGCTGGTATGTCCTGTACCTGTCCTTGAAGGGATGGATCTTGGCGGAGATGGGTCGGCTGGCAGAGGCCACCAGCGACGCTGAGAGGGCGCTTGCGCTGGCACAGGACCGCGGCGAGGAGGAGACCGTGGGCAACGCCTATGCGGGGCTCGCTTTCGTTGCCTGGCAACAGGGAGACGTGACGCAGGCGATGCGGCATGCCCGCCGTGGGTTCGAGAGCGCTGAGCGCAGTGGCAGCATTCCGGTCCGCGTCGGCGCGCGCTGGGCGCTCGGGATGGCCGACGTGCTCGCGCAATCCTGGAACGAGGCCGTGGAGACCCTCGAGGGCGCTGTCGCGATGATGCGCGAAGGGCGGAGCGGCTTCCATTTCGAGCCAAGATTACTGGCGCAGCTCGCCGAGGCGCATCTCGGGCGTGGCGACTGGAGCCAGGCCCGCGCCCGAGCCGAGGAGGCGGTCGCGGCCGCGTGCCGCTTGAAGATGCGATCGATCGAGGCAGCGGCTCGTCTCACGCAGGCGCGCGTGCTCCTCGCGACCGAGGACGCGCCGGGCCGAGCGGCGGCCCTGGCGGCCCTGGACCAGGCGGCGGCGCTCGTCGAGGAGACCAGCGCCGCGGGCCTCTTGCCCTTCATCCACGTCGAGCGCGCGAAGCTGGCGGGCAACGACGACGCCCGCCAGCGCGAGCTGCGCGCAGCGCAGCGGCTCTTCACCGCGATGGGCGCGCCGCTGCGCGCCGAGCAGATCGGGCGGGAGCTCAGCGGTCAGCCTTCTGCCAGAGGAGCGATGAGCGAATGATGCAGACGTGCCCAGCTTGTCGCCACGAGAATCAATCGGACAAGACATTCTGCGTCGAGTGCGGCGCACAGCTGGAAGCGGTGTGCCCAAGCTGCGGCAGCCGATGCCAGCCCGGCGAGAAGTTCTGCGGCACCTGCGGCGCTTCCTTGCGGCAAATTCGAAATCCGAAATCCGAAATTCGAAATCCGCAAGATCCCCGCTCCTACACCCCCAAACACCTCGCCGACAAGATCCTCACCGCGCGCGCCGCGCTCGAAGGCGAGCGCAAGCAGGTCACCGTGTTGTTCGCCGACGTGAAGGGGTCGATGGAGCTGGCCGAGCAGGTTGATCCGGAAGTCTTTCATCACGTCATGGAGCGCTTCGCGGCGTTGCTCGCCGAGGGCGTGCATCGCTTCGAGGGCACCGTGAGCCAATACACCGGCGACGGCATCATGGCGCTATTCGGGGCGCCGATCGCCCACGAAGATCATGCGCAGCGGGCCTGCTACGCGGCGTTGCACTTGCGCGACGAGCTGCGGCGGTATGCTGACGAGCTGCGGCTGTCGCACGGCCTGAACTTCTCGGTGCGCATGGGGATCAACTCCGGCGAGGTGGTCGTGGGCACCATCGGCGACGATCTGCATATGGATTACACCGCGCTCGGCCATACCGTCGGGCTTGCGGCGCGCATGGAGCAGCTCGCTGAACCCGGCACCGTATTCCTGTCGGCGCACACGGCGGCCCTCGTGTCCGGGTACTTCACGCTGCGCGACCTTGGGCCGGCCCGCCTCAAAGGGGTGCGGGAGGCGATCAGCGTGTTCGCCCTGGAAGATGTCGGCACCCTGCGCACGCGCCTGGACGTGTCGCGGGCGCGCGGCTTCTCGCGGCTGGTGGGGCGCGCGGATGAAATGGCCGCGCTCGAGCTGGCGCTCAAGCAGGCGGTCGACGGCCGCGGCCAGGTGGTGGGGATCGTCGGCGAGCCCGGAGTCGGCAAGAGCCGCCTGTGCTTCGAGTTCACCGAGCACTGCCGCGCCCGCGGCGTACCGGTCTACGACGCGCACTGCCCGGCGCACGGCAAAACGCTGCCGTTTCTGCCCATGCTCGAACTGCTGCGCAGCTACTTCGGCATCACCGATGCCGACGGCGACGAGGCTGCCCGCAAGAAGATCGCCGGCACGCTCATCCTCCTCGACCCTACTTTTCAGGAGGCGCTGCCGCTGGTGTTCGATTTCCTCGGTGTCCCGGACCCCGAGCGCCCCGCCCCGCGCATCGATCCCGAGGCCCGCCAACGACAGCTCTTCGCCTTCGTGCGCCGCCTCCTCCAGACCCGCTCGCGTGACGCCGCCATCCTGTTGCTCGACGATGTCCATTGGATCG
>CAZCGA010000223.1:0-7773 GCA_964498075.1 uncultured Binatia bacterium (SeqCode) | reverse complement strand
ACGCCCGCGTCGCCATCATCACCGACCGCGACGAGCTGGATAAACAGATCGAGCGGGTCTTCACCGAGACGGGCGAAGCGATCAAGCGCACCAGCAGCGGCCGCGAGCTGATGAGCCAGCTCGGTCAGGCCACGCCCCGCCTGCTGTGCTCGCTGGTCCACAAGTTCGGCCGCAAAGACGTGGACAACTTCGACGCCTTCATCAAGGAGCTGCAAGCGCAGCCGAGCCAGACGGTTGGGAGGAGCGGGAGCCGCAACGCGCCGCGCTCTACAAGGCGACCGTAGCCCTGGTGCGCGCCTATGCCAACATCGCCGACGAGTTGGAACCGGCCGGATATGGCAGTACCGAAATCGCCCGCATCAAGCAGCAGCTCAATCACTACCTGAATGTTCGCGAGATCGTCCGCAAAGCCAGCGGGAAAAGCCTCGACCTGAAAGCCTACGAGGCGGACATGCGGCATCTCATCGACACCTACATCGAAGCCGATGAGCCGCGGAAGATTTCGCCCTTCGACAACATGAGCCTGCTGGATCTGATCGTGAAGACCGGCATTGCCAATGCCATCGCGACCCGTCTCGGAGCATTGAAGGCGAGCAAGGACGCTATTGCCGAGACCATCGAGAACAACGTCCGCAGCAAGATCATCAAGGAGCACCTGAACGACCCGGCCTACTACGAGAAGATGTCAGCGTTGCTGGACGAGATCATCGCGGCGCGCAAGGCCAAGGCCATCGAGTACGAGGAGTACCTGAAACGCATCGCCGCGCTGGCAAAGAAGGTGGAGACCGGACTGGCAGACGATACGCCCGAGCAACTGAAGAACAGTCCAGCCCTCCGCGCGCTCTTCAACAACCTGAAGACGGACCGCGGAAGGGCGGAAGCCGTGGCCGAGGAGCCCGGCGACTACAAGGGCTTCCGCGGTCCCGCACTGAGCTTGGCCCTGAAGGTAGACGAGACGGTGAGGAGGGTCCGCCCGGACGCCTGGCGCGGGCATCAAGCGAAAGAGAACACCATCAAGGCGGCTTTGTTGCCGTTGTTGAGCGATGACGTGGCTGAGGTCGAGCGCATCTTCCTCATCATCAAAGCGCAGCGCGAATACTGATGGTCACGCAGCTCAAGCTCGGCGGCCTCGCGGTAGACGTGGTGCTGAAGGACATCAAGAACGTCCATCTCAGCGTCCATCCACCGACCGGCCGGGTGCGCATTGCGGCGCCGCCGCGCACGAGCCTCGACACCCTCCGTGTGTTCGCTATCTCGAAACTCGGTTGGATCAAGAAACAGCAGAAGAAGCTGCGTCAGCAGGAACGCGAAACGCCTCGCGAATATCTCGACCGCGAAAGCCACTACGTGTGGGGGAAGCGCTACCTGCTCAAGCTCGTTGAGGAAGACGCCGCGCCCAGGGTGGAGTTGAAGCACAGCACGATGGTCCTGCGGGTTCGGCCTGGAGCGAATTGCGACGCCAAGCAGGCCATCCTTTCCCGGTGGTATCGAGAACGGATCAAGGCTGCGGTCCCTGATCTGATCGCGAAATGGGAGCCGATCATCGGCGTAGGGGTGCAGCGCGTCTTTGTGCAGAGGATGAAGACGAAGTGGGGAAGCTGCAACGCCGGCACACGCAGCATCCGACTCAACACCGATCTCGCCAAGAAGCCCCGCGAATGCCTGGAATACATCGTCGTCCACGAGATGGTGCACGTGCTGGAGCCGACGCACAACGCCCGCTTCGTCGCGCTGATGGATCGACTCATGCCGCAATGGCCTGTCTGCCGGGAGCAACTGAATCAGTTGCCCGTTCGCCATGAGGAATGGACTTACTGACACGCCTCCTCTGCTCGATCCCTGATCCCGCCGCCGGGATTCTGCTAACGCGCTGCAAACCAACCCAGCGTCATGGGACAGCACGCGTCAGCATCGAGCGGAAGGCCTTGCCGCGAGAACTGAGGATTTCCGAACACAGCAAGAGCCGTCAGCACGCCGCGGACGCCCGCCGGCGCACTTCAAAACCGCGTGGGCGGCCGTAAGCTCGCCGGAGGGTTCGACTCCCTTCCTCCTCCGCCACGTCTAGCTGAAGCGCACTAGGAATCCCTGGCTGACCAACAGCCGCACCGCTCGTGCCCGGTCGCAGGTCGAAAGATGCTCACGTCTGAGCGCCGGGAGGCGACAGCCGAGCCTTGAGCTGCGGCAGGTCGTGCTCGATGATCTGCCAAACGATCTCGAGATCCAGACCAAAGTACTCGTGCACGACCCGATTCCGCAAACCCGCGATCTGTTGCCACGGGACGTCGGGATGCGCAGTCACGAACTCGGCGGGCATGCGACGTGCAGCCTCGCCGATGATTTCGAGATTTCGCACGACGGCATCGATGGTCTTGTCGTCGGCGAGGAACGCGTCGCGGTTGACGCCCCGCGTGTAGCCTTCGATCTTCCCGATCGCCGCGAGAATGTCTTCGATCAGGAGGTCGGCGTCTCGCCTAGGCATCAACGAGCTCGGGCTCGATGCGCTTCCAGAGCGATGGTTTGATCGCGCGCCGAGAAACCAGATCGACACGGCGACCCAACGCCCGCTCGATCTCGTCCGCAAGATCAACGAACCGCAGTCCGATCGAGCCGTCCACTTCCACGAGAACATCCACGTCACTATCCTCGCGCGCGTCCCCGCGCGCCCACGATCCGAACAGCGCCAGGCGACGGATTGGATAACGGGAGCTGAGCAACTCGCGCTGTCGATGTAGCGTGGCGATGATCTGGTCGCGGTGGGTCATGCTGCTACGATATACGACCAAGCGCCGGATGATGCCAGCGCGGCAGGTTGGCAGGTTAGCGTGATCCGGTGAGTTCGGCCCGCCGCGATGCGCTCATCCGCGGTCCTCCACAAGCAGGTCCGCTACCGTGCGGCGGCCGCGCAGCTTCGCAACAGGCTTAGCGGGTCTGAGCTTGTGCCCGCTCCACTGCGCCTGGCCTGCCTCGCGCATTGCATCGAGGCGTTGGCCGAGCTTTGGTCCCATGGGAACGATGCGCCTGATCGGCACGCCACGTTCAGTGATCACTACGGACTCTCCCGCCTTGGTGAGCCGCAGGTAGTGACTCAGCTTGCTCTTGAGTTCGCGGACGCTTGCAGATGCTTGGCCCATCGCCGTCTCCTTGGCCTCCTTGGGGGTCTTGTGGCTACAGACTGACAGAAAGTGGTCACATCGTCGAGGCCGAGAACCGAGCCGCGCTGCGATCAGAACGCTTGCAAACGAAGACGATGTCAGTCGCCACCCGATTCACCGCTCGCCGCGGCGCTGCGCTACCTCCCGATCGATGCCGTCCCAATCAAGAAGACTCTCACCGGACGCAACGAGCAGTGATGAGTCAGTAGTTCCAGGTATCGTGAGCGAGCGGCGAGGAATTCAATTGCTGCCGGTGCAGGCGCCACCGTGGCAGGTGCCGGTTCATCAACGCCGTGAACCGGTCGTTATGCTGCGATCGGCGCGCCGGCACACGCCGCGCGGCTGGCGCGGGAACTCGGCGGATGAACTGCCCGAGGTGCTGGTGTGAGAGCCCCGATCGCGCGCGCTGCTGCCTTTCATGATTGCCATCTGGGGTGCTAGATTGCCATTTCACTGGAGGCAGCCCCCATGGAAACCACCATTGATCGGTTTGGTCGAGTCGTGATTCCCAAGGACATCCGCGAGCACCTCGACTTGGATCCGGGGTCAGTGCTCGTGGTCGAAACGCACGACCACGAGATTCACCTCAAGCCGGCGCGACCGCAGCCGGATGTGCTGGTCAAAGACGGTGTGCTGGTGTTCTCGGGAACCGCCGTGGGCGACGTAGCCGCCGCGGTGCGCACCCACCGCACGACACGGATGCAGGCGGTCATTCGACGCGCGGCGCGATGAAAGCACTGCTCGACACGTCCGTTCTCGTGGCGGCGGTGGTGCAAGCCCATCCGCAGCACGGACGTGCCCTCCCGTGGCTGGTGCGTGGCCGGCGAGGTGAGTTCCAGCTCTTTGTTGCCAGCCATACGTTGGCGGAGATGTTCGCCGTGCTCACAACGCTGCCGGTGAAACCGCGGATCTCGCCGAGCACAGCGTGGCGGCTGGTCTCCGAGAACATCGCCCGCCCCGCGCGCGTGGTCGCGCTGTCGACTGCCGACTACCAGGCGACGATCAAGCAAGTCGCCGCTATCGGCCTTGCGGGCGGCGTCGTGTACGACGCCTTGATCGCCAGGGCGGCGCAGAAGGCCCGGGTGGACCGGCTGCTCACGTTGGATACGGATGACTTCGAACGGGTCTGGCCTGCGGGAGCCGCAAAGATCGCGACTCCCTGAGATGGGCCGCGATACGGATTCCGTCGGGCGCGGCACCGCGGGCCACGCCGAGTAGCTCGGGCGGGAGCTATTGGCATGAGCTTCATTGCCAGACTGCAGCGTGCCCGCGAGATTCTCGAGCAGCAGGGTCGGCTCTCCACACGCGCGCTCGTGCTGGAGATCGGGGACGAGGAGCTGGATGAGCTCATCGAAGAGCTTGTCGTGGTCCAGCAGGTTGCACGACGCGAGGGGAAGATTCTCGTTTGGGCCGGAACGCCAGCGGCGCGCCCGGCCGACGTCACGATTGAACGCGACACGCGCACCTCCACGCCTACGCACCGCCCCGGCGACCAGGCGGAAGCGCGCAAGGTCGTTACGATCATCTTCGCCGATCTGATTGGATCGACGTCGTTGCACGAGCGCCTCGATGCGGAGTCCACCCGCCGCTTGATGGACCGCTACTATCGCGCACTGCATACGGCCGTCGAAGCCCACGGCGGCACGGTCGTCAAGCTGATGGGCGACGGGGTCATGGCCGCCTTCGGCGTGCCGCGCGTCGCCGAGGATGACGCCATCCGCGCCGTGCGCGCCGGCGTCGCCATGCAGCATGCCTTCCGCGAGCTGGCCCGCCAAGAGTTCGCTGCCGTTGGCGGCATCGGTCTGCGCGTCGGGATCAACACCGGCGAGGTCGTCGTCAGCGCTGGCAATACCGACGTCGTCGGCGATCCGGTGAACGTCGCCGCGCGCCTGCAACAGGAGGCGCACGACGGCGAAGTGGTGATCGGTCAGCCGACGCGCCGCCTGGTCGCGGCGCTGGTGACCCTTGCACCGCTGGGCAGCGTCGCGCTCAAGGGCCGCGCCGAAGCGATGAAGGCGTACCGCGTGGAGTCGCTCGACCGCCCCGTCAGCACCACCACGGCCGCGTTCGTCGGGCGCGACGACGAGCTTGGGCGCATCACCGCCGTCTACGAAGCGGCGATCGCTGCGCCCGCTGTGCGCCTCGCCGTGCTGCTCGGCTCGCCGGGCCTCGGCAAGTCGCGCCTGATCGAAGAGTTCACGCACCGACTCGGTGACGCGGCCACCGTCCTCACGGCACAGTGCGACGCCGAGGGCGGTGCCACCTTCGCGCCGTTGGCCGAGGCGCTGCGCGAGCTGCTGCGCCAGGCTGCTCATGAGCCGGCATCGCCGGCGCCTGCCCAGGGCGTTGCCCCGAGCTCAGGTCTTGCCGCCCTTTCAGGGCTGAGCTCAGCGCACTCCGGTGAAGACCAGCAACCCCAACGGGGCGGCCAGCCGATAGCCAAGGGCAGCGCCCCTGGCGGTGGTGGCGCCGCGGAGGACCTGCGCGCTGCACTCGAGGCCGCAGTCCCCGGCATCGATGCCGAGCGCACTCGCATCATCAACGGCATCACGGCGCTGCTCGCCGGTTCCCCCGCTTCGCCGGAGGAAACTTTCTTCGTCGTCCGCCGTTTCCTCGCCGCACTCGCCTCGGTCAAGCCTGTGGTGCTGGTGATCGATGACCTGCACTGGGCGGAGCCGCTGCTCCTCGACCTGGTCGAGCATCTGGTGCAGTGGGGCAGCGGCGTCCCGTTGCTCGTCCTCGTCGGCGCGCGACCCGAGCTGCGCGACACGCGCTCCTCGCTCGCCACAAGCGGTGGCTTCGTTGCCGACGTGGTGACGCTCGCCGGTCTCGACGCCGGCGCCGCAACGCGTCTGGCCGCCAACGTGATCGGCGCCGCCGATCTGCCCGCCGCCGTCGCCGCCAAGGTGCTCGCCACCAGCGAGGGCAACCCGCTGTTCGTCGCCGAGCTGGTGCGCATGCTGGTGCAGGAGGGAGCGCTGCGGCAGGAGGGTGAGCGCTGGACGATTGGTGCCGGGCTCGCCGCCCTCGAGATGCCGCCTACCATTCATGCGCTGCTCGCCGCGCGCATCGAGCGGTTGCGTCCCGAAGAGCGCAGCGTGCTGGAGCGTGCCGCGGTGATCGGTCGGGTTGCCGCCCTGCTGCCGCACGAGGTCACCGACCTCGACGCCCGTCTAGAAGCCCTGCGGCGCAGCGAGCTGATCGAGCCCGACACCGGCTGGTTCCTCGGCGAGCCGGTGCTGCGCTTCCATCACGTGTTGATCCGCGACGCGGCCTACCGGCGGCTGCTGAAGGGCACGCGCGTGGAGTTGCACGAGCGCGTCGCCAACTGGATCGAGTCGCGCGCCCCGGATTCAGTCGAGCACGACGAGACGCTCGGGTGGCATCTCGAGCAGGCGCACCAGTTCCTCGACGAGCTCGGGCCGATCGACGCGCAGGGGCGCGCCCTCGGCGAGCGCGGCACGTCACCTCGCGGCGGCCGGCCGACGGGCGCTGGCGCGCGACGACCTGCCGGTCGCCGCGGGTCTGCTCGGACGTGCGCTCGATCGGCTCGATCCCGAAGATCCCGCGCGCGCCGATCTTGCCCTCGACTGGTGCGAGGCGTTGCTGGCAGCGGGAGACGTCGGGACAGCGGCGAAGGCTATCGATGAGCTGGGACGGTTCATCGGCGAAGACGCAGCAGACCACATTGTTGCTCCCTCGCCCACGCATCCTCTCAGCGTGGGAGAGGCCAGCGTCCGCCTCCGCGCGTGGCACACCTGCTTCAGCGGACAGCTCACCGTGCTGACCGCACCGCAGGCGCGCGTCCCGCCGAACGCGGCGACGCGGATCGAGGATCGGGTTTACGAGTACGGCGCGGCCGGTGACTGGCAAGCCCTGCGCGGATCGGCAGCCGATCGTGCTGGACGCGCTGGTGCTGGTGGAAGTGAATACCGAGGACCTGGTCGTCGCCGCCATCCTGTTCGACCTCGACGATCGCGCCGCCGCGAGCACGGCGCTCTTCGAGCGCTACGCCCGCAGCGGCGCCGCTGAGATGCCGGCTGCGTGGTTTGAATTCGTGCGTGCGTGGAACGACCACGACCTCGGCCGACTGCGCACGCTCCTGCCGGGCGACTACTTCTTCCACGACCATCGGCGCACCGGGATCGGCCGAGTGGAGGGCGAGGCGTACATCGCCTCGCTGGCCGCCTTGTTTGAGCTGAGCCCTGACGTGTGGCTCGAGCCGCTCTACTGGGTCGCCGGGGCGGCGCACGACCGCGTCGGCGTCATGCGCTGGGTCGGCACGAACGCCGAAGGCGGCGAGTTCGAGGCCGTCTTCGTCAGCCTCTCCCTGCACCGGGGCGAGCGGCCCGTCGGGGCCGAACTCTTCGAGATCGCCGACTTCGGCGCCGCGCTGGCGCGCTTCGAAGAGCTGCGCGTTCAGCCCACGCGGGCTCGATTGCCAGGTTAGCTAATCCGTGTTAGTCGACTCTCATGAAGGTGGTGACGATTCACGCGGCGAAGACCCATCTGTCGCGCCTGATCGAGGAAGTTACCGGCGGCGAGCACGTCGTGATCGCGCGCGGTAAGGACCCGGTGGCGCGGCTCGTGCCCATCAAGCCGCAGAAGAAGGGCCGCGTGT
>CAZCGA010000222.1:0-7794 GCA_964498075.1 uncultured Binatia bacterium (SeqCode) | reverse complement strand
ATGCCGATGCGCTGGCGCTGGCCGCCGCTGAACTCGTGCGGGTAGCGCTCGTAGGCGTCGGGGCGTAAGCCGACGCGTTCGAGGAGCTCGACGACTCGCCGCCGCTTCTCCGCGCCGGCGGCGAGCCGATGGATCTCCAGCCCCTCGCCGACGATCTTGCCGACCCGCATGCGCGGGTTCAGCGAGCCGTACGGATCCTGGAAGATGATCTGCATGTCGCGCCGCTTCTGGCGCAGCGCCTTGGGGCTCAACGCCTGCAGGTTGTCGCCGCCGAACAGCACCTCGCCCTCGGTGGGCTCGAGCAGCCGCAGCAGCAGCCGCCCGAGCGTCGACTTGCCGCAGCCGGATTCGCCGACGATGCCGAGCGTCTCGCCGCTCTGCACGGTGAGGTTGATCCCATCGACGGCACGGACGAACTGCCGCGCACCGAACAGACCGCTGCGCACCGGGAAGTACTTCTTCAGATTGCGGGTCTCGACGAGGGCGCTCATGCGCTACCAGCCGGCTTCCGCAGCGCGCACGCAGGCGCCCCAGTGACCGGCCTGCAACTCCTCGAGCGGCGGATCGATCGCGGTACAGCGGGCGATGGCGCGGGGGCAGCGATCGCGGAAGTGGCAGCCGGAGGGCAGGCTGAAGAGATCCGGGACGATGCCCGGGATCGCCTCGAGGCGGCGGGTCTTCGCGGCGCCGACTTTAGGGATCGAGCGCAGCAGGCCGCGGGTGTACGGGTGCAGGGGCCGCGCGAAGATCCTCTCGACCGGGGCGCGTTCGACGATCCGGCCGGCGTACATGATGGCCACTTCATCGGCGCGCTCCGCGACGATGCCGAGGTCGTGGGTCACCAGGATCAGCGCCATGCCGAATCGTTGCTGCAGGCCGGCCAGCAGGTCGAGGATCTGCGCTTGGATGGTGACGTCGAGGGCGGTGGTCGGCTCGTCGGCGATGAGCAGGCGGGGATGGCACGACAGCGCCATGGCGATCATGACACGCTGGCGCATGCCGCCGCTCATCTGGTGCGGATACTCGTCGACGCGGCGTTCCGGCTCCGAGATCTCGACCAGCTTGAGCATCTCGATGGCCTTCTCGCGGGCGGCGTGCCGGTTCAATCCCTGGTGCAGGCGCACCGCCTCGGCGATCTGATTGCCGACGGTAAAGACGGGGTTCAGGGAGCTCATGGGCTCCTGGAAGATCATGGCGATGGCGTTGCCGCGGATGCGGCGCATCTCGCTCTCAGTGAGCGTGAGCACGGGGCGTCCGTCGAAGATGATCTCGCCGCTGACGCGCGCCGACGGCGGCGTCAGGCGCAGGATGGACAGTGCCGTCATCGTCTTCCCGCAGCCGGACTCTCCGACGATCCCGAGCGTGCGGCCGGCGTCGACGCTGAAACTGACCCCATCCACCGCCCGCGCCTCCCCTTGCGGCGTCAGGAAGTGGGCGTGCAGATCGCGCACCTCGAGCAGAGCCACGCGCAGGTGTCTAGCAGCCTCGTCGAGAAACCGAAAGCGCGACGGTGTCTGGGAGCTCGTGGCGCACCGATTCCAGCGTCGGCCGCGTGCTTTGAATGACCGTTACCTAGGAACGTCTTCGGCCGGCAGCGCGCACCATTCATCTGTGCATGCAGCACTTCTTGACGGCTGCGCGCGCTGGCGCCGGAACCCGCGATCCGCTTATAGAGAGGCCATGAGCGAGCCGCTGTACCGCTCCCGACCGGGGGCGTTCGACATCCGGCCGGCAAGCCAGACGGCGGCGACACGCGTCGCCGACTGGATCTGGCTCTCCGAGGGACTGTCGAACTCGTACCTCGTCGTGACGCGCGAGGGGCGCGTGGTGATCAACACCGGGATGGGCTTCGAAGCGTCGGTGCACAAGCGCCTGTTCGACGCGGTCGACCGCGGCCCCGTGCGCTACATTCTGCTCACACAGGCGCACGTCGACCATGTGGGCGGCGTCGAGCTGTTCCGCGAGCCGGGCACCGAAATCATCGCGCAGGCGAACAACCGCGTCTGCCAGGAGGACGACGCGCGCATCCACCCCTTCCGCGTTGCCCACAGCGCGCCGTTCTTCCCCACCGCCGTCGGCAAGGCGGAGAAGAACCGGCACGTGCAGGCGCGGCCCGAGCCGACCATCACCTTCACGGACCGATACGAGTTCGACCTCGGTGGCGTCCGCTTCGAGCTGCTCTCGACGCCGGGCGGCGAGACCATCGACTCGCTGTGCGTCTGGCTTCCGCAACGCCGCGCGGCTTTCGTCGGCAACGTCTTCAGCGCCCTGTTCGGGCACTTCCCGAACCTGGTCACGCTGCGCGGCGATCGCTACCGCTTCGCCCTACCGTTCATCGACTCCGTGAACCGCGTGCTCGCGCTCGAACCGGAGCTGCTCCTCACCGGACACTTCACACCGATCCGCGGCGCCGACGTCGTCCGCGGCGAGCTGACGCGCCTGCGCGACGCCGTCCGCTACGTCCACGACGAGACCGTGAAGGGAATGAACGAAGGCAAGGACGTCTTCACGCTGATGCGCGAGATCCAGCTGCCGCCCGAGCTCGAGGTGGGGCAGGGCTACGGCTGCGTCGCATGGGGCGTGCGCGCGACGTGGGAGGGCTATGCCGGCTGGTTCCACCAGCGCTCGACGACGGAGCTGTACCCGGTGCTGCCGAACGAAGTCTACCCGGACGTGGTCGAGCTCGCCGGTGGCGCTGCGGTCGTCGCCGCACGGGCGCGCCAGCGGCTCGCAGCCGGCGAGGCCGTCGCCGCGATCCATCTCGCCGAGATCGCGCTCGCCGCCGAGCCGGCATCTCGCCCGGCCCTCGAAGCATACCTTGCGGCGCACGAACGCCTCCTCGAAGAGCGCGGCGGCCAGAACTTCTGGGAGACGGGCTGGCTGCGCCACCAGATCGAGCGCACCAAACGCGCCCTCGCGAGCGCTGCGAGCTGACATAGCCAGCCCGATCAGAGTAGTCTTGCTCAGCCACACCTGCCCAACAAGGAGACGCCCGGCCATGCACACCAGCAATCGCGATTTCGACCCGGCAACCCTCGACCTCGCCACGCCCGAGCATTACGAGCAGCACGGTTACCCGCATCCCGAATGGACCTGGCTGCGCCGTCACGACCCGGTCTTCTGGTACGAGCGACCGAACGTCGACCCGTTCTGGGCGATCACCAAGCACGCCGACATCATTGAGATCGGCAAGCAGCCGGAGATCTTCCTGAACGCGCCGCGCCTCGCCGTGTTCACCAACGACCTGCCGCCGCCTCCGGAGGGGGCGGCGCGCCACCTGCTGAACATGGATCCACCCGATCACGCCCGCTACCGGCGCGTGACCAGCCGGTGGTTTACGCCGCGCGCCATTCGGGCGATGAACGGCAAGGTCGCGCGCGTCACGCGCGAGGTGCTCGATGCTGCGGCCGACAAGACCTCGGGCGATTTCGTGCGCGACGTGTCGGCGCGCATCACGATCGCGGTGATCGCCGAGATGCTCGGCGTCCCGCGCCGCGACTGGGAGCTGCTCTTCCGTTGGACCAACGAGATCATCGCGCCGCAGGACCCCGAGTTCCAGCACGGTGCAACACCAACGGAGACGCTCGATCGAGCCCGCCTGGAGCTGTTCACGTACTTCAATGACCTCTCTACGGAGCGCCGCGCCAAGCCCACAGACGACATCGTCAGCGTGGTCGCGAACGCCGAGGTTGACGGTGCGCCGCTGCCACCCGTCGAGTTGCTCTCCTACTACTTCCTGCTCGTCGTTGCCGGCAATGAGACGACGCGCAACGCGATGACCGGCGGCATGCTGGCATTTCTCGAGAATCCCGCCGAGTGGCAAAAGCTCCGCGGTGATGCCTCCTTGCTCGAGGACGCCGTCGAGGAGACCGTCCGCTGGACGACACCGGTCATCCAGTTCTCCCGGACCGCGACCCGCGACTACGAGCTGCGTGGTAAGACCATCCGCACCGGCCAGTCGGTCTGCCTCTTCTACGCCTCGGGGAACCGCGACGAGGAGGTCTTCGACGACCCGTTCGCCTTTCGCATCGACCGCCACCCGAACCCGCACATCGCTTTTGGGATGGGCGAGCACGTCTGCCTCGGCGCACATCTCGCGCGCCTAGAGCTGCACCACGCCTTCGCGCAGCTGCGCGAGCGTCTCGAATCGTGCGAGCCGGCGGGCCCCGCGGTACGCGTGCGCTCGAGCTTCGTCGGCGGCATCAAGCGCGCCCCGATGCGCTGGCGGATCGCGCCGGGGGCCAGTTCGAGTTGACGTGGCGGCGGCGCGCCTACCAGCGACGCACGGTGCCCCTCACTCCGAAAACGGGGCGGAGCGGACCCGATGGCCGAACTGCAGATAGCGGTTGGCGAAGTGACCGCGGCACGCCGGGTGCGCATCGGCCTCCGCCTTCCAGACACCCCAGAGTCTGCGCTTCATATCCAACCGCGGGAGACGCTCCACGAGTGCAACCACGTCTTGCGCGTTGATCTCCCAGATCCGCAGGGCGGTCACATCGACGAGAACCCCAGCGTTCATGAGATGCGCCTCGAGCCCATGCTCGAGACCAACGCGCACGTTGGCGTGCAGGGTGATGACCTCGGCCAGGCGGTCCCGCCGCTCGGCATCCCAGCCGGCGCCTTCTACCAGCTTCGACGCGGCGTCGGCACCGCGGAGCGTGAAGCACTCCGGCCGCCCGGGACCGCCCAGGTAGGGAGCCAACAGGCCAAGGTCGTGCAGCAGGCTGGCGACGTACAACAGCTCGTCGTCGAAGCGAACTCCCTGATGCGTCGCCAAGACGCGGCTGAACCAATAGGTTCGAATCGAGTGGTTCACAAGATAGGGCTCGGCGAGCGCCCCGAGGTGCTCCTCCGCCACTTTTGCCGCTCGCGAGTCAGGAGCGTGCATCGCATCCGGATCGAAGACGCGCGCAGGCGGTCCAGCCAGTCCGAGCTGCCAGCGCACCTGCGCCGGCAACAGCCGCAACTGATACGCCACCGCGGTGGCTAGGATTGAGACCTTGTCGCCAATGCTGAGGATACCACCGGTCCGCCGTGCCCAGGCGAGCGTTCCCACCTCGGCGCTCATCCGCAGCCACTCCTGCTTGCGTGAACGGGGCTCATCTGTGACAGCTACAGATCACATTGGCCACTGAGGGGACAAGCGATAACTTCTCAACCTCGTGCTAAGAAATTCGCAGCCATGGACCCCGTCGTGAGCCATCAGCTCCGCGCCTTGGAGGAGCAGCGCTTGACGTTGCCTACACGGATCGACCAAAAGTAACGGATGGCCCGCAAGCTCACGATGGCGGTGGTCGGCTGCGGCGCGATCGCGCGCGTGCATCTGCCCGCCATTCGGGAAGGCGCGCCGCAGATCGAGATCACCGCGGCCATCGACGCCGACCGCGCCCGCGCCGAGGCGATGGCGCGCGAGACGGGCGCTCGCGCCTTCACCAGCCTCGAGGAGGGTCTTACCCTCGGCGACTTCGACGCCGTCGATCTGATGCTGCCGCACGACTTGCACGAGGCGGCGGCGGTGCGCGCATTCGCCGCGCGTAAGCACGTGCTACTGGAAAAGCCGCTGGCGACGACGCTCGACGCCTGCGAGCGCATCCTCGCCGCCTGGCGCCGTGCCGGCACGGTCTTCATGGTTGCGGAGAACACGCAATACTGGCCGGAGGTCCTCGAAGCGCAGCGGCAGCTCGACGCCGGCGCCATCGGCGACGTCGTGACGGCGCGCGCCAGCTTTGCGATTCCGCCCATGCCGATCTACTACGGCGGCGAGCGACCGTGGCGCCTCGACAATCGCGTGGCGGGCGGCGGCATCGCCCTCGACGCCGCCCCACATTGGGTGCGCCCGCTGCGCATGTTGCTCGGCGAGATCGACGAGGTCGTCGGCGCACTCGGCCGCCCTTACGCGGCGATGCAAGGCGAGTCGCTGCTGCGCTCGCTGCTCCGCTTTCGCACGGGTGTCGTCGCTGTGCTCGACGGCATCATGAAGGAAGGCCCCTTCGTGCCCGAGCCGATGTTCCGCATCACCGGTGCACACGGCGAGATCACCATCGAACGGTCCGGACGCGCGGTGCTGTGGAATGCCGAGCATCCCGACGGGCAGCCGGTCGGAGAAGTCGGCGGGTATGTCCGCTCGTACCCTGGCGAGTTCGCCGATTTCGCCGCCGCCGTGCTCGACGGCAAACCGCCCGCGGCCGGACCGGAAATGGCCGTCGGCGAGCTGCGCGTCGCGCTCGCCCTCTACCGCTCGGCCGAGACGCGCCGCTGGGAGAAGGTGTGGGAATGAACGCGTCGGATCGCGTGCGCTTCGACCTCTCGGGTCTGCACGTGCTGGTGACCGGCGGATCGAGCGGCATCGGGCACGGCATCGCGCGCGCCTTCGCTGACGCCGCGGCGCACGTCACGATCACCGGCCGGCGCGCGGCAGCCACCGACTACGACACCGACCTCGCGGGTCTCGAATACCGGAGGCTCGAGGTGACCGACGCGGCGGCGATCGAAGCGCTGGCGCACTCGCTGCCCTCGCTCGACGTGCTCGTCAACAACGCCGGCGCGAACCTGCCCGGCGGCAGGAGCGAGTACGAGCCGCAGGTCTTCGAGGAGACGGTGCGCATCAACCTATTCAGCGCGTACCGGATGTCCGCCGCCTGCCGCGAGAAGCTCGCGCAGAGCAAGCTCGACGGCGGCGCGAGCGTCGTCAACCTTGCCTCGATGTCCTCCTACTTCGGCATCACGGCCGTGCCCGGCTATGGCGCGGCGAAGGCCGCGATCGTGCAAATGACGAAGACGCTCGCGGCGGCATGGGCGAAGGACGGTATCCGCGTCAACGCCGTCGCCCCGGGGCTGATCCGTTCCAACATGACCGCACGCATCCAAGGACTCCCTGAATTCACGCGCAAGGACTTCGAGCGCATGCCGCTGGCGCGCTGGGGCACGCCCGAGGACGTCGCCCCGGCCGTGCTTTTCCTGGCGAGCCCGGCGGCGCGCTACATCACCGGGCAGACCCTGCCCGTCGACGGCGGCTACTCGATTGCCTGAGAATGCGAAGGGGATGGTGATCGAGACGCTCGACGTCATGACCTTCGACGCCGCCGGTCGCATCACATCGATGCGCGCCTACTGGAGCTCGGACACGATCTATCCGGAGTGACAACGTGGGCGATCACCTCGACGACATACACATCACGGACCTCGCCGCGCCGGTCTTCACGCCGGCGCAGCAGGCAGCGATCGCAGCAGCGAGCCAGGTGCCCGTATCGCTCACCGAGGACGTGGTCCTCACGGCGGCGCGGCAGCGCACCGGCCTGTCCGACTTCGGCGCGCAGGACTTTCGCGCACGCCTGCGCGTCTGGCTCGCCGCGGCCGACGAGGACGCTGAGCTGAACCCGCTCGGACGCCTGACGGTCTTCGGCAACTGCGTGCGCGTGCTCTCGAACCGCCTGCGGCTCGAAGACCTGCTCAAGTACCACCCCGAAATCCTCGACGTGCAGCTCCGCCAGCCCATCATCATCGCCGGACTGCCGCGCTCCGGGACGACGCACCTCGTTAATCTGATCTCGGCGGACACGCGCTTGCGCTCGCTGCCGTTCTGGGAGAGCCTCGAGCCGTTCCCCGCTCCTGAGGACGTCCCCAGCCCCGACGGCACCGACCCGCGCCTGCTTCGCTGCCGGCAGACCTACGAGCGCGGCGACCGCCTCCTGCCGCTGCTGCGCGCCATGCACCACATGACCCCCGAGCACGTGCACGAGGAGATCGAGGTGCAGGAGCTCGACTTCTCGACCTACAACCTCGAGTGGTACGCGC
>CAZCGA010000221.1:0-7923 GCA_964498075.1 uncultured Binatia bacterium (SeqCode) | reverse complement strand
CCCCACGACAGCGCCGCCCGCCACGACCTTCACATACAGCAACAGTGCGCGCGCCCTGGCGGCCCCGGCGCCGCTTTCCTTCGACGGCGGCACGCCATGCAGCGGTGGGAGGGTGGAGGTGACGTACGTCGGCGGCGTCGTTACGGGCTTTCTGGACGTGGACGCTGATGGGTTACCGGACTACTTGGACGCCTATGACGATCAGTGTGTGATCGACGCAGTGTGGGGTGGAGGTGGCTTGTCGGTTGGCGGTGGCCTCCGTCTCTACCGCAATCGCGGGGATGGAACCTTCAAGAAGGACATCGAGAACAACGGCCTGTGGACGACCTGGACCGGCGACTTCTTCACCCACTTGCCGAGAATCTCGTCTGTGCCGGTGAGCCTCCTCGACATAAACGGCGATGCACTGCCGGACGTGGTCCAGGCGAGAGGGGGAAGCGCCACGTGCCCACAGTCGAGCTCGACTTGCAGTTGGGACGTTCGGACTACCACCGGCGGGTCGCGGTCGCCGGGAGACATTCAGCACGGGACACCCGGATTGTGGCCGGGTGTCCCGCCGGACCTCCAGATGAAGCTGCCGGCCCCGCTGCCACCGTCAACTGCCGCGCAGTTGATCGATCTCACGGGCGACGGTCTGCCGGATATCTTGGATTGCGCGGGGTCGGCTCCGAGCGCAAACGCCTACGCATGCCGACCCTATGTGAACACGGGCGACAGCTTCGCTAGGCTTCCTGACTCGAGTGTTCCCGTGCTCGCCACCCTCGGGGCCACGAGCGCCAGCGCACTCGCTGCAGAGGTTGTGACATCCCCCCCCTCGCGCACCCAACTCAAGAGGCTCGTCGACCTGAATGGCGATGGACTCCCCGACCTCGTGAACTCGCGCTCGTTGAGCGGATTGGGACACTGGGACGTTGCTTTGGGTACCGGGAAGGGGTTCGCGGAGGTTCGTGACTGGCCCGCTCCGCCCTACGACATCCAATACGAGGGATACGCTGCCGACAACGACTACGGGCTGCTGCGCGGGCTGCAGGACATGAACGGCGACGGCCTGCTCGACTACGTGGACGCGACCACGGTTCCGCGATGGACCGTGTACTTCAATAGTGGCGCGAGTTTCAGGGCCGGTGTCGAATGGGCAGGTACAGAGGGCCTGCTCTTCGTCAGCCGCGGTTTCGGTTCCGGCACTACCGAGGACTCGGAGGTACTGGATCTCAACGGCGACGGCATCGGCGATGTGGTGGAACTTGCGCCGAGCGGCGGTCTGCAAGCGCGCTACGGCAGCGGCACGCGGGGCAATCTGCTCATTCATCAGGAGAACGGGTTGGGCGGGTCCTGTCAGGCCAGCTATGTGGCGTCAACCGACCGCACGTCCGCAGGCTCCGGGTGCGTCGAGGGCACGAATGCCGGCGCGCCATGCCTCACCAGCTCGGAGTGCCCCGGTGGCTCGTGTGCGGCGGCGTGCCCCGATTGCTCGCAACTCCCGTTTCCCGCTTGGGTGGTCGACCGCCTGGCGATGCGCTCGGGATTCGCGGATCCAACAGATGGCTACGTTACCGAGTTCACGTTCACCGGCGGCTCCTTCGATCCGGTGGGTCATCAGTTTCGCGGCTTTCGGCAGTCACTCGAACACCGCCTCGGTGATCCGCTGCACGATCCGCTGCACGATCCGCAGCATGAGCGCAACATCCGGCGGCAGTTCGCCGCCCCACCGTTTGCCACTTCGACAAACCCCGCGTGGCCGAGTCCGGTGCCGTCGCGCCCGTTCAAGCTCGTCGACGAGCAAGTGCGCGATGTCAACACCGGCAAGACATTGAGCCGCACGCTGATCGATTGGGACGCGCAACCGCTCGATCCACAACGCTGGAAAGTGCACCCGATCCAGCGCCGGGACATCACCTACAGCACCGCCACCGGGCAGACTGCGACTCTGACCCGGACGCAGGCGTTCAACCAGTACGACGACTTCAATAACGTCACCATCGAGACCGTCACCGGAGACGGGGTGCCCGCCCCGATCGTGACCACCACCACCTACGCCGCGTCCGCGCCGTGCCATGGCCAACCGACGAAGGTCGTGGTGACCGACGGTCTGCTGGCGCTCTCCGAGCGAGACTTCACCTACGACAGCCGGTGCAACCTGTTCACGGTCAGCGCCCGGCTGGCTGCCAGCGGACAACCGGCGACCGGCGGGCGACTCGTGACGACGACGCTGGACTATGATCAGAGCAGTCAGAATGCCGATGCCGCTGCCGCCAAAGCCGGCCAGCCGACCAAGATCACCGATTCGCGGGGCAACGCCACGAGGCTCCTGTATTCGACCAGTAGCCCGAACTGCAACACGTTCGGCCTCTACCCCTGCCGGACGGCCTTGCCGACCACCACCCTCTACATGCGGATCGACAAGACCTACGACCTCCGGTGGGGCAAGCCGCTCAGCATCACCGACGCCACCGACCCCAACAACGCCAACAACGTCAAGACCACGTTCACCTACGACGGCCTCGGCCGCCTCACCGAGGTCACGCGGCCGCTCGATCTGTACAATGGGTCCGGCTCCTCATACGCGTGGCGAGCCTTCGCGTACAGCTTCGGTGCCGCCGCGACGGCGACGGCGCCGGCGAGGACGACCCGGATCGACACCAAGATCCGCGAGCCAAACGACACCCTCGGCCATCGCATTGTTTCCTCGTTCTTCGACGGGCTCGGGCGGCCTCTAGAGAGCAAACAACAGCAGTACGTCGACGCCATGGCCTACACGGTTGTGCATGACGCCGTCAGCTTCGATGCGGTTGGGCGCGTCGCCGCACGCTATGCCCCGTTCGTGGCGGCAACCAACGACCTCACCACCTACGACACCCCCGCAACCGGAACGGCGCACACGAGCCTGAGCTACGATGTCGCCGATCGCGTGATCTCCACGACGAACCCGGACGGGACCACCCGGACCGTCGACTACGGCGTCGCCGGGCAGGTGACGACTCGCGACGAGAACTACACCAGCGGAGGGTATCCGGGTGCACAAACGGTCGAGTCGCACGACGCCCTCGGGCGGGTGATCCGTCAAGAGCGGTACACCAAGGCGCCGGCCGGCAACGACGTACTCATCACCACCAGCGACACTGCCTATGATGGGTTGGGCCGGGTGACGATGAGCCAGACCACCGACCCAGCCACCACCAAGGTCGCGACGACCCGGTTCGACTACGACTCGTTGGGGCGGCGCACAACCATGACCGATCCCGATTCGGGCACCTGGGCGTACGACTACGACGACGCCGGAAACCTCGTCTATCAGGATGATCCCCGGACGAACCAACACTTCGAGTTCTGCTACGACGCGGTCAATCGCGCCACCCGCAAGCTGTACGTACCCAGCAATAGCCGTGCGGCTGCAGCCGACTACACCAACTGGTGCAACCCGAGCATTTATCCGGAGCAATCGTCCAGCTCCAACCCCAATCCGTTGGCGGCGTACGTTCTCTACACGTACGACGGCGGGGTCAACGGTGCGGGCCGCCTGACGACGGTGAGCACCCGCGAAGTAGACGGCTCTGCCGTCACCACGAACTACTACTACGATGCCCGTGGCCGCGTCACCATGGAGGACTTGTTCCGCAGCGTGGTCATTGCCGGGCAATCACGTTCTCTTGGGACTGCGTTCACGTACGTGTACGACACCGCGGACCGGTTGGCGACGGTGACCTACCCTGACACGACCTGTACCCCTGAGCAGCTCTGCAACACCGGCTCGGAATCCTTCTCCTATACGTACAACGACCTCGGGCAGCTCAATGGTGCCTACACCGCCGGACAGACCTACGCCCTCAGCATGCGCTACGATCTACTGGGGCGGCTCACGCAGTGGACCCTGGGGTCGGGACTGGTGGAGCGCGCCTCCTACGACACCACCGGGGGCGATCGCTTCCGGCTCCAGCAGCTGCGGACGGCCCCGGACGCCACGAGCAACGACAGTCTGCAGCGGTTCGACTATGCGAACCGGTACGATCGGGCGGGAATCTCTTGCAGCTCACCGACAGTACGAGCTACGCGCCGGGGATGAGCCTCGCCAACAGCTGGGCGTATCAGTACGACGGGCTCGGCCGGCTGCGCAGCGCGCAGCGCGGCACGGCGGCGGCCACGGCGATGACCTACGACGGCCTGGGGAACATGAAGACCCTGGGGGGCTTGTCGTTCGCCTACGCGAGTACGGCGCCGCACCACATCTCGAGCTCGACACCGCCGGGTGCCGCGCCGACCTATGAGTACGAGCCGGACGGCGGGCTCATGTCGCGGCCCGACGTCGACAGCATCGGCGCAGACGCGGCACACACGCTCGAGTACGACGCCGACGGGCGCGTCAAGATGGTCACCGTCAACGGCCACACGGTGCGTTCGGTGTACGACGGGAACGGCGAGCGGGTGGCGCGGATCGTCGATGAGAACACTGCGGCGCGAACGGTCACGTTCTTCTACGGCCGCTGGGCGGAGGTGACCGGGACGACGTTGACGCGGCACATCTATCTGGGTAACCGACTGCTGGCGGAGAGTCCGATTGCAGCGGGTGGGTTGAGTCTGGCGGCGCTGGACGATCCGCAGCAGCGCGTCATGTTGGCACGCACGCTATCGGAGGCGGTCGCGCATCCGGAACAGCTGCGGCCGGTCGTAGCACTCAGCGGCAGCGTGGCGATCATGGTCGCCGGCGGCGCGGTGTTCCTGTGTGTGGGGCTGATGTGGCTGCCGGGGCGAGTGCGAGTGGCGGTGGTCGGGCGCGTGCGGCGCGGACCGGTGACGGTGCTGGTGGTGCTGTGCATCGCGACGCTGCTACCGCTGCCACGCCTGCAGCCGGCGTGGGCCGGGGGAGGCTGTACAAACTGCGGCGGCGGCTCACCGCCCCCGCCCCCACCGGTGTTCCCCGTGTACTTCGTGCACCGCGATCATCTCGGCTCGACGACGATGCTCACCTGCTACAAGCAGACGGGCTGTCCCGATCGGGCGGTGGTGCGCTACTATCGCTACGACGCGTACGGGCAGGTGACGGCATATGGAGGTGACGGAACGGTGATCGACGTGACGGCGGCGTTGACCTCGGCGGGACCCAACGGCGGGGCGGCGACGTACGTCCCCGAGCGGTTGTACACGGGGCAGCACTGGGACGATGCGGCGCAGCTGTACTACTACGGGGCGCGGTTCTACGACCCGCGCATCGCGAACTTCGTCACGACCGATCCGGTGCGGGAGTACATGAACCCGTACGCGTACGTGGGGTGGAATCCGGTGAAGTTCACCGATCCGACGGGGATGCTTGGTGGTTCTTGGGGGCTGCCGGGTGGCTTTTCAAGCCTCGGCTACAACGGATTCGATTATCCCGACGAGTCAGCCTTTGGCCCCGGGGGTACGATCGGAGGGGCCAGTGGTGGTGGGTCAGGCGACGGTGGGCTCGCGGGCGAGATGGTTGCGGGTGCTCTAAACGGGCAGCGCTACGACCGGGGCGGTGTCCTCTTCGCCCTTGAAGCGGCGTCCACTGATGCAGGCGTGGCATTCGCTGGCTCATTCGGCTCCGCCTCGGATGACCTGACTCCTGTCTCGTTCATTGAGGGCGTCACCCCGCCGGGGGCGACCAACCCCACGCAAGGGCAACTCGAGGGACCTGGCGCGGTTGTGCAAGCCCTTCTCCAGAGACAGGGGCTCGACAGCGTGGGTGCGCGCAACGGGCTCCTCAATGCGGCAAGATTGTTCGTGGGGGGGCAACTGAATCGCGGCGGGCAGCCGTTTTATGCGGTCCTAGTTTCTACCCCGGGTCAGCAGCATGACGTATTCGGCATCTCGCCGCAGCCGGCGGCCATCATTTTCCCTGCCAGGGCCACAATCGATCAAGGGGGATTTGTATCACAAGTCGTTGAGCTGCAAGGAACCAATTTCGGTCTTGACGCGCCGTTCCTGTACGGGCCGCCAGCGAGTATTCCCGCGCAACTCGGGCTTGAGAGCGTCCAGGTCATTACTGTTAATCAGTTGCTGGGCTTCTAGCGGAGTGAGGAGAAGTGCCATGCTAAAGCGCCTCGCATTCGTGGTTCGTGCCGCATACCTCGCCAATCTGCTCTGTATGCTTTCGCCAGCGGCGGCCCAAGAGCTTCAGTTCTACCTGCTTCCAGGACAGGCTCCCCCGGGCGCCATGACCAAGGTGCTCAAGGTGTGGAGCGGCGAGGATGTTTTGGTGGCCCTTCCTCCAATTGCTACCATCCCGCCCGAGGCCGTGGAGAGAGCTTACGGCGTAGTTGTTCCAGTGCATGGAGAAGATATCCCCACATCGCGCCGTCAAGCGACCGAGCTCTACCGCGTCGTTCTCGAGCTGGCAAAAGACGACCAGGGCAAGCTGCAGGAGGCAGTTAGTCGGTACTGCCAACCTGGCACAGATCTACACATTACCATTGACCAGATCATTGTTGACCACATCGTCTTCCTGGAGTGTGGACCTTTCAAGCCTCAGGTGACGTTTCACGATCAAACGGCGGCGGAAGAATTCGCGTTCCGGTTCACGGGCCGGCCAATTTACTTCCTTCGCGCCACACCAACGAGCCAAAAGCCAGACAGGCCAACATGATGGAGAAGTAGTCAGCCAAGCGCGAAGCCATGCTTCGCCCAGTCGAGAACGCTTGCATTTCGGGGCGTGCGCCTGCGGAGATGGGCGTATCCAGCCCCATCGTTCTTAGACCTGACTTGAGACGACTTCCAATGCCACGATGCAAAGCCACAACAGAGATTGCGGCCGCGTCTGGAAATTCAGGAAACGCCCCGAGAAGCCAAGGAGGTGCCGCATGACGAAGGGAAAGCTCGCAACCGGAATGTTCGTACTGTCGTGTGCGATGGCCATCAACCTCTACGCGCAGCAACGCGTGGAGGATAGCTCCACTCGCCGGAAGCCGGTGATCCGCCGCCAGTTCGTTGCCGGGGGAAACTGGCAGAGCCACCGCGACGGGCTGGACAAACGCGGCTGGCAGATTCAGATGAAACACTTCGACGACGACTCGCTCTCCGGGCGCATCGTCATCGTCGGCTCGCGGCTGCAGCAGGCGCGCCTCGAAGGCCGCGTCGACGGTACTCAGGTCTACGGCGTGCTCGTCGACGACCATGATAGCCAGGTCGGCACCTTCACCGGCTCGATCTACCAGAACAGCGTCAGCGGTACCTACACCACCGCCGACGGCGACACGGGGGATTGGAGCTATGAGGGAATTGAATCATTGAGCCATTGAGTCATTGGGCGATTGAGGGCGACTGAAAGAAACATGGCCAGTCGGCGCGAAGGCCTGAGGAGTTACGGGCGCGGATGCTCCCCTTCCCTCTCAAAGAATGGGCAGGGGTTAGGTTGCTCCTCAACCTCGCCGTGTCGCAATGCACCCCCAAGACTCCCCTGGATTCAATGACCCAATTCTTCTTCGCTTTGCTCACCGGCGTCCTCGGTTGCTTGAGCTTTCCGACCTACTCGCTCGACTGGTGCGTGTGGATCGCACTGGTGCCGTTGCTGGTTGCGGTATCACGCGCGTCACTCCCGCGCGCATTCCTGCTCGGCTGGTCGGCTGCGATGGTCGGATACTGCGGCGCGTTCTCCTGGGCCGTGGGTGCGATCGCGCGGATTGAGGACGTCTCCCACGCGACAGCCGGCGCGCTGTTCGGCGTCGCCGCGGCGTACCACGCCGCGCAGGTCGGGCTCTTCGCGGCGCTGGCGGCAAGGGCATTCCGACACAAGAGGGCTCAGGACTCAGCATCCAGCACTCAGGGCGTGTTCTTTGTGGCCAGCACCTGGGTTGCTTTGGAGTGGCTCTTTCCGAGTGTGTTTCCCTGGTCGTTTGCGTGGGTGCTGTCGGATCGCTTACGGCTGATTCAGATTGTCGAGGTCACCGGCGTCTGGGGACTGAGCTTCGTGAT
>CAZCGA010000220.1:0-7952 GCA_964498075.1 uncultured Binatia bacterium (SeqCode) | reverse complement strand
CCACAACCGTTCGTCCCGAGTAGCGCCCGTCTTTTCAGGGCGCGTATCGAGGGACCCTAGGTAGAGATCGAGCCGTGGAAACGCCCCTCGATACGCGGCCGAAAGAAGGCCGCTACTCGGGACGAACGGGACATGAGCGGCTCGCTCAACCACCATTGACCCACGCGCTTCCAGCTATTGGGTTCGCGGCAGCGGGCCGCGCGCCGGCTTCGGCCCACTCGATTCTGTCCCACACCTCATGGCGGTCGAAGCTCGCCTGGATCGCGGCGAATATGAAGACGAGCCCGCCGAGCGCGAACAGCGCCACTCCCGGGATCACCGTCGCAAGCTCGGCGATTTTGATGAGGGCGACCAGCACGCCGAGCAGCATGACCTCGATCATGCTCCAGGTCCGGGTGCTCGGGAGATAGCGGAGGAGCGTCCCCACCCATCTCGGCGGGTGTTCGCGGTGGGCCGCGAGCACGATCGCCAGCACAAAGCCGATCTGCAGCCCAGGTGCAATGAGGGCAGCGAAGAGCACCACCCCCGCGACGATCTTCTCCCCGTCGCGCCAGAGCTGCAGGGCGCCCCCGAACACCGTCGTGAAGGCTTGGTGTCCGACGACTGTCAGGCCGAGCATGGGAACGGAGTTCGCGAGCACGAAGAGCATCGCGGCCGCGAGTGTCAGCGCCAGTGTCCGGTTGAGTGAGTCCTCACGATGGCGCCAGAGCTCCTTGTCGCAGCGCGGGCAGCGTGCCGAGGCGCCCGGCGCGAGCTCCGGGAGGCGCTGCAGTAGGTCGCAGTGCGGGCAGCCGATGAGGGAGGCGTCAGAGAGAGGTTGATTGTACATGTCGCTACTCAAGCGCACTTCCGAGTCGATACGCATGATCGGGATGCTGCAGCTGGCACTGCCATGATGGACGGCGCGAAGCCCACTTCGGCCAGCCTAGTACTGTCTTGTGGAGCTTTTGGCAAGCCTCGTCGCGGCTCAGCATGGATTGCGAATCATTGCGAGCCACAGGAATCGCTCGCTAGCGCATTCCCACCAGCGCGGTGAGGAGCACCACACTGCTGCGCCGATGGGAAGGTGCCCAAGTGCCCAAGGGGGCCTCGACACCGGCGGACCGGACGTGCTAAAGGCGCAGCGGAAGTGGCCAGCGGGAAGACCGGGCGCACGATGTCGCTGAGCCGCCAACGCGCGCGAGTTTTATTCCCTGCCACCCGCCATTGGAAGAGAAGGAGAGAGACATGATCAACCGACTGTACCTGTCCGCATTGGTGCCCGTGCTGCTCTTCGTGGGTGTCGCTAGCGCTCAACAATTCCCGCTCATGAACATGATCGCCGACCGGGTCATCCAGAAGTACCAGCAGGCTACCTGCGAGCAGCTCTGGGAGCGAAAGGGCAAAAAGACCGACGAGGAAAAGAACCTGATCCAAATGCTGCGCGACGATCCGCAGATGCGCACCGCATTCATCAACAAAGTGGCGGCCCCCATCGCCAACAAGATGTTCGAGTGCGGGATGCTTCCATGACCTTGGCTGGGCCGCAATTGCGATGTGGTGGTTCGTCGGGAGCCGTACGGCGATCCCATTTCCGCAGCTGGACCATGCTGCTCGCGGTGGGCGTATTGCTGGCGGCTTCCGTCGCGGGTGCCCAGGCGGCGAAGCCGGCGCCGCGGGCCTCGAAGCCTGCCAGGGCGCGGAAGGCAGCGGCGCCCGCGCCGGTGCTCGAGCCCAAGGCGATCGATCTCCTGAAGGCCGCTAGCGCGCGCCTGGCCGCCGCCCGTTCGATGACGTTCACGGCGGTGGTCTCCTACGAGAACCCGAGCCGTCTCGGCCCGCCGCTGGTCTACACGACGAAGTCCGAGGTCATGATGCAACGGCCCGACAAGCTGAGGGTCCTGACGCTCGGCGACGGCCCGCCCTCTGAGTTCTACTACGACGGCAAGGCGATGATGGCTTTCGAACCAGCCGAGAACCTGGTCGCCGTTGCCGACGCCCCGCCCACGATCGACGCCGCGCTGCAGGCGGCATACGACTCCGCCGCGATCTACTTCCCGTTCAGCGACGTGGTCGTCGCCGACCCCTACGGGGACATCGCCGATGGCCTGAAAGCCGCCTTCTACATCGGCCAATCCAGGGTGGTTGGCGGCACGACGACCGACATGGTGGCCTATGCCAGCGACCACGTGTTCGTGCAGATCTGGATCGGCGCCGAGGACAAGCTGCCCCGGATGCTGCGCGCGGTGTACCGCCATGACCCGGCACAACTGCGCCATCAGATGGAGCTCTCCAACTGGCAACTCGACCTCGCCGTCCCGGCGGACTCCTTCGCGTCGTCGAAGGCCAGCAGCGGAAAGCGCATCGGGTTCGATCGCCCGGACTCGAAGGTGCCGGCGGAGGCCAGGCGCCCAGGGAAGGGCAAGTCATCCAACAAGGGCAAATCATCTAAAACGCAGTGAAGTGGAGGTACAGCGCACCATGAAAACGATCGTCGTTGGCTTCACAGGTCTCTTGATCCTGGCGCTCTCGTGTGGGCCGGCCGCGGCCTGGTCGCATGCGAACAGCGGGGGGGGCAGTTCGTCGCACAGTTATGGATCGTCGAGCCACAGCAACCCCTACGGCGGCAGCACGTCGCACGAACAAGGGGAGGGCACCGAACATACCAACGCGTACGGCGGCAGCACGTCGGGCGCCTACGGACAGGGCGCCACCCACACCAACCCCTACGGTGGCAGCACGTCGGGCCAATACGGGCAGGGCGCCACCCACACGAATACCTACGGTGGCAGCACGTCGGCCCAATACGGGCAGGGTGCCACCCACACTGATGCGTACGGCGGCACTGCGACGGCGTCGGGCGCCTACTACGGCGCCGCCTACCCCGCGTACCATCCGCCCACCACCGTGAACGTCTACGGATCCTCGTGCTCCAGCTGTGGGGGCTGGTCCACCGCCGGCGCCGCCGCCGCGGGCGCCGCGGTCGGCGTGGTCGTAGGCTCGGCCGTGGCCTCGGCCAACACCAGCGCCGCGACTTCGAACGCCTACTCCGCGGGCTACGCCGCCGGGGCGACCAACACCGCGTATGCGATGGGTGCGATCTATCCGACCTTGCCTGCCGGCTGCGCCTCACCCAGCGTCGGCGGCACGACCTACTACCTGTGCGGCAACACGTGGTTCCAGCCGTCCTACGGCGCCAACGGCGTCTACTATCGCGTCGTGCCCACTCCTTAACCACGAGGACTTGAAATCCGAATCTCGCCGCTTTGGGGAATCACGAAAACACGAAACTGGAATCTCTGAAATCAAAAAAAGCGGGACGCTGAAGACACGAAGTGCGAAGCTGTGGCCTTTCCGGTCGCCTTCACATCTGGTTTCGTGCTCTCGTTGTTTCGTGTTTTCGTGATCGTCATCTCATTCCGGGGTGGGATACCTGAGTAGTTACTTCGATTTCGCATTTGAGGATTCTTTGGGTTGTGCGCAGGGCTGGCTTGTATCGAGCGCATCTCAGCGAAAGGAATGAGAATCATGTCGAATGTGTTCCAGCGGCTGGTCCCCAATCTCCTCGCCGCCATTGCCGTGCTGCTGTCCGCCGTGGTCGGCTCGCGGGCCCAGCAGGTCACCGGCGTGGCGGGCTCGCCCAGCGCCACCACGACGATTGACGGGAAACAGCTCCCGCCGCCAGACCCGAAATTCGGCGGCGTGATCAAGGAGAACGCCACCGAGTCCAAACCGTGGTGGCCGCCGCGTGTAGTGCCGCCCGAGGGCGCGCCCAACGTGTTGTTGATCATGACCGACGACGTCGGCTTCGGTGCTCCGAGCACGTTCGGAGGCGTCATCCCCACACCCAGCCTCGACCGGATCGCGAACATAGGGCTGCGCTATACGCAGTTCCATTCGACCGCGCTCTGTTCGCCGACGCGGGCTGCCCTCATCACCGGACGCAACCATCACACGGCCGGCTTCGGTGTCGTCTCCGAGCTCGCGACGGGCTATCCCGGATACGACTCGATCATCGAGAAGAGCAACGGAACCATCGGTGAGATCCTCAAGCAGAACGGCTACGCCACATCCTGGTTCGGCAAGGACCACAACACGCCGGCTTTCATGGCGAGCCAGGTTGGGCCGTTCGAGCAATGGCCGATCGGCATGGGCTTCGAGTATTTCTACGGCTTCGTCGGCGGCGATACCAGCCAGTGGCAGCCGAATCTGTTCCGCAACACTACCGCGATCTACCCTTACGTCGACAAAAAGGGCTGGAACCTGACCACCGCCATGGCGGACGACGCAATCGCCTACCTGAAGCAGCTCAACGACATCGCCCCCGACAAGCCGTTCTTCGTGTACTACGTGCCGGGCGGCACGCACGCGCCGCATCACCCGACGCCCGAGTGGATCAAGAAGATCAGTGACATG
The DNA here is from genome assembly GCA_964498075.1 of uncultured Binatia bacterium (SeqCode). Taxonomy (GTDB): domain Bacteria; phylum Desulfobacterota; class Binatia; order HRBIN30; family HRBIN30; genus CAZCGA01. The sequence goes on along the minus strand of CAZCGA010000220.1, from coordinate 3,557 downwards.
CACTTGTTCGACAAGGGCTGGAACGCCCTGCGCGAGCAGATCTTCGCCAATCAGAAGCAGCTCGGCGTCATCCCGGCGGACGCGCAATTGACGCCATGGCCAAAGGAATTGCCGGAGTGGGATACCGTCGGCTTTCTAGAGAAGAAGTTGTTCACGCGGCAAGCCGACGTGTACGCGGCGTACCTCGCGTACACGGATTACGAAATCGGCCGCGTGGTCCAAGCGGTGGCCGACTTGGGCAAGCTCGACAACACGCTGATCATCTACATCAGCGGTGACAATGGCGCGAGCGCCGAGGGAACGCTCAACGGAACGCCGAACGAGGTCGCGCCTTTGAATGGTGTCCCGGTGCCGGTCGACGCGCAGATGCTGTTCTACCCGTTCTGGGGTTCGGACCAAACCTATCCGCACATGGCGGTCGGCTGGGCGTGGGCGTTCAGTACGCCGTTCAAGTGGGTCAAGCAGGTGGCGTCACACTTCGGCGGCACGCGCCAAGGCATGGCCATCGCCTGGCCGAACCGCATCAAGGATGCCGGCGGTATGCGCACGCAGTTCCACCACATGATCGACGTCGTGCCGACAATCCTGGAAGCGACGGGCATCCCAGCGCCGGAAACGATCAACGGCATCACCCAAAAACCCATCGAAGGCGTGAGCATGGCGTACACGTGGGATAAGGCCGACGCCGAGGCGCCGTCGAAGCACGACACGCAGTACTTCGAGATCCTCGGCAATCGCGCCATCTACCACGACGGCTGGATTGCGGCGACGACCCCGGCGACCGTTCCGTGGAAAATGACCCCGACCGCGCCCGACGTGATCAGCGGGTACAACTGGGAACTCTACGACGTGAAATCCGACTACACGGAGTTCAACGACCTCGCCGGTCAGCAGCCGGACAAGCTCAAGGAAATGCAGGACCTCTTCTATGCCGAGGCGAAGAAATACAACGTGCTGCCGCTCGACAACTCGACCCTCACGCGCATCCTGACGTCGCGCCCGAGTACGGCGGCAGGGCGGACCACCTTCACGTACTCCGGTGAGATCAGCGGCATCCCGCCAGGCTCGGCGCCGACCATCCTGCAGCGGTCTTACACGATCACCGCCGACGTGACCATCCCCAAGGGCGGCGCGGAAGGGATGATCGTCACCGAAGGCGGGCGATTCGCCGGATATGGATTTTTCCTGAGCAAGGGCGTCGCCGGAATCCGCCACGGCAAGCCGGTGTTCTTGTACAACCTCTTGGATCTCGAACGGACCGTGTGGTCGGGACCCGAGCTCAAGCCCGGCAAGCACACACTGGTGTTCGACTTCAAGTTCGACGGCGGTGGATTCGGCAAGGGCGGCACCGGCACGTTGAGCGTGGACGGCAAGGCGGTCGACACCAAGCACATGGAGCACACGGTCCCGTTCATCTTCCAATGGGACGAGACCTTCGATGTCGGCATGGACACCGGCACGCCGGTTTCGTTGATCGACTACCACTACGACGTACCGTTCCGCTTCACCGGCACGTTGAACAAACTGACGTTCGAGCTGCAGCCGCAGCAGATGACCCCCGAGGAGCACGCAACGCAGGCGGAAAAAGGCCAGCGCAACAACGAGGCGAGCCAGTAGCGTATCGGCTCACAACAAAACCAAGGAGGTGGAGAAATGAACAGGATTCCTTCAGGCAAGAGAACGATGGGTTCCGTCATCGCGGGGCTGGTGCTCGTGGCCAGTGCCGGTGCGTCGCACGCGCAGCAGGCCGCCGGCGCGGCGGCCAGCCCGGTGACGGTCAAGGTGCCCCCGGCGCTGATGGCCAAGGCGAACGCCCCGAAGCCCGCGGCCAATGCCACCAAGCAGACGAGCATCGGGAAAGGCAAGTTGAAGGTCAACACCGCCAACAGTCCGAGCGACGATGATTCGTTCTGGGCCGAACAGGTCGACGTCGACGGCAACGGAGACGTGGAAGACGTCAACCTGATCTGGGACGACGAGGACAAGGTCCTCTACTTCTCCGACGAGAACGACAGCATCACGTGCGCCAACGGCGGGGTGGTTACCGCCGACCTGGTGATCGGGATCAACGGGCAGGGCAACTCCCGCAACCGGCCCGCCGGGTCGGGCTTCTACCTCGTCAGCCTCGACGAAGGCGAATGCAAGATCCAGTCGGCGGGCCTCTACGGCTGTAAGTTCGATGCCAACGGGAAGGTCACTGCCTGCGGCGTTGCGGTGCTCGACGAGAAGAACGACGACCTCCTGATCGCCACGGCCTCAAAGTAGGCGAAGCGGGGGCGGTGAAGATCAAATCGCTCAAAAGCAACAGCGTCGAAGGCCACAGCCTGGCCCGATGAGCTCTCGATGAAGCCGGCCCGGGGGCATGGGCGTGCTTGTCACACAAAGACAGCCCCAACAATGACAGCAACAACGAAAGGGAGGACCATCCATGAATAATCGAATTGGTAACCGCGTGCCGGGCCGCCTGACGCTCACCTTCCCCTGCAAATCATCCGAAGCCCCCTCGGCACTTCGAAGAAGAATCGCGACAATCGTCCCGTGCCTGTTTGTCATGGTCGTGGCCGCCGGGTGCGCCTCGACCAAGGTCACCAACCGCCAGCAACTCGTGACCGGGCAACTCCCGCGGCCCAATCAGATCTGGGTGTACGACTTCGCCGCCACCGCCGCCGATGTTCCGGCCGACTCCGCGCTTGCCGGCCAGGCTACCGACGCCTCCCAAACCCCCGAGCAGCTTGCCACCGGCCGGGAGTTGGGCGCTGAAATTGCGACGCAATTGGTCCAAGAGATCCAAAGCATGGGAATGCCCGCCGCGCGGGCTGGGGCGGGAACGGTGCCGCAGATCAACGACCTTGTGATCCGAGGCGAACTCGTTTCAGTCACCGAGGGCAGTACCGCTGAGCGCGTCGCCATCGGATTCGGCGCCGGAGCCTCCGCTTTGAAAACGGCGGTCGAAGGATTTCAGGTGACGCCTCAGGGCCTGCGTAAACTCGGTTCCGGCACAGTCGATGCCGGCGGCGGCAAATCCCCGGGGGCAGCCTTGGGGGTTGTCGGTCTACTGGCCACCGCCAACCCGGCGGGACTCATCGTCAGCACCGGGATGAAAGTGTACGGCGAGGCGAGCGGCAGCAGCAAGGTTGAGGGCCGAGCCAAGGCGACCGCCAAGGAAATTGCCGATGTGCTCAGGCAGCGATTCCAACAACAGGGTTGGATCCAGTGAGTTGCGCACGGAGTCTGGCGCCTGCTTGGCCAAACGTGACTGACGACTTGCAAGGGAGGTGACGTGATGCGATTCGAATTCCGCGAAGGAATCAACGCGCTGCTGAGTATCGTACTCTCGATCGTAACCGGGCTTCCGGCCCTCGCTGCGAACCCCGAGCGCGACGCCTATTTCGGTGAAACCCACGTCCACACGAGCTGGTCGCTCGACGCGTTCGCCCTCGGGAACGTCCTCACCACTCCCGGCGACGCGTACAAGTACTTCAAGGGTGAGCCGATCAAGCATCCTCTCGGCTACGACGTGAAGATCGACACGCCGCTCGATGGGGCGGCCGTCACCG
>CAZCGA010000219.1:0-8019 GCA_964498075.1 uncultured Binatia bacterium (SeqCode) | reverse complement strand
CGGCACCGAGCGCAACTCTACATCGCGAGGTGGCTTTCTCAACGGGCTGCTAGCCAGGCCCCAATCGTGTAGCGCCTTCTCAGGACTTGCTTTGAAGCGGTCCGATACCGGCCAGTCGGAAAAATCGAGGGTCGGCGGATCCCTGAGTACGTAGTAGACGGCGTAATCGCTCGGAATCCCGTTCAGCTCTCCCCCAGGGATGGGTTCGCGAACAAAGAGGTAGTTCCTGAACTCCCTGGCATTCGGATTGCCGCCGAGAGAGGTTGCGATGGTGACTCGCCGAATATTGGAGTCCGTCGTAAGGGGTACTCCAACCTCCTCCGCGCCGGATTCTGGATCGTGGATCGTTCTCACTAACGATTGGCCGCAGGTGACGAAGGGCGGCTTGACACGATCACGGCAGCGAAAGAAACGATCAATTCCCCACCCAACATAGTCAGTTCGAATCGTCGCGCGCCCGCTCACGACCGGAGAGCCGGCGAGCCGCTCAATGACTGCCCTAAGATCATCCTCGGAAACGCTGGCGATCGACGGGCCCGCGTCGCTGCGTAACATGAACGCATCTTCGGCGAACGTCTCGTACCTGATGCCGGCGACTTCAATGAGTTCGTCGCTGTCGAGGACATCCATGAAGATCTTCAAGGGGAGTTCCTCGCGGTACCCTCGCACGTCCTCCTCGGTGTCACCATACGGCTCAGGCAGCGGCGCCACGGCGAGCACTGTGCGGCGACTGGTTTCGATCGCCGCCTCCAAGGCGGCGCGGACGACATTGTTGCGCTGCAGCGGGCCGGTGTCGTCCGGGATAGTGATGACGATCCACACCTCGTCACCGAGCGTTTTGATCACGAAGATTTGGTCCAACGGAAGGCCGTTTTGCAAGAGCAAGAGGTGAAAGTACACCTCTTGCCGATAGAACGTCCGGACCAGATTATGGAGCGCCGGCTTCAGACTATCCGCGCCAGCGGCCGAGCGCATCTTCCACTTCACGCAAGTCGAATCACATAGGTCTATCGAGACAGCTAACAGCAGCATAGCGGTTCGTCGGGTGGACTGCGCGTTTCGCCACGAAGGTAGCGATCGAGATGGTGCTCGGCAAGACCGACCCAGGACCAACCTGCTCCGGACCTGCTCGATCTCGCGCACCGTCGCGTCGATCGTACCGGGTAGCTTCAGCGGCGCGTCATCGGTCGCACGTGCCGCGCAGGCAACGTCCACCCCCGCCCGCGCCAGCTCTACCGCAATCGCCCGTCCGACTCCGCGGCTCGCACCGGTCACCAGCGCAACCTTGCCGTTCAGCTCCATGCGGGTCTTCTCTCAGCCCCGCCTATGCCGCTCTGCCGCTGGCGTCCGAATACGGCTGATTTCGCGGCTGATCCATCGAGGCATGCTCTGGGAACTTCACGCGAGCGGTACCATATCGGAACTCACTACCCCTCATCAACGGCGCGCGCGCAGCGGCCGCCTGGTGCGTCGTGGTTGTGTGCCCCGGGCGCGCGGCGTAGACGGGTGACGGAGGTGCCGTATGAGTGCATCGGTTGGTGGCAGCTGGCTCGTGACCCCGCTCGGCTCGACGGCGCAGTTCACCGGCGCCGACTTCAGCGAGGACGACCTCCTTTACGCCAAGACCGCCGAGGAGTTCGTTCGCGATGAAGTGTTGCCGCGGCTCGAGGAGATCGAGGCGAAGCAGGAAGGCCTCATGCCGGCGCTGCTCAAGCGCGCCGGCGCGCTCGGGCTCCTCATGGTCGACATCCCCGAGGCCTACGGCGGCCTCGGGCTGCGCAAGACAACCTCTATGCTGGTGTCGGAGCGCGGCGCGCTGTGCGCGTCCTTCAGCGTGTCGTGGGGTGCCCACACCGGCATCGGGACGCTGCCGATCGTGTACTACGGCACGGAGGCGCAGAAGCAGCGCTACCTTCCAAAACTGGCGACCGGCGAGTGGCTCGCCGCCTACGCGCTCACCGAGCCGCAGGCCGGCAGCGATGCGTTGGCGGCGAAGACGCGCGCCGTCATCGAGCCAGACGGCAGCGTTTACCGGCTCACCGGCACGAAGCAGTTCATCACCAATGCCGGTTTTGCGGATCTGTTCACGGTGTTCGCCAAGGTGGACGGTGAGAAGTTCACGGCCTTTCTCGTCGAGCGCACGACGCCGGGGCTCAGCACGGGCCCCGAGGAGCACAAGCTCGGCATTCGCGGCTCGTCGACCCGACAGCTCATCCTGGACGACGCGCCCGTGCCCGCCGATCGCGTGCTTGGCGAGATCGGCCGGGGCCACAAGATCGCCTTCAACATCTTGAACATCGGCCGCTTCAAGCTCGGGGCGGGCGCCGGCGGGGCCGCCAAGGACTGTCTCCGCATCGCGCTCGCGTACGCACGCGACCGCCACCAGCACGGCCGCCCGATCGCCAGCTTCGGCATGATCCAGCGCAAGCTCGCCGACATGGCGACGCGCATCTACGTCGCCGACAGCATGAGCTACCGCACCGCGGGGCTGATGGACGCCGCGGCCGCGGCGATCGACAAGGACGCACCCGATGCCGGCCGGCGCCTCGTCGAGGAGGCGGTCGAGGAGTACACCATCGAGGCGTCGATCCTGAAGGTGTTCGGTACTGAGACGCTGGACTTCGTGGCGGACGAGTCCCTGCAGATCCTCGGTGGCTACGGGTTCACGGCCGACTACCCCGTCGAACGCCACTACCGCGACTCGCGCATCAACCGCATCTTCGAGGGCACCAACGAGATCAATCGGCTGATCATTCCTGCGACGCTGGTGAAGCGCATCGGGCGGGGGCGGCTGCCGTACCCCGACTTCCTGCAGCAAGTGGAACGCGAGGTCGCCGACCATGCGGCGTGGCCACCGGCCGTCGAGGGGCCGCTGCGGCGCGAGATCCGCGCCGCCGAGGTCGCCAAGCGGGTGATCGCCTACACGGCACGGTTACTCATCGAGCGCAGCCTCGATTCACTCAAGGACAAGCAGCAGCACCTCGAGATCCTCGCCAACATGATCATCGACGCCTACGCCATGGACAGCGTCGTCAATCGCACGCGGCTGCTGATTGGCCACGGGACAAAGGAGGACGACGACCTGCGGCTCGCCATGACCAACGTCTTCGTCTCCTCCGCCAACGAGCGGGTCATCGACGGCGCGCGGCGCATCCTGGTCAACGAGTTCGAGGGCGAGGAGCTGCAGAAGCACCTCGCGCTCGAGGCGATCGTACCGCACATGCCGATCCGCACGATCGCCGTAAAGACACGCATCAGCGAGGCGCTGGTCGCGCGAGGGCTCGGGCCGGTCTTCCTGCGATAGGGAGGCACAAGGGGTAAGGACGTGGCCCCATCTTATCCAACGAGAGTGGCTCTCTTTTCTGACGCTACCCATGTCGTGCAGGATGGCGTATGGACTGGGCCACAAGCAGGAAAACGACGATGACTGAGAAGCGAGGGGTGTGAAGATGTCCGATCGCCGTACTGTTCACCGGGTCTGTCCGTTCTGTGAGGCCACCTGCGGTCTCGCGGTCGAGGTCGAGGGCGACTCGATCGTCACGGTTCGCGGCGACAAGGAAGACCCGTTCTCACGCGGCTACATCTGTCCGAAGGCGTACGGGTTGAAGGAGCTGTATCACGATCCGGATCGGCTGCGGCGGCCCGTGCGGCGCACGGCGAACGGGTGGGAGGAGATCACCTGGGACGAGGCCTATGAGGAGGTGGCGTCTCGACTGATCGCCATCCGCGAGAAACACGGTAACGACGCAATCGGCATGTACTCGGGAAATCCCGTCGTGCACGATCTGGGGGCGCTCGTCTACCGGCCCGTGCTGCAGCGCGCGCTCGCCAGTCGCAGCATGTTCAACGCGTCGGCGATCGACACCTTGCCGAAGATCGTCCAGACCGGGCTGATGTTCGGGCGGCACTTTCCGACCGGCGTCCCCGTGCCCGACATCGACCGTACGCACTATTTGCTGATCATCGGCGCCAACCCGGTCGTCTCGCACGGCAGCCTCATGACGATGCCCGACGCGCCCGGCCGCTTGAAGGCAGTCATCGAACGCGGCGGCAAGATCGTCGTCATCGATCCGCGACGCACCGAGACGGCGAAGATCGCCAGCGAGCACCACTTCATCCGGCCCGCCACCGACGCGGCGTTCCTCCTGGCGCTCGTGCACACGCTGTTCGAGGAAGGTCTGGTGGATCTCGGCGCCGCCGCAGGTCTGGTCGGCGGGCTCGACACGGTCGAAGCCGCGGCGCGCGACTTCGCGCCGGAAGCGGTCGCCGACTACTGCGGGATGTCGGCTGCCGTGATCCGCCGCCTCGCCCGCGAGCTGGCGGCCGCGGAGTCGGCCGCATGCTACGGCCGTCTGGGCACGTGCGTGCAGCAGTTCGGCACGCTGGCGAGCTGGGGATGTGATCTCGTCAATGTGCTCACCGGCAACCTCGACCGCCCCGGGGGCGTGATGTTCACGACACCTGCGGCGCCGATCGACGCGGCGCTGCCGAAGGGGAAAGGCTTCGAGATCGGCCGCTGGAAGAGCCGGGTCAGCGGCCAGCCGGAAGTGGAGGGAATGATCCCGTCCTCCACGATGGCCGAGGAGATGCTCACTACTGGCGACGGGCAAGTGCGCGCGATGATCCTGCTGATGACCAACCCGGTGCGCAGCGCCGCGAGCTCGCAGCAACTCGAAGAGGCGTTCTCGCGTCTGGACTTTCTTGTGGCGATCGACTTCTACATCAACGAATCGACGCGCCACGCGCACATCATTCTCCCCACGCCGTCGCCCGCCGAGCAGGCAAACTACGAGATTGGGTTGTACCTGCTCTCCGTCCGCAACGTTGCCAAGTGGTCGTGGCCCGTGGTGCCGGCACCGCCGGGAACGCCGGAGACCTGGGAGGTCTTCTCCAACATCGGCGCGCGGCTGATGGGGTTGGCCGGCATGTCGGCCAAGGACGTTGACGATTTCATCCTCCGCAAGTTCGCCGAGGGTGCGGTCGATGAGCAGTGTCCGTGGCCGGGGCTCACCGTGGACGAGGTCGTCGCGAAGGTCGGCGAGGTGATCGGTCCCGATCGCATCGTCGACATGCTGCTGCGCGTCGGATCGTACGGCGACGGTTTTGGACGACGCCCTGACGGCTTGACGCTCGCCAAGGTGCAGGCGGCGGCGCACGGCATCGATCTCGGACCGCTGCAACCCCGCTTGCGAGATGTGATCAACACCCAGAGCGGCGTGATCGAGCTGGCCCCGCCGACGATGACCAACGACCTGCCCCGCCTGCGCGCCCATATGGGTGAGCGCCACGGCGACATGGTGCTGATCGGCCGCCGCGACCTACGTTGCAGCAACTCGTTCATGCACAACCTGCCGGCGCTGGTGAAGGGCCGCGACCGCTGCACGCTGCAGATCTCGCCGGCGGACGCCGGTCGCATGGGTCTGACGGACGGCAGCGCCGCGCGCATCAGCAGTCGAGTGGGTAGCGTCGTGGCGCCGGTCGAGGTCACCGCAGATCTCATGCCCGGTGTCGTCAGCCTGCCGCACGGGTGGGGACACGACGTCGAAGAAGCTCGGCTGAACGTGGCCAAGGCGCACGCCGGCGTGAACACCAACGTGCTCACCGACAATCAGGCCTACGACGTGGCTAGCGGTACCGCCGTCCTGTTCGGCACTCCCGTCACCGTCGACCCGTTGATGCGCAGTGCCAAGTAGCCGGACAGAGGCGCTCACGCGTCCCCCATGAGGAAGCATCTGAAAAGCGACCCCGATGTGGGGGGTTGATGAAGCGCGCGGCGCTGTTGCTCACCTGCCTCGCCGTGCTCTTGGGCGCTATGCCAGCGGCGGCGCAGAACTGCAGCATCCTGACGGGTGGCAGTCCGTGCAATGCCGGTTGCCCCGATGAGTGCAGCCCTTTTCTGTGCCCGGCAAATGCCCTCTGCAGGTCGACATGTGGCGGCAGCTCGTGCAACGTGAGCTGCAGTCCTGGTCCGTGTGGCTCGGGCTGCCACGATGAGTGCAGCGCCGTGCTCTGCCCGCAGAACCACTGCAGGGCGCGCTGCAACGCTGCCCCGCAATGCGACCTCCTGTGCGGCGGGAACCCATGCACGGCCGGATGCGCGGACGAATGCAGTCCCATTGTCTGCCCCGGAAACGTCCTGTGCCGGCCACAATGTGGCGGGAGCTCATGCAACCTCACCTGCAGCCCGGGCCCGTGCGGCTCGGGTTGCCCCGATCAATGCAGCATCACCATCTGCCCGCAGAACCACTGCGTATCGCAGTGCAACGCCGCCCCGGAGTGCGACCTCCTCTGCGGCGGCGACCCGTGCACGAGCGGCTGCCCCGACGAATGCAACCCGATCGTCTGTCCGCCGGACCGCTGCGTCTGCGCCGGCGCCCGCGAAGCCTGCGGTGTGTATCCGGTCTGCTGCAATGGGCTCGTCTGCGCCCTTCCCCAGTTCACCTGCCGTCACGACCCGCCCCAGCTCGGGGAGCCATGCTCCTTGTTCGTCCCCTGCCGCGGGGGCCTGCGATGCATCAACCTCGTGTGTGAAGAACCCAGGAAGATCGGCGAGGGGTGTCTCGTGACCTCGGACTGCGCGGACGGCCTCGATTGTCGTCCCTGCCTCGTAGAGGGGTGCAATGCTCCGTTCATGTGCTTCGCGCAAAAGGACCTGCAGCTCTTCGACGAGAAGACGTGTGTCTCCTTCCACAGCGCCGGTCTCCAAGCAGCTGCGAGGGACAGCGGCCTGACGATGTCCTACGGCTTCGGTACAGCCTTGGCCGCCGGCGTTGGGGCGACGATCGAGACCGGCACCGTGTATGGGAGTGACGGTCAGTACGGCTGCTACATGACGAGGTGCATCGGCGCGACGGTCGATGTCGAGATCGGCGATTTCGTCTCTGTCGGGTTTTACACCGCCTACGATAAATTTAGTGGGACAGGCATCGCAATCATCGAGGAAGCCGGAGAGGGCCTCGCCTTCTCCACGGTGCAGGTCTTCGGCCTGGACGGCGAGCTGGTGGGGACGGCCGACTGTTTCTCCATCGAAGCCAGCCTCGCGCCGATCACCGCTGGCGTGTACGAGTGCACGACCGTTGTGGATACGTTCATCGTCGCGTCGCCGCTGCCAACGCAGACGGCCCCACCCATCGGCACCGCCACACCCACCCACGTACCGACTCCACCCACTCCGCCGCCCGGTGACGCGAACTGCGACGGCGCTCTCACGGCCGCCGACCCCACGTCCATCGTGCAGATTATCGGCACCGGTGTGCGCGCCGCGTGTCTACTGGACGATGCAGACGGAAACGGCTTGGTCGAGCCGGTGGATATCGTTGTCATCATCAGTCGGATTTTCGCGCCGTAAGAGCGTGCCATGTCCGAAACGCCGCGCATCACCAGTCGTGTCGGCGCCGTCGTGGCGCCGGTCGAGGTCACCGCCGACCTGATGCCCGGTGTCGTCAGCCGGCCGCACGGCTGGGGCTACGACGTCGATGAGTCGCACCTGACGGTGGCCAAGGCGCACGCCGGCGTGAACACCAACGTCCTCACCGACAACCAGGCGTACGACGAGGCGAGCGGCACCGCGGTCCTGTTCGGGACACCTGTCACAGTGGAGCCACGGTAGGATCCCGCAGGCCGCTCGGCCGGCACCGAAGCCGCACCGCCGCGGCGGCAGATCAGGCAGCACGCCGTGGATGCACCACCAGTTGCACGTCGCAGTCGAGCAGATGGAGCAGGGCCACCAGCTGGCCCAGACTCTTCCGAGTATTGGCTGGATCCAAGAGCCGGTAGAGCTGGGGCACGGAGGTGCTGAGGCGGCGCGCCAGCTCGCGACGGCTGAGCCCGGACCGCTCCACCCGCCCCCGCGCCTCCACCGTGAGCTGGTGAATCAGCAGCTCCGCGAGGTACCGTGGATCTTGGTTGTACTCGAGCGCGTGGTCGATGTGGACGGAACCCTCGTCCCCGGATTCGAGGACGTACGTGACCGCCTCGCTCCCAAGCTCCTTGTCGACATGCGCCTCCCGAATCCGATTC
>CAZCGA010000218.1:0-8037 GCA_964498075.1 uncultured Binatia bacterium (SeqCode) | reverse complement strand
GCTCGAAGAAGCCCTCGACGAGCGCTGCAGTAGCGCCACTCAGCACCGCGGTGTTCGGCGCCGCGAGCTGCTCCATGCGCTGCGCCAGGCCCACCGTGTGACCCTGCGCGGTGTAGTCCATGCGCAGGTCGTCGCCGATCTTGCCGACCACCACGTCGCCGGAGTTCAGGCCGATGCGCACCGCGAAGTCGAGCCCCTGCGCGCGCTTCACGTCCCGTGCGTAGCCGCGCAGCTCCTCCAGCAGGTGCAGCGCCGCGTAGCAGGCGCGCTGTGCGTGGTCCTCGTGCGCGATCGGCGCGCCGAAGAGGGCCATGATGCCGTCGCCGGTGAACTTGTCGACGAAACCCTCGAAGCGCTCGACGCCGTCGGACAGGATGCGGAAGAAGCGCTGCATGATGGCGCTCCACTCTTCTGGATCGAGCTGCTCGGCCAGCTCCATCGAGCCCTTCACGTCCGCGAACAGCACGGTGACCTGCTTGCGCTCGCCTTCGAGGGCGGACTTGGATTGCAGGATTTTGTCGGCGAGATGTTTGGGGGTGTAGCTGCGGGGGTCAGGGTTCGGGGTTCGGCGATCCCGATTCCTGAACCCTGAGCCCTGGACCCAGAACCCAGCAGGGATGCGCCGCACTGATTACAGAACCGTGCGCCGGGTGGGTTCTCGATTCCACAGGATCCGCAACGGGCATGCAGGAGCTGGCCACAGCCATTGCAGAAGCGCGAGGCGTCGGGATTTTCGTACCCGCAGGAGGTGCACTTCATCGCGGAGGGACCTTCCTATGCGGGAAGCGTCGCTGTCAATGAGTCGCTTGACCCCAGATCGACGAATTGAGTAAGTCGGTCTTTGCCGGCGTCGCGTCCCGCGTCGCCGCAGCGGGCGACGTGGTTGTGGTGTGCCTGCTCGACTACCAAGTCAGTGACTCGCTGATCCGCACACCAGAGGTGGCCGGCAGGCTCAAGGGGCAAGGTGCTTCTCCAGCTGTCCACGGGGACACCGAAGGATGCGCGTGGCGGTGAGGCGTGGGCCAGGGCCAATGACGTTCGCTACCTCGACGGCGCGATCATGGGCTACCCGAAGGATATCGGCACGACCGCATGCACCGTCCTCTATTCAGGGCCGCAGGAGGTCTACGACACGTGCAGCTCCCTGCTCCTGAGCCTCGGGGGAAATCCGACTTTTGTTGGACCGGACATCGGAGGTGCGTCGACGCTCGACTGCAGCATTTTGTCCGCGTACTACGGCATGGCACTCGGCTTCTTGCATGGCGCCGCCATCTGCCACTCCGAAGGCTTTTCCATTGAGGGCTACACCGCCGCAGTGCTCTCCCTGCTCTCCGCTCTGGCCGACACGATGAAAACCTGTGGGGAGATGGTCGCCAAAGGGAGCTATGACGGATCGCAGGCATCACTGTCGACGCATGCCGCCGGGGTCAAGCACATCCTCCAGTTGAGCCGTGAGAATGGGATTGATTCGCTGTACCCACAATTGCTCGTGCGGTTTCTCGACCAGGCTGTCGCCGCCGGCCACGGCCAGGACGAACTCGCTGCACTGTTTGAGGTGCTCAAGAAGCCGGACGGAGGTGTCTGAGCGATACAGCGGAGTTGTTCCAAAGTCTTTGGCCGCACCCCCTGCACGCCCTCATCCGCTCAGCTGCCGCGCCAACCGCTCGGCGTGGCCGGTCGCACCCATTTCTTTGTAGCCGCGTAGCGCCGCGCGCAGCTCACGCTCGCGCGCGGCGCCGTCGCCCTCGATCTGTGCGAGCGTGGCGAGCAGCTCGTGAAAGCGCGGCGCGTAGACGCGGGCGCCGATCTCTTCGGCGACGGCGAGGCCTTGCGCAGCGTTCCTGCGGACCTCGTGCGCGGACGTGCCCTCGCCTGCGAGCAGAGTCCGCGTCAGCACCAGCAGAGCTGCGGGTTCGTGGAGGCGCGTCCCGTGCTCGCGTGCACAGGCGACGGCCTCTTCCGCGCATGCCTGCGCTGCCGCTGTCTGGCCAACGCCGAGCAACGCCTCGGCGCGACGGGCAAGCGCCAATGCTTCGAACTCGAGGGCCGTTCGCTCCCCCCTGGAGATGGCGAGGGCTTGCTCGATGGCCTCCAGGGCGGCGGCGGGTTCACCGCGCACAAGCTGCGCCAGGCCGAGAGCCAGATAGGTATACACGCGCGAGAAGTGGCTGCCGATGCGCTCAGAGATCTCGACGCCCTCCGCCGCGCAGCGCAGCCCGGGACCGATTGCGCCACTGGCTTCCTCGAGCATGGGGTACACACCGAGCGCCCAGCCGAGCAGCTCCGGCTCACCCCGGGCGCGCATGAATTCGATAACGCGGTCGAGCTGCTCCTTTGCCTCGCTGAGGCGGCCCAGGTAAAGCAGGAACCAGGAACGCTGAACCTGCACGAAACCGGGGCAGCTGAATCCAAAGACCTCGGCCCCCAGGTCGGCGTTCCCACCGGCACGTAGCAGAAGGGCGTCTGCCAGATGGAGGGCATCTGACAGACGGCCGACGAGCGCATGCGAGTAGATGATGTCACAGCTCTGCAAAGCGTAGCGAAAGCTCTCGTCGTCGACCTGCTCGGCAGCGCGGGCCGCCTCGCCGGTGTACTGGAAGTAGCCTGGGGCGTCGCCGATGACCTGCCGGGCGCCCGCGTAGCCGATCAAGAGCCGCGCGAAGGCGCGGGCATCGCCGGTCTTGCGAGCCCCCGCGCACCCCTCCTCGAAGATCTCTTGCACCTCCGCTGGCGTGATCCCGACGCGAAAGCTGGCCGGCAGGATCTCGGCGCACGCCTGCGTGCGCAGGGTCAGGGTCTCCGGCGTCTCGGGAATCCCGTGTAACAGTGCGCGCACCTCGCGCCAATGGCGCAGAGCTTCTACCGGGGCGCTGGCGTAGACATACCTGGCCGCGCGCGCGCGCCAGCCAGCCGCCGTCAACTTCTCTCCCGCTTCGGCCCAATGGTACGCGAGCAGTGCCGCCTTTTCATCGAGCCGCTCCGCCGGCTGCATCGCCTCGACGGTGCGGGCCACGCGTTCGTGGGTCCTTTCACGACGGCTCGCGAGCTGCGAACGATAGGCGACCTCCTGCGTGAGCGGGTGCTTGAAGGCGTACTCGACCTCCGGGTAGATCGCTTCCTCGTAGAGGAACTCGGCGGCCCGCAGGACGCGTAGGGCATCGGCGATCTCGACCTCCGCAAGATCCAGGCAACGCGCCAGCACGCGCTCGTGAAAGTTCTTCCCGATCACGGCGGCGGTCTGCAGCACGAGTTTCTCGCGTTCTGCCAGTCGGTCGATGCGCGCCGCCAACAGCGCCTGCACAGCGGGCGGAACCTCGACCTCGGCGACGGGTCGAGTGAGCCGATAGCTGCCCCGACTCCCCTGCAGCGCGCCCGACTCGATCAGCGACTGGATCACTTCCTCGGTGAAGAAAGGATTGCCGCGCGTCCGCGCCTCGATGCGACTTGTGAGGCCGTCGAGCGAGGGGTCGTTGCCCAAGCGGTCGGCGACCAGCTCACGCACGGCATCCGGGCCCAGCGGCGCCAGCGCAATTTGCTGATAGCTGGGCTTGCTCATCCAGCCGGCGTGATACTCCGGACGGAAGTTCCAGAGCAGGAGCAGCGACCCTTCGCTGACGGCATCCATTAGCGTCTCGATGAAGGCCTCGCTCGCTGGGTCGAGCCAGTGCAGGTCTTCGATCAGAAGAACCGCCGGATCGCGCTGCGAAGGGGGCGCCTGGACGAGCTGGCGCGTCAGCGCAAAGAGCTGGCGCTGGCGCGCCGCGGGATCCATGTGCGGCGCCGGCCGTGCCGGGTCGGGAACGGCGAGGAACTCGAAGAGCAGCGGCAGGAACTCGCGGAAGCGGTCATCGAGAAGCAGCAGGCGGCCGGCGATCTTCTCGCGCGCGGCCTGATCGTCGTCGCGCTCGCTGATCCGGAAGAACTGCCGCAGCAGCTCGATGATGGGCAGCAGGGGAATCGACCGGCCGTGCGCGACCCCGTGTGCTTCGAGGACATCTCGCCCGCGTGCCCGACAGACCTGGAGGAACTCGTAGCAGAGGCGGCTTTTGCCGACGCCCGCCTCGGCGACGATGCCGACGGCCTGGCCGCGACCGCGCTCGGCGCGCTCGAGTGCGGCTTCGAGCACGCGCAGCTCGTCGCCGCGGCCGACGAAGCGCGAGAAACCCCGCTCGCGCGAACGGTCGAGGCGCGTCCGCAACGCCCCGACGCCCTCGAGTGCAAAGACGGTGATGGGCTCACGCACACCCTTGATACGGAACGGGCCGAGATCGCGCAGCTCGAAGTAGCCGGCGACCAGCGCCGCCGTGTGCTCCGTGACATACATCTGGTCGGCTGCGGCGAGTCCCTCCATGCGTGCCGCGAGGCCGACCGTGTGCCCTTGCGCCGTGTAGTCCATGCGCAGATCGTCGCCGATCCTGCCGACCACCACTTCTCCGGAGTTCACGCCCATGCGCACGGAAAAGTTCAGCCCTTCATTGCGTCGCAGCTCGTCGGCGTACCGGCGCAGCTCATCGCGCAAGTGCAGCGCCGCGTAGCACGCGCGCTGCGCATGATCCTCGTGGGCAATCGGCGCGCCGAAGAGGGCCATGATGCCGTCGCCGGTGTACTGGTTTACCGTGCCCTCGAAGCGGTGCACGCCCTCGGAGAGGATCGCGAAGAACCGATCCAGAATCTTGTGCCACTCTTCGGGATCGAGCTGCTCGGCCAGCTCCATCGAGCCCTTGATGTCGGCGAACAGGACCGTCACCTGCTTGCGCTCCCCCTCGAGGGCGGACTTGGACTGCAGGATCTTCTCGGCGAGGTGCTTGGGGGTGTAGGAGGCTGGCGCAGTCAAGGAGTCGAAGCGTCGAAGAGTCGAAGTGTCCGAGGGCTCATGGGGGGGACTTTGAGCTTTCGACTTTTGACTTCTGACTTCCTTCAACGAAGCGCCACATGCGTTGCAGAACTTCGCGGCGGCTGGTAACGGCGCGGCGCACTGTGCGCACTGACTGGTGAGGGCGTTTCCACACTCGAGGCAGAACTTCGAGCCGGCGGGGCTCTCATGCTCACAGTGGGGACAATAGCTCATCCGAGCTCCTTCAATTCGGTCTCCGCCTGCTCCAGCCAGTGGCGCATTCCCATGTCACGCAGCATCGTGGCGGCCGTGGCGAGGTGATCGCGGGCACTCTCCCGCTCCGCCGTCCTCCGGTGGAACCGGCCCAGTCCCAGGTGGCAGCGGGCCACGAGCGGGCGCATGCCGAGCTCGTCCGCTAGAGCCAAGGCCTCGCGATAGTGGGTATCGGCCATCTCGATATCGGAGGGATCGTGATGGGCCGGGATCTCACCCAGGAGACGAAGGGCGTACGCTTCGTGGCTCCGTTCACCGCGCTCACGGGCCATGGCCAGTGCCCGGCCGGCCACCGTCTGCGCATCCTCGATCCGGCCGGCGAGCATGTACGCCTCGCCGAGATGCACGGCGATGAGCGAGTTGAAGACCCCGAGCCCCATGGCCGCGCGGGTCTGGAGCGCGTTCTCCAGCACGGTCAGTCCCTCGGCAACACGCCCGGAGTGCGCATACATGTAGCCACGCAACCAGGCGAGGAACGTATGGAAGACGTCGAGACCCCACGTGTGCGCGACCGCCACTCCACGATCGAGCAGGCGGATGGCCTGGTCGGCGTCCCCCCGCACCCTGTAGACCTGCGCGAGCCCCCAGCACGCCCATACGAGCGTAAAGGGAT
The DNA here is from genome assembly GCA_964498075.1 of uncultured Binatia bacterium (SeqCode). Taxonomy (GTDB): domain Bacteria; phylum Desulfobacterota; class Binatia; order HRBIN30; family HRBIN30; genus CAZCGA01. The sequence continues at coordinate 2,317 of CAZCGA010000218.1, read as the reverse complement.
GGTCGATGCCTTCGGCGCGATGGAGTGCGTCCTGGCCGGGGGAGATGCCTTCATCGAACGCACCGCGCTCGGCCAGGATCCACGCCAGGTAGCTGCGGGCAATGACTCCGGCGTATCCGGCATGACGAAGCCGCCCGGTACCGGTTCCGAGCGACTGCTCGACCATCCGGAAGTGCTGCTCGGCCTGCTCAAACTCGCCGCAGGTGAACAACACCTGGGCGAGGTGGTAGCTGCCGAGCACCGTGAGCGAAGGGTCATCGAGCCGCCCGCCGATCGCCACGGCACGCTCGCCGAACGTGCGCGCCTGGGCCGAGTCGCCAGTCATCCAGAGCGAGTTGGTCATCAGCGCCGACATCAGGGCGAGCCGTCGCTGATCGTCGAGCCGGCTCGCCAAAACCTCCGCCTCCCGGAGGTAGGGGAGCCCCCGCTCGATGTCCTCGACCGCGTAGAGCGAGTTTGAAATCCTGAAGCGCAGGTCAATGGCCTGCTCCAGGGTCTCGCGTGTCTCGGGTAGACGGGCCAAGGCCGCGAGGGCCTGCTGCAACCACGCGACGGCCTCGCGGTAGGCGGAACGCGCGACCGCTTTGCCGCCCGCTTGCTGGAGGTACGTGAACGCCTCTTCCCAGCGCTCGCCACGGAGCGCGTGGTGCGCGAGCCGCTCGACGTGCTCGGTGAGGCGGTCGGTATACACGCGCTCGATCGCCGTAACGATGCCCGCGTGTAGAGCGCGGCGGCGCTCCTGCAGCAGGCTCCCGTACGCTACGTCGTGAGTGAGGGCATGCTTGAACGTGTACTCGAGATCCGGAAACAGGCTCACCTCGTAGAGGAACTCGGCGGCTTGCAGAGAGGCGAGGCCGCGGCGCAGCTCCTCTTCCGGTAGTTCTGCGATCTCCTGCAGCAGGATGAACGGGACATCCTTGCCGATCACGGCTGCCCCCTGCAGTAGGCGCTTCTCGTCGAGTGGCAGCCGATCGATGCGCGACGCGAGAATCGCTTGGACGGTGGCCGGTACCTGAATCGCGTGAACCGGCTGAGTGAGCCGGTACGCACCCCGGTCGCCGACGAGCAAGCGCGTCTCGACCAGCGTCCGCACGCTCTCTTCGAGGAACAATGGATTGCCCGCGGCCCTTTCGGTCAGCAGCGCCTTGAGTGGGTCGAAGGCGGGATCGCTTCCGAGCAGCGCTGCAAGCAGTTCACCGGCGCTCTCTGCTGGTAGGGCATCGAGCCGGAGCTGCGTGTAGTAGGTCTTGTTGCTCCACGTGTGCTGATACTCAGGCCGGTAGTTGACCAGCAGCAGAACGCGCGCGGCTGGCAGGCTCTCCACGAGGCGGTCGAGCAGGGCCTGCGTCTCGCCGTCGATCCAATGCAGGTCCTCGAAGAGCACCACGATCGGCTGCACCTGCGCTTCGCGCAGCAACAGCCGCTTGATGGCGTCGAGCGTCTGTTGGCGGCGCTGCGAGGGATCGAGGCTCTGCCACTGCGGGTCGTCGACGGGCACGTCGAGCAAGGCGAGGAACGCGGGCAGCGACGGTCGCAACGACTCGTCGAGCGTGAGCAGCTTGCCCGTCAGCTTCTCACGGATGTCGCGATGAGCGTCGCGATCCTGGATCTTGAAGTATCCTTTGAGCAAGTCGATGACCGGCAGGTAGCTGGTGGCCTGGCCGTGCGAGACGGCACCCGCTTCGAGGACGAGCCAGTCTTGCGTGCGATGCGACCGCGCGAACTGGTAGTAGAGGCGCGACTTCCCCACACCCGGCTCGCCCACGACCGCCACCAGCTGCCCGTGCCCGCTCTGCACCTGCTCAAGGGCACGAACGAGTTGTGCCAATTCCGGATCGCGTCCGACGAAACGCGTCAGTCCGCGCGCGGCACGGGCTTGGAGACGCGAGCGCGCCGTTCCGACGCCCACCAGCTCGTAGACCTCGACCGGATCCGTGAGGCCTTTCACCGGCACGCGCCCAAGCGACTTGACATCGACGTAGCCCTCGACCAGTTCGAAAGCGGCCGGGCCGAGCAGGATGCTGCCGGGATCGGCAAGCTGTTCCATGCGGGCTGCGAGGTGCGTGGTCTGGCCGACGGCGGTGTAGTCCATGCGCAGATCGCTGCCGATGGCACGGACCACCACCTCGCCGGAGTTGAGGCCGACGCGGATGCGGACGTTGACCCCGTCGGTGCGACGCACCTCGTCGGCATGACGGCGGACGGACTGCTGCATGCGGATGGCGGCATAGCAGGCGCGCACGGCGTGGTCTTCGTGCGCCACCGGCGCACCGAACAGCGCCATGATGCCGTCGCCCATGACCTGGTTCACCGTCCC
>CAZCGA010000217.1:0-8082 GCA_964498075.1 uncultured Binatia bacterium (SeqCode) | reverse complement strand
GTGACGTTCCAGTCGATGGTGCGCACGTCGTCGCCCGGCAAGTAGTGGCGCACCTCGGCGAACTCCATGCCGTGGCCCTTGAAGACGCTCTGATATTGGCCGGCGAAGAGATCGCTCACCATGTGGCTGGTGCGAATCTGGATCTTGCGGACGGCCTTGATCTGCTCCGAAGTCAGCACGTCTTCAGTCTGTCGTCTGTTGTCTGTGTTCTGTCGTCTCTCGTCTCACGGCACCGGCACGCCGTCGAAGATGCTCTTCACCACGGCGTCGGCGGTGATGTCTTCGGCCTCCGCTTCGTAGGTGACGATGACGCGGTGCCGCAGAATGTCGGCGCCGATGGACTTCACGTCCTGCGGCGTGACGTACCCGCGCCCTTGCAGCAGCGCGTGCGCCTTGGCGGCCAGCGTCAGGTAGAGGGTCGCCCGTGGCGAGGCGCCGTATTGAATGAGGCGTTGCAAGTCGAGCTTGAAGGTCGCCGGCTCGCGCGTCGCGAAGACCAGGTCGATGATGTAGCTCTTGATCTTGTCGTCCAGGTAGATCTGATCGACCAGCCCGCGCAGCCGGATGACGTCGTCGGTGTGAATGACGGCGCTGGCGCGGTCGCGATGGTTCGTCGACGCCATGCGATCCAGGATCTGCCGCTCCTCTTCCTTCGAGGGATAGGTGATCGACAGCTTCAGCATGAAGCGATCGATCTGGGCTTCCGGCAACGGGTAGGTGCCTTCCTGCTCGATCGGGTTCTGCGTTGCCAGCACCAGGAACGGATCGGGCAGCGGGAATGTCTCGCCACTGATCGTCACCTGCCGTTCCTGCATGGCTTCGAGCAGGGCGCTCTGCACCTTGGCAGGCGCGCGGTTGATCTCGTCGGCGAGGATGAGGTTGGCGAAGATCGGCCCCTTCTTGGTATAGAAGGTCCCCTCGCGCGGGTTGTACACCTGGGTGCCGATGAGATCCGCGGGCAACAGGTCGGGGGTGAACTGCAGACGGTGGAAGCTGGCATCAATCGTCTGCGCCAGCGTCTTCACCGACAGTGTCTTGGCGAGCCCCGGCACCCCTTCCAGCAAGACGTGGCCGTTGGCGAGCAGGCCGATCATCAATCGGTCGACGAGATAGCGCTGCCCGACGATGACGCGGCCGATCTCCTCGCGCATGCGGTACAGACCGGCGGCTTCCTCTTTCACTCGTTCGTTAATCGCGGTAATTCCGGCATCCATGTCGACTCAGTCCCTCACCTCTGGCGGTCGTTGTCGTCCCGCATGCATTGTCCGAGCTATCGCGTGAATAGACGCGCGGCAGGCGCAAATCTTCACGATTCCGGCGGCGTGCTGCCGGCTTGCCACCGCACTCGGATATGGCAAGCGAGTGTTATTACCATCGCCGCCGGAGCGGTCAAGCGCCGCACGGCCTGGGCGGCACCCCGCCGGAACCGGGGCGGGTGACCGCATGAGGCTTTCGGTCGTCATTCCGTCGTACAATGAAGCCGCTACCCTCGATGAGGTCATCCGGCGGGTGCGGGCGACGGGGCTTGCCGGCGAGATCATCGTCGTCGACGATGGCTCGACGGACGGTACACCCGCGCTCTTGGATCGAGTCCGGTCGAACCCCCTGCCGGCACTGACGGTCCTGCGCCATCCACGCAACCGGGGCAAGGGCGCCGCCATCCGCACCGCCCTGGCACAGGCCACCGGTGAGCTGTTGTTGGTCCAAGATGCCGACCTCGAGTATGACCCGGCCGAGTACCACGCGCTGCTGGCCCCGTTCGAGAACCCGGCCGTCGAGGCGGTCTACGGCTCGCGCAATCTGCGGCGCAACGCCAAATCGTCGTACGCCTTCTACTGGGGGGGACGGCTGCTCAGCGTCATTGCCAACCTATTGTACGGCGCGCGCATCACCGACGAGGCCACCGGCTACAAGGTGGTGAAGACCGACTTGATGCGAGCCGTCGGCTTGGAGACCGAGGGCTTCGACTTCTGCGCGGAGCTGACGGCCAAGCTCCTGCGTCGGGGCGTATGCATCCACGAAGTGCCGATCTCCTACAGCCCGCGTCTGTGGCACGAGGGCAAGAAGATCCGCTGGCATCACGGGCTGACTGCTATGTGGACTCTGATCAAGTATCGGGTGTGAGAACATCGGGAGGCGGAGCATGTCATACGCGCTCGTAGATCGATGGCTGTCGCGCAGCGCCACCGCACTGTTATTCGTCGCGGTTGCGGTGCTGGCGATCTGGCGCTTGGACGATCCGGACACCTGGTGGCACCTGGCGGCCGGTCGCTACATCGTCTCGACCCACACCGTCCCCTCCCTCGATGTGTTTTCGTACACCGCAACGCAGCGCCCGTGGATTGACCTGCAGTGGCTGTTCCAGGTGGCGGCCTATGCCGTGCAGAGTGTGGGCGGCGTGTCCGCGCTCATCCTGATGACCGCGGCGCTGGCGGTCCTGACGTTCGCGATCCTGTACCGCGTCGTCGCGGAACGTGGAGTGTTGGCCGCGACCGCCGTGTTGGCGCTGACCCTGCTCGCGGCACACGAGCGCTTCATGGTGCGCCCGGAGATATTTTCGTTCGTGCTGTTCGGGCTGTACCTGGCCGTGCTCGAAGGTGACGCGGCCAACGACCGGCGGGTGTGGCTGCTGGTGGCGTTGCAGGCGGTGTGGGTGAACGTGCACGCGCTGTTCGCTGTCGGGCTGGTCGTGCTGTGGTCGTACGTCGCCGGCGGCAGCCTCCGACAGATGCTGCGGGCGGGGCCGGCGGCGGCGGTGCGTGACCCGCGCGTGCGGCGCTGGTGGATGGTGGGCATTGCCGCCGTCCTCGCGTGCCTGCTCAACCCCTACGGCGTCCAGGGCGCTTCATTCCCATTCACGCTGCTGACGCGTCTCACCTCGGAGAAGGCGGTGTACGCCTCGATCGGTGAGCTCGCCAGTCCATTCACCGGCCAGGCGACGCCGTCGGTGCGCGCCTACGAAGTCCTCATCGCCATGAGCGCGCTGTCGTTGCTCATCGACTGGCGCGCGTTGCGTCTGGATCGGCTGTTGGCCTGGGTGGCATTTCTGGCGCTGTCCGCTTCGGCGCGGCGCAACATGGGTTTCTTTGCGTTGGCCTGCGTCCCGATCGTCGCGGACGGACTGGCGGTGCTCGGGCAGTGGCTGGCGACGCGCCGCGCGGCGCAACGGTACCTGTTGCCGCTGCGTGTCGCGGCGTCGACGGCGTTGACGCTGGCGCTCGCCGTCCTGATCTTTCTCGTCACCACCAATCGCTTCTACTGGTCGTTCGAGTCGCGCCGCGAGTTCGGCCTCGGCGTGTCTGCCATCGACTTTCCGGCCGGGGCGGTTGATTTCATGGGGCGCAATGGGGTGGCCGGCCCGCTGTTCAACGACCTGGCGCTGGGCGGCTACGTCGCGTGGCGAGCACAGCCGCCGCTGAAGACCTTCATCGACGGCCGGCTCGAGGTCTACGAGGAACAGTTCTTCGCGGCGTACCGTGAGGCGCTGGAGCAGCCGGCGGCCTTCGATGCACTGGCCACGAAGTATGACTTCAACTGCGTGCTGCTCTTCCATGTGTGGCCCAATCGCAGGACGCTCATCTATCACCTGTTGACCAGCAACGACTGGGCGCTCATCTACCTCGACGAAGCCGATGTCCTGTTCGTACGCACGCGACGGGAGAATGCGGCGGCGGCGCGCGCCGGGTCCGTCGTCATCCGCCAGCAAGTGACCGGCAGCGGCCGCGCCGCAGGCAAGGATGCACCGGTGCAGGACCTGTGGCGTCGGCTCGTGTGGCCGCTCCACGCACCGCACGCACACTTCCAGAAGGGGAATCTGTTTATCAACCTGCAGCAGCCGGCAGCGGCGATCCGTGAGTTCGAGGCGACGTTGCGCGAGCGTCCCGACTTCCTCGCCGCCCGCGTCGGACTGGGGTATGCGCGCTGGGATGGCGGCCAGCACGACGCCGCGCGCGCCGAGTGGCGGCGCGCCTTAGCCGTTGATCCAGACTTCGCGCCGGCGCTGGAGGCGTTGCAGCTGGCGGCGTCACGTGGGGATTGATGCACCAAGGTTCAACGACGGTCCGAACGCCGTCACCGGCCGTGGCCCTCGGCGTCTTCGCGCTCATCGCCGGCAGCGCCGTCGCATTGCTGCTGGAAGCAGCGACCGGCGACTCGGTGACCATCGATGAGTTCGCGCACCTGCCGGCCGGGCTGTACTACCTGCACACCGGGCGCTTCAACGTCTACAACCTCAGCCCTCCTCTGCTGCGGCTGTGGTGCGCGCTGCCGGCGTGGTGGGCCGGCGCTGAGGCGGACTTCTCCAGCTTCATCATGCAGCCGAACCACTGGCTGCTCGGCTATCACTTCCTGGTGCGCAACGCCGCACGCTACCAGCACCTGTTCGTGCTGGCCCGTCTGCCGACGATCGTGCTGACGGTGGCGCTCATCGCCGTCTTGTTTTGCTTCGCACGCCGCGCCTTCGGCTTCGCCGGCGGCGTCACCGCGGCGCTGCTGGCGGCGTTCTGCCCGAACGTCCTCGCACATGGGCATTTGGTGACAACCGATGTCGGGCACGCCCTCTTCTTTCTGCTCGCCGTGCTGGCATACGAGCGGGCGCTGCGCGAGCTGCGGGCGCGCGACATGTGCGTGGCGGGCCTGCTCTTGGGGGTGGCGCAGCTCACCAAGTTCACTGCGTTGGCGCTCTATCCGCTACTCGCTCTGATGACGTTGATCGGCACCCCCCGCGGAATGCGACGGCGTGCATGGGGGTCGTTCGTTGCGTGCGTGGCGTTGAGCCTGGTCGTCCTGAACGCTGGCTACCTGTTTTCAGGTTTCGGCACACCACTGGCGCGCTTCGACCTCACGATGCCGGGGTTGCGCGCGATTGCGGCGAGTCCGCTGGGCCGGCTACCGGTGCCGCTGCCTGCGGACTTCGTCGACGGCTACGACAAGCAGATGGCCGAAGCGCAGGCGCAGTACACCGTCTACTTTCACGGTGCGCTGTCGCGCCACGGCTGGTGGTACTACTATCCCGCCGCGTTCGTCCTGAAGACCCCGCTGCCCCTGCTCCTGCTGTTTGTTCTGGGCATCGTCGTGTGGGCGGGCAGCGGCCGGTTGCGTCGCGAGCGGCTGCGCAGCGCGACGCTCTTTCTGCCACCGCTGCTGTACGTGACGCTCTTCTCGCTGGTCACCGACGTCAACGTCGGCCTGCGCTACATCCTGGCGGTGTATCCGTTCGTGTTTTTGATCGCGGCGAGCGTGTGGGCGGCGCCGGCGGCGCGCGCGCGGGGCGTACAGGCGGTACTCGCGGCGTTGGTGCTGACGCAGGTGGCGAGCGCCTGGCTGAGCCGTCCGTACTTCCTGTCGTACTTCAACCAGCTCGCGGGCGGATCGGAGAACGGTTACCGGTGGCTGATCGACTCCAACGTCGACTGGGGCCAGGAGCTGCTGCGCTTGCGCGCCTACCTGCGTGCGCACGGCATTGCGCGCGTGCGCCTCGCCTACTTCGGGCGCGTCGGGCCCGAGGTCTACGACATCGACTACGAGCTGATTCCTGCCGAGGTCACGCCAGCCGTCTACGCCGTCAGCGCGTCGTATCTGATGGGCAAGCCCTACTACATGTACGATCACGGCCGGCTGCTGTGGGCGCCGGAGAACTTGTACGTCGACTTCCAGCGCTACCGTCCTACCGCCGTCCTCGGGCACTCGCTGTTCATCTACGATCTCCGTGATGCAGCGGCTGAGCCGTAGCATGCGTACACCGGCAGCCGAGAAGCAGAAGTGGTTCGACGTTGTTCTTGGCATCGTGTGCGCCGCCGCGCTGATCCTGAAGGTCGTCCTGCTGTTGACCAGCCAGAGCATTGCGGACGGCGATGAAGCCGTCGTCGGCTTGATGGCGCTGCATGTCGTCGAGGACGGCGAGCATCCGCTCTTCGTTTACGGCCAGGCCTACGACATGGGCGCGGCGCTGCTCGCTCATCTCGCCGCCGGTGTCTTTCTGATCACCGGACCATCCAGCCTATCGTTGAAGGCGACAGCGTTGTTGGTCTGGGTCCTCATGGTGGTGGTGCTGATGATGTCTCTGTGGCGCTGGCTCGGGCGACACGCGGCGCTGCTGGGCGTGACCTTGATGTTGTGCTGTCCGAGCGCGACCGAATGGGCGATGAAGGCGCGCGGGCACGTGCCGGCGACACTCGCGACCGTGCTCCTCGTCGGCTTGGGACTCCGACTGCTCGCGGACCAGGATGCGCGTCGGCAAAACCTGCGGGCTGCCGTCCTCGGCGTCACAGCGGCGGTCGCCGCGTGGCTGCACCCGATCGCGCTGCCGTCCGTGGCTGCAGCCAGCGCAGTGGTTTGCGTGGTGTTGATGGTACGTGGGCGTCTCGTCCCCCCTGCCCTGCTGCTGGCTACAGCGCTGGTGGTGGGCGCCATGCCGCTGCTCTGCCTGCCACGCGACGTCAGCTGGTCGTGGCAGCGGTTTGCCGGTTGGAACGTGCGTCTCGATTTCGCGTTGCTGTGCGGTAGGGTCCTTCCGGGGCTTTTCACGCCCGACGTAGACTGGGCCATCCCGCCGACTCCCGGATGGATCTTGGCGATTGGATGGGTGTGGTTGATCGCCTGGATCGTGGCAACCGTCCGCCTCGTGGCGGTCGTCGTACGGCGCGCTGGTGGCGAACGGTCGGACCGGGGGCCACTCGTCCTGCTGCTTGCCAGCGCTGGCGGCGCGTGCGGCGCCATGTCCATGGTCGACCAAAGCTACGTGAGTCCGTACACCCTGTTGCCGCTCTACCCGTTGGCCAGCATGGTGATCGCGGTCGCACTGGAGCACGGGCGTCGCGCCGGGCAATCGACCTTCGCAGCCTTGGTAGCTGCAGCGCTGCTCGCGTCAGGCCTCAGCGTTCAAGTCGCCGCAATCGGGCCGCCGATGATCCACGGGGCCGGAGAGCAGAATCGGCGCGTATCGGCGCAGACGGTCGACGTGATCCTCGCCGACCTGGCGCGCCACGAGGTGCGGTGCGTGTTCTCCGAATCGCCGACGCTGCAGTGGAACTTGATGTTCGAGAGCCGCGAGCGCGTGACGGCCCGCTGGGTGAACGCCAGCGATCGCTGGCAACCGTACGTAGATCGCGTCAACGCCGCATACCTGAGCGGCGCGCAGTGCGCGCTACTCATGCGTGTCGGCGGGCTCCCCGACCGCCTGGACGCGGTCAAACGCTTCCAAGCAAGCCAACCGGATCGCTTGACGCTCCTGGATGACCGATACGCGCTACTCTACGACCCGCCGCGCGACGCCATCCGCTCCAGCTTCGCGCGCGAGGGCGGCTGGGACGCTGCCGGATCGAATTGAGCAGGACGCTCACGCACAAGACGTGAGCCTGCACGATTGGCCGCCGCATGGGTGTGGGGTATTGTGCTGCGGAGGTTGGACCATGCAGCAGACGGCGCTTCCTGAGCCACCGCGGTTCGCGGAACTGTCCAAGGCCGAGCGGGTCCGGTACCTGATGGAGGGTGGATCATGGGCCAACGTCGCCGCTACTTGCAGATCGTGCTGATCGTCGCCGGAGCTGCCTTTCTCCTCGTCTACCCGCTGATGAAGCTCTGGCCTTCCGGCTGGTCATGGGTACCCAGCCAACACGAGTACGAGGAGATGATCGTCGGCATCTACGCCACCCTCGGCGTCTTCTTGCTGTGGGCTGCTCAGAAGCCGGAAGCGCACCTGAGCCTCATCTGGTTCACGGTGTGGTCGAGTGTCGTCCACGGGCTCATCATGGCGGTGCAGGCAGTGGTTGACTCAGGAGAGCACGGGCACCTGCTGGGCGACGTGCCGGCACTGTTCCTGGTGGCCCTGGCCCTCGGTCTCCTCACGCCGCGTGGAGTCACGGCTCCTCAGTTGGGCGTGAAGCGAGGAGAATGAACGTATGAGCGGTGCGGGCGCCCCAGATTCGTGTCGCACTCTACCACATCTGCCATAGATCTTGTCAACTCTAATTGCGGTTTCTCCCCATCGGAGCCCGCCGCCCTTCCGACGGCGGGGTGCAAATGTTAAGGGCCTCTTCTCCAAAGCGTGTGGGTAGATTTTCACCATGATGCATCGGTTGATCG
>CAZCGA010000216.1:0-8090 GCA_964498075.1 uncultured Binatia bacterium (SeqCode) | reverse complement strand
CTCGCGCGGCCTCAGCGACCGGGCGATGAAGTTATGATAACGTTGGTAGCGGAGGTGTGCTGCCAACGAGATTTGCAGAACCCGAGCGTCGAGATCTGAGGAGCAGATTATTTTGCATTAGCTAACGTGTCAGGAGAAGCTTGGCCATTTCGCCCCAGTGTGTTGCGGGGGCACGCAGCCACCTATACCGAACAGCGGTTCGATGGCCGTGAGGGCCTGATACCCGCTTTACCGAAATCAGAGACGGTGGGTCCGAAACCTCAAGGGCTTTCGGCTATAGCAAGTTCAAATTAGGGCGCCCGCGGCCAATCGTCTGTACTTTTTTGGCACAGAGGGCAGAACCCTGATGAGATGTGAAAGAGCTGGAATCCATGATACCCGCATGGACCCCGGCAAAGTCCGCTTTGCGCCTGATTCCGGACCAACCCGAGCTCGGCTCCGAACGGCTGCTCTGTGCCAAGAGCAGACCTATGCGGCTTCATGACAAGATGGCGGCAGTCGACCCACGGCAGACCTTAGCCACATACACGCCAATGTCTGAAGTCGGCCGAAAGCGGTCGGTCTTCTTGGGGGCGTGCAAGGTCAGGAAGCCGCCTTTGGCTAGGCGTTAACACCAACTGTGGCGTCTGGCGGCGTGCTCGCGATCTTGGTGGGATTGGTGGCCATCGGAGATACTGACGTCGCTCGTGGGCGGACCCTTCTCTGCCGGTGCCGGTGTCACGGCGTTCGTCGGCGCTAGCCCGTCAGGATCGGAGCCGATCCTGCGAGAGGTCTGCCCTCGCTTCGAAAGTACCGAGGCACTGGCGCCTCCAGTGGCCCGCTCCCATACTTCGCCACTGACGGACAGGGCGCAGCGCACTAACTTTGCGGCGACTGCACCGGGGCACCGAGGAGCAAGAACAAGTTGGACATCGCCGTCATCGGCCCTAAGAAATTCGCATTCCAGGACATGGCGTGCATCGAGCTCGCGCTCAACTACCGCCCGTTCGGAACGTTCTCGCTAGTGCCCGAGCCGAAAGGCGGCGAGGATGCCAGCCTAACATGGGACGCTGCGCCGGCGCAGACGCTCGAGATCCAGGTGAAAGGCGCGGAGGGCACCGCCAGCGTCGCGGAGCTTGCCGATTACTTTGTGCATTACCCCGGCAGGAAGGCGAGCGGATCGCTGCTCGAGCGGCTCCTCGATGACGACATGCGGCACGCGCTGTTCATCCTCACGGCGCGCTGCAACGACGACCTCACACCCTTGTTGCTGATGCGGCCGCTTACTCGGCGCCCCGCCGCACGGCCGGCACCTCGTGCTTTGGCCGAGGCACTGCGCGATGAACTCGCCAGGATGGCAGCCGCCAAGCCGCCGAGAAGGGCAAGCAAGCTCAAGCTGGCGCGATTGAAAGACGTGGCAGCGCTCGCCACGCGTCCGATCGCCGACTTTGAGCGGGCGCTCGGGAAGACGAGCTTGGCCGATCAGGAAACCGCCGAGACGATCGAAGTGCGCCTGCATGCGGCGCTGCGCGCGGAGCGGTTCGATACGCTGTCGATCCGCGGCATTCTCGCGCGACTCAGTGATCTTCTGGTCGAATCCAAGCGCACCCACAAGGAAGCCTTCGCGCAGATCCTCCGCGAACTCGCCATGCGCGCGCCAAGCGCGGTGCGGCCGAACGGTTATCTCGAGCGCGGCATCGAGGCCGATATGGAGACGCAGCTTCGTAACGAACGCGTCTTGCTGGTCGCCGGGCCGCCGCGTGCCGGCAAGTCCTGGACCGCGCGGGCGATCGGCGGCCGGCTTCAGGTCGAGGGCTTCGAAGTCAGGCAAGGCACCTTCGTCGAGGAAGCCGAACGCTTCCTAACCGATGCGGTCGGCGCAGAGCGCGCCTATGTGCTCGACGATCCGATTGGAGCGCGCGAGCCGCTGACCGATGCCAGCGCCCGGCTGGCGGCACTGCGTGCGCTCTGCGAGCGCATTCCGGCCAATCGCCGCCTCATCGTCGCGCAATCCGAGCAAGTTCTCCTACAGACAAGGGCGGCAGCCGACCTCACCGTCTGCGCGCTCGGCGGACGGCGGTGGCAGCGGCTCGAGCCGCTCGCGGTCGAGCGTGCGCAGGCGATCTGGCAAGCAGCCGCCGGTGCCCAGGCCGTGCCCGCACCAGCCATTGCCCGGGTCGAGCAGTTGATCGCACGCGGGCCGAGCCTCCGCGATCCCGGCGCACTCGCTTATCTGGCGCAGACCTGGGGCGAGCTTCCAGAGCGCCCACTCGACGACGAGATCCTGCTTCAGGCACAGCGGGATGCTTCAGATTTCGCGCGTACGCTGGCGATGCAGGCTCCCGGTATCGGCGACCTGCTGACCGCCTCGGCGCTTGCCACCACGGCATCCGAGGGCGCAGCAGACGCCGAACTCGCCTTCATCGTCAACGGCGGCGAGGATCGGCCGGGGCTTGAGCCGTCGCCGCTGCTGATCGCGGTCGGCGATGACCCGCGGCCGCCGCCGGCCTATGGAGCCCCGCCGCTGCTCAGCGACGGCCAGCAGCATGCGCTCGACACATTGCAGCGCCGGCGCGTGCTCGAGGAGCGCGACAGCCGATTCAACTTCACCCATCCGTATCTGCGCGCCGGCGCCCAGACGTTGATTTCGCCCGAGATCCTGCGCGACCAGGAACGCATCCTGGGTCAGGTTGAGCGCGCGATCGCCTGCTCCTCTCCGGTGACGTCGCTCGCCGCGGCTCGCAATCTACGCTGGCTGCGGCTCGCCTTGCCGGCCGACGGGGGCAGCGCCGTTTTCGGCCCGGCGCAGCTCGGCATCCGCTCGCTATTTCCGGCAACGCGCGACTGCTGCTTCGAATTCCTAATTGAGTTCGCCGATCAACTGCCCGATGCGCTCAAGAAAGAAGTACCGCGCTGGTCGGAGCGCGTGCTGATCAGGCTGGAGGACATTGACGTCGCACATGGCGTCGGTTTTATCTCCGACCAGCTCAACTGGCTTTCTGAAGCTTCGCCGCTGGTGCAGGTGCAGCCCTACCTGAACGCGATCGAGGAAGGTGGGCCGCTCGGGCTGGACCTGTCGCTGTCGCGCCGCCTCCTACAGACGCTCGATGAGAACCCGGCGGCACTGACCCATGCGGCGGCGCGCCGCTTCCTTCGCGCCGATGAGGCGGTGGTTCGTGCCGCGGCCGCGCGGATCTGGTGCCGACTTCCGCGCGAGGACGACGCCGACATTCTCGCGCGCCTCGACGGCGATGCGTCGCCCGCGATCAGCATCGCGCTCTTGCGCGAGCTGGCTCGCAGCTGGCATGCACTGGAAGAGCTCCGGCGGGAGCGGATCCTCGCCGTGCTCGTCGCGCACGCCCGCTCGCCGGGCTGCGCGAGCGTTCTGCTCAGCCGGCTGGTGCTGTTCAACCGCGTCGAACATTTCGGCGAGCGGCCGCCTTGGCGCGTATTTACGGCGCTCATGCCTGTCGTCATCGCGCATCTGCCGCTCAGTGTCTCGTTTGCGGACGGACGCTTCGATGCCGCCGTCAATGACGCGGTGCTGGCGGCGCAGCCCGAGACGCTCGCACCAGTGATCGAAGCCTGGGGCGCGCGCCTGCTGCGGCGGCTTGAGCGGTATATCCTGACCGAGTTCGAGCTCGCGATCGTCGACCCGCTCCTTGATGTTTCGACCGAAGATGTCCGGCTGCGGATCTTGCGAAACCTGCTCGGCGTAGCCGACACGGGCGCGCGCGTCGTGACGACCAAATGGCTCGCCGCCAGGTGGGACGAGCTGAGCCCGGCGGAGCAGGCGCTTCTCGAGGAAGCGCTTGGCGAGGCCCGCGGCGACGCGCGCTGGCTGGCTGCAACCGTGCTGACGCTGCGCAAGCCGCCGCAGGAGCTAGTCGCGGTCTTGACAGGCGATCCCGAGACGCTCGCGCTTGTCCCCGAGGAGATCGAGCACAGGCTTGGGCCAGCGCTGTTTTCTGCCTGCGTCCATATGTTCGTCGGCTGGCCCCAGCCGCTCTGGTGGTACGGGACGCATCATTCGCAGAGCCCGACCTGGACGCGCGTGATCCGCCACCTCGCACGCACGCCAAGCCATCCGCTCCATGCGGTGGCCTTCTACGAGATCGCCAATTTCGGGCAGAAGGGCGAGCTTGCCGAGTTGGTCAGCGATCTGCCGGAAGCGGTACTTGCCACGACATTCGAGCGGCTGCTGGACTTCAAGATCGCGCATGTGGGCGACTGGCGCCGCGAGGCCTGGCAGCGGCTGCTCACGCGAGCAGACGAGGCGCAGCTTCTCGACGGCTTCATGGCGCGAATCGATGCCGAGCTCGAAGGAATTCTCGAGAATCTGGCGGACATCCGCTTCTGGCTCGGCGAAGACGATCTCGCAATGCGCGTGCTCAGGTTTCTTCCCAATGACACCCGGGCTGTTATTCGGGCTCGCGACCTGGGAGAGATGCGCGCGATCATGCAGGAGCAGCTGGCGGAGATGGACGGCGTAGACGCGGCGATGGTTGCGAAGATCTTCGCGGGGCTGTGCGCCAAGGAGCTGGTCAGCCTCGAGGCGGAGCCGCCGCGGCTCCACGGCAGCTGGAGCGATATCCAGCAGATCTTCAAGGATGCCGGCGCTGAGGGGAAGACATGTGCTGCGATCGAGGCACGGCGTCTCGAGGCAGTACAGCGTCACCACGCGATCCGCGAGCGCTTCGAGGGTGCGCCGCCGCGGTTCGAGCTCGAAGGCTGGATCGACCAGGCGCGGTTGGACCGCTAGGCGAAACAGCCGAGTCGGTCCTCCACGGCTAGTGACTCCGCAAATCGGTGCGCGGCCCTCGTGACTCGACCAATAAGCTCGACCATTACGCCGTTTGAAAATCGCCGCGGTTCGAATGTTGGCTTGGCGATCCAGCGGCATGCCAGAATGTCCGCATGGGCGCAGAGCGGACCTCCATGCGGCCAACTTCTGCGTCCGCCCTCCACCCAAAGCAGCCACCTATCGTCGGATTGCTACCGTAGCTGAGCCTCGGACGTGTTCGAAATATCCTGTGAAGCGAACGCTAATGGCGACTGCGTGTCCGCATTGAACGCGTCAATGGCGATTCGGCGCACGATCGCTGACGCGGGCAGCGCGCGGAGTGCCAACCGGCCTGCAAGCTCTCGTGAGCGGGTCGGCCACGTATTGACATGTAACGTCATGGGCAGGTGCGGAATAGGGGTCGGGCCCCATGTAGCGCGACGGTGAACAAGTTCATCGTCGACGAACCACCGGATCTCGCATGGATCCCATTCAATGGCGAACCGATGCAAGGCTTTTGATGCGTCAAACCCCAACGGAATGCTAACGGGCGTTCCCCGGTAGCCGTAGTCAAACTTCGCGCCCTCGGAACCCGGGTTGTAGAACACGTTGACCAGCAGCCGGTCAGCGCGATTTCCTGCGATCTCGACGTCGATCTCCTGTCGGGGCGAATCGCGGTAAAGGAAGAAGCCGGTCACCAGGCCCGGGACGTTCGTCGCTTGCAGCGTGACTTCGAAGCGCCCAAACAGGAAACTACCTCGGCTCGAAATCGCCGCCGCGCTAAGATTCCGAACGCCAAGCGGCTCCTTGATGACTGCGAGTGAAAGACCGCCACTCGGTTGCGGCGTGACGTTGGCCAGACGAAACAGTCCAAGGTTTCCGGGAAACGTGTCGTTTCGCAATAGCCACCGCGCCGGCTGGATATCAGCGAGATCGTCCTCAAAGCGCACCCGCGATGAGGCGGATGATTCGAACTGATCGAATGCGCTCGCGCTGATTCCCGCCCAACCCGCGCGCGGTTCCACGACCCACGGTGACCGGTCGTGCCGAAGCCGCTTTGCTGGGCGAGTTGTTAGCGCGTCGACCGGGGCGCGCCGAAGCCTTCGCTGTCCAATATCCCGAACAGCCGGGTAGGGCGCGCTCGGGGGCGCGAGTCTCAAGTGCTCGCAAAGCGCACGCCAAGTGTTGGCGTTTTCACCATGTAAACGAAGTGCGTCTGCCCCTTTCAGCTCGTCCAACACACCTCCACCTTGGCGGTCAGCGGTTCCCGCTACGTCGTTGATCACGATGAACTTGGCGCACGGATAGCGCTGTGTGAGCACGCGAACATGCGGCGTCAGCGATTCGATGTTGGCGTAGGCGTCGAAAACGCGATCGGTGCAGCCGGTGAGAAGGCTTTCTAACTCACATTCCGGAATCCGGTCAAAATCGCTACAACAGCGATAGCCAAGCATCGAGAGGGCCATAGCGAGCGATGACAATCCGGCCCCCGGGGTTCCGAACGCGAACACGGGAGTGTGGGTCGGCCGCTGCTGAAAAAGCGCCGCGTCACTGCCGTCGAGGACGCCGATCCGGCTCAGTATCGGCAGGATCGAGTATGAGTTCGTCGAGTTGAGATCGAGACGCTGGCGGATCACCGAGCGGCGCAAAGCCCGGACGTCCATCTCTCGGAACTTGTGATTGATCCAGAGGTCGAGGGGACCGCGACACGGAAGAAGCCCAAGCAGCATCTGCGCGCCTTTCTTCGACAGCACATACCCGGACAAGTACCAGAGGCCGCGTTCCGGGCGAAACACGCTCTTTGAAATCAGTTCTTTTGGAGCACCGTGGCGCACTTCCTTGTAAGACAGGTACAACACGTCGAACGCAGGGCTGGTGCGGTCGGCGGCTTCCATCTCGCGCCAAGCCTGATCGACAAGCCTCCCGAAGCTACGCTCGAACCAGACGTCGTCCTCGAGTACAAGGGCATAGGGGGCATCGGACTGTGCAATCGTTTTCCAGACACCGATATGCGAGCGTGCAACGGCGACTTCTGCGTCACTCATCCTAATCGGGCGCTCCAAGTCGAACGCGTTTGGGATAGCGTGAGGTTGCGGTTCGACGAACAACTGGTCGCCGAGCGTGTAAAAAGGCTCAACGTCAACGGTACCAAACAATTCGTCTGGATTGGCCTGCGCATCGCATGCGGAGTACCGAACGACCCGCTCTGATAGCGATTTGCAGGCGGCGTCTACGATGTGGTCGAGCTCGTGACGCACGGCAGTCCAGCGGTCCGGCTGCCTGTCCAAGTTGATGACGAAAATCGGGCCGATACCGGGTTGCTGACCATCAGAGGACGACATGAACGCAAGGCACTGCTGCCGCGGCAGTTGGATTCGGCATTGCAGAAACAGCGAATACAGAAGGCGCGATGCCGCGCGTAGGGGTTTCGAAGAGTTCATTCGGAAACTACGCGCCGTTACGATAGAACTTCTGTTGATTGGAGAGTCGCCAATTCCTGGCATCGTTGCGGTAGCTCAATGACCATCTTGAGACGGCAAATGAATCCCAGTCCCGCAATATCATCAGGTCGGTTTTGACACCTCCCAAGGTGGTACCAAACTCGAAAATCGACTTCGAAAGATTTCCCGGGCCGGTCGTCGCCTGGATTTCCAGCAACTCGTCCTTGCCGGTGAACTCGAGAAGACCTGTTGCCCGGCTGAGCGCATTTTCGATGATTGGATGCCCTCGGTTTGCAATGAGTGGATTGTTATTGAAGTAGAAAATCCAACTCGAGGCGTAGGCATCAACACATAGGAACACGGATGGGTTCACCATTGTTCCAGAATTGATGTCGTAGCACAGGGGTTGAGCCTTCAGCCGACCGTCGTCAAACAAACTGCCAATGTGTGTACAAACGCAGACGTCGTCTGCATCGACATAGAGGCCGCCTTCGACTAACAGGTAGCAGAGCCGGAAGAAGTCGGCCAGCATCGCCGGGTGGTAGCAACGTTCGAAGGCGTGCTCGTGGCGCGCACCCAACGAGCGACCGATGAACACCTTGGCGCTACGCTCGTCGAACAATCGATGCCTATAGCCTTTCGTCTCCCAGCGGGCCCAAGAGGCAATGCAGTCTTTGACGTCCTCCGGCAACCGTCGTGGGTTGTGCCAAAACTGCACGATCGTTCTGGGCGTGCCTTGCACGTACCGATCGTTGATGGGCTGCTGATCGAACTGGCTTTGAACCAGCTTTCTGATGAACTCTGAGCGCTGTCGATGGTGCTCGGGACTGTCGGGTTGGTGAAGTCCTAAACTTGCTGGAAAATCGGTTGGGGTGCACCCTCGCCTG
>CAZCGA010000215.1:0-8117 GCA_964498075.1 uncultured Binatia bacterium (SeqCode) | reverse complement strand
CAGGCACCACGTCGGAGATCACGATCCCGTTCGCGTCCTTATCACCGGTGTTCATAACCGTGAGCGTGTAGGTGATCATCGTCCCCGGATCAACTTTGTTGCCCGCGAACGCGGCGCCGTTCATGTCGGTGGCGGTCTTGGTGATAGTCAGCAGGGCCGAGTCCACAGTCACGCAAGTCCCAGGATTCGGTACGAAAACGACAGACCCGTCGGCATCTTCCGCTTTGACGTGATTACACACCACGGTCTTGTCATCGAGGTTGTCATTGAGCCGGACATACAGATGGGCGGTCAACACGCCGCCGCAGCTATTCCCCGGGAACTGCCAAGTGAGCAGCCCCTGGGGCCCCTCAACCGCCTGGCCGCCAACGCAGGCCGGAATGGTGGCTCCGGGGGCGGTGGAGCTGCAATCCGACGACACCACCGTGACCTGCGGGTTGCCGAATGCATCGGTCGGCAACGTGTCTTCAATCAGCACGTCCACCGATGTCGCGGGGCAGGCCGCAGTGTTTACCCTAATCTCGTAGCCGATGATGGTGCCGGTCAACGGATGGGTGGTTCCACTGATGACGGTCTTGGTAATCGAATCGTTACCACCCGCGAATGCCGCGAAATGCGCGCTCGCTGGACCAGCCAGCGCGAGCAGGCTGGCCAGCCCCGCGGCTGCGCCCACCACCTTACTCTTCCAACTAACTTTCATACGCTCCTCCTTTAGTTGCCTTCTTGCTGCTGTGGTTGTTTCCAAACCCCCGAACCTAGCTGTCATCGAAGTAGACCCGGCCGCAGGCTTTTGCCGTGATTTGCCGTGGAGTCATAGCGCTTCCCTGGGAACACCTACCCGAGATCACACTCAACCTTCGTTTCCCCCTAAAGGATCTCTACTTCGCTTTCCGACTCTAGGGGCTCATACAACGGCCGGAAAGTCCTTGTCAACAAAAAAATGCACCGACCCGGAGAAAGGAATGTACTTGTGATGATTGGCTGTTTTCTGCATGCCTCGGCCCCGTTCTCGGAGACTGTCCAGCGGACACCGTTATGCCATCAAGGCGAATTTGTCTATCCGTAGATCTACGGAATTGGCGGGACGACCCAAGGGGGGGCGGCTGAGCCGCCACGGAAAAGGGCTGAGCCTTGACCGGCGCGATCGGTTCGGTCGGCTAGAGTGTCTAACACCCTAGAATGAGTGGGGAAAATCCCACCTCGATTACGGACCGGGGGGAGAAGGTCAGGATTGGCCGGTACCTGGAGCGCAGCGATTGAGTGCGGCATCGATCGCTTGGAGAATCTCGGCCACCGAGACCGTCCGGTCTCCGTCGGCGTCTGCGTTTGCGCACGCCGCGAGCGGCGAGGTGCCGAGCGCGATTGACAACGCGGCGAGCAACTCATCGACGGTGACGTGGCCGTCTGCGTCGCAGTCACCGGTGCACGGCGGCGGCGTGGGCGTAATCGTTGGCGACGGTGAGACGGCGGGAGAGGCGGTTTGCAGGAAATCAGCAGTGGGCGTGGCAGTCGGAACAGCGGTTTCCGTCGGAGTGAGAGTGGCGAACGTGGGAACGGGACTGGCCGTGGGTGTTCGCGTGATCGGCATTCCAGGACTGCCGGAGACAAACGCGCCGAAAGCGATCGGCTCACTGCCAACAGGCACAGTGGCGACCACGCGATTGCTGCTGGCGTCGATGACCGACACGGTGTTGCTGCTGCGGTTGGCCACGTACACCAGCGTCCCGTCGGCGTTGACGGCAACGCCCTGCGGCCGTTGGCCGACGGTGACGGTGGCTGCCACAGAGTTGTTGGCAACGTCGATGACGGAAAGCGCGTCGGTAGCAAAGTTGGTCGCGTAAACGTGCGGACCGTCAGGACTGACGGCGACGGTCAGCGCCGGGCTGCGGAGCGGTATGGATCGCGCAACAATATTGGTCGCGGTGTCGATGACCGCCACTGCGTTGCTGCTCAAGCTGGCCACGTACACCTCGGCCCCGCTGGGACTGACCGCCAGCCCGAACGGTTGGGTACTGACGGGAACCGTGCCGACCACGCTCTGTGTCGCCGCATCAATCACCGATACGGTTCCACCACCTGCATTGGCGACGTACACGCGCGTCCCGTCGGGGTGAACGGCGACGCCGAAGGGAAGCGAGCCGACCGGTACCGTCGCGCGCACGGCGTTGAGGGCAGCGTCGATCACCGACACGGTGCCCGCGAAACTGTTGGCGACATACACGCGGGTACCAGCGGGGTTGACCGCGACGCCGAGTGGCCGGCGTCCAACGGGAATGGTGAAGATGACGGCATTGCTGGTGGTCTCGATCACCGAGACGGTATCGCTGCTCGCGTTGCTCACGTACGCGCGCGGAGCAAGCGGGTTCACGGCGACGCCGAACGCCTCGGCGCCGACCGCAATGGTGGTGACTACGGTATTGGTAGCCGTGTCGATGACCGAGACCGTGTTATCCAGAGAGTTCGTGATGTAGGCGAATGCACTGCCGCCACTGGTGGCGGTCGGCGTCGCGGTTACCGTGTCCGTCGCGGTGCGGGTGGCAGGCGCACTGGGCGTTGGCGAGGGTGTCGCGGTCGGAGAAGCTGTCGCGGTTCCAGTGGCGCTGGCCGTCGGCGTCGACGTGGCCGTGGCGCTCGCGGTGACCGTGATGGTTGGGCGCGCGGTCGCCGTCGCGGAGGGGGTTGCCGTGCTCGTCGGCGTGGCGGTGCGGCTGGGCGTGTGCGTGAATGCGGCCGTAGCCGTCGGACTGCTGGTGGCAGTGGGTGTCCGGGTGACGGTGGAGCTCGGCGCGGGGCTGGGAGACGCGGTTGGCGTACTCGACGGGGGCAGCGTCCCCGTCACGGTTGCGGTGTGGGTCGCCGACTGAGTAGCAGTGTGAGTCGGCGACGGCGTGGCGGTGGGGGTGGGAGTATTCGTGGGCGTCTCGGTCGGCGTCGACGTCGGCGACGGGGTCGGCGACTCCGTCGGCGTCAGTGTGGATGTCGGCGAAGCCGTCGGAGTAGCGGTGGCCGTCGGCGTGGGTGTTGCAGTAGGTGTATCGGTGGCGGTGGGAGTGGTCGTTGGCGTCGGCATTGCGGTCGGCGTCCGTGTAGCCGTGTCCGTCGGTGTGGCCGTGGCGCTCGGCGACGCCGTCGGCGTGTCCGTGTGGGTCGCGGTACCGGAGAACGTGGCCGTCGCGGTCCTCGTCGGGCTTGGTGAGGGCGTGGCCGTTGGCGTTGGCGATGGCGTCGGCGGCGCGATGAAGGCTCCGAAGGCGACCGGCGCACCGCCGACGAACACCGTGGTCAGCACGGCATTCGTGGCCGTATCGATGACCGAGACTGTATTGTCGGCGTCGTTGGCTACGTACACGCGGGCACCCGCGGCGTCGACGGCGAGCCCGAAGGGCGCGTTGCCTACGTCGATGGTTCCGGTCACGCCGTTGGTCGCCGTGTCGATGACCGACACCGTGCTACCGCCCGCGTTGGCTACATAGAGCCGTGTGCCGGTGGGGTTGACCGCGACGCCAAACGGGCTCGCGCCCACGGGCACCGTGGCGATCACCGCATTGCTGGCGGTCGCAATCACCGACACCGTGTCGCTGCCCGCATTCGCGACATACAAACGCGTGCCCGCCGGGTTCACCACCACGCCCCGCGGCGTGTTGCCCACCCGGATTGCCGTCGTGACGGTGTTGTTCGCGGTGTTGATGACCGAGACGGTTCCACCGCCGGCATTAGAGGCATACGCGACGGCGCCCACCGGGTTCACCGCCACCCCGAAGGGAGCGCTGCCGACAGTGACCCGGGTGACGAGCCCGTTGGTCGCCGTGTCGATGACCGAGACATTTCGGCTGCCGGCGTTGGCGACGTACAGGCGTGTCCCAGCCGGGTTGATGGCCACGCCGCGTGGCGTGGTGTCCACGGCAATCGTCCCGATCACCGCGTTGGTGCCCGTGTCAATGACGGAGATGTTGTTGCTGCCGCGATTGGTGATGTAGACGCGGGTACCGCCGGGGTGGACAGCGACGCCAAACGGCGTGTCGTCGACACCGATGGTTGCCGTGACCGTGTTGCTCGCCGTATCGAGCACCGACACGGTGAAGTCCGCGGAGTTGGTGATGTAGGCCGGCCGGCCCGGCGTCGGCGTCAACGTCGGCGTGAGCGTTGGCGTTCGCGTGGGGGTCAACGTCCGCGTCGGTGTCAACGTCCGCGTCGGTGTCAGCGTCGGGGTTGGAGTCGGCGTCGCCCGCTCCGGAGCGA
Organism: uncultured Binatia bacterium (SeqCode); assembly: GCA_964498075.1. Classification (GTDB taxonomy): domain Bacteria; phylum Desulfobacterota; class Binatia; order HRBIN30; family HRBIN30; genus CAZCGA01. Next base: position 3,878 of record CAZCGA010000215.1, on the reverse strand, counting down.
AGAAGGCGCCGAACGCGACCGGCATGCTGCCGACCGGCAGGACGTCCGAGACGGTGTCGGTGGCGGTGTCGATCACGGAGACCGAGTTGTCGGCTTCGTTGGCGACGTAGACGCGGGCCCCCGACGGCTCAACGGCCAAGCCGAACGGAACCGCTTGAGTGATCGGAGGGTTTCCGAGCTGCACGCTGTGGATGACTGCGTTGGTGATGCCGTCGATGACCGACACGGTGTTGGCATCGGTGTTGGCCACGTACACGCGCGTGCCGTCGGAATTGACGGCCACACCGAACGGAGTGGTGCCGACGATCACGGTCGCCGTCACCGTATTGGTTGCCGTGTCGATTACCGACACGTTGTTGCTGCCCGCGTTGGTGACGTAGGCGCGGGTGCCGGCCGGATTGACCGCCACACCGCGCGGCGAGCTGCCGACGAGTACGGTGGTGAGCACGCTGTTGTTGGCCGTGTTGATGACCGAAAGAGAGTTGCCCGCCAGATTGACCGCGTAGACACGCGTGCCCAAGGGGTTGACGGCGATGCCGAAGGGTAACAGTCCCACGGGCACGGTCGCGATGACGCTGTTGGTGGCGGTATCAATCACCGACACCGTCGCACTGCCGGCATTGGTGACATAGACGCGCGTGCCGGCGGCGTTGACAGCCACCCCGCGTGGCGCACTGCCCACCGCTACCGCAACGAGCTCGGTGCGGGTCGCTGTATCGATCACGGAGACGGTGGCACTGCCGGCGTTGGCCACGTACACGGCGCTTCCTTCCGGGTGCGCCGCCACCCCGAAGGGCTGACTGCCCACGGGCACCGTGTCGATCACCGCCTTGGACGCCGCGTCGATGACCGAGACCGTGTCATCGCCTGAGTTGGTGATGTATGCGAAGGGTGCCGCCCCCGCTGGCGCCCGCCATCCCAGCGACAACAGAACGCCCAGCACCAGTCTCAGGTTGCGCCGACGGGACACCGTCATGCGATTCGCGGTCGTGATCCTCACAGTCCGTCGCGTGGGTATTGCCATCGACGCACTATGTCAAGCCACGACCTTTTTGAACTTCGGGTGTCGATCGCTTGACTTTGCCGGCCGTGTGCGGACAAGGAAGGTTCAATCCGTGTGGTCCAAGCGTGCCCGAGCCGTCACGACGCAGCCGTTTAGTAGTTGCCGTAGTCCTCAGCGTGCTGACCGTCGCCGCACGCGCCAGCGACGCGCAGCCGGCCTGCCGTGGCGACGTCAATGGCGATGGCCGCATCAGCACCGCAGACCTCCTCGATGTACCGCCGTTTCTCTTCGCAGCGGGTGCGGACGACCCCGCGGGGGTGGCGCGTGCCGACACTAATGCCGATGGTCGCGTTACCGCCGGGGACCCGATCGGTATCGTCGCGCATGTGGGCCAAACCTGTGCGCCCAGCTCGTCGACATCGACCCCACCCCCGAGCACCACAGCGACCAACACCGTTCCGGTTCGCACACCGACGCCAACCTCGGCTCCCCTCTCCTCACCGACGCCGACCCCGATGTGTCTGGTTCAACCGATCCAGGTGGGCATGACGCAAGGCGAGCTGACCACGAGCGACTGCCTGCAGGCGTTCGAGGCGGGAACGCGGCTTGCGGATGTCTACTCACTCCCGGGCAGGGTCGGCCAAGCGGTCACCATCGACGTCACGGCGACTGGCGCAGCGCCGCGACTCGTTCCCTACGTCGCGGTCGTCGATGCAGATGGCCAGTTCGGCGGGATCGAGTCGCGGCCGCCGGTGCAGTTTGTGGTGACGACGTCAAGCCCGTATCAGATTGCCGTCACCTCCGATCTCTCGAGTGCGGAGCGGCTGGGAGCGTATCGCGTGACCGTGACGGTGACGACGTGTGCTGCACCGGCCGAGCTGGTGCTGAACAGTTCGCGCGCCGCCAATCTGGATGGATCCGAGTGCCCCGATCCCGGCGGACCGTCCATCGCCGACCAGTCCAATCCGGCAGATGTGTATCACTTCACGCTGACGCAGGTACCTTTGAACGTGTCGATTACCATGCGGCAGCTTGCCAGCTCCGGAGTGGATCCAGCGTTCTCGGTGCTCAACCCGGACGGCATCGAGGTCATCACGCAAGAGCAGGACGACGATGCGGCACCGGGCGGTTCCGGTGTGGACGCGCAAGCGCGCTTCCTGGCGCTGCAGCCGGGCACGTACACGATCATCGCGATCGGAAACGGCGGCACGGGCTCGTACTCACTGGCTCTCAACACCCAGACGTGTTCAGCGACCGCGTTAAACAACATTCCAACTGGTCATGTCGTGACGTGTCCGGGGCAATCAGGGCCCGGATGCATGGGCACACTGTTCGGCGATACGCGCCGTACGCCGTGCCGCGCCCCGTTCCCCGATCCAAGCTCGGAGGGCAGCATGCCCGAACTCAATAGCCCGAGCGAGCTGTATACGATTACGGCGCTCCCCGGAGATGTCATTAGCGCGGAGCTGATGTCCGACGGTGACGCGCATCTGTACCTCGTCGGACCAGCGAGCGCCGGCAATCCGCTGGTTGCCGAGAACGACAACAGCGGCGTGCCGAGTGACACGAAGAACGCGCAGCTGGCGGCCACTGCCGTGCTCCCGGGGACTTACACGCTGGTGGTTGCCAGCAACCACCGCTTGGATCTGCCCTACACACTGCTCGTGCAGAAGTGCCAGGTGCGCGGGGCGCTGAATGCCACCACCGGAACATCGATCAGCTCCGGCTTCACCACGACCGACTGTTACGGGTTCGGAGGGATTCCCTATCGAACCTATGCATTCATCGGCTCCGCCGGCCAGTTCGTGACGGTGGAGATGAACTCGGACACGATCGACCCCTTCCTGCGTGTCTTCGCGCCCGACGGCAGTGTGGTCGAGAACGACGATGACATCTTCGAGCCGTCCACAACGAATGCGCGAGCGAATCGCCTGCTGCCGGGGGATGGTCTCTACTACGCGGAGGTGTCAACGGCACCTGCACAAGGGGCAATTGATGCGACGGCGTCACCCGGTTTCACCCTGCGGGCCAGGGTGTGTCCGAGCCGCCTGGTCGTGTCCGGCAGCATCAGTGGTAGTTTTGATGAGGCGGATTGCGAGCTGCCCAGCGGGCGCAAGCTGGACGTGTACACGTTCGCGCCAGCGGCCCCGCAGGTGTTATCGGTGGCCCCGCCCAGTAACGGCTGTGTGGTAGGCTTCTTGGCCGAAGGGCGGCAGTTGCCAGATGAAGGCTGCAGCTCGCAGCCGCTGGACATGCCGTTGGTGAGTGTCGCACCGTATGGCTTTGCGATTGCCGGTCGGGACACAACGACGCGCGGTGCGTACACCGCCGGCATGAGCAAGTGTCCGCTCAGCGTGCTCGGATACGGAGACGAACGCACCGCCACGCTCTCGCAAAACAGCTGTCAGACACCAGCGAATGCGCCAGCCGATTGGTACCTCCTGCGAGCGCCCGCAGATGTTGTGCGGTTTAATGACGGCATTAGTGGGCAGTTCACCGCCGCCTTCGCTGCGGTCGGCAGACTCAGCGATCTTCTGGGCGCGCTACCGGTGGCAGACACGTTCTACGATGGGCCGGACTCCATGTTCCGCGTGAGCTCCGACCTCGCTGCCCTGCTGCGGATCACCGGTGCATCCGCGGTCAGTGAGGGCAGTTACACGGTTCGCGTCGCGCCCGCTTTCTTCCGCCGGTAAGTGCCGCGGCGGCCTACGAGGAGCAACTCCGAGCTGTCCAAGCGCGCGCGCTCGGTGGGACTGAGCGGCAGCGCATCGAGCTGTCGGCGCACGGCGGCGGCTTGGGGAAGACGCAGAGTCAGCTTAGCAGCCCGTTGAAGAACCCCGCCCCGTGCTTCGACAGGCTCAGCATGAGCGGTTCC
>CAZCGA010000214.1:0-8221 GCA_964498075.1 uncultured Binatia bacterium (SeqCode) | reverse complement strand
CCACAGACGAAAAGGAGGCGGTCTATGCAGCCCAACGTAAGACGAGAGAACGGCAGGACCAATGCGCGACAAAGCGGCGGAGGAAGTATGAGCGGCGTGTTGTATGAAAGCCAAGTCGACGGTTTGACGCTGGCGTTCCGGGGCAAGGTCCGCGACGTCTACGATCTCGGTGAGGCGCTCCTGATCGTGGCAACGGACCGTCTCTCAGCGTTCGACGTGGTTTTGCCGACGCCGATTCCCGAAAAAGGTCGCGTGCTGAGCGCCCTGTCCCGCTTTGGTTCGAGCGTACGAAGATGCTCGTTCCCAACCACCTGCTCGATGTACGCATTGAGGATGTTGTGCCCGCTGCGTGGGTTGAGCGGTTGGCGCTACGCAGCCAGATCGTGTGCAAGGCCAAGCCGCTGCCGGTCGAAGCCATCGTGCGCGGGTATCTTGCTGGCTCCAGTTGGCTGGAATACCGGCGGACGGGCACGGTATGCGGTGTGTCGCTCCCGGCCGGATTGCCAGAGGCGGACCGCTTGCCCGAACCGATCTTCACCCCTTCCACCAAAGCGCCACGAGGCCAGCATGATCAGAACATCTCCTTTGCAGAAGCCGAAGAGCTCCTTGGGGCGGACGTTGCCGCTCAGGTCCGTGACCTCAGCCGCGCGGTATACCAGGCTGGCGCTGAATGGGCGGAGAAGTGCGGCATCATTATCGCCGACACCAAACTGGAGTTCGGATACTACGATGGAAGCATCATTCTGATCGATGAGGTCCTGACCCCAGATTCCTCGCGCTTCTGGCCGCGCGATCAATACGCGCCAGGAACGTCGTCGCCCAGTTTAGACAAGCAGTACGTGCGCGACTACCTCACGAGCATCGGGTGGAACAAGCAGCCGCCGGCGCCGAAACTGCCGCCGGATGTCGTGCGTCGGACGTCGGACAAATATTGCGAAGCGCTCCGCCGCCTGACGCAGCCAGCGGCGTGATCGCTCTTCCGTCCAGGCTGCGAGGCAACCACGCAACAAGAACAGAAGAGGAGGCAGTCATGCGGCTCAGAACGAAACGACCGGACAGCGGGGGTCGGAGTGCCACGCGCATACGCGTGCGTCGGTTGACGCGCAATCAGAAGGCCGGTGGCGCGAAGCCGCCGGCGCCCGGCAAGCTTCCAAGTAGCATCCCGAGCTGCGATCGGCTGTCGTCGCTCGACAACTTCTTTCTCCTGTTTGAGGGGCAGAACACGCACATGCACGTGGCCATCACGGCCATCTTTGACGCGGAACCAGTCGCTACCGGAGAGGGTGGCGTCGACATCGAGCGCATCCGTGCGTTCATCGCCTCGCGCCTCCATCGGATCCCGCGCTATCGGCAGCGCCTCAGCTACACGCGGCTCTTGAGCCGGCCGGTATGGGTCGACGACGACCGCTTCAACATCAACTACCACGTCCGCCACATCAGCCTGCCGCGCCCCGGCGACGAGCAACAACTCCAAGGGCTCGCGGCCCGGATCAAGTCGCAACAGCTCGACCGAGAAAAACCGCTGTGGGAGACATGGATCGTGGAGGGACTGCAGGGCGGGCGCTTCGCCATGATCACGAAGGTGCACCACTGCATGGTCGACGGAATTTCCGGTGCCGACCTCCTGGCGGTGCTGCTGCAATCCGCGCCTCGCGCTACGATGGAGCCATCTCCGCGGTTCACCCCTCGCCCCGCGCCGAGTCGGCTTGCGCTCCTACGCCAGGAGCTCGAGCGCCGCGTGAGTACGCCGCTCGCGCTTGCAGCCCGCTTTGTCCGCGAACCCCAACGGGGGTTGCACAGTGTTCGCGAAGCGATTGGCGCGCTCGGCGATGTCCTCCCCACGACCCTGCGGCGCGCCTCGGACACACCGTTCAACCGGCCCATTGGTCCCCACCGCCGCTTCGCGTGGCTGGCAATGGACCTCGCGGCCGTGAAGGAAATCAAGAATCGTCTCGGCGGCACGCTCAACGATGTCGTGCTCGCGATCGTCCGCGGGGCCATCCGGCGCTTCCTGCAGGGTCGGGGTATGAACGTCGATACGCTCGACGTGCGCGCTTTAGTGCCGGTCAGCACCCGCACGCCGGATGAGCGGGGCACGTTAGGCAACCGAGTCGCCGCGTGGATCGTGGATCTGCCGGTCGCGGAGCTGAGGCTTGAAGGGCGGCGTTGGCTTAACCAGTTGCGCGCGACGACCAGCAACCTCAAGGAGACCCAACAAGCAGTCGCAGCTGAAGCGTTCACAGAAGCTGCGGGATGGGCCGGCTCCACCATTCCGTCGCTAGCGATGCAGCTCGCTCTGCGCGCACGCCCCTTCAACTTGGTTGTCACCAACGTGCCGGGTCCCCAGCTGCCACTCTACATGTTGGGCGCGCGCATGCTCGAAGTTTACCCACAGGTACCCCTGTTCACGAACCAGGGCCTCGGCGTGGCACTGTTCAGCTACGCTGGCGGGCTCTACTGGGGTTTCAACGCCGACTGGGAGTTGCTGCCCGACCTACACGACTTTGTCGAAGCCATCCAGGGGTCATTCGATGAGCTGCGCCGCGCGGCGGCGGTGGATGTGCCTCGACTGAAACAGGAGCGCGACTCCCGCGGCAACGGGCAGCACCCGGCCCGCCACCGCGTACAGCCTGACGCTGAACAGACTGCGGCGGTGGGCGTATGAACATGCTGGCCGAACACGGGCGCATCCTGAAGCCGACTCGGTTTGACGTGGCTTGGAGAGTGCTTCGCCCAACGGCTGGTCTGCTGCTCGTGGGGCTTGGGTTGGCTGGCATGATCGTTCCGATCATACCCGGCCTGCCGCTGCTGGTTGCAGGGGCGGTGCTCGTGGCTCCCAACCATCGCGTGGTCCGCGCCGCGGGGGAGCGTCTGAAAGCGTGGCGCCACCGGCGCACCCCCGTCGGCCTCATGCTCGGCACGGCCGGGCTGCTCGGTACCATCTCGGCCGTTCCAGTCTACGCTGGGATCGACGACGTGCTGCGAGAGCGCATCCAAGAAGAGGCCCGGGAGGACAAACGTCTGGCCGGGGCGCAGGTCGTCGTTCGGGTGCAGAAGCGCGACGTCATCCTGTCGGGAAGAGTGCGGCTGTATCTCCAGAAAATTCTTTACGAACAGATCGCCTGGCACACGCAGGGGGTCGGAGAGGTCGATAATGAGATCCAGGTCGTGCCGGAAGTGCGCGCGACCGACGACGAGATCAAAGCCATCATCACCCATCTGCTCATCCAGCACGAACAGTTTCACGGAGTGGATATCGCGGTCCAGGTGAAAGAGGGGCACGTGCGCTTGAGCGCCACGTTCCGTGAACCGGGAGACGTGCTCTTCTTGAAGCACCGGGTGGCCCAGATCGAGGGCGTGGTGGCAATTCAGATTGACGTCAGGATCATTGCACAGACGAACGACACACGAGTTTGGACGCCATGAGCGAACGGCTGCTCCACGTGCACAAGGAGACCGACATTCTGGCCGCCTATCACGCCACTCCGGTGGCGGATCTTCTCGCGTACCAGAACCTCTGGAAACGCTCGAAAGCCTATACCCGTGCCGAGCTGGTCATCGGCATGTGCATGGACCATCGCAATGTCCTGCGAATTCCAGACAACTTCGCGTACATCCTGCGCTCAGGCGGCGCCAACCTGAGCCGCATTGAGTTCAAGCTCGCGTATGCCGTCGCCGTGGGCGGGGTCCGGACGTTGGCCCTCATCGGCCATGAGCAGTGTGGCATGGTCGGGTTGACGCAAAAGCGGGAGGAGTTCGTTCGAGGGCTGGTCGAGCATGGCGGCTGGACACTCGAGGCTGCCAGGTTCTACTTCGACCAGAACGCTCCAATCTTCGAGATCACGGACGCTGCCGAATTCATTCGCAGCGAATCGGAGCGACTGCGGCGCCGCTTCCCGCGGCTGCTGGTGGCTCCGCTCATGTACGGCGTCGCCGAGCGCGTGCTCTACCAGATCGCTGAGGGCGCTGAGCCATGATTGACACCGACATTGGCTTGACCCTGCTTTGGTTTGCTGATGCCGCCAGAGCTTCCCCGCCCTCACCTCTGGGCACACTCCAGCAAGGCTCACTGTTGAGTCGCGCCCGATCTTGCGCCGCCGCATTGTCACGCGTAGGAATCACGCGGAAGGAGCGCTTGCAATGAGCACTGATCTGAAGCGGCACAGCCGCGCCATCACGGACGGTGTTAATCGCGCGCCGGCGCGCGCTATGTTCAAGGCCATTGGCTTCACAGACGACGATCTTGCGCGCCCACTCGTCGGTGTCGCCAATACCTGGATCGAGGTCATGCCGTGCAACTTCCACCTGCGACGGTTGTCGGCGAGAGTAAAGGAAGGCATCCGCGCCGCCGGCGGTACGCCGATCGAGTACAACACCATCGCGGTGTCTGACGGCATTGCCATGGGCACCGAGGGCATGAAGGCGTCGCTCGTCAGCCGCGAGGTGATCGCCGATTCCATCGAGTTGGTGGCGCGCGGGCACTGCTTCGATGCCGTCGTGGCCATCGTCGGCTGCGACAAGACCATCCCGGGCGCTGCGATGGCCCTGGCCCGGCTCGAGCTGCCGTCGCTGCTGCTGTACGGCGGCTCGATCATGCCGGGGCACATCGACGACCGCGACTTGACGATTCAAGACGTGTTCGAGGCGGTTGGCGCGTATGCCGCCGGGCGCCTGAGTGCCGACGGGTTGCGGGAGATTGAGAACCGCGCCTGCCCGGGGCCCGGCGCCTGCGGCGGCCAGTTCACTGCCAACACCATGGCGATGGCGATGGAGGTCCTCGGCCTGTCGCCCATGGGGAGCGCGAGTGTGCCGGCGATGGACACAGCCAAGGACGACGCGGCGTATCGCTGCGGGCAACTGGTCATGGACCTGCTCCAGCGTGACCTGCGTGCGCACACGATCATCACGCGCCAGGCGTTGGAGAATGCGATCGCTGCAATCGCGGCGACCGGCGGCTCGACGAACGGCGTGCTGCATCTGCTGGCGATTGCGCGCGAGGCGGGCGTGCCGCTGAGCCTTGACGATTTTAATCGGATCAGCGAGCGTACGCCGTACCTAGCCGATCTCAAACCAGGCGGACGGTTCGTCGCGCCTGATCTGTACCGCGCCGGCGGCGTCGGGCTCGTGGCGCAGCGGCTCTTGGACGCTGGACTGCTCAACCCCGATGAAATGACCGTGACTGGGCGGTCGATTGGCGAGGAAGCGCGGGCGGCCATCGAGACGCCCGGTCAAGAAGTCGTGCGACCGCTCACCAACCCGCTCAAGCCCACCGGCGGCTTGGTGATTCTGAAAGGCAACTTGGCGCCGGAGGGATGCGTCGTCAAAGTAGCGGGGCATGAGCGCTTGCTGCATCGCGGCGCGGCGCGCGTATTCGACTGTGAAGAAGACGCCTTCGCTGCGGTGCAGCGGCGGGACATTCTGCCCGGCCACGTCGTGGTGATTCGTTACGAGGGGCCGGTGGGTGGACCAGGGATGCGCGAGATGCTGGGGGTGACTGCGGCGTTAGTGGGTCAAGGACTAGGTGAGGAAGTTGCGTTGTTGACCGATGGACGATTCTCGGGTGCGACCCACGGGCTGATGGCTGGCCACGTCGCCCCCGAAGCAGCCCGTGGTGGGCCGATCGCCGCGCTGCGTGATGGCGACACGATCACGTTCGACATCCGTGCCCGGCGGCTCGACGTGGAGATTTCCGACGCAGAACTCCGGCAGCGCCTGGGGTCGTGGACCCCTCCGGCCCCCCGCTACACGACCGGTGTCATGGCGAAGTATGCGCGCATGGTGTCGTCGGCAGCTGAAGGTGCGGTGACGCTCTAGGCTAGCCGGCGCGCTTTACCAAATCGCTGAGGGCGCTAGGCCATGACTGACATCGACGTGGGGAAACGTGATGGTCGCTGCTACCAACGAACCGGCCGTTCCAATCCCGTCATGCCCGCAGTCTCTCAGCGGGCATCCAGGACAGGGGAGTGGATTCCCGCTTGAAGATTGCGGGAATGACGAAAAGACGGACCGCCCGTTGACCGCTTCATTGGCCCAACACACCAGCGCCGCGCTGGTCCGAGTTCTCAGGGCGAACGATCTTCAAGTGATCTTCATCTGATAGTACGCGTACTGTCAGATCGGCGAGGATTCACAAGGGCCGCCGCACCTTCCCCACAAAATTGACGCAGCCCCAACTCGCGCCTCGGTCCCTGTGGCAGTTGTGTTTCGCAGGGACTTTTGTCATAAGGCTGCGCTTACTATCGCAGGCACAAGTGACGGCATTGCCGCCGAGTCGGCGCAGGCGGGGCGATGTAGACGGTGTGCCCCAATCTCGGACAGGGAGGACGTTTCCAAGATGATTGGATTGGTACTAACCATCAGTGTCCTGTCACTGATCTTTGCCGGGTATCTGGCGCGTGAGGTCCTCAGCAAGGATACCGGCACGCAGACCATGCGAGACATTTCCGATGCCATTCGCGAAGGCGCCGAGGCGTTTCTGTCGCGGCAGAACCGCACGATTGGGACGCTGGCCGTGGTCTCGGCGGTCCTCATCTTCGTGCTCTACGCCTTCGTGCGATCACCGAACCCCAGCGATCCGGTGCCGCCCGTCCAACTGGCCTTCTGGACCACGTTGTCCTTCGCGTTCGGTGCGTTGTGCTCCACGATCGCCGGCTACATCGGCATGTGGGTGTCGATTCGCGCCAACATCCGCACCGCGTCGGCGGCGCGCACCAGCCTGAATGAGGCGTTGCGGATCGCCCTGCGTGGCGGCGCGGTCTCCGGTCTGTTCGTGGTGGCCATGAGCCTGCTGGGCGTCGGCGGCTTGTACACATTGCTGAGCTCCTTGGGACACGACCCGCAGAAGATCCCCTACACCATCGTCGGCTACGGCTTCGGCGCATCGTTCGTCGCGCTGTTCGCGCAGCTCGGCGGTGGCATTTACACCAAGGCTGCGGACGTCGGTGCCGATCTGGTGGGCAAAGTGGAAGCCGGAATCCCCGAGGACGATCCGCGCAACCCCGCGGTCATAGCCGATCTCGTCGGCGATAACGTCGGTGACTGCGCCGGCCGTGGCGCCGACCTGTTCGAGTCTACCGCCGCAGAGAACATCGGCGCGATGATTCTCGGTGTCGGCTTGTACAACTACTTCGGGCTCAGCGGTATTCTGTTCCCGCTCGTGGCGCGCGCCTTCGGCCTGCTCGCCTCGATCGTCGGCATCATGACCGTGAGCACCGCGGAAGACGGCGACCCGATGGATGCGCTCAACCGCGGCTACTACGTCACCACCGCCCTGGCCGCGGTGGGTTTCTTGGCGGCGGCGCGCGTCATGCTGTACTCCGACAAGGCGCCGAGTGCGTGGCTCTACTTCTTCGCCTGCGGATGCATCGGGCTGCTGATGGCACAGGCGTTCGTGTACATCACCCAGTACTACACCGAGTACAAATACCGCCCGGTGAAATCGATTGCCGAAGCGTCGCAGACGGGACCGGCGACCAACATCATCACGGGGATTGCCGTCGGGCTCGAGTGCACGGCCGTCCCGACCCTGGTGATCTCCGTCGCCATCATCGCCTCCTACTACCTCGGACGCGCCTCGGGGATCGATCCAGCGCATCCCACCCACGCGGGCCTGTTCGGCACCGCCGTGGCCACCATGGGCATGCTGGGCACCGCGGCGTACGTCCTGGCCATGGACACTTTCGGCCCGATCACCGACAACGCCGGGGGCATCGTCGAGATGAGCCAACAGCCGGAAGAGATCCGCAAGAAGACGGACCGGCTCGACGCCGTCGGCAACACCACCAAGGCGCTCACCAAAGGGTACGCCATCGGCTCCGCGGCGCTGGCAGCCTTCCTGCTCTTCTCCGCCTACCTCGACGAGATCGGCCACTACGGCGCGCCGCTGGAATCCGTGAACATCGCCAAGCCCGAGGTGTTCGTCGGTGGGCTGCTGGGGGCCATGCTGGTCTTCCTGTTCTCGGCGCTGGCCATCCGCGCCGTGGGCAAGGCCGCCTACTACGTCATCAACGAGGTCCGCCGCCAGTTCAAGGAGAACCCGGGCATCCTGCTGGGCACGACGAAGCCGGACTATGGGCGCTGCGTGGACATCGTGACCATTGGCGCGCTCAAGGAAATGGTGGCGCCGGGCCTCCTCGCCGTCGGCATGCCAATCGCCGTCGGCCTCGTGTTCAAGATCTTCCACGTCGGCGCCGAGGCCGTCGCCGCGATGCTGATGGTCGGC
>CAZCGA010000213.1:0-8303 GCA_964498075.1 uncultured Binatia bacterium (SeqCode) | reverse complement strand
TTCCCATGGGCCACACCGTGCCCCTCGTAGACCTTGATCTCCCGCCCGCGGCAGCGCTCGACGAACTCAAAGCAGAGTCGGCTCTTGCCGGCTCCCGGTTCGGCGACGACGCCGACGACCTGGCTGTTGCCCGCCAGGGTCCGCTCGAGCGCCGCCTCGAGCGCGGCCATCTCGCTCTGGCGGCCGACGAACTTGGAGAAGCCGCGCGCGTGGGAGACGTCGAGGCGGGTGCGCATCCGCCCGACGCCCTCGAGCTCGAAGACGTGCAGGAGGTCGGTCAGCCCCTTGATGCGGGTTGCACCCAGGTCGCGGAGCTGGAAGTAGCCGGACACGAGCTTGGCCGTGTGCCCGGTGAGCAGCGCCTTTCCGGTATCGGCCATCTGCTCCATCCGCGCCGCGAGCCCCACGGTGTGGCCCTGCGCCGTGTAGTCCATGCGGAGATCGTCACCGATCTTCCCTACGACCACCTCGCCCGAGTTGAGTCCCATCCGCACGGAGAACCCGAGGCCATGCTCGAGGCGTACCTCGTCCGCGTAGCGCCGCAGCTCCTGCTGCAGGTGGAGCGCGGCGTAACACGCCCGCTGCGCGTGGTCCTCATGCGCGATCGGCGCCCCGAAGAGCGCCATGACCCCGTCGCCAGTGTATTGATTCACGGTCCCCTCGAAACGATGGACGCCGTCCGCCAGGACCTGGAAGAAGCGGTCCATGATCTTGTGCCATTCTTCGGGATCGACCTGCTCCGCCAGCTCCATCGAGCCCTTCACGTCGGCGAACAGCACGGTGACCTGCTTGCGTTCGCCTTCGAGGGCGGCGCGCGAGGTGAGGATCTTCTCGGCGAGGTGCTTGGGGGTGTAGGACGCAGGTGCGCGAGGCGGCACAAGCCGGGACGCTAGCGCCACCGTGGCGGCCGGTTCCGGAGGACCCACTGCCGTCTGCCCAGCGCTCAATAGCGAAGCGCCGCAGTCGTTACAGAACTTGGCGGCCAGCGGCAGCTCGGCACTGCACTGCGGGCAACGTAGAGTGTAAGCGGCGCCGCATTCGAGGCAGAACTTCGAGCCGGCGGGGTTGTGGTGACCGCATGCGCGGCAAGTCATGGCGCCCCGGCTCTCACTACCGTGTCAGCGTACCAGCGGGACCCGGCGCGACTTCCGGATGACCCGATCGCGCGTCACCAACGGCACGCGATGCACGACACTGGTCGCTGCAATCAGCTCATCGGCCGGATCGGCGCGGAAGTCGAGCCCACGCAACGCGCGGCAGATATCGAGGGTGATCGGCCACGTATGGACCCGCGCCAGTACCCGCGTCAGCTCCACGTCATCGAGATCGATTTCGATACGCCCGAGCTGGGCGAGCTTGGCGATCTCCCACAGCACGATGGCCGAGATGCTCCACGTATCGTTCGCGAGGATCTTCGCCTCTTTCGCGGTCAGTTCACCACCCAGCGCATGCAGCAGGATGTGCGTGTCAAGATTCAGCATCCCAGCGCAACCGGGTCGAGAAGATGTCTCCCTTGATCTTGAGCTTCCCCTTCAGGCTCCCAATGAGCGTGGCCGAGTCGGTGCCGATCGGGATCAACTTTGCTACCGGCCGTCCGTGCTTGGTGATCACGATGCCTTCCGGGCTCAGCCGGTCAATAACCGAGAGGCATTCCTGTTTGAACTTCGCTGCGCCAATGTGCTTCATGCCGGCTTCTGTACCGGTGTCCGGAAAATATGTCCAGTCCGGCTACAGCGCCCGCCAGCCCGGAGCCCGCTTGAACGTCGGGCGCGTAGAGGCGCGCCCCGGTTTGGGTCACGAGACGGTTCGCGTGGTCGAGTAACGCCTCGACCTCGGCATGCGCGGCGACGCTGTGTGTCCCCGATGCAGCGCGGCGTAGCAGGAACCCGCAGAAGCGATGCTCCGGTGGGTTCGTGTGCCGGCACGAGGGGCACGCGCGGATGAGCATCGCACCGCAAGCACCGCAGAAACGATTGGTTGCCGGATTCTCGTGGCTGCAGCGGGACAGTTCACGAGACCAGCTCCAAGCCGTCAACGCTGACGTCTCCGATGGCTGCCGCTTTGTCTCGCTTCTCCGGAAAGCCGGCCTCTCGCAGCCGTGCGGCGAGCTCGGGCACGGGCGCAGGGAAGGGGAGCAGCTCGACCGCGTCCTCGGCGGTGCACTCCGGGTTCCCGCGCAAGACTTCCTGCGCAACGGCATGCGCCTTCTCGTGATGTCCGTCGACTTCGTAGTGCGCGGCAAGGACGACGCGCACGGGAATCACGTCGGGGTTGGCGACACGGGCCTGCTCGAAGAACTCCCGTCGACCACTCCGCGGTATTGTCTGAGCCTGGCGACGGTCCCCTCCTCGTCCGCGGCCATCAGGCGGCTGTAGCCGACCACGTCCGCTGCAAGAATCGCGGCGAGCTTGCGCTCGGCAGGTGCAGTCACGCGTCGTCTCCCGTTTGGTGTCCCAAGCCGCGCCGCATGCCCCGTCGCCCCCCACCTCACTAGACGTTCTTCCGGATCGACCCGCTCCGCCAGCTCCATCGAGCCCTGCACGTCGGCGAACAGCACGGTCACCTGCTTGGGCTCGCCCCTTCGACCAGTCTCAGGGCAGGCTTCGAGGGCGACTTGGCTGGGACGATATTCGCGAGGCGCGCGGGTTGACCAAGCTGCCTCGCTGATCCTGCGCTCGACATCGCCGCCGGCGACGTACTCAGTCAGCCGATCTTCGAATTCCTCCGCCCTCCTCGTCGCGCGGGCCTGCCTCACACCGTCGGCTTGATGTTCTGGTTCAAGCGGAAGAAGTTGGTCGGGTCGTACCGATTCTTCAGCGCCACCAGACGCTCATAGTTGGCGCCGTATGCGGCGCGGGCGCGGTCGTCGCCTTCCTCGGCGAGATAGTTGGAATACACGGCGGTGTGTCGGAAGGGCTGCATCGCTTCCCAGAATCGTCGCCCCCATTCCGTCGTCCGACGCGCCTCTGCCGGGTCTTCCCAAAACGCCCACACCGCGAAGTTATAGCCCGGTTCTCTCCGGCTGAAGGCGGTCTCCGTCTGTCCAACGCGGCAGACGGCACCGTGAAATTCCTCGAGGAAAAAGGTGCAGCCCGATGACGGCGCCTGCGCCGCGTTCGCTACCATCACGTCGATGGCCGCGTCGCTCAGTTCGCGAAGGAAACTGCTGCGCACATAAGTTGACTCGTGCTCTGGCGGGACACCAAAGAGCGCTTGCATGTCAACGTACGGGATTGGCCGAATCGCATCTGCGAGCCGCGGGCCGAACGACCGCAGCGGCTTCAGCGCCTTCTCGCCGGTGTCCAGATCGCCACAGTAACACGCTGCGATCCAGGCGCCCGGTTTGTCCGGCAGCGGCACGGTGCCGGCCTGGACGCTAATCTCGTCAGGGAGGGCACCGGTGAACTCGCACAGAGAGCGCGGCGCCAGCCAACGCGCTCTGCTTCAAGAACTCCCTGCGACCGATAAGGCGACTGAAGTTTGCGGGGCTCGACATGAACATTCCTCCTCTTGCGTGTCGCTCACCGGCCGGTGAACCTCGCCGGCCGCTTCTCCACGAATGCGGCGATGCCTTCGTGTGCGTCAGCGCCGCGGGCGACGTCGGCGATGGCGCGCGTCTCCAGCTCCATCTGCGTTTCCAGCGTCCCAGTCCATCCGGCGTGCAGCAGGCGCTTCGAGGCGCCGAAGGCTTTGGTCGGACCGGCGGCGAAGGCGGCGGCGAGTGCGTCCGCCTCGTCGGGCAGCTGCGCTTCGGGGACCACGCGGGTCACGATGCCGAGCGCCATGGCCTCGGCGGCGGAGAGCACGCGGTTGGTCAGCGTCAGCTCCAGGGCGCGGCGCAGGCCGACGATGCGCGACAGGAAGTAGGTCGAAGAGCCGTCGGGCACGAGACCGGCGCGTGTATAGGCCATGGTGAACTTCGCGCCGTCTGCGGCCAGCACGATATCGGCGGCACAGGCCAGGCTCATACCCGCCCCCGCGGCGCTCCCGTGCACCGCGGCGATCACCGGCGCGTCCATGCGTGTCAGGCGCGACACCGCAGCGTGGAGGTAGGTGGTGACTTCCTTGAGGTAGTGCGGCAGATCGGCGCCTTTGGTCGCGAACGTCTTCAGGTCGCCACCGCCGCAGAACATGCGGCCATTGCCGCTGAGGACGACGGCGCGCACCGCCGGGTCTTCGTCGCACTGCAGGGCGGCGTACATGAGGTCTCGGGCCAGCTCCACGTTGATCGAGTTCGCCGCCTCCGGCCGGTTGAGTGTGAGCTGGGCCACGTTGTCGTGCACGGTCAGGTCTATGGTGTCGTACGGCATGGGTGGTCCCTCCGCTGCGCGATCGCGTTGCGCCCTACCCGCGCATACCCGTCGCGGCCGCCTGCTCGTGCAGGCTGGCGCCGGCGCTCGGGCGGGCAGCGACGCGCTGCATCCATGCACTAAGATTGGCCAGGTGCGGATCGAGCGGCTGGCCGACCGTCGAGCCGAAGTCGAGCGCGACGTACAGAATGATGTCCGCAACGGTGAACCGGTTGCCAACGATGAACTGCTTGCCGGCCATCAGTGCGTCGAGCCAGGTGAGCTTGTCGCGCACGATCGCCTTCAGACCGTCGGCGGCTTCGGGCAACACGCGCATGCGGCCCTTGAACAGTGCCAGACCTTCGGCATAGCGGAAGCCGTTGTAGAGATGCTCGGTGATGTTGAGCTCGACGCGACGCTGCCACATGCGGGTCTCGGCCCGTTCCTCGGCGGTCGTGCCGATCAACGGCGGCTTGGGGTGGCGCTCTTCGAGGTACTCGAAGATGGCGACCGTTTCGCCGAGCGCGCGTCCGTCGTCGAGCTCGAGCGCCGGCACTTGGCCGCCGGGGTTCAGGTCGGTGTACGGTGACCGTCGGTTCTCGGCGCCCAGGAGGTCGACCGAGATCGTCGGAATCGTGATGCCCTTCTCGAGCAGGAACATGCGCAACGCGCGCGGGTTCGGTCCAAATGAATCATAGACTCTCATCAATGCCTCCTGTCGTGTACGCGCCGGGTGGTTTGCCACGCAGACTCGACGAACGGCGGGGGAAACGCAAGTAGCGTCGCCGCGCTCCGTGCGCAGTTGCTCACCTGCCCCGCTTGCGATACGCGGAACGCACCCATGGACCGTTTTGCACCCGACGATGCCCTTGGCGGGCCCATGCGCTCGCGAGGCGCGGCGGGTGAGCGTATCGGGTGGCTGGCCATCGTGTGCGGGGCGCTGGCCCTGCGGCTGCTCGGCCTCGACAAGGGACTCTGGTTCGACGAGTACAACTCGCTGCATGCGGTCTTTGCGGAGGACGTCCTGCCCGTGCTGCGGGGGTATGAAACCTCCTCCCCGCTGTATTTCCTGCTGCTCCGACTGTGGTCGCACTGGGGCACCGAGGAATGGTTCCTGCGCTTGCTATCGGTGCTGCTCAGCGTGGTCACGCTGCTTCTCCTGATGCGTTGGGTCGGACGGTACTCCGCCCCCGCCAGTGTGTTGGCGGGCCTCTGCGTCGCGACGCTGCCGATCCTCCTGCAGTACGGACAAGAGATACGCCCGTACGGCCTGTTGCTCGTGTTCACGGTCCTCACCTTCGTCGCGGCGTCGCGGATCATCGCTGCGCCGGCCGCTTGGCCGGGCTACCTCACCTTGGCGGCGAGCCTCGCATCAGCGGTTGCCACACACATGGTCGGCGTGTTCTTGATTGCCAGCGCCGGCGCGTTTGTCATCTGTACCCCGGGGATGTGGCGGCGCATCGCTCCCATGAAGGCTGCGGTTGCGATAGGGCTGCCAGCCGGTGTCTTCCTGTTCTTGTCGTTGGTCTTTCACACGCAGGCCATTCATGTCGCCGCTCCGACGTGGTGGGTGCCGCCGTTTACTCTCGCGTCCGTGAAGACGGACGTCTGGTCGCTGCTGGGCGTTGCCGACCTGCGGGCGTTCGTCGACGGGTACGTGCCGGCTACCGAGGTGGGTCGCTGGATCGCCCGCGTGGCGACGTTCGGACCCGTCGCTTTCGTCGGCGTGGCGCTCTTCAATCTCAGCACGTGGCGACAGGCTTTTCCGTTTTTTGCCGCGGCGATCGTCTACGTTGCCCAGGTTGCACTCTGCTCGATGGTCGTGACGCCGGTCTTCGTGGCGCGCGCTCTCCTGCCCGCTCTGGTGCCGGGACTTGCCTTTGTCGGCCTCCAGATCGCCGGGCTCAGTCAGCCTGGGTGGCGCCTCGCGACGACGGCGGTCTTGGTCCTGTGCGCCTGTGTTTTCGCGATTCAATGGTGCACCTATCGTGCGTGGCGACCGATCGAGTCATGGAAGACGCTTGTGCCGACGATCGAGGAGGAGCTGCAAGACGGCAGTCTGATCCTCTGTTACCCTGAATACATCTCCGGCGTGCTGAAGCACTACCTGTCGCCGCGCTGGCGTTCCTCGGTCCGGGAAGTCCGGCAGGACGCGGACATCGCTGCCTTGGACCACGATCTGGCGCGCCACGCAAAGGAGCAGCCGCCGGGAACCCTGCTGTACTTGTTCCTCCGGCCCGGAGCCGAGGATCCCCGGCAGCTCGAAGCGGTGCTGCAGGCGCGCTTTGGCATGCCGGTCCGAACCTGGGGCTCGAGGTCGCCTAAAGTGACCGTGTATCGGATGGACGGCGGCGCGGCCGTCGGCGCCAATTGAGCGGCCAGCGCAGGCCGACCCAGCCGTATGGCGTCGCCTCAAGACCATTTCTCGTACCGAAGCCGCGGCGTCACCGTCGTGGTTGGGCTTGCTGCCACCTGCGTGGCGGAGCTCACGCGCCATGGGTTGGTGCCGTGAGTCCTTCCAGGGCCGGACAGACCTCCCGATAGAGCGCGGCTAGTCCCTGGCAGTGCCTGGCGATCTCGAACATTGGCATCCCGTACTCGGCGCAGATGCTGCGGTACCCGGAAGACACCAACTACAAGCCGGTCAATCCGGCGCTCATTGAGCACTGGCGGCGGCGAGCCGTTGTTCCACAAAGATGCACTGGAGATCTTCGCGCGCTCGTGCGATCTCGGGCTACGCGTCGGCACGCTGACCAACGGCAGCCGTCTGTTGCGCGACCAGGAGCTGCGGGAGTTGATGTTCGCGCGCAACGACTTCGTGCGGGTGTCGGTCTACCCGGAGACGGACCTGCAGGCGACCCGCGCGCTTGCCGAGCAGCCCCATCAGGCGCAGCTGGGCCTCAAGCTCCTCGTCAGCACTTCGACGATCGCCTTCAATCGCCACGTCATCAAGTTCGTACGCGACGCACCGTGGGACTACATCGAGATCAAGGCAGAGCGTCAGTCGCCGGACGATCTGGCGCGATGGGAACCGGGCGCGGTTGCCCGCCTCGAGGAGGAGCTGAAGTCGCTTTCGCCCAAGGTGAAGGGTTCGCTGCGCAAGGAAGAGACGTCGCACCGTTGCTACCTCACGCCCGTGCACGTGTTCATCGATGCGGCGGGCGACTTCCTGCTCTGCTGCTACTTTCACGGCCGGCGCGCGCAGTTTCGTTTCGGGTCGATTTACGATACCGCGTCGTTTGCCGAGATCTGGCATGGCGAGGCGCACCGCCAGGCGCGCGCCGGCATCGCCATTGACGGGTGCAACCGCTGGGACTGTCGGTTCTTCCGCTATCTGAACATCGCTGAAGCACAGCTGGCAGGAGAGACCGAAGGCACCGTCGGCTGGCGCCACGAGTTCGATGACGATGACGTCTTCATCTGAATACGTCTCGGCTGTGTCGAGCGACCGGCCCTCGGAGGCTCAGCCGGTGAAGAACTGCAGGGAGCGGTCGGCGAGGGCGATGACCGGGGCCCAGTAGACGCCGAGGACGATCGTCGCGGCGCAGAGGCCCCACATGAGGGCGCCGTTGTGCGCGCTGACGGTGACCGGCGCCTCATGGCCCTCGGGGAAGTCGAAGAACATCGTGCGCACCACCCGTGCGTAGTAGTAGAGCGAGATGACGCTGTTGATCACGCCCACCACGGCCAGGAAGTACAGCTGCTGCCGCACGACGGCGGCGAACAGGTAGAACTTGCCGATGAACCCGGCGAGCGGCGGCAGGCCGGTGAGCGAGAACAGGAAGACCGCCAACGCCACCGCCGGGGCCGCGCCGCCGCGCCACGCCAGGCCACGGTAGCCGTCGATGTCCTCCCGCCCCGTCGCGTTGGCCACGATCATCACCACCAAGAAGGCGCCGATGTTCATCAGGTAGTAGACCACCATGTAGAACATCATCGCCCGCAAGCCTTCGTTGCTGAGCACGACAAAGCCCATGAGCATGTAGCCGGCGTGCGCGATGCTCGAGTACGCCA
>CAZCGA010000212.1:0-8348 GCA_964498075.1 uncultured Binatia bacterium (SeqCode) | reverse complement strand
GTCGCGTGCGCGCCAGTCCGTCGAGATTGCCGCCGAGTTGGGGATCTTTGAGCAGCAAGGGCAGTTGAATCTCGGGCTGGCCCACCTGCTCAATGAGGAGTGGAACGATGCCGCGCGCGTTCTGGAACAAGGCCTCGCCATCACCCGCGACCGCCGATCCCTACTCACCCTGGAACCACTCTTTCTGACCGCGCTCGCCCGCGCCCACCTGGGATGCGGAGACGCTGAGGCGGCGCGGGCGCTGGCGGAGGAAACGATCGCGTTGGCCCCAGACCGCGGCGTCTACACGGCGGACGCGCACCTCGTCCGGGCCCGCGCCCTCTTACAGTCGGACGGGGCGGCGCGCGGCGAGATCGAATCGGCCATCGCCGCCGCCGAGCGATTCGTGCAGTCGAGCGGCGCACTCAGCCGACAACCGACGGTGCACGAGCTGCGCGCCGAGCTCGCGCGCCTGGCGGGAGACGAGCCCGGCCGCGTCCGCGAGCTCCGAGAAGCGAAGCGTCTCTTCGCGGAGATGGGTGCGACGCGGCAGGCGCAGCGGGTCAACGATCAGCTTTCCGCCGTCAGCGATCGGCGAAAAGCGGACGGCAAAGCAGGAAGAACGAAGGGTCGAAGGAAACAGTAGGCCGCCGGTGCACACGCTGAAGGAGTGTAGTTGAGGATGATTTGCTCGTCGAGACGCGCTCGATGACGTCGCGCAGATACACGAACGGATTGATCTGAAGGTGCTTACACGTCTGCACGAGTGAACACAGGATGGCGGTGAGCTGCGCGGCGGCCTCACTGCCAGCAAACAGCCAATTCCGGCGCCCCAAGACGATCGGCCGTAGCGCCTGTTCCGCGCCGTTGTTGTCGATCTTAGTCGAGAGACTCTCCGCTCAGCCGTTCGAGAATCCGAAGCGGCGAGCGGGAGGGGTCGCGCATGCCCGTGAAGGGCAAGAAGAAGGTCTGATCAATGCTGTGCTGGCCGGAGAGTGCCGCGTGGAGTACCAGATCGGTGATGGCCAGCCAGGTCGAGCCGCGCGGGAACTCGACGATCTTGCGCGGCGCGTTCTCTTGATAGTCTGCATCATCCTTCACCAGCCGGCGGATGTCCTCCACCATGCAGTCATACGCGGTCCGGCGGCCATTCGTGAATCCCAGCCGCTCGATGAGCCAGGCCGCCCGGGGGTTGCGTCGCCGCACCGATGGCAGGAACCGCTTGACGAAGGGCTCGAACGGCTCGCCTACGTGCCAGAGGCGCGGCCGGTCCACCGGGTTAACGTTGCAGAAGACGCGCAGCGTGCACCGGCCTTGCGTCGGGTGACCGTAGCTCGAGTCCACGTGGATGCCTTGGGGGACACTGCGCTCGCAGGGCCGGAAGGTGACGCGGTCCCGTTCCAGTGCAGTCTTGTAGTGTGGCAGCAGCGTGAGAACCAGGGCCTGAGCCCACTGCGAGAAGCGCCCCATCATCGCCTCGAGCTCCTGGCATTCAGGAGGTCGAATAGAGGTGCGCTCGATCTTGTTGGCGGCCGGATCGAAGATGAGTGTCGGCCGCCCGGTCCGGCTCTCGCGCTCCTTGCGCCCCGGCAAGATCACCCCCGGATCCGCAACGATCTCCCGCTCGCGCGCCGTCAGCTCGAAGCCTCGCTCCGGCAGGTACACGACGCTGCCGCATTCCAGCGTTTCGAGCGCCCGCGCACGTACATCCTCGGCGGAGAGGTCCACTGCCGCATCGATCTCCAGCAGCTCGATCGTGGGCCCTTTGGGGGAGAGGGGCTCCGTCATAGGGTCATCCGAGTTGGGACGGATTCGTCCGCCGGCAGGGTTGCCGCCCCGCGCGCGAGGGAGCTGGAGCGGCCGTACTTCGCATCCAGGGCGCGGCGTATGTGGAAGGCAAACAGCTCGCCGAAGCGCGAGTTGCCGATCGGCTCTTCGTGCGTCCTTTGGATGATATCGAGGTCCGGCGACTTGTTCCCCTCGACCAACTGTGGCCCGTCTTCCAGCAACGCGATGTCCCATCCAACCGCAACTTGATCGGGGAACGCCGCATGCCCCCGGCGCGCGACGTCGAGCACGTCGCTCCACATCGGGAGCTTGCGCCCCAAGATCGTCGCTCCGGTGAGCGGGTGCGTGTCCCACCAGCCCGTGTCCCGGCTCAGCCCCATGTTCGTCGCCCGCCCCAGTACTCCCGTGCGGACATCTACCTTGGCCGCGATACCACCAGCATGAAAGTTGTCCACCACCACATCCGGCGTCCGCGCCATGCGCAATACTGCGTGAGTGATCGCGATGCCACCGTGCTCATCCAAGCAGGTTAGGACGCGCACCGTGCTGAGCGCGCCCGGACTGAGATCCGCGAGATCGTGGCGGTTTGCGACGTACGAGCGCACCACGTAGCTCTGGCGCTGCGAGAGCGTTTTCAGATGATCGATCAGCTGCGTCTCGCTGAGGACGGCGCCGGCGTTGCACCTGTACGATCCGTCCGCCTGAAGCTTCCACACGGAGGCGCCCCGACCGCCGGCACCGTCCATCGGCTTGACGAAGAGGTGGCGGTGCGGCAGGCCGTGGGTGGCGCCGTCGAAGCGCGTGATTGTCCCGCCTTCGACCTTGGCGAGCGCCGCCACGGCCGGCACATGATGATCGAGGCAGCGCAGGGCGAAGCCCGCCTTGCTGCGCAGAGCCTCGGTGGTCTCCGGCGAGGAAAGGTACTTCCTCAGGAAGTCGTAGATGCCGGTCTTGGTCTCAAGACGGTAGAGATACTCGAGGGCCGCGCCGCGCTTCCGATCCTCGTAGAACTCGAAGAGATAATACCAGCGCGGCGGGATCGAGCGCGTCAGCGATAGCACCAGCTGCTCGCCTGCCTGTCGCAGCAGTCCCTTTCCCGTCCGTCGCTTGACGCTGGAGCCGAGGCGCCCCGTGTAGAAAGCAATCATCAGGAGCATGTATGCCGGCCACACGACAAACCCGGCGCACGCGACCGCGCGTCCCCAGAACCCGCCTTCGCGCCAGGTCTCGCGACGAAAGGTGTCATGAATGAAGGCTGCCGGCGAGCCGTCGTCGGGAAGGAACGCCCACATGACCGCCGCGCCAGTCAGGGACATCAGGATTGCTCGCGGGCGGACCATCGGCCGCACCTATAAGAGAAAGGAGGTGTGGCGTCAAACATCGTGGGCTCAGCAGGTCACGTGCGCATTCTCTTCGAGTATCGAGGTTAGCGATCGCTGATCAGCGGTCGCCGCGAGCCGGGCTTCGGGTGCCGAAGTCGACGGGAAGACTGCGGATCTGGCTCAGAAATCCGCCCGCACTCCACCTGATCTGATCCTCGAGGAGGAGGGCCTCCGGCGGGACGAAGTCAAGCGCCGCATCGATCGTCAGCCGCAGCTCCACGCGCGCGAGGTTCACCCCGATGCAATAGTGCGGTCCGTGCCCGAAGCTCAGCGCCTCGCTCGTATCGCGCTGGAGGTCAAGGCGGTCGGGTGCCGGAAACACTCGTGGGTCCCGGTTGGCTCCCATCAAGCTGAGAACCATCAGTTGACCCCTCCTGATCGCCTTGCCTCGTAGGTCGAAGTCTTCCAGCGCATATCGCGGCATCCCGAAGACTCCGCTGTCATACCGCACCAGCTCCTCGACGGCCCGCGAGAGCAAGCCGCGGTCGTTACGCAAGAGCGCGAGCTGGTCCGGGTGGCGCAGGAGAGACCGAATTGATCGCGCAGCGGTGAGGCTCGCAGTGCCCGTTCCTGCGGAGACGAGGCCGGCGACCACGCGCGCTATGTCCTCGTCGGTCGCGGGCGCCTCTGCAGTGGAAACTCTGACCAGGTCAGAGATCATATCAGTCCGTGGACTCTTACGCCGCTCCTTGATGAGACCTAGCACGTAGTTGCCGATCTCGACGCTGGCCCGCTCGGTGTGCTGGCGCTGCTCCTGCGAGAGGAAGGGATTGATCGCACGGGTCACCTTGCGGCCGAGCGTGACGAAGCGCGCAGCGTCCTCCCCCTGCGCGGGAACCCCCAGGATGCGCCCGATCACGTTGCTGGACACAGGGGTGGTGAACTCTCCGATCAGATCGATCACTCCGCAGCGCTTCCGCAGCGGTGCCGCGAACTCCTCGACGACCTCGTGAATCCTACGTTCCGTCCGCGCTGCCGCGCGGGGCGTGAGGGCCGCCGAGACAAGCCGTCGCCCGAGGCTATCGGAATCTATTGCGGTCGAGCGGAATGGCATCTCCGCGAGCCAGCGCGCTGAGTCGGCCTCGGTGGGCGCCTCGTAGCGCTCGTAGGCGCGAGGGTCCGTCGTTACCCGGGCATCCGCGAACAGGAGCCGCGCGTCCTCGTGCCGCGTCACCACCCAGGCCTCGAAGCCCGGGACCCAGTGGACGGGGTCCTTCTCGCGGAGGTCGGCGATCAGCGGAGCAGGGTCCGTGACCGACTCGTCAGTGGGTGACTCGTACATAAGCGGCAGGTCAGATGAGTTCAGGTAGCTCGTCGAGATTGGGTGTCGCGCTCACCCCCACCAGGAACACGAAGGGCGCACCAGCGTTGTACCTGGTTGCGCAGACGATGGTCGTGGCCGTCTGGGTCGCGGTCAACATCATCGGGCTCACCCACTTCGACGTGTACCCCTTCATCCTGCTCAACCGGAAGCGGACGTGAAGTCAATCCAGCGCGCCGCGCACTGCAGCGCGGGCGCGATACACCGCGTCGTGGAACGCACCGCGCTCGTAGTCGGCGCGTGCCTGAGCGCGGCGCAGCTTCCCGCTGGTGGTGAGCGGGACCCGACCACGGTCTAGAAGCACGATGTCGTGTGGGCGGACCCCAAAGCGGGCGCGTAGTTGCTGGCGGAGCGCGGCGGCGGCGGCCGCGGCAGTGGCCGGGCCGGCGGTAAACTCGGCGAGCAGCACCAACACCTCCGTGGCGCGCTCCGGCTCAGTGACGCCGAAGGCCGCCACTCGCCCCGGTCGGAGCCCGGGAACCTCCGCCGCCGCAGCCTCGATGTCTTGCGGGTACACATTGCGCCCGCCGATGATGATCAGGTCCTTCAACCTGCCGGTGACGCAGAGCTCACCCCGGTCGAGGAATCCCAGGTCGCCAGTGGCGAGCCAGCCGGCGGTGTCCAGCGCCGCCGTCATTCCGCCCGTCCCGAGGTAGCCGCTGCTCACCGACGGGCCGCGCAGACAGATTTCGCCGACCTTTCCTTCCTCCCGCCACGCGCCGCGCGGGCTGCGGATGCGCACCTCGGCGTCGTTCATCGGCGGGCCGACACACGCCACCTTCGTCCTCACGCGATTGCCATTCCGGACGCTGGTGGGGGCGGTCACCGTCCGCAGCCGCTGGCCGGGTGACCGCATCGTCGCCGCCAGCGTGCCTTCCGCCAGGCCGTAGCACGGCGTCACCACACCCGGCCGCAGTCCGAGCGAGCGGAACTGCCGCTGGAAGGCGGCCACGCCTGCGGCATCGATCGGCTCCGCACCGTTGAGCAGCACGCGCAGCGGCGACAGGTCCACGTTCGCGAGCTCATCTGGATCCGCTTTGCGCACGCAGAGATTGTAGGCGAACTGCGGCGCCACGCTGGCCGTTGCCCGATACTTGCCCATGATCTGCAGCCAGAAGTTGGGCCGGCGAAGAAAGTCGGTCGGCGGAATCAGCACCACTGGCGTGCCCGACAACAACGATCCCATCATCGTGCCGATGAGACCCATGTCGTGGTAGAGGGGCAACCAGCTGACGCACAGATCGCCCGCTCGGAGGCGCAGGCGGGCCACGAACGCCCTGATGTTCGAGAGGATGTTTCGGTGCGTGAGACAGACGGCGCGCGGGTCACCGGTGCTGCCCGACGAAAACTGGACCAGTGCCAGGTCGTCTGCCGTCGGCGACGCGACAACGCGCGCCTGCCCGTCGGCGGCCTCCCAGATCTCTTCCGGCGTCACGATCGCCCTGCCGTCGGCGGCCGGGTGGCCCGCCGTCGCCAGCACCGAGCGCAGGGCCTCCGGCGCCACAATCAAGCGCGCGTCAACCATCGCGGCCATGCGCGCCAGGCGCTCGCGGAACGCGTCCAGCTGGTGCAGTCCGACCGGCGGATACGCGGGCACCGGCGTGGCCCCGCCCACCAAGGCGCCCCAGAAGGTGTAGACGAAGTCGGCGCCGGTGGGCAGCACGATCATGGCGCGCTCACGCGGGCCGAGGCCGAGGCGAGCCATGCCCTGCGCGGCGCGCGCCGCGCGCTGCAGGAGCTGCCCGGCGGTCGCCGCCACGCAGGGCTCATCGAGGCTCTCGACCCAGAACGCCATGGTCTCGGCCTCGCGCTCGCGCCGCCCCAGGCACTCGACCAGCGTCGCACCGGACAGCGCCTCGGCGATCGAGGGCGCGAGCGCATCGCGGCGCGGCGCGCCGGCGCGACTGCGGCTCGACGTGAGTCGGGGCGTCACGCGCGACCGACCGTTTCGACGCTTCACGCCGGCGCGGCTCATCTGAGTGCCCGTCGGGAGATTGCCGTGGTCCTGCGGGCCGGCCGAGCCGCCCGCTTCCCTCCCGGGTGGCCGGTTGCCTGCAGCGCTGACGACAGGTTCGACCGCTGGCGGTTGATGCGCTCCTGCACCAGCACGGCGATCGCATCGAAACGGTTCGCAGCCTCGATCTCCTCCGGCGTGCAACTGATGCCGAACGTCTCCTCCATCGCCACCTGGAGGGACACGAACGACATGGAGTCGAGCGCCAAATCACCGTCGACGGCAGAATCGTCGTGAACCTCCGCGGCCGGGATGCCGGCGTTCTCCTCGATCAAGCGGCGCAGAACACGCTTCAGCGCCTCGAGGCCGGTGCCCGCCGCTGGTCGCACCGGGCGCCGAGTTGCTCGCTGCTGCGCCATCACGCCCGTCGCGTCAGTGCGGCTGCTGGCGCAGTCCCGGCCCGCACTCGGGCCCGCCGTACCGCCGCCGGGCTGGCATCGCGCTGGATGCCGAGTGGCCGCCCGACCACATCGATCGCCGCCAATGCGATATCTAGGTCAGCTGCATCGTGGGCGGCGGTCACGTGGGCGCGCACGCGGCTCAAATGCGCCGGCACCATCGGCGGGATCGCCGGGCAGATGTGCACCCCCCGCGCGCGCAGGCGCGCCGTGAGCTCGATCGTACGCGGCGGGTCGCCGACCAGGATCGGAATAACCGGCGTGATGCTGTGCATCGTGTCGAACCCGCGCACCGCCAGGCCATTGAGGAAGGCGCGCGCATTGCGCCACAGACGCTCGCGCCGCTCCGGCTCGGTCTGCAGGATCTCGAGCGACGCGAGTGCCGCCGCCACTCCCGCCGGCGGCAGGGCGGCGGAGAAAATCAGCGCGCGCGCGCTGTGTGCCACGGTGTCGATCAGGTTCTTATCGGCGGCGACGAACCCGCCGACGCTCGCCAGTGATTTACTCATCGTCCCGACGATGAGATCGACGTCGGCGAGGAGCCCAAAGTGCTCGGCCGCGCCACGGCCGCCGCCCCCAAGCACACCGAGCGAATGAGCCTCGTCGACCATGACCAGTGCTCCGTGGGCGTGCGCCGCCGCGCAGATGGCCGGCAGATCGCCGATGTCGCCGTCGGCACTGTAGACGCCTTCGACCACGACCAACGCCCGCCGTCCGGCCGCGTCCTGCGAGAGAATCCGCTCGATATGGGTGGCGCTGTTGTGCTGGAAGTGGCGCACCTGCGCGCCGGAGAGGCGCGCGCCGTCGACGATCGACGCGTGGTTGAAGAGGTCGGTCAGGATGAGATCATCCGGCCCCATCAGGCCGGAGATGACGCCAACGTTCGCTTGGTAGCCGGACGCGAACAGCACCACCGCTTCCTGGCAGAGAAACGCCGCGAGCTGGGCCTCGAGCGCCCGGTGCAGGGGCGTGTGGCCGCCGGCCAACGGCGAGGCACAGCGGCTGGTCCCGAAACGCGCGATGGCGTCACACGCCGCCTGACGCACCCGCGGGTCCGCCGACAGGCCCAGGTAGTCGTTGGCCACCAAGACGACCGGATGCCCGTCCGGCGATGAATCGCGGTCCGACGAAAAGAACGGATACAGATCCGCCTGCCGCGTCGCTTCGAGCTGCTGCAGCAACGGCGCAAACGGTTCGAGGAAATCGGCACGGGCGCGTTGACGGGCGGCGCGCGGCGAGCGAACGTTCTTCCGGCGAGCCGCGCTGGCGCGTCGTAACGGTGCTGGGCTCTTCACGTTGGTTGCCTTTCTCCTCCCCACAACTAGGTGGCCGCGCGGTGGCTCGCATGCCTTCTTCGCGCATCGCTGCCAGAGCGTCAACCCCCGGCCGAGGGGATAGGTCGCATTCTGCCGACGTTCCCGTACTACCTGGCGCGCGGGTTCTGCACGCGGGTGTGGGAGAAGTAC
>CAZCGA010000211.1:0-8415 GCA_964498075.1 uncultured Binatia bacterium (SeqCode) | reverse complement strand
TGATGGCGACGATGATCTTCGAGTCCTTCATGCCGGCGAGGTGCTGGATGGCGCCGGAGATGCCGACGGCGATGTACAGCTCGGGCGCCACCACCTTGCCGGTCTGCCCGACCTGCAAATCGTTGGGGACGAAGCCGGCATCCACCGCGGCGCGGCTGGCGCCCATCGCCGCGCCGAGGGCGTCGACGAGCGGCTCCAACACGATCTTGAAGTTCTCGCCCGACTTCAGCGCGCGCCCGCCGGAGACGACGATGCGGGCTTCCGTCAACACGGGGCGATCCGACTTGGTTTCGTTGAAGTCGATGAACTTGGTGGTCTTGGAGGCGGCGTCGATACTGACCGCCACCTTCTCGATCTCGCTCTTGCCGCCCTTGACGGCGGGGTCGAACGCGGTGGCGCGGATACTGATCACCTTGTGCGTCCCTTCGATGGCTACCGTCGCGTTGGCGTTGCCGGCGTACATCGGTCGCTGAAAGGTGCCGTCGGCGTTGAAGGCCGCCACGTCGCTGACCATGCCGGCGTTGAGCAGCGCGGCGACACGCGGCAGCAGATCCTTGCCGACCGCCGTTGCCGTCGCCACCAAGGTGCCGATGCCTTTTTCCTTCACGACCTGCGCCAGCGCGGCGGCATGGGCGTCGGCGGTGTAGTGCTCCAGGGCGGCGTCGTCGACGACGAAGACCTTCTTCACGCCGTACTCGGCCAGCTGGTTGGCGAGGTCGTCGACGCCCTTGCCGAACACCACGGCGCAGCATTCGCCGCCACTCTTGCTGGCGGTATCTTTGCCGGCGGTGATGGCGACCAAGGTCGTCTTCGGGAACTTGTGGTGTTGGTGTTCAGCGAATACAAGAACGTTTGCCATTCCGGACTCCTGCTCAAATGACCTTGGCTTCGGTGTGGAGGAGTTGGACCAGCTCCTGCACGGAGCCGACCTTGCGGCCTGCCTGGCGTTTCGGTGGCGGATCGAGCTTCAGCACCTTGGCCTTCGGGGTGACGTCGACGCCGAGGCTGGCGACGGGGATTTCCTTCATCTCCTTCTTGCGGGCCTTCATGATGCCCGGGAGCGAAGCGTAGCGCGGCGTGTTCAAGCGCAGGTCGACGGTGACGACGGCCGGCAGTGGCAGCTCGACGGTTTCCAGGCCCCCATCCACCTCGCGCACGACCTTCGCGCTCTTGCCGCTGATGACGATGCCAGGGGTCCCTTGCTTCTCGGCTTCGGAGTCGAGGCTCTCCGCCTTCGATGCGAACGTGGCTTGCGGCCAGCCGAGGAGGGCGGCGAGCATCTGTCCCGTCTGGTTGGCGTCGTCGTCGATTGCTTGCTTGCCCATGAGCACGAGATCCGCCTGCTCGTCGGTGACGATCTTGTGAAAGATCCGCGCCACCGCCAGCGAATCCAGCTCCTGCTCGGTGAGCACGAGGATGGCGCGGTCCGCGCCCATCGCCAAGCCGGTGCGCAGCTGCTCCGACGAGACCTTCGCGCCGACGCTCACCAGCACGACCTCTTTGGCGCCGCTCTTATCTTTGAGCCGCAGCGCTTCTTCGATGGCGATTTCGTCGAATGGGTTGACGACATACTTCAGATTGTCGGTGACGATACCGGTGCCGTCGGGCTTCACCTTGATGCTGGCGTTCGGGTCCGGCACGCGCTTGACCGCTACAAGAATCTTCACGGGAGGCCTCCTCGGGGGGAATTGAAAACCGAAAATCGGTACCACAGGGGCTATGGAGGGTCAAGGCAGCGGTGCCGCGATCGATTCATGGACTCACTGAGACTCACTGATTCAGTGAATCAATGAGAAGATTCTCCGCTCACGCCTGGTTGTCGAAACCGAGACGCGTCGACAGCTCGCGTCCGGCCTTCAACATGAGCGGCACGACTTCCTTCTCGATGCGCTCTTGGGACAGACGATACGCCGGTCCGGAGACGGCCAGACTGCCGACGACGGCGCGCGTGTAGTCGCGCACCGGCACGGCGACGGAACGCACGTCCTCGATATGCTCGCCGAGGTCGACCGCGTAGCCGTTCTCCGCGATCTTCTTCAGCTGCTGGGTGAGCGCGTGCCGATCGAGCACCGTCTTCTCGGTGAACTTCTGCAGCGCCTCCGGTAGGCTGCCGCGCAGCTCGTCGTCGGCAAACGCCAGATGCGTCTTTCCCACCGCGGTGCAGTGCAAGGGCAGCGGGTCACCGATGCGCGAGACCATGCGCACCGCTTGCTCCGCTTCGATCGCATCGAGCGGGACGGCGTTGCCGTTGCGCATGACGGAGATGAACGCGGTCTCGCGGCTCGCCTTGCTGACCTGGCGCATCACCGCCCGGGCTTGGCGCAGCAGGCCCATCTGCGTGACGAACCGCTGCCCGAGGCGCAGGCAGCAGGTTCCCAGTCGGTAGTTTTCAGTCGCCTTGTTTTGCTCGATATACCCGCGCGCCTCCAACGTCGCGAGCACGCGGAAGACATTGTTCTTGTGCAACTTGAGCCGCTTGCTCAGCTCGGTGACCCCCAGCTCGTCGGCCTCCGCGGTGAATTGCTCCAAGACGTCCAGCGCGTGCGAGACGGATTGGATGATGTAATTGGTCTTGTCACGCCGTACCATTGATCCCTCGGAAATTTAGAGAAGGCGTTTTATCTAGTGGGTTCACCCGGTCATGTCAAACCCGCCGGAGAAGCCCCGCGCGGCGCCGGCGAACCGTCTTGCAAATCGGCGGCGGGCTCCCTATACGACGTGCACTGCGGCAGGGAGGTACAGCATGGAGATTACGTCGGGAATGGTTCAAGTGCAGGCGGAGGCGGGCGCTATGCCCGCGCTGCTGGCGCGACCGACGGCAGAGGGAAAGCACCCGGCCATCATCGTGGTGATCGAGGCCTTCGGGTTGAATGCCCACATCAAAGACGTCGCGGTCCGGCTGGCCCGTGAAGGCTACGTGACGCTGGCACCGGACCTCTACTATCGCGAGAAGAACGCCGTCGTCGGTTACGACAATCTCCCGGACGCCATTCGGCTGATGACCAGTCTGTGGGACGACAAGATCGTCAAAGACATGCACGGGGCGATTGCCCACCTGCAGCAACAGCCGTTCGTGCGCGCCGATCGCATCGGGGTCACCGGGTTCTGCATGGGCGGGCGCATCACCTTCCTCACCGCCTGCCAGAACCCTGCCGTCAAGGCCGCAGTTCCCTTCTATGGCGGGGGCATCGGCAGCATCATGCAGCCCGGCGAGCGCACGCCGAAGGCGCCGTTGGAGTATGCCGACAAGCTGCGTGCACCGATGCTGCTGTTCTTCGGCGAGGTCGACCCGTTCATCCCGCTCGACGAGGTCGAGAAGGTCAAGGCGCGCCTCGCCGAGCTGAAGAAGAACGCGGAGACGATCGTCTATCCCGGCGCCCCCCACGGCTTCTTCTGCGACGAGCGCGACTCCTATCGGGCCGACGCGGCGAAGGACGCGTGGCAACGGATGCTGAAGTTCTTCGCCCAGCATCTCAAGGCGTAACGCGCTGCCCCGTCGATGCAGCCGGTCTCGATCTTCAACCCGCGCGGCGCCGCGTCGCTCGTGCTGACCTGCGAGCACGCGTCGTGCGCCGTACCCGTCGAGTACGATGACCTCGGCTTGAACGCCGACGAGTTGAATGCCCACGTTGGCTGGGACATCGGCGCGCGCGACGTCACTGCGGCACTGGCCCAGCAGCTCGACGCCACGGCCGTGCTCGCCGGCGTGTCGCGCCTGGTCATCGACTGCAACCGCGATCTGGCTGACCATGACCTCATCGTCGCCGAGAGCCACGGTGTGCGCATTCCCGGCAACGCCCGCATCGACGCGGCGGAACGCGCGCATCGCGTCCGCGAGTTCTACGAGCCGTACCACCAGGCGGCCGACGCAGTGCTGGGGCAAAACCCCGGGGCCTTCCTGCTCAGCATCCACAGCTTCACGCCGGAGCTGCAGGGGCGCGAGAGACGCTTCGATGTCGGCGTGCTGTTCGACGTGTTTGCCGGCGAGGCGCAGGCGGTCGGTGAGGCGCTGGGACGCGACGGCCTGCAGGTACGCTACAACGAGCCCTACTCCGGCTTCGACGGCCTGATCTTCAGCGCGCGCACCCACGGTAGCGTGCACGGGCTGCGGTACCTCGAGCTCGAGATCAACAATCGTCTGGTGCGCGCCGCCGACGGGATCCGGCGGGTGACCGTCGCGGTGGCGCGCGCGCTGGCGCCGTACGTGGAACGCTGATGCGCATCATCTTGATCGGCCAGGCCGCCTTTGCGGAGAAGGTCCTCGACGGCCTGCGCGAGCGCAGACACGAGATCGCCGCCGTCTACTGCCCGCCGGACAGTGGCGGGCGTCCGGACCCGGTCAAGGCGCGAGCCCAGGCACTCGAGATTGCGGTCCGCCAGCACAAGTCGCTCAAGGGTCCTGACGTGCAGCGCGAGTTCGCTCAGCTGGATGCCGATCTGGCGGTGCTCGCGTACGTCACGCAGATCGTGCCGCAGAACATCTTCGAGACGCCGCGCTTGGGCAGCATCTGCTTTCATCCCTCCCTGCTGCCGCGCTACCGCGGCGGCAGCGCAATCAACTGGCAGATCATGCGGGGTGAAACCGAAACCGGCGTGTCGGTCTTCTGGGTCGATCCGGGCATCGATACGGGTGCCATCCTCTTGCAGAGGCGCGGCGCCATCGGTGCCGACGATACGACCGGGTCGCTCTACTACAACGTCCTCTTCCCGCTGGGGGTTGCGGTGGTACTCGAGGCGGTGCAGCTGATCGCTGCTGGCAACGCGCCACGCGTGCCGCAGGATGAGTCGCAGGCCACCTATGATCCGCTGTGTCGCGACGAGCACGCGGCGATCGACTGGTCGCGGCCGGTGCGCGAGGTGTACAACTTGATTCGCGGCTGCGATCCGCAGCCGGGCGCACACACCCGGTGCAACGGCGAGATGCTGCGGCTCTATGACGCACGCGCCGTCGGCGGCGCAAGCTTCCGGCCCGGTGTCGTCGAGGAGATTTCGTCCGCAGGGCTGCTCGTCGGCGCGGCCAGCGGCGCGATTCGCGCCAAGCGGGTCCGCCTCAAGGACAAGAAGATCGACGCCGCGGAGCTTGCAGCCGTGCACGGTGTCGCGGTGGGAACACGTTTGGGCTGAAGATGGTGGCCCCGGCCTCTGGCCGGTGTGAAGGCTCGTCGAACGGTTGGCCGCCGGGCTTGTTGAGCCGCTGCGTCAGGGCGAACGCGCAACCTCGTAGCAAGTGTCAGACGCCACGGACAGGCTGACGCGCTGCCGAAACAGTCGACGGCATAGTGCGTCGAGCTTCGAACGCCGTTCCGGCGGTATCGGAATTGCTCTCTGGAAGCGTGGTTGTTGGCGCGTCGGTTGGGAGGCGATAGTCGTGTGCCGGGTGCGCCGGAGCCGCGAGGGAAGGAGCGCATGCCGATGAAACACGGTGCGACTGCATACCACGCCTGGCCTGGATGGGAGCCCGCGATCGTCCTGCCGACTCAGTTGGCGGTGCGCGGTGACCTTATGCGCTTACCCGAGATGCGCCTGGTCATCGCTATCCTCGAAGACGCCTTGCTCTGTGTCACCCGCAATGGCGGCCGCCGCCGGGGGCGGGAGTTCGTCGAAGCGTGCGAGTGGTTCCGCGACGAGCGGCGCGACTCGCCGTTCGCCTTTCGCAACGTCTGCGACCTGCTCGGGTTGGAGGCCACGGCGGTGCGGCAACGCATCCGGCTGGGGAAGCCGAGTCACTGAGTCATTGAACTACTGACCCGCCGGGCTGAGCGGTTGCAGGCGTGGCGGATGCCGGGCGAAGTCGGCCGCGTCGAAGTGGCCGGAGCGCAGGCTCTGGACGTCGGCGAAGACGCGCTGCCGCAGCGCCTCGAGGTTGAGGCCTGCCGCCTCCGCGGGAAACGGCGCGACCTTGGCGAAACCGCGCTCGAGCATCGTGCGGGCGCCGCTCCACAGCTGTTGCTGCACCTTGTGGTAGCCGACCGCGATCTGGATGAGACCGACGAACAGCTCCCACAAGTGTTCGGGCACCGCCTCGAGCCCGTCTTCCAACACCTCATGCGCCTCGAAGTAGTGGCCGGCGTTGAACTCGCGTGCAGCGGCGATGAGCAGCTTCGACAGCTGATCGGGACGGGTCACCTTGTCACTCTTACCGCGGGATGTGATACTCGGAAAGGGTACCATCGGCACGGGCACTGAACAGGAGGAGATCCGGACAATGCACTCACACGCACGTGCACACGCGCCGCACACGCGCGGCCGCACGATTCACTGGGCGCACCTGTACGACATCCTCACCGGCTTCCTGTGGCTGGGCAAAGAGCGGGCGATGCGAGAGATGACCTTGGATCTCGCCGCGGTGCAGCCGGGAGAGACGGTGCTCGACGTCGGCTGCGGCACCGGGGGGCTGACGATTCCGGCAAAGGCACGCGCCGGTGCGACCGGTGTGGTGCACGGCGTCGATCCTGCTCCAGAGATGATCGAGCGGGCACGCCAGAAGGCTGCGCGGCAGGGGCTGGACGTTTGCTTTCAGGCCGGCGTCATCGAGGCTCTCCCGTTCCCCGCCGACCACTTCGACGTCGTGCTCAGCAGTCTCATGCTGCACCATCTGCCGGACGATCTGAAACGCGCGGGGTTCCAGGACATCTATCGCGTCCTCAAGCCGGGCGGACGCTTCCTCGCGGTCGACTTGCAACCACCGGCGCTTCCGGTGATCAAACACCTGGCGACCCTCTTCTTCGGCCACGACATGATGCGCAGCAACCTGCATGTGCTACCGCCGGTGATGCAGGACGCAGGCTTCGTCGCCGTGGAGGTCGGACCGACGCGTTCCAGAGTGCTCTCGTTCCTCCGCGGCACAGCGCAGAAGGCTGCAGCGGGACCACTGCCCAGGTAGCGAGCCGCACCCGGCGCGTCAGTGCGTCTCTGCAACGGCGACCTGATTACTGGGCTGACAGGTCAGGAGGTGCTGCTCGTATCAGCAACACGCTCGAACATCCAGTAGAGCACCGGTAGCACGATGAGCGTGAGCAACGTGGAGCTGAGGACGCCGCCGATGACCACCGTCGCGAGCGGTCGTTGCACCTCCGCGCCGGCGCCGGTGGCGATGGCCATTGGTACGAACCCGAGCGAGGCCACGAGTGCGGTCATGAGCACCGGACGCAGGCGGGTGAAGGAGCCTTCGAGCACGGCGTCGCGGATGGCGCGGCCTTGTGCGCGGAGCTGATTGAAATAGGTCACCAGCACCAAGCCGTTGAGCACCGCAACGCCGCTGAGCGCAATGAAGCCGACGGCTGCGGTGATGCTGAATGGCATGCCGCGCAGCCACAGCGCGGCGATGCCGCCGGTCATCGCGAGTGGGATGCCGGAATAGACGATGAGCGCCTGTCGCACGCTGCCGAAAGCGAGGAAGATGAGGATGAAGATGAGCAGGAGCGCAGAGGGGACGACCACGGCGAGGCGCGTGCGCGCTTCCTGCAAGTTCTTAAACTGCCCGCCGAACGCGACGATGTAGTTCTGGGGAAGCTGCACCTGTTCCTTGATCCGCTGTTCCGCATCGCGCACGAAGCTCTCCACGTCTCGCCCGCCGAGGTTCACCATCAGCGCCGCGCGGCGCTGGCCGTCGTCGCGCCGGATCGGTTCGACGGTTTTCAAGGTTTTGAAGTCGACGACGTTGCCGAGCCGAATGAGGCCGGTCGTGCCGACTCGGAGCGGCAGCCTTTTGATCTGCTCATCGTCGGCGCGGAGTTGTTCAGGCATCCGCACCACGATGCTGCGCCGGCGGTTGCCATCGACCACCGAGCCGACGATCTGCCCGCCGAGCGCGGCGCTGACCGCTTTGTTCACCTCGCCAGCCTGGAGGCTGTACCGTTGGAGGGTGTCGCGCTTCACATCGATCTGGAGCTGCGGAGTGCGACCTTCTGTTTCGTACTCCACCTGCGCCGCACCGGGGGTCTTTTCGAGGATAGCCTTGATCTGCGTCGCCAGCGTCTCGAGCACGTCGTAGTCGGTGCCGAATATCTTCACCGACAGCTCGGTCTTGGTGCCTTCGAGCATTTCGTTGAAGCGCATCTCGATGGGCTGGGCGAAGAGGATGTCGTATTCGGGGTTCATCTCCTTCAACGCCGCCTCGATGTGCTCGCGCAGTTCAGCCTTGTTCGTCGGTCGGCCGGCCGTCTTCGGCCATTCGGCCATCGGCTTGTAGAAGACGTACACGTCGCTCTCATTCGGCGGCATCGGATCGGACGCGATGGCACTGGTGCCGATGCGCGAGAAAATGCGGGTGAGCTCCGGGAAGTCCTTGAGCAGGAGATCTTCGACGGCGATGTCGGTCTGCATCGACGCCTCCAGGCTCATGCCGACGGGTTTGTAGAGCATCGCGGTGATCGAGCCTTCATCAAGCTTCGGAACGAACTCGGCGCCGAGCCG
>CAZCGA010000210.1:0-8425 GCA_964498075.1 uncultured Binatia bacterium (SeqCode) | reverse complement strand
GTCGTCGGCATCGAGCGTCGGCGCGACCGTGATCTCCGTCGATGAGAAGCGCTCGACATCGCGCGCGATGGCGAACACGTCCTCATAGCGCGTCGGCAACCACGATCCACCCCAGCGGTCGGTATGCGCCACCGGGCACTTCTGCCGCAGCTTGTCCCAGATCTCGAATGGCTTGGCGACGTACCCGGGGTCGAAGATGTCGTAATCGGTCGCCCAGTCCTTCACCGGTGTGCCCATCGAGTCAGGTCTCCCTTTCCGTACCGCCTTATACGCACTTTCCGCCGAGATGCGGAAGTGCAAACGGGGCGCTGACGGCAAGACCTATCGGGCTGTTCCGTTGAAATCGGTAGCAAGTGGGGCTATCCGCTCGACTCCTGAGCTGTGCGTGCCGCGGAGCGTCCTGCTCGAGTAACCGGTAATGCGACGAGTGCGTAGACCTCGCCTGCCCACTGGCTTACCAGAGCGTCGGCACGTGTGCCTGCGCGCGCAGCGCGTCGTCGGCGGTAATCAGGGTCAGGCCATGGAGGCGCGCGGTGGCGACGATCAGTCGATCGGCTGGGTCCTTCGGAAACGATGCGGGCAACTGCTCCGACGCAATCGCGACCTCGACCGTCAGCGGCAACACCTCCAACCCCGGAGCACTCGCCGCGTCGCGCAACCAATCCGGCCACCCACCCGCAGGAGTGCTGAGCACGATCCGGTGGTGCGCCAGGAGCCAGGCGGCTTCTTTGAGCGAGATCGCGGCCAAGCCGATCTGCGTGCGCTCCGCGGCCGAAGCCACCGCCCGTCGAGCCCGCGGACCGAGCTTTGCCTCACCCAGGACGCCCCACAACCATGCATGCGTGTCCAGCAAGTATTTCACGAGCGAAACCACTCGTCTTCCGGAATGATCGGGGAAACGATGTCGCCACGGATGGCCGCGGTTCCCTTGAGGCAACCGAGGAGTCGCGCCGCGCGGGCCGGTTGACGACGCCGCGGGGAGAGCACGGCAACTTCACGTGTCCGATTGACGACGACGATCGTTTCCCCGTGTTCTGCGCGCCGCACGTAATAGCTGGCGCGGTCGCGCAGCTGACCGATTTGAACTTTGGTCATACGCCATGATAGCCAAGTATCTTGGCCAAGTCGACCGCCCTGCAAGAAGCTCTCTGCCGGCATCGTTGCCGAGCCTCCCACCTGGAGACTTCTCCTCACCGTGCCTTCGCGGCGGAGCCGACGGGGCGGGCAGCGTTGTAAGCTGCAGGGGCCATCGATGCTGTGGCCTGCATGATCTTTCTGTGCCGGGCAACCTCATCTGGTGGAATCTCGCCGGATATGATCAAACCGCGCGTGGATCAGACAAGGAACTTCGGGACAATGACCACCACACCAAAGGCTGTCGTGCGGGATGACGACCGAAATTGATGCCACCTGCCAGCACATGACTCAAACCTGCAGCGGCTACGCATGAGTGCTTTGGCAATCTCGGGGATCATCTTCGCGTGCGTCTTTGGCGCCGCGATGCTCGGCATGTTCCTGGGCAACGCTTTGCCCGAACATCATCTGAGCCAGGATTCAAAGGACGTCGTGAAGCTGGGGACCGCCCTGATTGCGACGATGGCCGCTCTTGTTCTGAGCCTGCTGATCTCCTCGGCAAAGAGCTCTTTCGACTTGATGAGTAGCGAGCTCGTGCAGAATGCCGCCCGGGTCATCTCGCTCGATCGCGCCCTGGCCG
Source organism: uncultured Binatia bacterium (SeqCode) (assembly GCA_964498075.1). Lineage (GTDB taxonomy): Bacteria > Desulfobacterota > Binatia > HRBIN30 > HRBIN30 > CAZCGA01. The sequence continues at coordinate 6,711 of CAZCGA010000210.1, read as the reverse complement.
ACTATGGAGGGGAGACGAGAGAGATCCGCGATCTGCTGAAACGCGGCTATGCCGCCAGGGTCGAGCTGCTCTTTCCCGGCGACAAGTCCCGGCAGGCGAACTTCGACACCCCTGAGCAAGTCGTTGGGGCGGAGGGCATTCGGGCCAAGCTCTGGGAGCTCTCGCCACAGAACGAGGTCCAGCGCGGGCTTCGGTCGCAGGCTCTGGAGATCGCCGGTGAGATGTCGACGACGCGCTGGCTACTACTCTTCCAAAAAGACAAGTCGATCCCCATGACACTCCTGGTCGTGCTGGTGTCCTGGCTTGCCATCATCTTCGCCACCTTCGGACTGTTCGCTCCGCGCAACGCCACGGTTGTTGCGGCCTTGACCGTGTGCGCGCTGTCGGTCTCGGGTGCGATCCTTCTGATCCTGGAGATGAACAGCCCGTTCGCAGGGTTGATGAGGATCTCTAGTGCTCCGATGCGCGACGCGCTCGCCCATCTCGGGCAGTAGATGTGGTGAGGCCATGGCTATAGGTGTGAGGTGCTGTACATCCGCGTCGAGGCCGGGTCCGATGCTCTCCTTCCGCGCCGTTTTGATACCGTGCTTGCTTGCGCTGCTGGCGAGCGGCTGCGCCACCGGGTTTGGCCCCAAGGCCCTCCGCAGCGAGCGGCCCGACTACAACCAGCAGATCGTCCGCTCCACCGATGCGGAGATGCTCCGCAATCTCGTCCGCCTCCGCTACAACGACACCCCGTTGTTCCTCGAGCTTGGCGCCGTCGTCGCGTCATACGGCTACGACGCCTCGTTCAACGCTTCCGGCTTCATCCCTGCCTCGGGCACCAACACCGCGAGTCTCGGCACCGCCCTCGCTTATGGGGAGCACCCGACGGTCACCTACACACCGCTCGCGGGCGATGAGTTCGCCACGCGCATGCTCACGCCCATTCCACTGGATTCCTTCATGCTCTTCACGCAGACCGGCTGGAGCGATGCACGCATGCTGCTGGTGGCGGTCCAGCGTGTGAATGACCTCTTCAATGCGCCCACCGCCACCGGCCCGACACCGGAGCGCAAGCCCGACTACGAAGATTTCGTCGACTTCGCCGAGCGCTTGCACCGCCTGCAATCCGCGCGACTCGTCGGCCTCAACTGGGAGGCCAAGGAACATGAAACCGACCCGCCCGGACACAATCCTCACTTTTGGCTGCGCCCTCCGGCCGACCCCAACAGCCCGCTTGCGGCGGACGTCGCCGCAGTGCGTCGCTACCTCGACTTGGAGCCCGGCAGAGACGACTTCACACTCACGGCCTTCCCGTTCAAGCGGAAGCCCAACGAAGTCGGTATGCGCTGCCGCTCCCTGCTGGCCGTCCTGTACTTCCTTTCCCAGTCGGTGGAGCCGCCCGCGCCGCACGTCCAGGCGGGCCTCGTCACGGTCACCAAAGACGCCGACGGAGAACCGTTCGATTGGTCGAAGGTCACCGGCAAGATCCTGCGCATCCACTCGCAGGAGGAGCGCCCGCAGAAGGCTTACATCGCCGTGCAGCACCGCGGCTGGTGGTTCTACATCGCCGACGACGACCAGAGCTCAAAGTCCACGTTCAGTCTGTTGAACATCCTCTTCTCGCTTCAATCGGCGACCGGCAAAGGCAAGTCACCCGTCCTGACGCTGCCGGTGGGGAGGTGAGGTTTTGGGCGATCACCAAGGATCGGCGACGCGTGGAATACTGCACAACTCTCTCAAAGTACGGTATGGTGTACCGAAGATGTGGATTGAGACCCGCAGCGGTGCACGGCTTGCCGTGTTGATCAGCCCGAGGTGTGGCATCCCTTTCATGGCAGTGGTTGCGGCGGTTGGTCTCCGGCTGCTCGCCTTTCCTTGCGCCGCGGTCGGGCAGGAGTGCAGCAGCGACAACGACTGCGGAAAGTTCGAAGCGTGCGTCGATAGGAAGTGTTGCACCCCGAGCGATTTCAGCAACAAGTGCGGCAACAACTGTGGCGTCAAATGCCCTGACTCTAGCGTCTGCGGCGCCAACACTGACTGCCAGAGTGGGGCTTGCTCCGGTGACCGCTGCTGCGGCCCGAGCTGCAATGGGAGCTGCTCGAACCGTTGCAAGGACACGCAAGGCTGCACTACCGGCGACGACTGCGAAGGCTTCGCGTGCGTCAACAGGAAGTGCTGCACGCCGAGCGACATCAGTAACCAGTGCGGCGGCAACTGTGGCGTCAAATGTTCAGGCTCCGGCCGCTGCGGCGCCAACAACGACTGCCAGAGCGGGTCTTGCAATCACCGAACGTGCGACGCTTCCGTGAAGCACTCGCCCGAGTAAGTTATGCGCGGGCGGATGCTGGGTTCCGCCGGCGCCGATCTCGCCCGTGTCCTCCTGTTCAGATGTTGTGGCAGACACACGCGCCGTCCTCCGCCGGACCGGTGACGGCGCATCCTTGGGGCGCTGCTGGGACTGACGGTTCACGGCGGCCACTCCGACGTGCGCTCCCCGATGGCCGCCCTGCCGAGCATTTGCTAGAATGAAACTATGAAACGCATTCGAATCATCCCGCTCATGGTGTTCTTTACCGCGTCGGTTGCGGCGGCGTCAGCGCCAAGCGGATTTCGGCCGGAGCCACGCGCGATCTCGCCACAACTGCAGGGCACACCACGCCAGCTTCACGCGGGTGAAGGTGGTGTCCTGATCGCTGATGAGTACCAGGTGCCGGTCAAGGAAGGTGTGGAGCTGCCCGACTCCCCGGCGACCGACGCGGATCAAGGCGACGCCGAGGCCCAGCTTCCTGGAGTCGAGGCCGTGCCGCCAGAGGCGGGACCGCCTCCGGCGGAGGAATTGCCAGACACCGAGCAGCCTCCGATCGAATGATCACCGCGACGGTGCGATCGAGGCCCACCTCGCCGACAGTGCCCCCCACCTTCGCGGCCTGGTTGTCACGGTCTACCCAGTAGAGCTGCGCAGCACCGAAGATTTCCGCAAATTTACCGAGAACCTTCCGGACTTGAGGGCTCGACTTCGGCGATTCTAGCAGGCGTGAAGCATCGAGCAGCCGCCGGCTCGATGAGGTCGGCGTGACCTCCGACAGGGACAGACCCCTGAGCTGAACTGCACCCCGCTGAACGGCCGGGCGATGCCGTGAGAGATACCTGCGGGTACAGGAAGGAGGTGAACGAAGGATGCTGCGAATGGTGATTCTCAACACGGGTTGACGCGGGGCCAACGCCGTGTCACCAGGAGCAATGCACGAACCCGTACTCGAACCGTGGAGGATATGACGATGCACCACCTCCTGCATCCCAGAGGAGACCGGTGCTTCGTCGAGCCCGATTCCCGGAGGAAGGCCATGCACAATTTTCAGAGGTGTACGCATCGCGCAAATCAGCGGCTGTTGCGCGCATTCTCGCGGTTTCGAACAGTCGCGACCGTGATGCTTGTAGCGCTGCTTGCAAGCGCCTGCGTCAATATCCTCGCGCAAAACGCGCCAGGAGCCTTACAGACGGCGGAGAGTCGCGCCAGGTTCGAGCTGAACTGCCCGAACGTAGAAGCGTCGGTGCTCTCGCAGAAGGTCGTCCAGGCCTGGCGATTCGAAGGGACTGAGTACACCGTCGGCGTGCGCGGCTGCGGCAGGCAGGGAGTCTACATCACCTACTGCCGCGACGAAACCGATTGCTACGCCATTTCGCAGACTGGCCGCGTCGGCGAGCTTTCGAATATGGTCCCGTAAGTCCCCGCACTAGAGAGCATCGGGAGGGAATTCATGCGTCGCACAAACATTCGCACGGTGGCGCCCATCGTTCTGCTGGCGTTCGTTCTGTCGTCGTGCGCGGCCATGCAGCAATCGTATCAGGAGAACCCCAAGGCGCTGCTCGGCGGTCTGATGGGTGCGGGCGCCGGCGCTGGTATCGCGGCGCTCGCCGGTGGCAGTCCGGGCGTCATTGTCGCCAGCGCCCTCGGGGGCGCCCTGTTGGGCGGCTTCGTGGGTCATAAGCTGGACAATCGCGACAAGCAGATGGCCTCGCAGGCCGCCACCCGCGCCTTCGAGCAGAACGCAAGTGGCCAGGCCTCCGTGTGGAACAATCCCGACTCCGGCAACTCCGGAACGGTCACGCCGACCAAGACGTATCAGCTGGCCACCGGCCAGTACTGTCGCGAATACCGGCAGACGATCACGATTGGCGGCGAGCCGCAACAGTCGTACGGGACGGCGTGCCGCCAGGCAGACGGAACCTGGAAGATCCAGCAGAGCTAGGGCGGGATGCCCGCGAAGGAACCAGCATGCGCTCAATGACAATATCGATCGTCCTCGCAACCGCCGTCATGGTGTTCACCAGCGCTGCACGTGGCGGAGATCAGCCGAAACCCTACGACCCCAGGGCGGCGTTCGCCGAAACCGACAAGAACGGGGACGGGGAAATTGACCTCGAGGAATTCCACACGCGGCTCGTCGAGGTGTTCTACAGCGCCGATACGAACAAGGACGGCTTTCTTGGCGCCGTTGAGCTGAGCCGGTTGCCGCTTCCCGAAGCGGTCAAAGATGTGGACCAGGACGCGGACGGACAGGTCTCGCTGCGTGAGTTCGTGCGCATCCGATTCCGGCAGTTCGAAGAGGCCGACACCAACCACGACGGAGAACTGTCGCTCGACGAGGTGGTCGCCGTGTTCGAGGCACGGAAGAAGTCATGAAAGTGATCGCCGGACGCCCGGCCGCCGCTGGACTGGCGGCAGCATTCTTGATGCTCCAGGGGTGTCCCTCCGCCTATCAGCGGACCTACCAACAACAAACCCAACGGCTTGAAAGCGAACAGCGCGCTGCCCAGGCACAAGCGGAAGCGGCCCACGCGCAGGCACAAAAGTACGCGGCGGTAGTCTATTTCGATGTCGGCAGCGCCGTCGTCGACCAGGACGGGCAACGTGAGCTCAGATGGTTCGTCCAGCAGATGCAGCCGTACCCGCAGGCGATGATTCAAGTGCAAGGTTTTGCCGACTCGACCGGAAGCGAAGCGACGAATTCGGGCCTGTCGCAAGCGCGGGCCTTAGCCGTGGCGGCCTTCTTGAACTCGCAAGGGATCGCCGGGTCCCGCACTGTGGGGCAAGGGCTCGGAGAGCAGTACCCGGCTGCCTCCAACGAAACCACCAAGGGTCGCCGCAACAACCGCCGCGTCGAAGTCACGGTGCGGTGAACTGTCATCTGCACCCTACAGCGGCCCCGTCGAGGTTTCTCGCCGACAACGATCCGGATGTCTCGATGAAGCGCGGTCAGAAACCGCATCAGGCGCTCGACGGAGAAGTCGTCGAGCACAACGGCCCCCACACCCGCACGGTCAGGTGACTTGCTTGCGGTGTGTCTCGAGTCCGGGGTTCCACGTCAACCCGTCACGGCATGGCTGACAGTCAGGACCAAACGGGCAGTCCACGGCTGCATGCAAGTCCACACTCTTTCCCAGCAATGGTTGGCCAGGATGCCAGCCTGCGGGTAACTCATTTCCACTGGCAAGACGCACGTTCATTTGCACTTCTCCTTCGCCGCGCAGGCAATGCCATGGGCACTCCGTGAGGAGTGCCCCAAGGTCCTAGCGAGCGCAGCAGTCGCCGGGCATCTGGGTGAAACGCACGGCTGGACGTGTACTAGCATTTACCGCGCAACCGAGTCCTGGATGAGCGTCTTCAAGCCATCGCTGAACCCGACGTCGATCTTGTTTGTATCGCGCACGGCAACTACGAGGCCTACGCCAAAGGTCGGGTGACGAATGATCTCCTTCGGCCGGAAGCGTTCGGATATCTTGTACGCACGGGCGTTGCCGACATCTTTGCCGCGCAGCAGCTCTTGATAGTCGACGGCTGGAGACGTTGCCTTCGTAGACCGTCCGCTGCCAGACGATACGCCGCGTACCGTGGCGCTCGCGGTACCCGGCGGGTTGCGCCGATAGGCGTGTTGCGCACCGCAGGTATTGCAGTGTGTGCGAGTGATCTTGTCCTTCACGATGGCCTCGATAGTGTGTGCCAGCATGAGCTTGCAACGGGCACACCAGCTGTCGACTCTCTTCCCTACGACTGCTTGAATCATCATTGTGCTCCTTGTCTGGTTCCCGGCTGGTTGCTTGGCCAACTCGGGGCGGCTTCCTGCAGAAGCGGATGAGGTAACTTAGCAGGTCGAAGTGAGATTGTCGCCAAGGTGGCGCACAGCATAGGTGGATAGTTTCGGAGCCCTTGAATGCGGTCTATTTGGCACGCCAGCGGAACCCGGTGCGTGTAAGCACGCGATACTGCTGGAGAGACCTGCCGATTGTCAGCGGGAAGTGATCTTCGGAACACCGAGCTGCACGTCTTCGGGTCAAAATTGCCGCGAGGCGGGAGAACCAGCGGCGAGGAATTTCCGTGGCGAAGTTGAACCGCCAGCGGGCGGGTCGCCAGTGAGAGCCGCCCGGCACGTCGCTGGAGCCCGCTGAACAGCGCGCGCGGCTCATCCGTCCTGCGCCGCGCCACGGCGTGGCCGCCTTGCTGGAGTGACTCAACCAACTGGAACCGACCCGCTTGCGCTAGACTGCTGCGCGCGCGATTCTATGCGCCGGCAGCCCGAGCGCATCTCGCTAGGCGACTCGGAGGGTATCATCACATTTCGCAGAAGGAGGTCGTGTCATGGAATTGCAAGGTGGATGTTACTGCGGCGCGGTTCGCTACAAGGCTGAGGGCGACGCGCTCTTCAAAGGCCAGTGCCATTGCCGGGA
>CAZCGA010000209.1:0-8430 GCA_964498075.1 uncultured Binatia bacterium (SeqCode) | reverse complement strand
TCATCGACCATCAAACCCTGGGATTGGGATCGATGCACGGAGCGGCAGCCTTCCAACGCGTTCTTCGCTCGCTGGTCGAAGTCGGCACCGATATCGCCGTCCGTGATGACGATGTCCTCGCCCTGAGCTTCGACGCGCTCCTCACGCGCTCAACGACTTCGGGCACTGACCGCATTGGCGGCGGCGCCTTCGAGAGACGCTACCTCCGGCTGTACATCTTCGGAGCCGATGGCTTCCTCACCCGCATGGAGCAGTTCGACGTGGGTCGCGAGGTCGAGGCGCTGGCGCGCTTCGATGAGGTGACGGAGCGCCGCCGCGTGCAACCGAACGCGGCGACGGCCGCTGCCGCCCGCCTCGACGCGGCCATGATGGCGCGCGACGACGGTGCGCTCCCCGGCTTGTTGGCCGACGATTACGAGGGAACGGAGGAAACGGTCGGCGATACGTTCTCTCGGCGCTCAACGCTCGCGTACTTCCGTTCCATGCTGAGAGTGAAACACCTCGGGTTCCGACACGAGCCACGGGCCACGTTGGGCAACTCACTCGCACTCTTCCAGGCATCTTTTTCGGGCAGTGGAACCGAAGGCGGGCGGTTCGACGTGGGCCCCTATCAGACCGAGATGGTCATTGTGAGCGAAGCCGACGCGCAGGGGCGACTTCGGCGTTCGCACCTTTTTCCGACCAACCGGCTCGGCGACGCGATCGCGCGCCTCTACGCGCGCTACGCCGAGTTGCTCCCGGAGGGGCCTGAGCGCGTCCGTGCCACGGCGATCGCGCGTTCGATCGCGATGACGGGAGAGTGGGCCCGCAATGTCCCGCCCCGGTTCGCGCCCACCATTGAGGTTGTCGATTATCGAATCTTGGGAACGTGGTCTGCGCGTGGTGCAGAAGCGACCGGGGCGCATATACACGCCGTGCTCGAGCTCGCCGACAATGTTGCCACGCGCCGGGACGACGTTCTCGGCCTGCGGCCTGACGCGCTCTTAGTGCGCGCGACTCACTCCGGCACACTCCGCGCTGGCGGGGGCCCGTACGAGCGGCAGTTCCTCATGCTCGATGTCTTCGGCAGCGATGGTTTGATCGCTCGCAAGGAATATTTCGATGTGGACCGCGACGCCGAGGCGTTGGCGCGCTTCGATGAGCTGACGGCGGAGCACCCCTCCCCGTCTCCCCTTGGCAAGGGGAGAATTGAAGAGGGGTCGCTGCCGCCCACCCGCCGCCGCGTGCGGCCGAACGCCGCGACCGCCAATGCGGCGCAACTCGACGCCGCGTTCGAGAGCCGGCGCATCGATGCGCTGCCCACACTCACGGAAGACTACGAACACGTCCACCACCCGACGCGCATCACGTACGGCCGACTGCAGACGATCGACGACTGGCACGGTCTCTTCTCGGGAGCCGAGAAGATCGCGATCCGGCACAAACTGCTGGCGACCCTCGGCGAGTCGCTCGCGCTCGTTCGCTACCTCTTGTCGTACGAGAACTATGCCGCCGGCGCCTTCGACGTCGGCGCCGTGGAGAAGCAGGAAATCGTGCTGATCGAGGTCGACGCGCAGGGACACCGGCGGCGGACGGAGTGCTTCGCCGCCGACCGCCTGCGCGATGCGTGCTACCGCTTGTACGAGCGCTACGGCGAACTCCTCCCTCCTGGTCCCGAGCGTGAACGCGCCGCGACGATCGCGCGCACGCACGCGGTTACGCTCCATCCACTCGATGCCCAGGATCTTGCCGCCATGATCGCCCCCACATTCGAGCTGATCGATCATCGCACGCTCGGCTTTGCCGCGGAGCATGGGGCCGAGGCATTCCTGCGCGGCCGCGCCCGCGCCTTGCTTGAAACCGCGCAGAACGTCAGCGCGTGCGTCGACGACGTGCTCGTCCTGCGATGCGACGCGCTGCTTACGCGCGGCGCGGTCCGGGGCATCGACCGCTCCAGCGGCGGTGAGTTCGAGCTGCCGAGCCTCGATCTCACCCTCTTCGGAGCCGATGGCCTCGTCACGCGTATCGAGCAGTTCGATCCCGACCGCGAGGATGAGGCGCTCGCCCGCTTCGATGAGCTGACAGGTACAGGGTCCCCTCGCCCTCTGGGAGAGGGAGCGGAACGGATGGCCGCGCACTTCGCGAACGCGGCGACGCGTGCCTGGGATCGATTCTTCGTGTGGTGGCACGCGCGCGATTGGGCACGGATCGTGGCATGGCTTCCGCCGGAATACCGCCGCATCGACCGGCGGGCGTTGGTCCGCGTCGAGCTTGATCGGGACCAAAGTCTCGAATTCATGCGCCCGCTGTTCGACGTGAGCGCCTCTCGCATCGAGATTCATCCACTCGCCACCCGAGGTGATCGGCTGGCGCTGAGCCGGTTTCGTTTCGACGGCAACGATGCGCTGCGAGGACCGACGGTGATCGAGTACCTTGCGGTCCTCGAAGTCAACGAGCGCGGCGATGCGATCGTGCACGTCAATTTCGACCTCGACGACCTCGACGCCGCCTACGCGGAACTCGATGCACGCTTCGCCGCCGGCGAGGGCGCAGCCTTCCCGCGGCCGCAGCAGTGGAGTCGAGCATTCGTGCGAGCCGGCGCGGATAGAGATGTCGAGACGCTCGCGGCGCTGCTCGCGCCTGACTTCGTCGTGCACGATCATAGTCCGCTCGGCTGGGGAGTCCTCGAGCGCGCGGCATATGTCGAGTCGGTGAAGGCGCTGTTCGCTCTCTCGACCGACCTCCGTGTCCGTGTCGAGCACCTGCGGTTGTGCGAGCGCGGGTTGCTCATGATCGGCGCCATGCTCGGCACGCACGAAGGCGGCGCATTCGAGCAGGTGCGCGTCGTCGTGTCGCAGGTGGATGCGGACGGCAGGGAACGCCGTCGCGACATGTACGCCTTGGATCAACTCGACCAGGCGCGGGCGCAGTTCGAAGCGTTGCGGCAAGATCCGCTGCACATCCCGCCGAATGCTGCGACGCGGGCACACGATCGATTGCGCGAGTACCAAGCAGCGGGCGATTGGAATGCGCTCCGCGCCTTAGTCGCACCGGTGGTGTTCGATGATCGTCGCCGCCTCATCCGTCTCACCGGCGATGCCGACATGTTCGTCGCACACTGCCAGCAGCTCCAGCGGGCGGCGCACAGGGCGCGGTGCGCACACACGCTGCTCGCTACGGCTGGCGACCGGCTCGAGCTCGAGCACCAGCACTGGACCACGGTCGGGGGACGGGCGCCCTTCGAGCTCGACCTGTTGCACATCGAGGAGGTCGACGATGAGGGGCACATCATCGCCGACATCGCCCTCGACCCCGACGATCGTCGCGCCGCCGCCCTGGAGATGCTCGAACGCTACGCCCGCAGCGACGAGGCGCGCGACATCCCGTTGGCGTTGTTTGAAGCGCTGCGCGCCGTGAATGCCCACGACCTCGAAGGGGTTCGTGCCGCCCTGCGCGATGACTTCGCATTGAACGACCACCGGCGCACGGGACTCGGCCGGCTCGATCGAGCTGCCTACCTCGCGTCGCTCGCCGCGCTGTTCGAGCAGGCGCCCGACGTGAGCGTGGAGACCCTGTACATCGTCGCCGTCGAGAAACACGGCGTCCTCATGGTTGCGCGCAACTTCGGTACCCTGCGCGAGGGTGGCGAGTTCGAGTCAGTCTACGCACGGATTATGCTCCACCAGGGCGACCGGCTCATCGGGGTGGAGATGTTCGAGCCCGAGGACCTCGACAAAGCACGAGCGCGCTTCGCGGAGCTGCGGCCCGATCCGCTGCGGATACCGCCGAACGCCGCGTCGCGCGCGCGCGATCGCGCTTACGATCTCGTTGTCGCCGACGATCTGGAAAGTGTCCGTGCGCTCGCGAGCGCCGACTTCGTCTACGAAGATCGCGGCCGACGCGCGCTCGTGTCGGAAGACGTCGAGGTGTGGTTGAAGAGTATTCGGGAGGTTCGCTCGTGGCCCAATCTGCAGATCACGCGCGAACTGATCGGTACGATCGGTGACCGCATCGCCATCGAGCGGAATCTGTGCCGGGCTGGACCCGAGCGCGGAGAATTTGAGATCGAGGCCATCGCGCTGACCGAGATCGACGCGCAAGGTCATCTGCGGGCGGTGATTCACTTCGACGTCGACGATCGCACCGCCGCGTTCACCGAGGCCGAATCACGCTTTGCGGCCGGCGAAGTGGCTGCCGTCGGCGGGCAGACCCCAATTGCTGCGCTGGTTCGCGCGTATAACGAGCACGATTGGCCCACCGTGTTGGCGGGCCTCGCGAATGACTTCGTGCTCGACGACCACCGTCTCCTAGGCTTCGGCACGCTGAGTCGCGACGAATGGATCGAGTCGATCCGCGTGCACGCTGATCTCGCGCCCGACGTCGGCACTGAGGGTCTGCGGCTGCTCGCCTGGAACTGCCATGGTCGAGTTGCGGTGCTGCGCGTGTTCGGAACGGCGCGCGATGGCGGCCCGTTCGAGAACGTCTTCGTCGGCGTCTACCTGATCGCCGGCGACCGCATCCAACGCTACGAGCTCTTCGACCTCACCGCCGCCGACGAGGCGCTCGCGCGCTTCAAGGAGCTGTGCGCCGCGAGGGCCACATGAACTGCACCGCCTGCGGCCACGCCAACCGCGAGGGAGCAAAGTTTTGCGAGGAGTGCGCCACGGCTCTTACGCTGGCTTGTGCCCATTGTGGAGCTGTGCTGCGGCCCACGGCCAAGTTCTGTGACACGTGCGCACAGCCCGTCGCGCCCGAGCTCCAGGCCGCACGACACGCAGCGCCGGCCGGAGCCCTAACCCGACAACCGGCGCCCGTTCCGGGCGCCTACACACCCAAACACCTTGCCGATAAACTCCTGCAATCGAAGCCCGCATTGGAAGGCGAGCGCAAGCAAGTGACCGTCCTCTTCGCCGACGTGAAGGGCTCGATGGAGCTGGCGGAGCAGCTCGACCCGGAGGAATGGAGCCGGATCATGAGCCACTTCTTCCAGATCCTGTCGGAAGGCGTCGAGCGCTTCGAAGGCTTCGTCGACAAGTTCACCGGCGACGGCATTATGGCGCTGTTCGGTGCGCCGATCGCGCACGAGGATCATGCGCAGCGCGCCTGCTGGGCGGCGTTGCATCTCCGCGACACGCTGCGCCGCTACGCCGACGAGCTGCGCGTCGAGCGCGGACTCAGTTTCGCCGTGCGCATGGGGATCAACTCGGGTGAGGTCGTGGTCGGCAAGATCGGTGATGACCTGCGCATGGACTACACCGCCCAAGGGCACACCGTCGGCCTCGCCCAGCGCATGGAGCAGCTCGCCGATCCGGGGACGGTGATGCTGACCGAGCACACGCAGCGGCTGGCCGCGGGCTACTTCGCGCTCCGCGACCTTGGCGCAGCGCGCGTGAAGGGTGTGGCCGAGCCGCTGCACGTCTTCGAGCTCGCAGGCACCGGTCCGCTGCGCACGCGGCTCGACGTGTCGCGCGCCCGCGGCTTCTCGCGCTTCGTCGGCCGTACGGCCGAGATGGCGGCGCTCGAGGCGGCGCTCGAACGGGCGATCGCCGGCCAGGGGAAGGTCGTCGGCATCGTCGCCGAGGCAGGCATCGGCAAGAGCCGCCTGTGCCACGAGTTCCTCGAACGGTGCCGTGTGCGCGGCATCGTCGTCCGCGCGGCGCACGCGGTGTCGCACGGACAGATGATTCCATTCCTGCCCGTGCTCGAGTTGCTGCGCAGCCTCTTCGAGATCGACGAGCGCGACTCGCCGCGCCTCGTGCGCCACAAGGTGGCGGGCGCCCTGCTCCTCCTCGACCGCGGGCTCGAACCCGCTCTGCCGCTCGTCTTCGACTTTCTCGGTGTGCCCGACCCCGAGCGGCCGAGCCCGCCGCTCCCGCCTGACGAGCGGCACCGCCAATTCCTGGGCGTCTTCCGCCACGTCACCGCGGCGCGCAGCGCACGGCAGCCGGGTGTGATCCTGATCGAAGACCTGCACTGGGTCGACCCAGGCACGGAGGCGTTCCTCGCGGAGGTGGCTGAGGTCACGGCCGACGCCCGTACGCTGGTTGTCGTGAACTTCCGCCCCGGCTATCGCGCGCCGTGGATGGAGCGTTCGCATTACGAGCAGCTGGCGCTGCGGCCGCTCGGGGCCGACGCGATCGCGGCGCTGCTGCGCGATCTGCTCGGCGACGACCCGTCGCTCGCCGGGCTCGCCGCCCGCATCGACACGCGCACCGCCGGCAACCCCTTCTTCATCGAGGAGACCGTGCAGGCGCTCGCCGAGGCGGGACATCTGACGGGGACAAAAGGCGCGTATCGGCTCGCGCTGCCGCTCGACCGGCTCGTGCTGCCCACGACTGTGCATGCGGTGCTCGCCGCGCGCATCGATCGCCTGCCGGAGCGCGAGAAGCAGGTGCTGCAGGCGGCAGCGGTGATCGGGAAGCAGTTCCTCGAGCCCGTGCTGCGCACGGTGACGGCGCGCGCCGAGGCCGATCTCGACGCGGCGCTGCGGACGCTCGTCGCCGCCGAACTCGTCTATGAGCAGGCGCTCTTCCCGGAACGCGACTACGCCTTCAAGCACCCGCTCACGCAGGAGGTCGCCTACGGCTCGCAGCTCGGGGAGCGCCGCGCGCGCATCCATGCCGCGGTGGCGCAGGCGCTCGAGGCGCGCCATCGCGACGCGCTCGACGCCAAGGCCGCCGAGCTGGCGCATCACTGGGAGCAGGCCGGCGACGCCGGGAACGCCGTCCGCTGGCACCGGCGCGCCGCCGAGCTATCTGGCTACGCCTTCATGGCGCAGCGTGTCGGCCACTGGGAGAAAGTGCGCGACCTCGCCGCTCGGCTCCCGTCGGCCGACGAGCGCGACGCGGTGGGCCTGGCCGCACGGGCGCAGCTGCTCGTGTACGGATCGCGCGTGGGGACGTCCGCCGGCGACATGGCAACCCTCTATCGCGATGGCAGCGAGATCGCCGCGCGCACGCGCAACGCGCCGGCGCAGGCACAACTCCTCGCGGCGTACGGGATCTATCGCGTGGTCGGCGAAGGGATGATGCACGAGGAGGTGATTGCCGACCTGCAAGAAGCCGCCCGACGGATCGATCCGGCCACCGACGCCGACCTCCAGGTTCTGCTGTACGTTGCTCTGTCGACCGCTCTGCTGCAGCGCGACCCCCGCGCCCTGCCGCAGTTCGTCGACGAGACCATCGCGCGGCTGATGCAGGACCGAGTCTTCGACGCCGTCGCGCCGGACGCACTCGACCCATGGGGCATGTTCACGCACTGCAAGGTGACGACGCTGGCTCAGCTCGGCCGGCTACGCGACGCGGCCGACCTGGTCCAAGCGATGGAGGAGCGCGCCCGCGAGCGCGGCGCGATCGCTCGGCTCTTCGCGCATCTCGGTGCGTGCTACGTCCACCTCGGCGCCGGCCGCGCGCCGGAAGCGCTCGGCCACGCCCGGCAGGCCGCCGCCATGACCGAGGGCTTCGAGAACCGGAGCGTGGTGAGCGCCGCGCACCTCTATCTGGGCCTCGCCCTCACGGCGACCGGCGACCCCGAGGGCGCGGAGCGGACGCTCGCCGCACTGCTCGCCCGGGGTCTCGTCCCCGGGTCGCTCGAACCCTTGCTCATTCCGGTCGTGGCGCAGGCGCAGCTGGCGCAGGGCGACGCGGCGCGTGCGCGCCAGACCGCAGAGCAGGCGGTCGCGCTCGCAGCCGCCCGCGGGAACCTGGTCAGCGCCGCGGAGGCCCACGTGGTGCTCGCCCGCGCCCTCGTTTACACGCCAAGCGCGGACGCGTCCGCAGTCGAAGCGGCCCTCGCTGGTGCCGAGGCGCTGATCGATCGCACCGGTGACGTGAGTCTGCTCCCACAGGTCCTCGAAGTCCGCGCCGAGCTCGCGCAGTCGCGCGGGGACCAGTCCGCGCGCAGCGCCCACCTGCGCGAGGCGTTGCGCCTCTACACCGAGATGGGCGCGACGGGACATACGGAAAGAATTGAGTCATTGCTCCAGTGAGTCAGTGGGCCATTGCATGAACTGTCCGACCTGCGGCCACGAGAATCGAGAGAGCGCACGCTTCTGCGGTGAATGCGCCGCATCGCTGGGGCGCCAGATCACCTGCTCAGTCTGCGGCACCGCCAATCCGCCGGACCAGAAGTTCTGCGATCAGTGTGGTGAGTCCGTGGGAGGGCGAGGCTCCCGCCGAGCCGCGGCTGCGGACCAAAGAGGCTCGGCGGGAGCCTCGCCCTCCCAACAAATTGCCCCCCGCGCCTACACTCCGAAACATCTCGCCGACAAAATCCTCACGTCCCGTTCCGCACTCGAGGGCGAGCGCAAGCAGGTGACCGTGCTGTTCGCCGACGTGAGGGGTTCGATGGAGCTCGCCGAGCAGCTCGATCCGGAAGAGTGGTCGAGCGTCATGCAACGCTTCTTCCGCATCCTGTCGGACGGGGTGGAACGCTTCGAAGGCTTTATCGACA
>CAZCGA010000208.1:0-8508 GCA_964498075.1 uncultured Binatia bacterium (SeqCode) | reverse complement strand
GAGAAGCCGGAAGATTACGCCACTTCCTTTTTCAACACGACGCGGGACACGGCCGCCATCAAGCACGTCTGCCACTATCCCTCAAGCATCGCTCTAAAAGCGCCAGGGGGCCGCCATGTCCGTCTCCGATACACGCGTCGGCAGCAAGACCCTCACCGAGCAGGACAAGTACTGGATCGGATCAACACAAGCCGCCATCACCCGCGCTCGCCGCATTCTCCTCACGACCACCCTGATTGCCGCCTGGTTGATCGCCGTTCAGCTGATCGAGCTCATCGAGTGGGAGCCGATTCGTCGGCCCGCGACTGAGAACTACGCTCGCGCCCTCGTCTACAGGCTTCAGTCGTTTTCGCTCGCGATCCCCGATAGCGCCGTTCGTGACGCCGATCGGCCGACCGCGGTTTCAGCTACCACTGCGGAGGGTTCGACAGAATCGACGTCCTCCTCACCTGAGGCGGTTCCCGGTCGGCCCCCGAGCGGATACCGCCCCAATCAGCATCGAGCGCGGCCGCTGGCCCCCCCTGTGCCGTCAGGTCCCGCGACGTCCGTCCGTCTGGATTCCATCAAGGTGTCGGCCTCGGCGCGCGCGTCCGAAGCGGCGGCCTGGTGCGAGGCGTACCGCAGATACATTCGGTACCAATGGAGTTCGGACCTCAATCTCGCCGTAGACATGCTCATCACGCGAGCGAAGATCAGTTCCGAAGCTCTACCGCCCAGCACGATCACGCGCCCACAGGTGGGCCTGCCCCTCCTCGGTATCCCCGTCGCGGCCGATGACGCGACTCTCTTCGGCGCAATCATGCTTTTCATCGCCATGCTCTGGCTCTGCTTTGCGGGGTTCCAGGCCCGGGACAGCATGAAGGTGCTCCGCGAAAGGTGCAGCGATCCGGATTTCGCCAAGGCGTGGCTTCCCCACCAGTTTCTATTCGTGAATCAACCGGCTCAGGCCCCCGAGCGGGTGGCATATCCTCTGATGTACTTGCCCTACGGTGCCGTGCTCTTCGGCTTTTTGGTGAACGTCTCGGGCATTGTCGTCCAGGTCTTCGCGTATTCGAAGCTCGCCGGATTTCCCGGAGTGCCGCTCGTCGACGGACCGACGGGATTGCCATGGTTCGAGCAGGAGACGTTGGGGATCCTCTGCGTCCGATACGCCATCGAACTCGCGGCGATCTTCTATCTCCTCTGGTTCGCAGATAGCGCTTGGGAAACATTTTGTGCGGTCCATGAGGAAGGAACTGCTGAGGAGACCATCAAGGCGCGGAAGATTGGCGACAAGTGGCGACTCGTGTTCCTCACGTTCGCGGTATTCGTGGTCATAGGAGTCTGGACCTGGGCGCGACTGATGTTCTTGGACGAAATCGTGGCGAAGCGAGGCTGGGTGTACGGCCCGACCCTCGTGGGGGCGATCGTAGTCATGATCGTGGGTCTGGCGTTCGGGCTCGTCTTTACCTACCTGGTGCAAGGACCGCCATGGAAGCGCCCGGGCGGTGGAGCTGCGTAACCCCCGGCAAGCGTGTCGACGTTCACCCGCTCGAACTCGAGGTCGCACCGTCCCGCGATACAGCCCGCGAACACCGCAGGCTGCGGCGGGCGATCGCCGCGATCGCGGTCACGGAAGCGGTTGAGGAAACCGATGCTCTCGTCTTCTGGGCCTCGGTGACGCAACGGGTTGGGTGCTTCGCTACTGTTCGCTGCTACGGTCCGTGCTACGGAGTGCAGCGGTTTCGGAGGGTCATTCCCAGTTCACAACCCGCAACGTCGCCACCCAGATCGCGTTCGGCAGCGTGACCCTCATGATCTGATGGTCGCTGCAGTCAGCCATGTCAGTCGCGAATCGGAACGCAAGCTCGGTTGGCGTGCGCATTTCAACTCGTTCGGCTTTCGCTGTGAGCACGCTCAACACTGATTGGCTAATTGCGGTACGTGTAGCTGGCACGAACTCGACGAACATCACGTGATTCTCCGCGCGACCATACACTGTGGTCAGCCCGGTCGAATCTCGAAAAGACCAGCCGGTCGCAGTTCGCTTCAGGCCAAGCTTCTCCAAGATGGCTCCTGCCTCGACTTCTGATGATGGCTTTCCGCCGCACAGCATCGCAGGCGCGAACGTGTAGGCGTCACTCGCCGTGGATACCTTCGGCTGCCATTCAGCGTGTGCGCTCACCACCTGAAGCGCAAGGCACGCGAGTGCCGGAAGAACCATTGTGATTCTGTTTGCGGCCCTATGCATCATGAGCGCCCTCCTATCGAAGCGTGAAGGCGGTATGACTACCGCCTCGCGTTCAGCTACCTCATCGGGCTGCGTCCACTTGCGTCGACCCACCGCCCCGGCATCTCGGGCTCCGGCCAAGCCATCTCATCTCCGGTCTGCCCATTCAGAGCAATCCTGTGGACGCGACCGCGTACCGGCGCTTCGGCGCATGCGAGGCAAGCAATGGGCTCAACAGGCGGAGCCATCGCTTCGGGGCTATATGTGAGCCGACGCAGATCGCCATCACTTCCCCGATAGACCTTGAACCTCTCCACCGGGAAGTCCTTCACGAAGCGAAAGACTTCGCCTCCGCAGTGGCGACACACCTGCTGCTTGTGACCCCGGTACTGGACTTCTTCGATTGCCTTATCCGACAGACCATTCATGCCCAGCCTCCTTGCTGAAGTCTCTTCGCCTCCCGCATCACCACCTCGTCACTCAACCGCGCGTACCGCTGCGTGGTCTCGATTGAGGCGTGACCCAGGATTTGCTGAAGGGCGGCGAGATTGCCGCCCCGCTCCAACCACTGACAAGCGAACGTGTGCCGCATCTGGTGGACGTGGAACCGCTCGATCCCGCTGATACGCCGTACCGTGTTCGCGAACGAACCCGGCGACAGCTTCGCATACGGGACCAGCCTCCCCGAGGGCTTTCCGAAGCCCCATCCCTACCAATTCGCTAAGGCCGTAGGCCTCGGCGGCGACGGCCTGTGCAAGGAGCTCTGCGTATCGGGGTGACAAGGCGCGTATGTCCTCGTCGATGTTTATTTCGCCCACCGTCTGAGGCTCAAAGTTTTGAAGAAGCATCGCTCCACCTCCGTACGGTCCAGGGCGATCATCGGGCTCGTACTTGGCCAAGAACAGATTTTCGCAGTCTGCGGAAGGACACCGAAACACGATCGTAGCGTGCGAGGTGCCCTGCGCCTGCCACACGGTTCCGTACTCGAAAACCGCGTCGACGCTGCGATGGCACAGCGGACACTGGTCGGGATTGCGGTCGACGACTAGATCTTGTTGCCCACCACCGACCGTTCTAGCGACGAATCTAGGCACATGCCCTCCCTTGTGCGAGCCGAGATCGGAGATCGCTCGTGGCTACGGTTGGCCATGGTTTCAACGACCACTCGCGTCCGGCAGGCTACCACGCCGTCCACCGACGCAGGCGGCTCAAGGCTACGTAGGGCCTTGGGCCGGCTGCTCTCCGCATGTGGCGATGTCTGCTTCTCGTTCGGTTTCTGATTTCCCTATTTTCTCCTCACGTCCCCCAAGAAGCCGCTGCTTCATGCGGCTGATCTACCCGGCGAGGAAGGCCATCGCTCCCCTAGCGCCCGTACTGAATCCGGCCACCGAACGGCCGATAACGCGGTCGACGGGCGTGCCGAGGCCGCATGTTCGCGGCGCTCCGCCAGGAGATCTCGCGAGGTAGTGGGCGAGCGCATTCGCGGACGCCCGGCTCGACCTCAGTGGCCCAATGAATCGGAGAGACCGCCTCATGTTGGACGAACCGACGCATTCAACCCGGCGCCCTTCGCCCTGGTGGCTGGTGCTGCTACTCCCGGTCTGCTTGCTCGTCGGTTGGCTCGTGGGCCAGTTGCCGGGCCCGAAGCCGAAGGAGCCGAACGCCGGCGAGCAGCAGGGCGTCGCCCCGATCTCGATGCGCGCGACGTCCCCCGGCCACGTCGCGGGCGAGGTAACGCCTTCAGATCCCGCGCCGCAGGTGATCGTGTCGCCGACTCCGGAAGCGCCGCGCGAAGAGGTCTCACAATGGACGTCGCTGGAGAGCGCGATGGCGGAGTCGCGGCGCAACGGAAAGCCGATTCTCATCGACTTCAACGCCGACTGGTGCGGGCCTTGTCGGGCCATGAAACAGCAGGTGTTCGAGGACTGGCAGCGCGGGCGCACCGTGCAGACCACCGTGATCCCGGTCTCGATCGTGGACCGGGTACGCGAGGAGGGTCGCAACTCGCCGGAGATTGAGGATCTGCAGCAGCGGTTCCAGGTCGATGCGTTCCCCACGCTGGTGGTGTTCTCGCCCCAGAGTGGCGCGGCCGCGCGTACGCAGGGCTTCGGCGACGCGGATCAGACGCTGGCGTGGATCACGCAGGCCGCGAAGTCGCTGCGCTGACCGCGGAGACAATTGCCTAGGCACGCGATGCGGGCGTACCCGCGCCTCTCAGCTCACCCACCCCCTCAGCAATCGCCAGAGCTTGAGCTTGACCAGCAGCGAGTCCGCCGCCCGCGACCCCTGACGTCGGGCCTGTGCTAGGGTGCCGCCATGACGCGCGATGAAATCGAGGCGCGGCTGATGCGGAGGCTCGGGAGCGACGAGTTTCCGGGGGTCGCCGCCGCCTATCTATTCGGGAGCGAGGCCGAGAGTGACGTCGACGTCGGCGTACTCCTCGACCGCGAGCGATTCCCGACCACCCGCGAGCGTTTCGACCAGCGACTGAGGCTTTCGTCTCGGCTCTCCGGCGCCCTCGAGGGACGCGCCGTCGATCTCGTCGTGCTCAACGATGCGCCACCCCACCTCGCTCGTCGCATCGTGACCTCCGGTCATCGGCTCTTCTGCGCGGACCCGGAAATCGTTCACTCGTTCGTTCGCGACGTGCAATTGCGCGCAGCCGATCTCGAACCGTTCCTGCGCCGGACGCGCCGCGTCAACCTCGACGGTCCCGGATCGACCATGACATACCTCGTCGAGCGCCTGGCTGAGCTGCGCCGACATCTCGACCACCTGCGTGGATTGCGCCCGCGGATTCCCGGGCGGGAGACCCTCGAACGTGATCTCTCCCTTCACAACGATGTGCTGTTCTCGGTGCTCACCGTATGCCAGCTCGTAATCGACATCGCGGGAGAACTGTCGGCGCGGCGCGGCGATCGCTTCGAGGACTACACGGAAGCGATTCGAAACCTCGCGCGCGACCCCCACTTCGCTCCCGAGCTGGTGCGCCGGCTCGAACGGCTTGCGGGCTTTCGGAACGTGCTCGTGCACGAGTACGTCGCCCTGGACATGCAGCGGATCATGGAAGCGCTCGACGAGCTCGATGCGATCGATCGTTTCGCGTCGCTCGTGGGCGCCATGCTGACTGAGAGCGCGAGAGCGCGCGAAGAGCCTTGACCCCCGCGCCCTGCACCCGGCTCCGTCCCTACGAGACTGTCGCGCCGCTCGGCGCGGCCGAGCTGGGCGAGGAGTTCCGTGCCCGCGAGCCGGCCTGAACGCCGGCGCCGTTCACGCCCCGTGCTTCCGCCTCCCGCACCCGCGGTATCACCTGCTCGGCGAAGCGCTCCATTTCCTCGCGTGGACTGGCACGTGCTCGAATGGAACCCGGCGCTGGAGTTCTACGAGCGCCTGGGCGCCGAGCGCTCCGATGGCGGCATGCTGCAGTACGGACTCGACGCCGCGGCGCTGAAGCTGCTGGTGGAGCGCTCGTGAGCGCGGCCGCCCCCGACGCGACCCGCCGCGCGCTCGCGCTGCTGTTCGCGCGCGTAGTGCTGGGGCTGATCTTCTTCCAGGCCGGCGTCTACAAGGTGTTCGTCCAAAGCCCGGTGGGGCACGCCGAGAAGTGGTTCCTGCCGTTCGCCGACACGTTCCTGCCCGTCTGGTCGCTGTGGGCGGTGGGCGTGGCCGTGCCGTTCGTGGAGTTGGCGGGGGGCCTGCTGGTCTTGCTCGGGCTGTGGACCACGGCTGGTCTCGCGATGCTGGGAGCGGTGCTGTGCACGGTCACGTTCGGGCATCTGCTGCACGAGCCGCTCTACGCGTTCCACGAGCACGTGTTCCCGCGCCTCGCACTCACCGTGCTGGTGCTGGCGCTCCCGCGCGCGTGGGATCGGTTCTCGCTCGACGCGTGGCGGCGGCGCGGCGCGCGCGACTCGCCACCGCCGCGGTAGCACCGCGAGTCGTGCCGCGAGTACGTCGCTCTGGACATGCAGCGGGCTCGGCCCCTACGAGATTGCCGCCCTGCCCCGCGCGGCCGAGATGGGCGAGGAATTCCGTGCCCGCGAGCCGGCCTGAGCGCCGGCGCCGTTCACGCCCTGTGCCTCCCCCTCCCGCACCCGCGGCATCACCTGCTCCGCGAAGCGCTCCATCTCCTCGAGCTGCGGGCTGAACTGGAGCAGCAGCAGGTCCACCCCTGCGCGCTCGAACTTGCGGATGCGCTCGGCGATCGCCTCGGGCGTGCCGACCAGCCCCGCGCGCAGGCCGCGGTTCGAGACCGAGTAGTCCTCGAGCTGCAGCTTCTGCTCGAGCTGCGTGCCCGCCACCCACTGCCCGAAGTTGTCGAACCCGGGCGCGCCCTCGCGCAGCGTGGTGATGCGCTCGACCTCAGCGTGCGCCTCGGCCTCGGAGTCGCGGCACACGACGTAGCCCGCGACGCCGAAGACGAGCGGCGGCAGGCGCCACCGCGCGCGCCGCGCGCCGAGGTCGGCCACCTTGCCGGCGATGCGCTCGGGCGGATCACCGTGCATGAGGTAGCCGTCGCAGGAGCGCGCGATCAGCTCCTTCGCGGCCTCCGACTCGCCGCCCGCGTAGAGCGTAGGCCGCGGGCGCGAGAGCGGCTTGGGCTCGAGCGTCGCGTTCTCGACCCGGTAGTACCGGCCGGCGTAGCTGAAGCGCGGCTCGCTCCACATGCCGTTCACCACCGCCAGCCACTCGCCGGTGCGGGCGTAGCGCGCGTCGTGCTGATCGAACGTGACGCCGTACTGGCGCGCCTCGTCCTCCCACCACGACGAAACCACATTGAGCGAGACGCGCCCGCGGCTCAGGTGATCGAGGTTCGCGGTCTGCTTGGCGAGCAACGCGGGCGGATGGAACGTGGGGCGTACCGCGATCATGATCTCGAGCCGCTCGGTGACGGCGGCGAGCGCCGCAGCTGTGGTCCAGGCGTCGAGCGCCGGCGCGTCCGCGCCCTTGATGTCGTTCAAGTTCAACTCGGCGACCAGCGTGAGGTCGAAGCCGATCGCCTCGCTCCGTTGCGCCAGGCGCCGCACGTAGTCCCAGCTCGCCTCCATGCGCTCGTCCTCGACGTTGCGCAGCCAGCCGCCGAACACCGGGAGCCAGTAGCCGAATCTCACGCTCACCTCCCGCCCGCGTAGCGCGTGGCGGGCGCATGCGCGGCGGGCGCTTCGGCCTCGCCTTCCAGCCACTCGGCGAGCCGCTCGAAGGCGTCGAAGCCCACCACGCGCGGCGAGTCGGCCACGAAGTTGGAGAGCGCGTTGATGTCGTAGTAGAAGCGCCGCCCGTCGCGCGCGTCGATCAAATACTCGACGCCGCCCACGTCGATGCGGGCCGCGGCCATGATGCGCTCGACCTCGGCCACGACCGCGGCCTCGGGCGTGTAGCCTTCGACCCGGAGCCCGTTCTTGGGCGCGTCCACCGGGCAGGCGGCGCGCGCCAATTCCGCGCCGTCCACGCGCTGGCAGATGTCGGCCGGGCAGAGATCGTAACGGTCGCCGTCGGTATAGACGCGGATCGCGTAGAGGAACTCGCCGTCCAGCACTTCGACGCGCACGATCCGGCCCGATTCGGGCGGGATGAACTCCTGCACCAGCGCGGTGTGGTCGAGTCCCAGGTCCCAGCTCTCGGCGGCGGCCGCGCGCAGCGCCTCCGGCGTGTCGAAGCGCCGCACCCCCGCGCCGCTGCCGCCGATGTTGGGCTTCACCACGATCGGGAAGCGCAGGCCCTGCGCCGCGGCCGGCGCGTGGCGCGCGTCGTGGATCACGCGCGCTTCGGGGTACGCGAGCCCCAGCCTTCCGAGCAGCGAGAGCTGGCGCGCCTTCGAGGTCTCGTTCAGGAACGCCTCGTAGCCGTTCACCACCCGCACCCCGAGCCGCTCGAGGTGATCGAGGTAGTGGAGCGTGTAGAAGATGCCGTGGCCGTTGCCGCGCAGCCCGGCCGAGGGGCTCATGCGGTTGAAGACCAGCCCGTAGGGCGGGCGCGGCGCGCTCGCGTCGTAGCGATGCGTCGCGGCATCGAGCCGCACGTACGGCGTGCTGCGGCGCTCGAAGGTCTCGAACAGCGGGCGGAACCAGTCGGGGTGCTCGTGATAGACGGCGATCGGGCGATCGGGATGAACGCTCATGACGCCACCCGCCTTTCCGCGGCCGCGGGATCGAGTGTGCCGGGCGCGCCGAAGGAGAGCGCGATGGCCTCCGCCACCGCGCGCAGCGACGATGCATATGCGATGAAGCTCATAGGATCCTCCGAATAATCGGGATAGGGGGTAGCGGGTTCGTCCCGCTACTCCCCTCCCACACCACCGG
>CAZCGA010000207.1:0-8528 GCA_964498075.1 uncultured Binatia bacterium (SeqCode) | reverse complement strand
CTTCCTGCAAAACGACATGGGCGTGAAACAAATCCGTTTCCCCGACACCAGCGCCATCGGCATCAAGCCGGTGTCCGCCGAAGGCTCGGAGCGGCTGGTGCGTGCGGCGATCGAGTACGCGCTGCGCCACAAGCGCCGCAGCGTCACCCTGGTGCACAAGGGCAACATCATGAAGTTTACCGAGGGCGCCTTCCGCGACTGGGGCTACGCGCTGGCGACGCGCGAGTTCCGCCAGCAGGTCATCGCGGAGCGCGAGAGTTGGATCCTCGGAAACCAGGAGGCCAAGCCGGACATCTCGGTGGAGACGAACGCGCGCGCCATCGACCCGGGGTACGACGTCATGACGCCGGACCAGCAAGCGAAGGTGCGCGCCGACGTCGAAGCCGCGCTCCGCTTGTGGGAGACGCACGGCAAGGGGCAGTGGAAGCACAAGCTGCTCATCCGCGACACCATCGCCGACATCACGTTACAGCAGGTGCTGACCCGGCCGCGTGAGTTCGACGTGATCGCGACGTTGAACCTGAACGGCGACTACCTGTCCGACGCGCTCGCGGCGCAGGTCGGCGGCATCGGCATCGCTCCCGGGGGCAACATCAACTACGTCTCCGGACATGCGATCTTCGAAGCCACCCACGGCACGGCGCCCAAGTACGCCAACCTCGATCAGGTCAACCCGGGGTCGGTGATTCTGTCCGGCGAGATGATGTTCCGCCACCTCGGCTGGAACGAGGTCGCCGACTTGATCATCAGAGGCACGGAAGGAGCAATCGCGGCGAAGACGGTGACCTATGACTTCCACCGCCTGATGGAAGGCGCCAGGCTGCTGAAGTGCTCGGGGTTCGGCCAGGCGATCATCGACCACATGTAGAGAAGACCGGATCAGTGGTGACGCAGCATGCCGACCACGGCGCCGATCAATCCCCCGAGCAATAGGATGGACGACGTGACGGCCGTGAGCGCCGCTCCGGTTCCGCGCTGCTTCGGATCGGCGAGGTAGCCGCGCTCGTAGACGAAGCGGGCGGCAATGAAGGCCAGCCCGAACAACGCAGCGACCGTGCCGCTCACGTAGGCGGCGAACAGCCACAGCGCCGGCAGGAACACCGCGAGTTGCTCCAGCGTGTTCTGATGGATGCGGAAGTGGCGCTCGAACATCGGATGGCCGGCGGTGGCCGGCGCCTCGACCCCGTAGCGGCCGCGCGCCTGACCGACACGGATGCTCAAGATGATGTACTGGATCAGCACTAGGACGGTGACGATGGCCGTGAGCTCCATATGGTCCCCCTTTCGCGCCTACGCGCGCCGTGCATATCCCACGCTTTGTCGCCGGCATCAAGCTACGAGCCGCGCGGCCTGGCGATCAGCCGAACGGCAGGAGCGATTTGCGCCGCGGGGTGGGCGTGCGCGTAGCGCCGGCGTCTGGGCGGACCGCCTCGTGGATGATGATGTCTTTGGATGCGGCCTTGCGCGCCGGCTCGAGGTCATGCCCCGGGAGCACGATCAGCTCGGGGGCGAGGTCTTTGAATCGCTTCAGCCGCCAGATGTGGTCCCACCATTGCCGCAGGTCGTCGGCTGCCGCGGGTTTCGCGGCGTAGCGCACGCTCTCCTCGACGGCAGCGAGATCGCCCGCGAGCAGCACCGGCTGACGCGGCAAGCGCACCAGCATGGCCATGGACCCGGGGCTGACCCCGGCAGCGTCGAGCAGCAGGCAACTGCCGTCGCCGAGCAGGTCCACATGCGCGGCGAACGTACCGAGCGGCGACGCGCCGGCGAAGTCGATGAACTTCCAGTTCGCGACGGCGTCGAACGTCTCCGCAACGTACCCGCTCGGGCTCTGGTTTGCGTACTCGTGCTCCGCCTTGGAGACCACGACGCGGGCGTTGGGAAAGTCCTCGACCTGGCCGCTGTGATCCGCCCGCAGGCTCGAGAGGACGATCCAGCGTACGGCGTCGGGCTTCAATCCCGCCTGCAGCATTTGGCTCTTCAACGCCTCCGCGGGCTCCACCTCCGGCGCAATCAGCGACGGTACCCAACGAGCGGCGCCGCGCGGGGTGGCGGCGGACTGTCGCGAGAGTCCGGCATCGAAGAGGATGAGCCCGTGCTGCGGGTGGTCGATGAGGAACGCGAGCACCGGTAGCTCACGGGTGCGCGTCAGGCTGCCACCGCGCAGAACCAGTCGCTCAGGAAGGCGGACGTGACCGGTATCGAAGACGTGAACCGTGAGACCGGTGATCCCGCGATACGGTTGTGGCCAGTTCGCCAACGTCGGCGGGATGTAGGGCACGCGCAGCTCCTCCTCGCAGCCGGCGAGTGCCAGGCAGGCGAGACTGCACAGCACCCAGGTCCGCACCGTGACGGCAACGGCGCGCGCAGTCACCTCGCGGCCCGCTCCCGACTACCCGCGCCGGCGACGCACGAAGGTGCGCTCGACCGCCACCGCGCCGAAGTTGAGCTTGGTGAGCAGCTGCGGCAGGCGGCCGAGCTCCGCTTCGACCCGCCCGACCTGTGCCGGCGTCAGCCGCTTCGCCCAGCGCAGCCGGATTTCGGCGACGGTGCACCCCTGCACCTCCGGCATTCGCCACCGTGATGGGGCGGGGCCGGGCTTCTTGCCCCGATCAATACGGTCTTTCTCCTTCCCGCCCGTACGGGCTTCGGCGCGGTCGAACAGCGACCCCTGGCCTTCGACCGCCTGACGCTTCCCCTTCATCGCAGCGGATGCTTACTCTCCGGTGCGACCGAAGTCTACGCTGCGGGCGGCGCGCAGGTGCTGTCGCGCCGGTCATTCGGTGCTTGACGAAGCGCGCCTCCCCTTGGTAAACAAACGTTCGTTCGTATACATTCCGACTTCGGACCACGACGCAAACGGAGAAATGAGTCATGCAGCTCAGCGACATCAACCTGACCGATCCCGACATCTTCCAGCAGCGTGTCCCGCACGAGATGTTCGAGCTCCTGCGGCGCGAGGCTCCCGTCTTCTGGCATGAGGAGCCGCAAGGGCCGGGCTTCTGGGCGATCACCAAGCACGCCGACGTCAAGGCGATCTCGAAGAACCCGACGCTGTTCTCCTCCCAGCGCCGCGGCGCTATCATGCGCGAACCGAAGCCGCAGGACCTCCCCTTCATCCAGTCGATCATGCTCAACATGGACCCGCCGAAGCACCGCCAGTACCGCGCGCTGGTCAACAAGGCCTTCTCGCCGCGCATGATCAGCAGCCTGCACGGGCGCGTCCGCGAGATGGTGAAGCGCATCATCGACCGGGTGATCGAGCAGGGCGAATGCGATTTCGTCGAAGACATCGCCGCGCTCCTTCCGATGGAGGTCATCTGCGAGATGATGGGCGTGCCCGAGGAGGATCGCCGCCGCGTCTACCAGATCGGCAACAAGATGGTGGGAGCCGACGATCCGGATCTGCAGAGCGCCGACGAGGTTCCCATGATGATGAGAGATGCGGAGGAGGCCGCCGCGGAGATGTTCATGTACGCCGGCAAGCTCCTCGAGAAGGCGCGCAGCCATCCGGCGGACGACTTGGCCACGGCGCTGATCAAGGCCGAGATCGACGGCCATACGCTCAGCGAGATGGACTTCAACTTCTTCTTCCTGCTACTGGTCATTGCGGGCAACGAGACCACACGCACCGTCACCACCAACGGCATGCTCACGCTCATCGAGCACCCCGACCAGCTGCGCGACCTGCGCAACGACCCTTCGCTGCTCCCGTCGGCCATCGAAGAGATCCTGCGGTACGCGCCGGCGGTGCACAACTTCTGCCGCACGGCGACCGCCGACACCGAGATCCGCGGCAAGAAGATCCAGGCGAGCGACAAGCTCGCCATGTGGTACCCCTCGGCGAACCGCGACGAGGAAGTATTTCATCACCCCGCCTCCTTTGACATCCGCCGCAATCCCAACGAGCATCTCGCCTTCGGCGTCGGCGAGCACTTCTGCCTGGGCGCGAACCTGGCGCGCATGGAGCTGAACGAGATCTTCCGCGGTGTCGTGACCCGCGTTCGCGACATCAAGCTGGCGACGGCGCCACGCCGCTTGCGCTCGACGTTCATCAACGGCGTGAAGGAGATGCGCGTCCGCTTCACGCCCGGCCCCATCGAGGCCTGAGTTCCAAGGAGGCATCATGCGTACAGAGATCTGCGACCGATTGGGAATCGAGTTTCCCATCTTTGCCTTCAGCCACTGCCGCGACGTGGTTGCAGCCGTCAGTCGGGCCGGTGGCTTCGGCGTCCTCGGCGCCGTCGGCTTTCCGCCCGGCCAGCTCGAGATCGAGCTGAAATGGATCGACGAGCACATCGGCGACAAGCCCTACGGCGTCGATATCGTCATCCCCGGGAAGTACGAGGGCATGGGCGAGATCGATCCGAAGAAGCTCGAGGAGCAGCTGCTGGCGGCGGTTCCGGCGCAGCATCGTGCCTTCGCCGACAAAATCCTCACCGATCACGGCGTGCCCAAGTTGCCCGAGGGCGAGCGGCCGGTGAATCAGCTGCTGGGCTGGACCGCCGCGACGGCCGCTCCGCAGGTCGACGTCGCGCTGCAGCACGACAAGGTCAAGCTGATTGCCAACGCCCTCGGCACGCCGCCGGCCGACGTCATCGAACAGATCCATGGAGCCGGCCGTCTCGTCGCCGCGCTCTGCGGCTCTTCGAAGCACGCGCTCTCGCACCAGGCCGCCGGCATCGACATCATCATCGCGCAAGGCTACGAGGGCGGCGGCCATACGGGTGAGATCGGCAGCGTCGTGCTGTGGCCCGAAGTGATCGATGCGGTGGCGCCGACGCCGGTGCTCGCCGCCGGCGGCATCGGCACGGGCCGGCAGATCGCCGCGGCGCTTGCCATGGGTGCGCAGGGCGTGTGGACCGGCTCGTTGTGGCTGACGGTTCAAGAAGCTGATGCGCCGCCGGCGCAGATGGACCAGTTGCTCAAGGCCTCGAGCCGCGACACCGTGCGCTCGCGCTCGTTCACCGGCAAGCCCTGCCGCATGTTGCGCAACGCCTGGACCGATGCCTGGGAAGCTCCGGACTCACCCAAGCCGCTCGGTATGCCGTTGCAGTTCATGGTGACCTCCGAGGCCGTCTCGCGCGGCCACCGCTACGCCGAGAAGGCGCGGGACGTGATGTTCAACCCCGTCGGCCAGATCGTCGGCACGATGAACGCTGTCCGTCCGGTCAAGGAAGTGATCCTGCAGCTCGTCGAAGAATACCTCGAAGCCGCGGAGCGGTTGCAGCGGTTGACTGAGGGTGCAGCAGGGTAGGACCAACTCTCTGCGGGACGTCTACCGCCTCACCGATGCTGCCTTCCTTGGCGCGACCTGAAACTGGAAGTCGAGCAGGTTCACAGGCTGCGGCCGCTTCGAGAGATAGAGCAGCTCGATGCCTACGACCTGGTCCGACTCATCGAAGTCGACGACCACGCCGGGCACGACTTCCTCCGACTCCACCACGGGCACGTCGACGAGTTGGAGATGCAGCGTGTGTGCGCTTCGTCGATTGCGAGTTTCATCTCACGCAGCCGCGCCCGAACGCGCTGGTGGCGCCTGTACCAGGTAGTCGAGGATCTCGCCTTGCATCCGTTCGATCTCGAGCCGGTAGCCCGAGCTGAGGGACGGCCACTCCTCCGGCCGCGCGCTCTGACGCAGCACTTCGAGCAGCTTCTCGAACTTCGCCACACGCTCGCGCATGACGGCCAGTTCTTGGTCGTTCCTGATCATGACTTCACCTCCACGATACCACGCTTAGTTCCGTCTCGACGAGGAGATGTCTCGCTTCATCACGCGCGCCCCAAGTGTGACGAGGTTGGCATCAGCGTCCAGGAAGACTGCCGAGCTTCAGTATGTACGCGCGCTCGATGTGCGGAAGAACTGAGTCGAGCTCTCTCCGGTCATGGATCTGCGCGCGACTGTAGCTTCCGCGGCCCTTCTTGAGCAGCGCGTTCTTGTGGCGGGATGGCTGCCCATAGAAACTCACGGTCAAGGCCCCCGGCTCACGCTTGTGCAGGTGTTCAACGAAGACGAAGTTGGGATCGAAGCCAATCCCGTGATCGTTTCGGTCGGCTCGGACACCTCGGATGCTCAGGGCGGTGTTCACAAAGATTTGCGCGAGCTCAACCGATCGTGGCGGATAGCCGGGGAACTCGGCTGCAACGTCAAAGGAATTCCGGGGCGGGGTCTTTGCCTCTGGCGCGGGAACCTCGATCGATTCCGAGGTAGGCAGCTTCCCCGCCTTGCTCGCATGCAGGATGGTGAGTCCGATCACATCCTCGCCTTCGTAGCGGATGATAACGTCATCGTACTCGAGGATCATTGACGCGGTCATTGAGCCTCGGGGTCTCGTGAGGTCAGCGGCTGCCGGCGGCGCGGGCGCTCGGTTGGTGCGCTTGCAACTGCCGTTGGCGCCGCAGCAACTCTTCCGTGCGCAGTTTCCAATACTCGGCTCGCTCTTCCACGGTCATTCCTTTCAACCGGTTGTAGATCTTCCGGCCGCCCGCGTGCTGCATGTCCACACAGTCAAACTTCTTCTTCATCGGCGACGACCTCCTGCGGCGAGTGGATGGCGATAGCACCGTAGCCCTGCAAGACGTTGACGGCATTATAGAGGGGGATCTTGGCGAAGTGAACGATGTGTTTGAAGTTCCAGCTGACGATCACCCGGCAGCCGGCCACGGTTGCCTGGGCGACATGGAGTGCGTCGGTGCTGTGTTTGGGCCGCACAATGCCCGCGCCTAGGTAACCTTCCTGCAGCCGGATCGCCGCTTCCGAGACCGGTGTCACTTCGGCGAGCTGGATGATCTCATCGAACAGGCGACGGACTGCGGCGGGTGCGTCCACAATCTCCCCGGCGACCACCGGCGATAGCACGAGGTCAAAACGCTTCCGCCGTACGCGCTCGAAGAAGGCGCGACTAGGCGTGGCGAACTCTTCATCAAACACGCCGCCGAAGACCGATGTGTCGGCATAGACCCGCATAGGCTTGCCCTTCATTCCTCCTCTGCCCCTTCCGCGCCGTCCTGCCCGAGCCGGTGCTTGATGTCGTAGTTGATGCCTGTCCTGAACGTTGTCGAAGGGATGAAGTCGAGCTCCTCGTCGGTGAAGCCGTGGTGTCGGGCAAGGACACGGTCGATGGTGTCGATGATCGGCCTAGCCTTCTGCTCCTCCCTCAATCCCTCAGGAAACGCTTCGGCCACCCTGGTCTTGTATCAGGAGCGGCACTTGGCAGGGTAGCAAAATTCGCAAGCCCGCGCGCCACAGTCAGAGTTGCGGACTGCACGGTAGCTCAACGACCTTCGGCGCGAGCCCGAGTGCGACCTGCCACTTCTGCAGGGCGAACCGTTCGGGGTTGTTCAGCCCTCTCGCATTGAGCAAGGCGGTCGAAGCAACGAGGATCGCTTTGGTACGCGCACGGCTCAAGGCAACGTTGAGTCGATTGGGCGACAACAGAAAGGAGGCAATTGAGCTGGCGTAGCTGGCGTCCGAGACGCACATTGAAACGATGACCAAGTCCACGGTTAGACCCTGTACCCGCTCGACAGTGTCGATGACCGGCAAGCGAGTGGTGGCCGGTAGCTGTGATTGCAGCTGGTTCCGTATCAGCGCTGCTTGGCGACGGAACGGTGTAACAACGGCAACTGCGTCGGGCGATAGGCCCGCCAGGAGGCACGTGCGAACCGTTTCGGCGACAAACCATGCCTCCGCAGCGTTTGCCTGTTGCGAATCCCCTCGACCGGAGCTGACCCAGACGAACGACGCTTCAGATGACAAGGCCTGAGCCACGGAGGTGGAAGGCGCATGGGGAGCAAGGTCGATGTTGAAGCGTCGATCACGAGCATCGGTGCTTGGGTGAAGGGCTGCCGAATAGAAGACGCTTCCGATGACATTGCAGAGATCGGCGTTGAGACGGTAGGTTGTCTGCAGCCTCGAGACGGCGTGAGGCTGACTCGCCCTAAAGCGCGCAAACAGGGACTCTGCGAGCGGATCGTCTGCCACAGCTGCAGGGAACACGGGTGGCATCTGCAAGTCATCGCCGAACATCAAGATGGAACCGGCACCGATGAGCCCGGCGCAGATGCCGTGTGCGAGCGGTAACTGTCCGGCTTCTTCGATGAGAACCACGTTAGGCGCCAGCGCGCTCTTCCGCAGAATGAGGTGGTGCAGGGCGGATACGAAGGTCATGCCCGTGATCGTGTCACTGCTTACCGGGATTCCCGACCGGCGAGTTCCATCTACGAACAACGTGCAGTCGACGCCTTCGTCGAGAGATTCTCGACGGAGCTCATCCCCGATCTTCACCGTTCGGCGACCGGGAAAACAGCGGCGGATAGTACTGAGCGCATTGTTGATGGCCTGGTGAGTGGGAGCCAGCACCAGCGTTCGTCTTCCCATCCGGGCGAGTGCCTCGGCGACCAACGCGAGAACTCGAGTCTTGCCCGTACCCGGCGGACCTTGCGCGGCAAAGGCGTGGGGTAGATCAAGGCAGCTAAGTATTCGTTGGCATAAATATGGCAACGTATTATGGTTGCGCGAGTCGGAC
>CAZCGA010000206.1:0-8833 GCA_964498075.1 uncultured Binatia bacterium (SeqCode) | reverse complement strand
TCAACTCGACGAAGCCGAGTCCGCCGCCGCCGTGGGCTTCGGGCACGGCGATGCCGACCAACCCCGCCTCGGCGAGCCGTTGCCAGAGATCGCGGTCGAACCGGGGGCCACCGCTGCGCTCGAGCTGCCGCAACCGCTCGAGCGTCGCCCCGTCGGTGAGGATCTGTTTCGCGAGGGCCGCGATCGCCTGTTGTTCGTCAGTGAAGGAGAAATCCATGGGTCACATCCGTGGGACGCGCGGCAACCCGAGCCCGAAGAGCCCGATCAGATCGCGTTGAATCTCGTTGGTCCCACCGCCGAAGGTGAGAATGATGAGGCTGCGGTATAGATTCTCGATGTGCCCGGCCAGCACGGTCTCCGGTGAACCGTGCCGGAGATACGCCCGTGGGCCGAGCACCTCCATCAAGTAGCGGAACGACTCGACGTACCACTCGGTGCCCCACACCTTGATCGTCGAGGCATCCGCCACGTCGAGGCGGTCCTGCGTCGCCATCCACGCCACCTTCCAGTTGATGAGCCGCAGAAACTCGAGGCCGGTCCAGACGCGGGCGAGATTCATCTGCACCCACTCCTGGTCGATCACGCGCCGCCCGTCGGCGAGCCGCGTCCGCTGCGCCCAGGCGCGCGTGTCTTGGAAAGCCTGCTCGAGAATACCGGGCGGACACAAGGTCACGCGCTCGTGGTTCAACTGGTTCGTGATGAGCTTCCAACCGTTGTTCTCGCCCCCCACCAGCGCCGTGGCCGGGACGCGCACGTCCTCGTAGAAGGTAGCATTGATGTCGTGTTCCGAGAGCAGATGCATCGGATCGACCCGAATCCCGGGCGTCTTCATGTCGACCGCGAAGAGCGAGATACCCTTGTGCTTGGGCGCCGCCGCGTCCGTGCGCACCGCGAGCCATACGTAGTCCGCGTCGCTGGCGAGGCTGGTGAATATCTTCTGCCCGTTGATGACGTAGTGGTCGCCGTCGCGGACGGCCCGCGTCTGCAGCGAGGCCAAGTCGGTGCCGGCACCGGGCTCGGTGTAGCCGATGCAGAAGTGGATCTCGCCGCGCAGAACGCGCGGCAGGAAGAACTGCTTCTGCTCGGCCGTGCCGAACTTCATGATGCTGGGCGCCACGGTATTGATGGTGAGCATCGGCACCGGTGCGCCGGCGCGCATCGACTCGTCGAAGAAGATGAACTGCTCGATGGGCGTCATGCCGCGCCCGCCATACTCCTTGGGCCAGCCGATACCGAGCCAGCCGTCCGCCCCCATCTTGCGCACGACCTTGCGCACCGTCGGCCCAACGCCTTCACTGCGGCCGATCTCTTCACGCAGCTGGGGCGTGAGCAGCCGCTGGTAGTATTCGCGCAACTCTTGGCGGAGTCGCTCGTGCTCCGGACTGTAGGCCAGCTTCATCAAGTACCTCCCGAACCTCAAACTAGGCGCCCCAATTAAGCGAAAGCGCGCCCGGTTGTCGAGGGAGTCCCGTCCCGAGACGAATTCGAGCCCTGGTGCCATGCGATCCGGGCTCCTTGGTTGACTTGACACCTCGGCGCGCCGTCCCCTATTGTTTCGGCATCGCTTCATGTCCCGGTGTTATGGATTTGGAAAACCTGAAGCTTCTGGAGGCCAAGATCAACCAGTTCGCTGATCAGCACACGCAGGTGCGCGAACAGCACGAGGTGCTGTTGCAACGGCTCCGCGAGAAAGACAAGCAACTGGCTGAAGCGACGGCGCAGCTCAAGCGGTACGAGCAGGAACGTGCCGAGATCAGGGCTCGACTGGAACGGATACTGAGCCGATTAGAGGGGCTCGATCTGTCGTAGCCATGCGCCGGCCGCTGGAAGTGGAGATCATGGGGCAGCGGCTGACCGTCACCAGCGATGACGGCGAGGAGCACGTGCGGAAGGTGGCGGGGTACGTCGACGAGCAGATGCGTCAGCTGGCGCGGAGTCGGGCGTCGGCAGCGCCCCTGGATCTCGCCTTGGTGACCGCATTGAATATTGCCAGCGAATATTGGAAACTGCAGCAGCAACAGGAGGAGCTTCGTCAAACGATCAACCAAACAGTGCGGCGGGTCGTGGCGCGACTCGACCGCTGAAGCAATAGACTTGGAAGCAATAGACGTGGAAAGGAGAGAGCATCGCGCGGCGCTCTCGTTCGGGTTCGCTTGACTGCAAAGACTCGATCGACGCCGTTGCGGCCTGGGTTGACGGGGATGGTTGGGGGATACGAGTTGAGAGATTGGGTTGTCTTGCATCGGGCTGTCAGGTTCCGGGTCTTCGGGGACTGCTCGCTATTCAGCATCATGGGTACCGGTATCAATCGTCGTGACTGTCAGAAAACCCCACGGCAACGCGCCTGGAGCACAGTTCGGACCCCTTGAATAGGCATCGGTAAACAAGCGCCCATTTTCGATTCCGGTCCCCATCCTGCCCCGGTCAAACCGACCGGATCATGAGTCTGGACAAGCGTGCGATTCGGCAAGCGCTGAGAGAACGGCGCGCGTGCCTGGCAGCCACTGCGGTTGAGGCGGCTGGGACGGCGGTGTGTGGCCGGCTGCAACATTTCGCGCCGTATGACGCGGCTCGGTCGGTGTTGGCCTACGTGGCCGTCGACAACGAGATTCCGCTGATGGGTCTGTTCGCCGACGTCGCGGCGTCGGGCCGTCAGCTCTACCTGCCGCGCAGCACCGTGCCGCCGGCGTTTGCGCCCTGGCGTCCCGGCGACCCGCTGGTGACGGGAGGGGGCGGGTTCCCGGAGCCGTCGACCGACGTGGCGGGTTGCATTGAAGGACCCGCGGTCGCGCTGGTTCCCCTGCTCGGCTGGGATGAGGCCGGTACGCGATTGGGTCGGGGCGGTGGTTTCTATGATCGATTCTTCGCCGATGGTGCACCGGCGGAAATGGTGCGGGTCGGTGTGGCGTATGAGTTTCAGCACTGTGCGAATCTCCCGCGCGACCCGTGGGATGTGGCGTTGCACTACGTGATCACGGAGCGTCGGATTGTTCGCTGCGGGGACGGCTTGGTCCAACCCGCATCGCTCCAGAAGGGAGGGCTACACGTATGATGAATCCGATTCTTGTTGTTCTCGCAATTGTTGGAGTGTCAGTTGCGTTTGCATTCATCTTCGATCAAGTGCGCCGACGGCAAACGCGCCAGCAGACGCAGGATACCGAAGAGACCGCGCAGCGCGTGATCGGCGAGGCACGGGCTGAGGCGGAGGTGGTCCGAAAAGAGGCCGACATCACGGCGAAGGAAGTGCTCCTGCAAGCCAAGACCGATGCGGAGAAGGAGTCGCGCGAGCGGCGGCGTGAGCTGCAACAGCTCGAGCGTCGTTCGACCTCCAGGGAGGAAAGTCTCGAGAAACGCGCCGAGCAAATCGAAAAGCGCGAAGCCGATACCACCAAACAAGAACAGTCGCTCCGCCAACGCGACCGCGCCCTGGTCGAGCGTGAGGAGCAATGCAACCGTTCCATCGAGGAGACGCGGCAGCAATTGGAACGCATCGCCGGACTGACCCGGGAGGAGGCCAAGCGCGGACTGATCGACCAAATGGTCGATGAAGCACGACACGAGGCGGCGAAGCGCATCCGCATGGTGGAGGAGGAGGCGCGCGCCGACGCGGATCGGCGCGCCAAGAAGATCATCAGCATTGCCATCGAGCGACTCGCTGGCGAGTACGTCGCGGAGCGCACGGTGTCCGTGGTGCATCTGCCAAGCGACGACATGAAAGGGCGGATCATCGGCCGGGAAGGGCGGAACATTCGTGCCCTTGAAGCAGCGACGGGGGTCGATCTGATTATTGATGACACGCCCGAGTCGGTGGTCCTGTCCTGTCACAATCCCATCCGCCGCGAGATCGCGCGCATCGCGCTCGAGAGGTTGATCTCGGACGGCCGCATCCATCCGGGTCGCGTCGAAGAGGTCGTGCGCAAGGCCGAGCAGGAGGTCGAGGAGAGCGTACGTGAAGCCGGGCAGAAGGCCATCTTCGAAGTGGGCATTCACGGCGTGCATCCGGAGCTGGTGAAGCTGGTGGGTATGCTCAAGTACCGTTACAGCTACGCGCAGAACGTGCTGGGGCACTCCATCGAGTGTGCGTTTCTGGCGGGCACGATGGCCGCGGAGCTGGGGCTCAACGAGAAGCAGGCCCGCCGCGCCGGGCTGCTGCACGACATCGGCAAGGCGTTGACCCATGAGGTCGAAGGGTCGCACGCGATCATCGGTGCGGACATCGCGCGCAAGTACGGTGAGTCGGCAAAGATCGTCAACGCCATTGCCGCGCATCATGAAGAGGTGAAGGCGGAGACGATTCTCGCGCCGCTCGTCGACGCGGCGGATGCCTTGTCCGGTGCACGGCCGGGGGCGCGGCGCGAGATGCTGGAGAGCTACGTGAAGCGCTTGGAAGACCTGGAGCGCATCAGCAACTCGTTCAAGGGTGTGGAGAAGTCGTTTGCCGTGCAGGCGGGACGCGAGATCCGCATCATCGTCGAGCCGCGATCCATCAACGACGACGAGGCGCACAGCCTGGCGTTGGAGGTGGCGCGCAAGATCGAGAGCGAGATGACCTATCCGGGGCAGATCAAGGTGACGGTGATCCGCGAAACGCGCGCCAGCGAGATGGCGAAGTAGGCGCCGATGACTCGGAGCGCGGCGACCGCCGCGCTTCGGGTCGCGTCGGGGGGCTACGACTTCTTGCGCCGCCTGCCGTTGCGGCGCTCGAGAAAGCGGAGGCGGCGCTGGGAGCAGGCACGGACGCCCACTCCACCATTGCTCCTTTCTTACGCATGCAGACGCGTGACGGGCGGGTTCAGCGCCATTGGCAGGCGCCGCCTGTTCAACGCGGGCCAGGTGAGTCGAACTCGTAGCTACCGATCGCACAGCTCGTGCTGCCTGCACCCGGCCGAAGAAAGTCACGCTGGTCCCGCGCTGCGACGGGCCTCCGCGTTGTACGCGGCCAGGGCGGTTGCCGATCTTCCGCGTTCCTGCTTAGAGATGAAACGCGTGCGTATTCTCTTTCTCGGCGACATTGTCGGCAAACCCGGTCGGCGTGCAGTCACCACACTGCTGCCACGCCTGATCGATCGCGAGCGACTCGATGTCGTCATCGCCAACTGCGAGAACGTCGCGGACGGGGCGGGGGTCGATCCCAAGAGCGTGCGCGAGCTGCTGCACGCGGGGGTGCACCTGCTCACGTCGGGCAACCACGTCTGGCGCAAGAAGGAGATCGTCGAGTTCATCGCAGACGAGCCGCGCCTCCTGCGGCCCGCCAACTTCCCACCCGGAGTGCCCGGACGCGGCTGGGCGGTGGCGGAGACGGCGGACGGCACGCCCGTCGCCGTCGTCAACCTCATCGGCCGCGTGTTCATGGACAGCGTCGACTGCCCGTTTCGTACGATCGAGGCGCTCCTGCCGGAGCTGCGGGCGCGGGCCCGCACGGTCATCGTCGACATGCACGCCGAAGCCACCTCTGAGAAGGCGGCGATGGGATGGTTCCTGGCGGGGAAGGTGTCCGCCATGCTGGGAAGCCACACGCACGTGCAGACCGCGGACGAGCGCATCCTGTCCGGGGGGACCGCCTATATCACCGATGTTGGCATGTGCGGGCCAACCGAGTCGGTGATCGGCGTGCAGACCGAGCTGGCGCTGCGGCGCTTCATCACCCACATGCCGGTGAAGTTCGAGGTCGCCCGCGGTCCGGTGATCGTCCAGGGAGCGATCGTCGACGTGGACGCGGAAACCGGCCAGGCGCGCGCCATTCGGCGGGTGCGCGAGACAGCCGAGCCGTAGAGGGCACGCCGTGAGTGTCCGATGCGGCGTGTTTGAAACACAGCTGCGGCTCATGTTAGAAGCCTTTTCTCTTAGCTCTGGTGAGCACTGGCGGGCGATACATGGACGAGACGGGATCATCGAGCCCGGCGCTTGGTCTGGCGTTCGTCGGGCGCGCCTCGGAGCTGGCGACGTTGCGCGCCGCCTTCGCCGACGCCTGCGCTGGCCGCGGGCGGCTGGTGCTGCTGTCGGGCGAGCCGGGCATCGGCAAGACGCGCACCTGTGAGGAGCTGGCGGCGTACGCGCGCAGCCGCGGCGCGCGCGTACTGTGGGGCCGGTGCTATGAAGGCGAAGGGGCGCCGGCCTTCTGGCCCTGGGTGCAAGTCCTGCGCGTGTGCGTGACGCACCTCGACTACGACGCGTTGCGCGACACCTTGGGCGCGGGCGC
Organism: uncultured Binatia bacterium (SeqCode); assembly: GCA_964498075.1. Lineage (GTDB taxonomy): Bacteria > Desulfobacterota > Binatia > HRBIN30 > HRBIN30 > CAZCGA01. The sequence goes on along the minus strand of CAZCGA010000206.1, from coordinate 2,634 downwards.
CGCCGACATTGCGCAGATGGTGCCGGCCATCCGCGAGCGCTTGCCGGAGCTGCTGTCGCCCGCGGCGAGCGACTCGCCGGAGGCGCGCTTTGCGCTGTTCGACGGGATTGTGCGATTCCTGGGGCGGGTGGCGCAGCCGGCACCGCTGGTGATCATTCTCGACGATCTGCACGGCGCCGACGGGTCATCGTTGCTGCTGTTGGAGTTCGTCGCCCGGGCACTGCGTGAGCTGCCCTTGCTGGTGCTGGGGACGTATCGCGACGTGGGGGCGCTGCGGGAACATCCGTTGACCGAGATGGCCGCGGATCTGGTCCGCGAGCCGGCGACCGAGCGGTTGGATCTGCACGGCCTGAGCGCCGCGGACGTCGCGCAGTTCGTGGAAGCCAGCGCCGGCGTGAAGCCGCCGCCCGATCTCGTCACGCGGCTGCATCGACGGACCGAGGGGAATCCGCTGTTCGTCGGCGAGTTCGTCCGCGTCCTGCTCACCCAGCACGGCGCATCCGCAGTCCGTGATCCGCGATCGGCAATCGCCCTCGCGGTTCCGCGCGGTGTGCGGGCGGTGATTGAGCGCCGGCTGGCGCCGCTGTCGGCGGGGTGCCGCAATGTGCTGCAGGTTGCCGCCGTCATCGGCCGCGAGTTTGGGGCGCAGCTGCTGGCGTCCGTGCTGTTGCTCGTTGGGACCGTGGCAGCGGAGGCGCAAGATGCGGCCCTGGCGGAGGCGTTGGAGGAAGCGGAGGAGGCCGGCATCGTGGGCGACATGCCGGAATCCCCACGTCGTCGCCGCTTTGCGCACGCGTTGATCCGCGAGACGTTGTACGAAGCGGTGCCGCCGGCCGAGCGCGCGCAGCTGCATCGCCACGTCGCCGAAGCGATCGAGCGGTTGCCGGATGCCGACGACCACCTGGCCGAGCTGGCCTACCACTTCTTCGTCGCGACGGGTGATGACAGCGGGGCCAAAGCGGCGCGCTACGCGCAACGCGCCGGTGCACGCGCGATGCAGCTGCTGGCCTTCGAGGAAGCGGTCCGCCTGTACGAGCTCGGACTGCAGGCGCTGGAGCGCGGCAGCGGTCTTGCCTCGCCGGCACCGGAGGCGGATCGCCTTGGGGCCGACGCGCAGCGCTGCGAGCTACTGCTCGGCCTCGGGGAAGCGCAGAACGGGGTTGGCAAGACCGCGCAGTCGAAGGAAGCGGTGCTGGGCGCCGCGGACATCGCGCGCCGGCTCGGGCTGCGGGAGCACTTCAGCCGCGCCGCGCTGGCCTTCGGCCTGCAATTCGCGTTTGGCGAGGCGGGCGTGACGGATCAGACCCTGGTCAGCCTGCTTGAAGAGGCCATTCAGTGCTGGGGCGCGGAGGACAGCGCGTTGCACGCGCGCTTGCTCGGCCGTCTGGCCCTGGCGCTCTACTTCGCTCCTGGTGAGCCGCGCCGCACGTCGCTGGGCGACGCGGCGGTGAGAATGGCGCGCCGTACTGGGGATGACGGCGCGCTGGCCTTTGTGCTGCATGCGAAGCATGCCGCTGACTGGGGACCGGACAACCAAACGGAGCGCATTGCCATCGCCTCGGAGCTCGCACAGCTCGCCCGACGATCGGGTGATCGGTACTTGGTGTTCCAGGCATACTTCTGGCGGGCTAACGACTCTCTCGAACTCGGTGACTTCGACGCGTTCGATGCAGACCTCGATACCTGCGCGCGGCTGGTGGAGGAGCTGCGGCAACCGTATCACCGGTTTCACGTCGAGTTGTTTCAGGCCGCCCGCGCCGCCATCCTGGGCCGCTTCGACGACGCGCAGCGCCTCGCGGCAGCGGCCTATACCTCAGGGATGAAGTGGCACGAGGCGGCGGCACAGCAGTTCAGTGCTGCCCACGCGCTGAGTCTCGCGTTGCTCAGCGGAGAGCCACTCGACGGGTTCGTTGCCTTCATGGGAGAGGCCATCGCACAGCACCTTGAAGTGCCCGGCCTGGGCAGTTTCTTGGCGTATATCTACGCCGAGCTGGGACGCGAGGCGCCGGCACGGCGCGAGTTCAATCAACTGGCGGCGGCTGACTTTGCCGATTCGCCCCGCGACGCGGGCTTCATTCCCACTCTTGGGGTCCTCAGCGCCACATGTACATTCCTCGGCGACGCCGCGCGCGCGGCCATCCTATACGAGTTGCTCAAACCCTACGCCGCGCGCGCCGCGGTCTTGAATAACATCGGTTGCATACTTTCAATGCGGCGCACACTACCTCGGAATGCTGGCGGCGACATTGGGACGTTGGGACGATGCCGTCCGACACTTCAACGATGCCCTCGCCTTCAACACGCGCATGCGTGCGCGGCCCCATGTCGCGCTGACACAATACGAGTACGCCGGCGCCCTCCTCGCCCGCGCCCAGGCCGGCGATCGCGAGACCGCGTCCAGTCTCTTGACTGCCGCACACCAGACCGCTCGCGAGCTGGGGATGCACGGCCTCGAAGAGAAGGTCTCCAGGCTCTTATCCAGCATTCAGCATTCAGCAATCAGCGATCAGCAATCGGAGGCGAGCGCTGAGCGGTCAGCCGTCAGCATTCAGCAACCAGAGACCAGAGACCCTTCGACAGGGCCTAGCGCGGGGCGGTGCCCGCAACCCAATCTTCACGAAATGGCGTCTCCTC
>CAZCGA010000205.1:0-8896 GCA_964498075.1 uncultured Binatia bacterium (SeqCode) | reverse complement strand
ACAGCCGCATGGCCGGTGACTGGGCGGTGGACCACGTCGCGTGGGAAGAGGCCGCCACGCACTACGAGCGCGCCCTGACGGCGGTGGACCTTGACAGCACGCTCGCTGAACCGGCGCGTGATGCGTTGCGCTGCGACTTGCTCATTGCGCTCGGCGAGGCGTGTCACCAAGTTCTCAATCGCGAAGTCGGGCGTGCGGCGGCGGCCGCCGCCGCCGGCATCGCGCGCCGCCTTGGAGACCCGTCTCGGCTCGCGCGTGCGGCGCTGGTATACGGGTTTGGCGAATTCTCGTTTGGGATTGTGGACATCACGTTCCTCGACCTGCTCGACGAAGCCACCAAGGCTCTCCCGATCGAAGATCACTTGCTGCGAGCCCTGCTGTTGAGCCGTAAGGTCGGAGTCCTCGATAACTCGGGGAGTGACGTGGATACGCGCGGCATTGCGTCAGACGCGCTCGTCGCAGCGCGGAAGAGTGGCGCGGCCGATGCGATTCGCGGTGCCTTCTGGGCTCGATGCCGAAGCCTCGGCGGGATGCCCGATCTCGAGAACTATGAGGAAGCAGCGCGGCAGATGCGGCAGGCTGCAACCGAAGGCAGCATCTGGGTGACGGAGTACTTCTCGGCGCAAGCGGCTGTTCGGCGCGGTGACAGCAAAGCATTCGCGCAACATCATGAGGGTGTGCTGCGCAACGCTCAGCGGCTTCGCCTGGCCGGCCGATTGGCGATCGTTGCGTCCTGGGACGCGGCCGGTGCCCTTTGGGAAGGACACTTCGACGAGGCACTGCGGTTGTCGCGGCGCACCGAGGAGCTTGTCCCCAACGACCCGAGCTTCAGCGCCGTTTCGCGCGACCAGCGTGCGGTCGCGCGCATCGAAACTGGATCCGGCGCTCAGCTGATCGACGGCTACAGGACCCTCGTCACGACCTTCCCCTCCTTCGCGTACGCGCGTGCCGCCCTTGCGTATCTGAGAGCGGAGGCTGGGGACCTGGAGGCAGCACGCCGCGATTTCGAAGGGCTCGCCGCAAACGGTTTCGCTGCGCTGCCGTACGGCCTCGCTCGACCAGCCACGTTGCATCGCCTCACCGAAGCGTGCGTCGTGCTCGGCGACAGCGATCGTGCGGCGCAGCTGTACGAGATCCTCCTCCCGTACGCCGGCCAGCTGCTGATCGCGTTCCTGCTGCAAGCCTGCTTCGCGGCCGCCGACCGCGACCTCGGCATCCTGGCGGCCACGATGGGCCGGCTCGATGACGCCGAGCGCCATCTGCTCGCAGCCGAGCAACTGGAAGACGGGTTCGGCGCGCCACCGCTGGCAGCACGCACGCGCCTGGCGCTGGCACGCGTGCTCCTGCAGCGAGCAGCGCCGGGCGACGCTGACCGCGCCCGCGCGCTGCTCGGCTCCGTCGTCGAGGCGAGCACCGCGATGGGCATGGCCGGCGTGGAGCGCCAGGCGCGAGCGCTGCTGGCAAGTGATCGAGGGAGGTGACGATGCGCCGGCGGCGCAGCTCGACCTCGCCGGTGTGCAACCCCGCCCGGATTTCCAAGCCCAGTCCGCGCGCGGCATCGACCATCGCGGTCGCGCAGTGAACGGCGCGCGCCGGGCCGTCGAAGGTCGCCAGCATCCCGTCACCCGCACCTACGCGCGCAGGCGAGCGAGGCCGGCCGGAACGCCTTCGATGATGTCGGACGCCAGCAGACCGATCTGACCGCGGGCGGCGGCAACGTGATCGGCAACCTCACCGTGCAGATACACGCCGAGGCACGCGGCTTCTGCCGGCGGCAGCCCTTGCGCGAGCAGCGCACCGAGGATTCCCGAGAGTGCGTCGCCCATACCACCGGACGCCATGCCCGGGTTGCCTGTGGGATTGATCCACACCGCCCCGTCGGGCGCGGCGATCACGCTGCGCGCGCCCTTCACCACCAGCACGCAACGCTGCCGCACCGCGAAGTCGCGCGCCGTGGCAACGCGATCGGCTTGCACCGCCGCCGTCTCACCACCAAGGAGCCGTGCCATCTCGCCCGGATGCGGCGTGAGGATCGCATGCGCCCGGGCCGCCGTGAGCACGCGCAGATCGCGGGCCACACACGTCAACGCGTCGGCATCGACGACCATCGGCAGATCCACTTCGCTCAGCAGGAAGCGCACGAGCTTCTGCGCGTCGTCGTGGGTGCCGATACCCGGACCGACCACCACCGCGGTCTTGCCCTCCAGCGCGTGGCGCAATCCGCCTTCGTCGAAGCGCACGAACCCGTCGGTGTCGGCGAGCAGCACCGTCATGGCCTCCGGCACACCGGAGGCGAGGACGTCGTTGAGCGACGCCGGGCCGGCCAGTGTGGTGAGGCCGGCACCGCTGCGGCATGCAGCGTGCGTCGCCAGCCGCGCCGCGCCGGTACGGCCGCGCGAGCCGGCGACGACGAGCACGTGGCCGCACGTCCCTTTGTGCGCCTCCGGCCCGCGCACGGGCACCAGCGGACGGACTTCATCGGGATCCAGTAACCGCGTCCGCGGCGGCGCCTCAGCGACGGCCTCGGCCGCGATACCGATGTCCACCACGGTCAACGCGCCGACGTGCTCCACGCCCGGATGGATGACCTGACCGATCTTGGCGAACCCGAATGTCGCCGTCGCTTCGGCCTGAATCGCCACGCCGAGCGGGACGCCGCGGTCGGCGTCGAGACCGGAGGGAATGTCGACGGCGAAGGTCGGTACGCCGCTGGCGTTCATGAGATGCAGGACGTCCGCGTAGTGACCTTGCACGGCACTGTTCAACCCGGTCCCGAAGATGGCGTCGACGAGCAGCGCCGCGCCATTGAGTTTCCCCTGCAGCGTTGCGATGGCGGTGCCGGCGCTCGTCTCTGTGAGTGGGACGCGTGCGCGGCGTATCGCCGCCAGCGCACGCGCCGCGTCGCCTTTGACGTCGGCGGCCCGCCCCAGGAGGACGACCTCGGCGCGTACGCCCTTACGCCGCAGCAGCCGAGCGATGACGAAGCCGTCGCCCCCGTTGTTGCCTTTGCCGGCGACGATCACGACGCGCCGCCGCCGCACGCGCGGGAACTGCTCCAACAGCACGGCGGTCGCGCCGGCGCCGGCGCGGTCCATCAACACGTGCCCGGGCGTTCCGTACTTCTCGATCGTCAGCTCATCGAGCCGACGGGATTCAGCGGCGGTGACGACGATCATCTCATTCCACGCGTCTGGCCCTCGACGAGCGGCAGGACGTGCTTCGAGGGCCTACCAACGAACCGGCGGCCATGTGCGCCAAACTCACCCCCTGGCCCCCTCTCTTGGCAAGCGAGGGGGAACCGGAAACACGCCCCTTCTCTTTCCAAGAGAAGGGGTTGGGGGATGAGTTTGTGTGCGACGGGTTCATTGGCCCAACCAACCAGACCAGCGTCTGGTCGAGTTCTCAGCACGAACGGTCTCAGAGTCATCTCATTCGAATCGAAGGGACTTCCGCTCACGCCGCGCGGGCCGCCAGCATGCGCGCCTTCATGCGCCGCACCGCCTCTTCGATTCCGACGAACAGCGCATCGGCAACGATGCTGTGTCCGATGTTGAGCTCATGCATGATTGGAATCGCGGCGATCGGGGTGACGTTCTCGAGCGTCAAGCCGTGACCGGCGTTGACGATCATCCCCGCCGCGTGGGCGCGTTCCGCGGCCACCCGGATGCGTTCGAGCTCGGCCGCGCGCGTCGCGCCGGTAGCGGCGTCGGCGTAGGCCCCAGTGTGGATCTCGATCGCATCCGCCTGCAGGCGCCTCGCCGCTTCGACTTGTCTCGCTTCTGGATCGATGAACAGACTGACCCGGACGTGCGCGGCGCGCAGCTGCTGTACGACCCTTCCCACCGTCTCGATCTGCCCGGCGGCGTCGAGCCCGCCCTCCGTGGTCAGCTCCTCGCGCCGCTCCGGTACCAGGCAGACATCTGCCGGCCGCACCGCGCAGGCCTTCTGCACCATCTCCTCGGTTGCCGCCATTTCCAGGTTCAGCTTGGTCGCGATGCGCGCCCGCAACACATCGACGTCGGCGTCCTGAATGTGGCGGCGGTCCTCCCGCAGATGCACCGTGATTCCGTCCGCCCCGCCACGCTCCGCGGCCAGCGCCGCCGCCAGCAGGTCGGGGTACACCGTTCGCCGGACTTGCCGGATCGTGGCGACATGGTCGATGTTGACGCCGAGCTTGATCATTGGAGCCCTCGATCACCTCCCAGGTGCGCTTGGATTACCGCACCGATCTCTTCCGCATACGCGCGGACGCTGTGAGCATCTTCGCCTTCTACCATGACACGGACGAGCGGCTCTGTCCCGGAGTAGCGCACCAGGACACGGCCGCGACCGTTGAGCGCGGCGGTGATGCGCCCGATCGTTTGTCGCAGCGGTGCGATCGCATCCAGATCGGCGCGCGCGCCGACGCGCACGTTCACCAGCGCCTGTGGAAACTTCGACATCACGCGCCGCAGCTCACTCAACGGGCGCTGCCGTTCGACCATGACGCGCAGTACGGCCAGCCCGGCAAGCAGCCCATCGCCCGTGGTGCTGTGATCGAGGAGAACCACATGCCCTGACTGCTCGCCGCCCAGGTTGCAGTCGTGCCGCCGCATCTCGTCGACCACGTAGCGATCCCCGACCTGCACGCGGACCAGCCGAGCGCCGCGCTCGCGCAGCGCCACTTCGAGGCCGAGATTGCTCATGACGGTCGCGACCACCGTGGCATGCTTGAGTGTGCCGCGCGCCAGCATCTCGGCCGCGATCAACGCCAGCATCTCATCGCCGTCAACCAGCTGGCCCGCTTCGTCGACGAGCAACACGCGGTCGGCGTCACCATCGAGCGCCATCCCGACGTGCGCTCCTTCGCTGCGTACGCGCTCCTGCAAGCGCTCGGGGTAAAGCGCGCCGTAGCCGTCGTTGATGTTCCGGCCGTCAGGCTCGGCACCGATCGCCATGATGTCGGCGCCCAATTCACGGAAGATCTGCGGGCCCACCTGAGAGGCTGCGCCGTGTGCGCAGTCGATGACGAGCTTGAGACCCGCAAGGGACGGCCCAGGTGGAAACGTGCTCCTGACGAAGGCGGCATAGCGCTGCGCGGCGTCTTCCACGCGGACAACCCTACCCAGCTCTCCGGCCATCGGACGGATGTGGTCGGCGTCGCCGTGCAGCACCGAGTGCTCGATCGCCGCCTCGATTTCGTCCGGCAGCTTGAAGCCGGTGGGTGCGAAGAGCTTGATGCCGTTGTCCTGAAAGGGGTTGTGCGACGCCGAGATCACCGCGCCGGCGTCGGCGGAAAGGTTACGCGTCAGAAAGGCGATCGCCGGTGTCGGCAGCACACCCGCCAGCAGCACGTCGACGCCCGCGGAGCAGATGCCGGCCACCAGCGCGCTCTCCAACATGTCTCCCGAAAGCCGCGTGTCACGACCGACGACGATCTTCCGCCGCTGCGTTCCGTCCGTCCGGCAGCGCTGGGCCACGGCCCGGCCGAGCCGCAGCATCGTCTCGCCCGTCACCGGCTCGACGTTCGCCACGCCGCGGATCCCGTCAGTACCGAAGAGCTGTCGTATGGCAGTCATGTGCCCGTCGTCAACGGCGTCGGGGCTTCGCACGCCGGGACTTCCAGAGGTTGAGCTGGACCGTCGCCGGATCGGACGACACCAGCTCCACACCAGCCGGCAATTCCACCGTGGGCTTCACGACACGTTCACCGACGTCCCGACCTTCGGCGTCGATATAGACGGCACCGTGGTTCAGCTCAAGCTTGCCGATGACGCGCTTCGGCCCGCGCACGACCAGACGGAGTTGATCCGGGGACACGCGGAATTGGTGCGTGGCGTTGCGCACCTCGATGGGAACGCGCTTGAGCTCGCGGGTTACGGAAACCTCTTCGATCCGCACCTGCGCCGCCGCCCGATTGGCACTGAACGAGAGGTACTCCCCCGCGCTCTCCAGCGGCAGCTCACGCTCGAGCGTACCGACCTCCGCTTCGCGGATGTCCAGCGGTTCGGTGTTGGCGGTCTGCACGTCATCCACGTCCGAGGCCGGGCCGACAACTTCCACGGTCTCCGGGGAGACCTTCGTATCCGTCACTTGCAGGTCCGCCGGCGGTTTGCCCGCCAGTCGTAAGCGCACCGGCACCGTCTTGTGGCCGATGCGCTCCAGCTCCAGGGTGACTTGCGCCGGGTTGATGCGCGTCATGCGCACGCCGCGCGGGAGATTCAACGCCTCGGCGTCGACGCGAAAGACGGCGGGACCCGGCCGCACGCCGCTGAGGTCCAGACCAATCGCCAGCCGGTTGCGATCGATACGGCCGAGGAGCGTCCGCGGACCGGTGACCCGGAGATCGATGAAGTCGACGCGCGGGCTGGTGATCATCAGATGCGCCGGGATGTTACGCAACTCGAGCGGGGCGCGCAGACTCTCTTCCGTGTCGCGCTCGCCGAAGTTGACGAAGAACCACAGGCTAAAGGCGATCAACACGGACAGCAGCTTGAGGGCGAAGTTGCGCGTGATCAGCTGCCGCATGCGCTCCGGATCGAGGAGGGCGTTGCGCACCCGGCGCCACGCCGCCCGCAGCTGCTCGCGCTCGAACCACTTGGTGTTCATGGCTTCAGCAGCCTCTGCAGCGTGCTGCGCAACGTCGCGGCATCGACGTCGCGTGTGATGCGCCCCTCGCGCACCAAGGAGATCGCTCCCTCTTCCTCGGAGATGACGATCACCAAAGCGTCCGTCTCCTCGGTCAACCCGATCGCGGCACGATGCCGGGTTCCCAGAGTCCGGCTGACGTGCGGGTTGGTGGTGAGCGGCAAAAAACATCCCGCCGCGATGATCCGGCCCGCGTGGATGATCAACGCGCCATCATGAATCGGCGACGCGGGCAGAAAGATACTGGTGATCAGCTCCTTGCTGACGCGCGCGTCGAGGCGCGTCCCGACCTCGACGTAGGCGTTCAGCCCGACGTCACGTTGCAGCGCCATCAGGGCACCGATGCGCTTGCTGGCCAGCGACACGGCGGCGCGGATGATCTCCTCGAGATCCTGCCCCTGGACGCCCTTCTCCGTGCCGAAGAATGGACGCGTCCCAACCTGCGTCAGCGCCCGGCGAATGTCGTCTTGGAAGATGACGACGATGACCAGCAGAATGGAGCTGAGGAAGTTGTCGAGGATCCAGTTGAGTGTGTACAGGCTGAAGTACTGGGACGAGATGAAGGCGAGGAAGACGACCGCCAGCCCGATGAGCATCTGCACGGCGCGCGTGCCGCGGATGAGATCGATGATCCGGTAGATGAAGAACGCGATGATGATGATGTCGATCGCATCCTGCACGCGGAAGTTGGACAGCAGCTCGAGCATGGGTGATCCGACAAGGAGAACGTCCGTTTACGCACTGTCGAATTACCCTTTCCGCCGCCGCGTTGCCAGCACTGCTTCCTGGAGATCGTCGGTTCTGTCCGAAGGAGCCCTTCGAGACGCCGCCAGAAGAAGGCGGCTCCGCAGGGCGAGCGGAAAACTTCTGTCGATTCGACCCCGATACCGCTCGGGCTGAGGAGGCCCCGTCATCCCAGGGGCCGTCTCGAAGCCGTGTCTGCGCGATTGTCGTCTCTGCGCGAGACACGACGGCGAGAACCAGCAAGTCCGATGAGCGTCGCCCTCAGGCGCGCACGTCCGCGCCGACCACGGTCAGGGGCGGCGTACCGTTCTCGCGGTTGTAGGCCCGGATGATTTCATCGATCTCCGCGCCGTCCAGGACCTCCTTATCCAGCAGCGCTTCGGCGATCTTGTGCAGCACGCCGACGTGGCTGGCCAGGAGATCCTTCGCTTCTTGATAGCTTTCCTGGATGATGCGGTGGATCTCGGAGTCGATCTCCTCCGCGGTGTGCTCCGAATAGTCTTGCAGCTGCGTGAAGTCGCGCCCCAGGAAGATCTGCTCCTCCTTCTTCCCGAACGTCATGGGCCCCAGCTTCTCGCTCATGCCCCACTCACACACCATCTTGCGCGCCCAGTCCGTGGCCTTCTCGATGTCATCCGCGGCGCCGGTCGTAATGTGGCCGAGGATCAGCTCCTCGGCGGCACGCCCACCGAAGCGGATCGTCAGCGTATTGCTGATGTACTCCTTGGTGTAGGAATGGCGGTCGTCGATCGGCACCTGCTGCGTGACCCCGAGGGCCATGCCGCGCGGAATGATCGACACCTTGTGCACCGGATCGGCACCCGGCAGGAGCTTGGCGACCAGCGCATGACCGGCCTCGTGGTACGCCGTGTTGCGGCGCTCCTCCTGGCTCATGATCATGCTCTTGCGCTCGGCCCCCATCATCACCTTGTCCTTCGCCACTTCGAAGTCGGCGTGGGCGACGCGCTCCTTGCCCTGGCGCGCCGCGAGCAACGCCGCTTCATTGACGATATTCTCCAGGTCGGCACCGGCAAAGCCCGGGGTGCCGCGGGAGAGCAAGGCCAGATCGACGTCGTCGGCAAGCGGAACGCGCCGCGTGTGGACGCGCAGAATGCCTTCACGTCCCTTGACGTCGGGCCGCGGCACGACGACGCGACGATCGAAGCGGCCGGCGCGCAACAGCGCCGGGTCGAGGACATCAGGCCGGTTCGTTGCGGCGATCAGAATCACGCCTTCGTTCGTTTCAAAGCCGTCCATCTCCACCAGCAGCTGGTTCAATGTCTGCTCGCGCTCGTCATGCCCGCCGCCCAGACCGGCACCGCGGTGCCGACCCACCGCATCGATCTCATCGATGAAGATGATGCAGGGCGCGTTCTTCTTTCCTTGCACGAACAAGTCTCGCACCCGCGACGCACCGACGCCGACGAACATCTCGACGAAGTCCGAACCACTGATCGAGAAAAACGGTACACCCGCTGCACCCGCAATCGCCCTGGCCAGCAGGGCCTTGCCCGCCCCGGGGGCC
>CAZCGA010000204.1:0-8989 GCA_964498075.1 uncultured Binatia bacterium (SeqCode) | reverse complement strand
AATAGCTCAGCCCCTCGTCTCATCCCCGCTCGGTTGGCCATTTATCAACAGTCTCGAAAGAGAGGGGGAAGAGGCAAAGCTGATGTTCTGCGATCCAGCCCCCTTCTCTTCCCAAGAGAAGGGGGTTTGGGGGATGAGTTTCTGAGCGTCGTGGGCGCAGCGATTCCCACTTCTTGTGCAAAGCCGGGGCGACCCGCTCCTTTGCGTTCGCCCCGCAAGCGTGCTCGAATCGCCGCCCATGACGACCCGCGAACCGCTGACCATGCCGTTGGAAGAAGCCATGCGCACCCAGCGCGCCATCCGCCGACTCAAGGACGATCCCGTCGACGACGCACTGGTGCTCCAGTTGATTGAGCTCGCGCTGAAGGCGCCGACCGGATCGAACGCGCAGAACTGGGAGTTCATCGTCGTGAAGGATCGCGGCGTGAAGGCGAAGCTGGCGGCGCTGAACCGGAGGGCGTTCGGGATCTACGGTGCGATCGGCCGCCGCATGGTGCAGCGCAGCGGCGACACACACATGCTGAAGATCATCAACGCTGTGCAGTGGCAAGCCGATCATTTCGAGGACATCCCGGTGATCGTGGTCGCCTGCCTCCGAGGGTTCATTCCGCCGTGGCCGCCGGTCATCGCCGCGGGCGCGTATGGGTCGATCTTCCCCTCCGTGCAGAACCTGTTGCTGGCGGCGCGTGCGGCAGGTCTGGGCGCCGCGCTGATCACCCTACCCCTCTGGAGTAAGTTCCTCGCGCGCCGGGCATTGGGCTTGCCTTGGAACGTCAGCCCGTGCGCGGTGATTCCGCTGGGCTGGCCGAAGGGGAAGTACGGCCCCACGACGCGGCGCCCGGTCGAGCAAGTCGTCTCCCTCGATCGCTACGGCAACCGGGCATTCTTGAAATAAGGTAAGCGTGTGGCGGAACCCATCTCGCCAGCGAGGCGACCGGTGCCGGCTCGCAAGCTTGACAGCCCGGTGATCGATCTGGGAGACAAGCGGCACAATGCAGTGTCCACAGTGCCGGGCGGACAACGACGCCGGCCTCCGCTTCTGCGAGTCGTGCGGCGCGACACTGGCCCGCCTGTGTCCGAGCTGTGGTCACGAGCTGAAGCCACAGGCGAGGTTTTGCGGCAAGTGCGGCGCCTCCTTGCAGGGTTCAGAGTCCGGGGCTCAGGGTTCAGGAGTCGGGATCGCTGAACCCCGAACCCCGGACCCTGACCCCCGCAGCTACACCCCGAAACATCTCGCCGACAAAATCCTGCAATCGAAGTCCGCCCTCGAAGGCGAACGCAAGCAGGTCACCGTCCTGTTCGCTGACGTGAAGGGCTCGATGGAGCTGGCGGAGCAGCTCGATCCGGAGGAATGGTCGCAAATCATGAACCGCTTCTTCCGCATCCTGTCGGAGGGCGTCGAGCGCTTCGAGGGCTTCGTCGACAAGTTCACCGGCGACGGCATCATGGCCCTGTTCGGCGCGCCAATTGCGCACGAAGATCATGCGCAGCGGGCGTGCTACGCGGCGCTGCATCTGACCACGGAGCTGCGGCGTTACGCGGACGAGATCCGCCTCGCGCACGGCCTCGGGTTCTCGGTACGCATGGGCCTCAACTCCGGTGAGGTCGTGGTCGGGAAGATCGGCGACGACTTGCGCATGGACTACACGGCGCAGGGTCACACCGTCGGGCTCGCGGCACGGATGGAGCAGATGGCCGACCCCGGCAAGGCGCTGCTCACCGGGCACACGGCCAAGCTCGTTTCCGGCTACTTCCAGCTCCGCGACTTGGGTGAAACTCGCATCAAGGGGCTGACCGACCTCCTGCACGTCTTCGAGCTCGAGGGCGTCGGGCGGATGCGCACCCGCCTCGACGTCTCCCACGCGCGCGGCTTCTCCAAGTTCGTCGGCCGCCAGAGCGAGATGGCCGCTCTCGAAGCGGCGCTCGAGCGGGCCAGGGCGGGCAACAGCCAGGTTGTCGGCGTGGTCGCGGAGCCGGGAACCGGCAAAAGCCGGCTCTGCTTCGAGTTCGTCGAGCGCTGCCGCGCGCGGGAGATCAAGGTCTACGAGGGGCACGGTGTGGCCCATGGGAAGGTGGTGCCGTGGTTTCCGATTCTGGAGTTCTCTCGTGCCTACTTCGGGATCACGGAACAGGACCGGCCAGAGGCGGCGCGCGACAAGATCGCCGGGCGGATGCTCCTGCTCGACGAGACGCTCGGCGAAGGGCTGGCGGTGATGTTCGACTTCCTCGGGGTTCCCGATCCCGAGCGGCCGGTGCCGCCCATGGAGCCCGAGGCGCGGGAGCGCCAGCTCTTCGACATCATCCGCCGGCTCGCCCGCGCTCGCAGCGCTCGGGAGCCGGCGGTCTTCCTGTTCGAGGATCTGCATTGGTTCGACCGGGCGAGTGAGGCCTTCCTCGAGAACATGGTCGATGCCGCCCCAGGAAACCGCAGTCTCCTGTTGCTCAACTTCCGTCCCGAGTACCACGCACAGTGGATGCAGCGGTCCTACTACCAGCAGCTGCCGCTGCTGCCGCTCGGCCCCGAAGTGACGGCGGAGCTCTTCGCCGATCTGCTCGGCACGGATGCGTCGCTGCGGCCGCTCACCGATCGCGTCCAGGAGCGCACGGCCGGCAATCCCTTCTTCATCGAGGAGATCGTCCAGTCGCTGGTCGAGACGGGCGTGGTCGCGGGAACGAGGGGTGCATACCGCTTGGTCACGGCCGCGGCAGAGGTTGGCCTACCTGCGACCGTACAGAGCGTCCTCGCGGCGCGCATCGACCGGCTACCCGAGCGGGAGAAGCGGGTGCTGCAGGCCGCGTCGGTGATCGGCAAGAAGTTCTCCGAGCCGATTCTCCGGCGCGTGACTGATCTCGGCGACGGAGACCTGCCCGCCGCTCTCCATGCCCTGACCAGTGCCGAGTTTCTGTACGAGGAGGCGCTGTATCCCGAGGCCGAGTACGCTTTCAAGCACCCGTTGACCCAGGAGGTTGCCTACCGCTCGCAGCTCGCGGAGCGCAGAGCGCGCGTTCATGCCGCGGTCGCGCGCGCGATCGAGGAGCTGGAGCCGCGGAAGCTCGGCGAGCGCGCCGCGCTTCTCGCCTACCACTGGGAGCATGCGGGCGAGGCTCGGGAAGCAGCGAAGTGGCATCGGCGGGCGGCCGAGTGGGTGGGGCTCAACAATCCCGCCGAGGCGCTGCGGCACTGGGGGAGCGTACGGGAACTCCTGGACACGCTCCCGGAGACGCCGGAGGACCTCGCCGAGCGAGCGGCGGTGCGCGCCCAGATCATGGCTCACCTCGCTCGTATGGGTGATGTGGAGGACCAGGCGACCTTGCTGTTCCGGGAAGGACGTGAGCTCGCGACACGGAGCGGCGACCCGCATGTCCTCAGCCAGGTCCTGAACGGCTTCGGCCTCCTCCGGCTTTACTCCGCCGGGGCCGTCGCAGAGGCCCTGGTCCCGCTCCTCGAGGCGGTCCGGCGCGCCGATGAGACAGAGGACATCGGCTTGCGCGTGGCCGTTCGGTTCGGTCTGTCCAATGCCTACTATTGTGCTGGGCGGCTCCGCGAGTGCCTTGCCGTTGCAGAGCAGGGTCTCGGGCTGGCTCGCGGAGATCTCGACCTCGGCACCGATCGACTCGGGTTTAGCCCGAACCTCGGCCTCTCGTTTTACCACGGCGCTGCACTGAGCCTGACCGGGCAGCCTCGCGAGGGCGCAGCCGAGCTCGACCGGGTGATCGAGCTCGGGCGGACATCTCAGCAGCTGACGCCGCTTTTCGCCTCGCACTCCAATCACGTCCTTCGCTGCCAGGTCACTGGCGAGGCTGCGCCCGCCCTGGCGCACGGCCGGCAGGCGGTGGATTACGCCGAGCGCGCGGGCAGCCAGGTTGGGCGAATCTTCGCCTACTGCTTCCTCGGGTTCGCGAACGTCTTGAACGGCGCCTGGCACGATGCGCTCGAAGCTCTGGGAGCGGCGTTGACGATCGCAAGGGAACGCCGGCTTTCGATACAGGAAAGCGGCGTGCTCGCGGTGATGGCGGCGGCGCATCTTGGGCTCGGTGATCGTGCAAGGGCCTTGACGCTCGCGGAAGAAGCGATCGCAGTCTGCCGGCGACTCGGCACCCGATTCTGGGAGTTCTCGGCTCTACTCACCCGAGTCCGCGCTCTCCGCGAGACCCGGGGCGTCGAGGCGACGAGAGAGATCGAGCCTGCGCTCGCCGAAGCGGGCGCCTGGCTCGAGATGTCGGGGGCGAAGAGCTACGCGCCATTCCTCCACGTCGAGCGCGCCGAGCTGGCGCGGCTGAGCGGCGACGATGCTACCCGCCAGCACGAGTTCCGCGAGGCGCATCGGCTGTTTACCGCGATCGGCGCGCCCATCCGGGCGGAGCAAGTCGCGAAAGAGCTCAGCCAATGACGTGCACGACCTGTGGCTTCGAGAACCCGGTCGGCATCAAGTTCTGCGGCGAGTGCGGCAATCGGCTTGTTGCCAGCTGCCCCCAGTGCGGCGCCCACAGTCCGGCAGGTTTCAAGTTCTGCGGTGAATGTGGCGCCTCACTGCTTACCCGCCCCGTTCAGGCACCCGAGAAGTCCGAGGCGCGCAAGGTCGTCACGATCATCTTCGCCGATCTGATTGGATCGACGGCGCTGCACGAACGCCTGGACGCCGAGTCTGCGCGCCACTTGATGGACCGCTACTATCGAGCGCTGCGGGGCGCCGTCGAAACCCATGGCGGCACCGTCGTGAAGCTCATGGGCGACGGCGTCATGGCCGCATTCGGCGTGCCGCGCGTGGCCGAGGACGATGCCATCCGCGCGGTGCGCGGTGCTGTCGCCATGCAGCAGTCTTTCCGCGAACTCGCCGATGCACAATCCGCTGCCGTCGGTGACATTGGTCTGCGCGTCGCGGTCAACACCGGTGAAGTCGTCGTCAGCGCGGCCAACGACGACGTTGTCGGCGACCCGGTCAACGTCGCAGCCCGGCTGCAGCAGGAGGCGCGTGACGGCGAAGTGATAATCGGCGAGCCGACGCGACGGCTGGTGAGCGAGTTGGTCACGCTGGCGCGTGCCGGTGTCTTCGCGCTCAAGGGACGCAGCGAGACCGTGGCAGCGTATCGCGTGGTGTCGCTCGATCGCCCGCCGACGGCCGCCGCGATCGCCTTCGTGGGACGTGACGAAGAGCTGCGACGCGTCATGGCCGTCTATGACACAGCCGTTACGGAGCGCCGCGCGCGGCTCGCCGTGGTGCTGGGCTCGCCGGGACTGGGCAAGTCGCGCTTGCTCGACGAGGTTGGCCGCCGCCTCGGGGACGGTGCGACGGTGCTGACGGTGCGCTGCGAGGCCGCCGCCGGCGCGACCTTCGCCCCGATCGCTAGGGCCGTGCGCGCCGTTCTGCGCATCGACGACGGCAGCACCGAAGCGCCCCCCTCGACGGGGCTCGGGACAGGCTTCGAGACGCCTGTCCTGAGCACTGTCGAAGGGCCGCCAAAAGAAAGCGGCTCCTCAGGGCGAACGGGGGAAAGCCTTCCTCTAGAATCAAATGAATCCGGTTCCGTTCGTGCTGAGGCTCTCGAAGCACGGGGCGGGGTGTTGCAGCAATCGGCCAGCGGCGACGCGTTGCGCGCAGGGGTTGAAGCCGCGATCCCCGCCGCCGTCGCCGACGGCGCCCGCATCGCCGATGGCATCGCGGCCTTGCTCGCCGGCACTCCGGCCTCACCCGAAGAGACCTTCTTCATCGTCCGCCGCTTCCTTGCCGCCCTCGCCACGCCACGGCCCGTCGTGCTGGCGATCGATGATCTGCAGTGGGCGGAACCATTACTGCTCGATCTCATCGAGCATCTCGTGCAGTGGGGCAGGGGTATCCCGCTGCTCCTGCTGGCGGGGGCACGCCCCGATTTGCGCGAACTCCGTTCCTCGCTCACCGCCACCGGTGCGCTCGTCAGTGAGGTGCTCACGCTCAGCGGACTCGATGCCGGCGCCGCCACCCGGCTGGCTGCCAACGTGATCGGCGCCGATCTGCCCGCCGCGGTGGCGGGACGCGTGCTCGCCACCAGTGAGGGCAACCCGCTCTTTCTCAGCGAGCTGGTGCGTATGTTGGTCAACGATGGAGTCCTGAAGCGCGAGGGCGAGCGGTGGATTGCCGCCGTCGATCTGGCCACCTTCGAGATGCCGCCGACGATTCACGCGCTACTGGCGGCGCGCATCGAACGGCTCCGCCCGGAGGACCGCACGGTGCTGGAGCGCGCCGCCGTGATCGGCCGGCAATTCTCGCGCGGCGCGGTGGCGCACCTACTCCCACGCGAGATTACCGACCTCGATGCTCGATTCGAATCGCTCCGGCGCAGCGAGGTGATCGAACCCGACACCGGCTGGTTCCTGGGCGAGCCGGCGCTGCGCTTTCACCACGGGCTGACCCGCGACGCGGCGTACCGACGGGTGTTGAAGGGAACGCGCGCCGAGTTGCACGAGCGCCTTGCCGATTGGATCGCGACCAAAGTCGGAGACGCCATCGAGCACGACGAACTGCTCGGCTGGCATCTGGAGCAGGCGCAGCAGCACCTGCGGGAGCTCGGCCCGCTCGACGCGCGCGGCAAAGCGCTCGGCGGACGGGCGGCGCGGCACCTGGGCGCGGCGGGGCGCCGGGCCTTGGCGCGCGATGACGCGTCGGTGGCCGCCGATCTCCTGGGGCGCGCGCTGAATGTCCTCGACGCACCCGACCCCGCGCGCGCCGATCTCGCGCTCGATTGGTGCGAAGCATTGCTTGCCGCCGGCGATGTCGTGCATGCGCGGGCGGCCATCGACGAACTGGGGCGGTTCATCGGAGACACTCCCTCTGCTCCCTCGCCCACGCATTTTCTCAGCGTGGGAGAGGGTCGGGGTGAGGGCGCTGGCGGGGTGGACGCAAGTGCTGCTCCGTCTCGGTCTGACTCCCTCACCCTGCCCTCTCCCACACGGAAAGAACGTGCGGGAGAGGGGACCATCCGCCTCTCCGCCTGGCACACCTGCTTCACCGGCCAACTCGCCGTGCTCACCGATCCGCAGGCGCTGCGCGGGACGGTCGACGCGCTGGCCGCGGCGGCGGCGGAACTCGCCGCGTTGGGCGATGCGGCCGGCGAAGCGAAGGCGCATCAGGTGCACGCGCAGGCGCTGCAGCGGCTCGGGTCGATCGGCGCGTGCGAGGCGGTTCTCGACAAGGCACTGGCCGCCGCGCGTAGCGTGGGCGATCGGCGGCGCTCGAATGCGGTGTTGGCGGGGGCACCACAAGCCGCCCTGTGGGGACCGAGCCCGGTGACCCGCGCCAGCGGGCGCTGTCTCGATGTCGTGCGCGTGTTGCGCATCACCCAAGGCGCCCCTGCGGTCGAAGCCGTCGCGTTGCGTTGCCAGGCGGTGCTCGAAGCGCTGCGCGGTCGCACGGACGCGGCGCGGCGCATGATCACGTCGTCGCGCAAGATGGTGGAGGAACTCGGGATCACACAGCAAGTGTTGGAGACCGACACGTACATCGGGCTCATCGAACTGCTCGAAGAAGATGCCGCCGCGGCGGAGCGCAGTCTGCGACCGGCGTACGAGGGCTTCCGCGCCCACGAACTCGGAATCGACGCAGCCCGCGCGGGAGCACTGCTGGGCCGTGCCCTCTTCATGCAGGGTAACGCGGCGGAAGCCGAAACGTTGAGTCATGAGAGCGAAGCGCTCGCCGGCGACGATCTGCAAGCCGCGATTGCCTGGCGGCGCGTGCGTGCGGAAGCACTGGCGGCGCGCGGTGAGCACGCGGCGGCGGTCGAGGTAGCGCGCGCCGCCGTCGACATCGCCGCCGCCACCGACGCGCTGCTGCTCCACGCCAACGCGCGCATGGCGCTTGCGACGGCGCTGCGCGCTGCCGGCCGGCGCGACGAAGCCGCTGCGGAAGAGGCGCGCGCCATCGAGCTGTGGGAGGCCAAGGGCGCGACGCTGTTGGTCGAGAGGGCGCGGCGCGGCGAGCAGGCTTTACCTTCCAGGTCCCTCCCTTTGCAAAAGGGAGGTCAGGAGGGATTTGAATCATCCGAACAAATCCCCCTCAGTCCCCCTTTTTCAAAGGGGGAAGCCCGACCCGAACTGGTACACACCGCGCGCCGCGTGCGACCGAACGCCGCGACGTCGACCTGCGCTCGCCTGGACGCCGCGATGGCGGCGCGCGATGAGGCGGCGCTGCCCGCCTTGTTGGCTGACGATTACGATGTGACGGAGCACACGACCGGTGATCGATTGGATCGGCACAGAGCGCTCGCCGGCTTGCGCTCCTTCTTGAGAGTGCAAGACCTCAAGTACGAGCACGAGCCGCTGGCCACCCTCGGCAGCTCGCTCGCACTGCTCCGCTCGTTCATCTCTGGCAGCGGCGTCGCCGGCGCGAAGTTCGACGTCGGCGCGTACGACACGGAGACGCTCATACTCCGCGAAGTCGACGCGCAAGGGCGACTGCGACACACCGACCTCTTTCCGGCCAACCGACTGGGCGACGCCATCACGCGGCTGTACGAGCGCTACGCCGAATTGCTCCCCAATGGCCCCGAGCGCAGCTGCGCCGCGGCGACGGCGCGTTCGGTCGCGGGGTTTTGGGGAGGGGTCGACATCGATCGCGGCGGCATGGCGCACTCACCCGCCGTCGAGTTCGTCGACCACCGGCCACTCGGGTTTCCGCCCACGAGTGGAATCGAGGCCTACTCGCGCCGGCTCGCCACCCTGCGCGAGGTCTCCGACGACAGTGTCCTGCGCCCCGACGATATCCTCGCCCTGCGCTCCGACGCGTTGCTCGCACGGTGCACGAACTTTGGCACCGCCCGCGTCGGCGGCGGCGCCTTCGAGCGGCAGTTCCTCATGCTCTGGAGCTTCGGAACCGATGGCCTCATGACGCGCCACGAGATGTTCGACCTCGATCGCGACGCCGAGGCCCTGGCGCGCTTCAATGAGCTGACGGGCGAGGTCGAACCAATCAACCCCTCTGTCTCTCCCCTTGGTAAGGGGAGAACAAAAGAGGGGTCG
>CAZCGA010000203.1:0-9000 GCA_964498075.1 uncultured Binatia bacterium (SeqCode) | reverse complement strand
ATCGCCCGTGATTGTCCAGTCGTTCCACTCGCGCGGCACGACCGAGTCCAGATCGATCTCTCGGAGATCGGGATCGTGAAAGCGAAGTCGGCTCCCGGGCCAGCGCACCAGGAGAAACGTCGCGCCGTTGGCCTCGACGAAGCGCCGCATTTCACGGACGAGCGCGCGCGTCACAGCGCTGTCAGGTACGGGACCGTGTTTAGTCCATGCCAGACGGACATACGACCAGACGCGAGACTCCCAGACGTCTTCGAACCGATGGGGCGGCTTCTGAAGGAAGAGGCTGCCGTCAGCTGCGAGCCCGAACAGCGGCTTGGTGCCGATAAACTTTGCATGGGGATAGATCAGGCGGCGGTCCTCGTTGGTATTCCGAACTATGTGATCGTCCCAGAAGGTATAGAGGACCACCTTGGCATTGAATCGCTTCATGTGCCGCCGCAGGAGCAAGAGGGACTGGTCGGTTCCGTATGCCTGCACACCCAGGTTCACCACCTGGAGTGGAAAGCCCGGCGTGGCCTCCAGCCGGCCGGCGACGGTTTCATTCCAGGGCAAGCCATGCCCCATCGTCAGCGAACATCCGACCAGTATCACGGTGGGCGTGGTGGGACTGTGTCGCGTGTCCGTCGTGCCCACGCGCGCGCCGATTTCGTCGAAATACATCGGCACCTCGCGCTGTGCCGAACCAAACTGCTGGACCGCCGAGCGGTTGGGGACGTAGCACCAGCCGATCTCAGGATCGAACTGCGCCACTCTGGTTTCGGGAGCGATCCATTCAACGTTGAAGGGCAGATCCAATTTCCAAAGCGCCAGCTCGACCACGCCAAGGGTCGCCAGGACTGAAGCCGCCACAAGCGCCAGGGCAGTGAACAGGTGACGAGCCGTGGGAAAGACGCGGCTGAAGCCGTCGTTGATGAGCCGCCGCGCCAGGATGGAAAGGACACCGAGGCCCACCAGTAACTCGGAAAGGCGGTACGCTGCGGTCCGCAATGGTCCAATGTGCCACTGCAACGAGACGAAGTGTTCGAGGGTGCGCGGCCAGACGAGCAGGGCGAGGGCGAAGCAGATCAGGGCAATGAGTACGGTAGGAAGCGAGGACGATGGCGAGTTGGGATTCTTCACGCTTCGCGCTTCACGAACTTCGGCAGGGTCACTTCGTCGGAGATGTCCTCGAAGACCACGCTGACCGGCATACCGATCTTGATCTCGTGGGGCGTCACATCGACAAGGTTGGAGTTCATCTTCGCGCCTTCGGCAAGCTTGACGACCACCACCGCATAGGGCACCTCGGCGGCGAAGCCGGGATGGTAGACCTGGTGCATGACGTTGTAGCTGAAGACCTCACCCTTCCCGCTCACCTTCACCCACGCGGCTGCGCGTGACAGGCAATTCGAGCAAATCTCCCGCGCCGGAAAGCGATGCGTGCCGCAGTGCGTGCAGCGCTGCACCACCAGCTCGTGGCGCTTCGCGGCGGCGAAAAACGGCTGCATCTCCGGCGTGATCGCCGGCACCGGCTTCGTGTAGGTCATGCGGGAAGGTTGCTCAGGATGAGGGTCGAGTGCGTCGACAGGATTCCGCCGTTGCCGCTGACCAGGGCGATCTGCACGTTGGGCACCTGACGCCGCCCACCTTCCCCGCGCATCTGGATGACGCCTTCGGAGACCGGCGTCATGCCCCACATGTAGAACGACGACAGCTGGCCACCGCCGGTGTTCACGGGCAGCGCACCGCCCGGCGCGGTCTTGCCGTCCGCCACGAACGGACCACCCTCGCCTTTCTTGCAGAAGCCGTAGTCCTCGAGACAGACGAGCACGGTGAAGGTGTAGCAGTCGTAGAGCTCGACTACGTCGATGTCCGGCAACGAGATGCCCGCCATGCGGAACGCCGACTCCTTCGCCAGCACGGCGCCGGAGGTGAGCGTCTCCGCCGGATCGCCGCCCGGATGCCCCTGGCCCATGCCCCAGATGTAGACTGGCGGTTTGCGCAGATCGCGGGCGCGCGCCGCAGAGGTTACGATCACCGCCAGGCCGCCGTTCGACACCAGACAGCAATCGAACAGGTGGAAGGGCTCCACCACCCAGCGCGAGTGATGGTAGTCGTCGATCGTCATTGGCGTGTCGAAGAACTGCGCCGCCGGGTTCTGGTTGGCCCACTGCCGCTCGGCTACGGCGATGGCTCCGAAGTGATCGTTGGTGGTGCCGTACAGGTGCATGTGGCGCTGCGCCACCATGGCGTACATGGCGTTCACCCCGAACTGGCCGTACGCCGCGTCGAGGCCGCGTCCGAAGCCGTAGGCGCTCGCCGAGCCGCTCCCTCCAGGTTTGCCGTCTGCCTTCGGTTGCGGTGGTTTCAGGGGCGCATCGGAAAACACGCACGCCACCATCCCACAGATACCGGCATCGATCGCTTCGGCCGCTTGCTGGATCATGGCGCAGGCGGTGGCGCCGCCGGCGTTCATGGTGGCTGAGAGCCGCAGGTTGCGCAGCCCCATGGCCTGCTGCAGCTGGAAGGAACCCATCCCCTGGTCGGCCCAGCTCAAGCCGGGATTGAGCAGCACGCCGTCGAGGTCGTTGCGCGTCAGCCCGGCATCCTGCAGCGCCAGCCGCACCGCTTCGATCGCGAAGCCGACGTGGTTGAAGTCGTAAACCTTGCCTTGCGGGGTGATCCCGAGGCCAGCGATCGCGGTCTTGCCCTTCAAGCTCATGAGAAAGCGGACAAGAAACCGCCGATAGACGCCGATGAACGCCGATGCCGGGAGCGGGACTTCTTCCATCTGCGTGTATCGGCGTGCATCGGCGGTTCCAATTCCTTCCTTCTCTCGTTCAACGTTCCGTCGACACGATCATCGTCGCCGCGGCGCTCCAGACGCCACCGGTGCCGTGGCAGATGGCCACCTTGGCGTTGGGCACTTGCCGTTGCCCGCATTCGCCGCGCAACTGGCGCACCGCTTCGATGATGGTGAAGATGCCGTACATGCCGGTGTGCGTGTAGGACAGTCCGCCGCCGTTGGTGTTCATCGGGAAGTCCCCTCCGGGCGCGGTGCGCTGCCCCGAGACAAACGGGCCGCCTTCACCGGCCTTGCAGAAGCCCAGCTCCTCCAGGGCCAGGATGGGCACAATCGTGAACGCGTCGTAGAGCTGCGCCACGTCGATGTCGGCAGGCGCCACGCCGGACATGCGGAAGGCGCGCGCGCCGGAAATGCGGGCGGCATCCCAGCTGGTGAACGACGGCATCTGGCTGACCATCTGGTGCGTGGCACACTCACCCGTACCCAGCACATACACCGGCGGCTTCGGCGAGTCGCGCGCGCGCTCGGCCGATGTGACGATCACCGCACCGCCGCCGTCGGTCACCAGGCAGCAGTCGAGCAAATGGAACGGCCAGGCAATCAGTCGTGAGCTCAGCACGTCGGCGATGGTGATGGGATCACGCACAAAGGCCCGGGGATTGAGCGCCGCCCATTGGCGCGTCGCCACGGCCACTTCGGCGAGCTGCTCGCTGGTCGTCCCGTAGGTGTGCATGTGCCGCGTCGCCAGCATGCCATAGCCGGTGGCTGGCCCGGATGTGCCGTAGGGCAGCTCGAACTGGCTGTTCGTCGAGTCGTCGCCCCAGCGCGGTGCGGGCATGGCGATGCGCGAGTGGCCGCTCTCGCCGTGGGTGATCAGCGCCACCTCGCACAGTCCGGCGTTGATCGCCGCCATCGCATGCTCGACGTGCAGGATGAACGAGCAACCACCGACTTGCGTACCGCCGATGAAACGCGGCCGGATGCCGAGGTACTCGGGCACATCGTTGGCCGTGTTGCGCCCCGAGCTGAACACGGCGTCGACGTCGCTCTTTTTCAGCCCGGCGTCGGCCAGCGCGTTGTGCGCCGCTTCCATGTGCAGCTGCAGCGACGACTTGTGCGGCAAGCGTCCGATCTCATCCGACTCGGCAACGCCGGCGATCGCCACCGTGCCGCGCAGCCGTGTGACGTCCGCGGCCATCAGTGCGGCCGGACCTCCGCTGTGTGGTGCAAGCGCTGGCGTCGGTGCGTGCTAGCCATGGTGGACGCGACGAGGGTTATAAGAATGCTCGGGTCAACTCAAGACGCACGGCGAGCTTGCGCCCGTCGAATATTCTCCGCAACCACGCCGTCTGAAGGCTGCGTGATTCTCTGCCCGTGCGCTGCCGCCTCAAGCGGCGTGCCGCCGTCACCGGGCAGCTGGCCTTGGAAGCTGGATAAGGTATACTCCGCGCGCGGAGCGGCGGTGCGGGAAGGAGAAGGACCATGCGATACGCGAGCGCAATCGGGATCGGGACAGTGTTGACGGCGGCGCTGTTCGCTTCGTGTACCTGCCACAAGGAGTTGAGCGAACCGCCCGCGACCTTCCACGAGCCGCCGAGTGGTTTTCACGCCGGCAACCCGTTCACGCCGCAAGCCCGCGTCGCCGCGGCCAAGCCGACGCCGTCGGTAAAGGCGCCGCCGCAAGAAGTCGCGGACGCCGGCCCGACACCGCCGGCGATTCCCGACGACTTCCCGAAGGAAGTGCCGATCTTCAAGGATGCCACCGTCACTCACGTGCAGGACCTGGCCAACAACGCCCACAACGTCATCTTCAGAACGACCGCGCCGGTGTCGGACGTCTCGATCTTCTATGAGCAGAAGATGCTCGGGGCCGGGTGGCGCGTCACCCAACAGTTCTCACGCGGCAACCACGCCTTCTTCACGTTCCAGAAGGGCGACATGCTGGCGAACGTGACGGTCACCGAAGACGTCAGCGCGCCGGGCAAACAAATCATCGCCATCATGTACGAGCAGCAGCAGCCCTTGGAGTTTGACGAGTTCTGAGGCATGCCGCAGCCGTCGCGCGCGAGGCGGAGCGGACGGAGAAGAGCGACCTTACCCGGGCTTCCGGCCGAAGGCCGGTCGCAGCGCGCGTTGCACTGGCGCCGGGGTTTTGTCGGGGTACGGGCAGAGATCCTTGATGACGCACTCGTAGCACTGCGGCTTGCGGGCGATGCAGACGCGGCGCCCGTGGTACTGCAGCAAGTGGCAGAAGTGCGTCTGCTCGCGCTGCGGCACGACGCGCGTCAGGTCGGCCTCGATCTTGTCGGGATCGGTGTGCGTCGTGAGCCCGAGCCGCTGGCTCAAGCGCATCACGTGCGTGTCGACGCCGATCGCCGCCTCGCCGAACGCATTGCCGCGCAGGATGTTGGCCGTTTTGCGACCGACTCCCCGGAGCGAAGTCAGTGCCTCGAGCGTGCGCGGCACCTCGCCATTGAAGCGGTCGATGAGCTGCTGGCAACAGCGCTGGACTGCCTTGGTCTTGTTGCGGAAGAATCCGGTCGGCCGGATGTCGGCTTCCAGCTCGGCGGCCGGCACGCGTGCGTAGTCCATCGGCGTACGATATTTCGTGAACAGCAGCGAGCCGGTGACCTGGTTCACCTTCTCGTCGGTGCACTGCGCCGCCAGGATCAAGGCGATGAGCAGCTCGAAAGGCGAGGAGAAGTGCAAGGCCAGCGTGGCGTCAGGATGCGCCTTCTTCAGCCGGTTGATGATGGCACTCAGCCGCTGCCCGTCCGTACGCCGCGTCGCCGCTGCCGGCGCCTTCGGCGCGCCGCCGCGCGTCCGCTGCCGTCCACGCACCGAGGCCATCGTGCGCCTCAGGGGGCCGCGCTAGCCGCGCACGGACCGCGCGCCGCATTCGCGCCGCGGACGATGGTGTCGATGCGCACCGCGCCACTGCGATCCGGATCGGCGTTGACACACGCAAGTGTGTCGGCCGCACCCTGGGCAATCTTCACGGCAGTGAGGAGCTCGCTGGTGGCCACCGCGCCGTCACCGTTGCAGTCCGCGGGGCACGGCGTCGGTATGGGGGTTGCCTCGGCGCGCGCGAAGAGCGCGGTGGTGACCACGGCGTCACCGTTGATGCCCGGTGCATCGATTTGGGTGAACGCACTCGCCAGGCCGCCGGCGATCCGGCCGTTCGCCAACGCCTGACAATCAACCGGCTCGCCGTGCACAAAATACGGCCCGAGGTCGACCCCATCCTCGGCATTGGCGTTGCGCACAATGCCCGAGGCCATGCCGGTGGTGGCGCGCGCCGGCAGCCCGAGCGGACCGCGTGCGAACTGCGGATCGTCGTTGGTGCAAAACTGGTGGTCGTCCCCGTACGCCAGGTTTTGCCCGCTACATCTGGGTTGAACGATGCCGGTCGCGATCGTGTTGAGCAGGATGGCTGAACCGGCGAGACCGGTGCCGTCGGCGATCTCCTCCGGGTTGCCGGGAATCCGGTTCAGCCCGCCGGCGTCCTGACTGACCATGACGTCGACACCGTGCAGCCCCGCCGTACAGCTGATGAGCCCGGTGCCGGCATTGTCGTCGCCGAAGATGAAGGCGCAGGGCTTGTCGGATGGGCACACGCTCGGACCCTCCGTAAACCTGTCGGTACAATCGGGCGACAATGTCCCATCGCGATTGAAGACCACCCCGCCGCAGCGCTTCTGGGCAACCGCCCGCACGCAGGCGCAGACGAAGCTCAGGTCGATACGCGGGATGTTGACGGCATTCGCCTTGAGCGCCAGCGGGATGATGCCGTCTCGTTCCTTCCCCAGGGTCAACCCTTGCGTGCCCGAGAGCGGGAGCGGGATGGTGGTCAGATCGCCATGGACGACCGCTCCACTCGTCCCTGCTGCAATGCTCAGCGGTGTGGTGTTCTGTACGACTCCGCGGACCAAATCGAGGGGGACTTCGGTTTCATTGGTGCAGTTGCTGGCGCAGCCGTCGCCGCCGAACGTCTTGCAACGCACGCAGCGGCTGCCGGGGCAGTCCGCGTCGTCCACGCAGGCGAACAGCTCCTTGTCGCCGCCGATGCAGACGCCTTCACCCTCGCAGCGGCTGTCCGACGTGCAGCGAACTCCCGCATCCGCCCCACCGATGCAGACGCCGCCATCGTCGCACTCTTCACCCGGCGGCTCGAGGGCGTGGTTGCCGCATCGAGCCGCTTCGGGGGTTGCGGTGGGGTCCGGAGTGGACTGGGCCAACGAGCCGCGCCCGCCCGGAAGGGCCACGAACAAGAGCAGCGCGCAGAGTGAGAGGGTTCCGGAACTCGGGCGCTTCAAGTCAGTGAGTATCATGCCGACCCCTCCGTCACCTCCCGCGTACAAAAAATTGAAACGGCGATACACCAGATGACGCGGTGTTTACAAGCCATGCCGCTCACTCACTCCTGGCAGGCGGACACCGCTGGACTGTCTAACGCATCTGCGCCAACACCTGGTCGCCGAAGTCGCGGATCTGTTGCCGCTCACTGAAGTTGATCGCCAGCAGCGCCAGGCCGTGGACGGCTTCGCGCCGTCGCAGCTCGGCGATCATCTCGTCGGCAGTGCCGATCAGCGCGATCGGGTGCTTGAGGAAGTCGTCCGGAGACAACCCGAAGAGCCCTGACATGCGTTCGGCGATGGCACGCGTCTGCGCCGTCGAGGCGGTCATCTTGTAGTTGAAGATCGTCGACGCGAAGCGCACGCAGCCGCGCGGCCGTCCCGCTGTCGCCTCCGCCCGCCGCACGCGCCCCAGCTTCTCTGCGAGCGCCGCATCGGTGAACTTGCGCACCTCGTCGAGCGTCGTCGTGCCGGCGGCGCCGATCACCGGGACCATGTGGATGATGTCGGCCCACGTACCGGCACGGCGCAGGATGCCGTTGCCGCCGCCCCCGAGCATGAGCGGCGGCCCCGGCTTCTGCACGGGCTTGGGCAGACACACGCCGTCGGTGACGCGATAGTACTTGCCGGCGAACGTGAACGGCGGCTCGCCCCACAGCCCGCGCATCACCAGCACCGCCTCATCCATCATCGCCAGGCGCTCGGACACCTCGGGGAAGTCGATGCCCATCATGGTGAACTCGGCGCGCGTCCACCCCGCGCCGACCCCGGCGATCACCCGCCCGCCGCTCGCCTCGTCGAGCTGCGCGAACAGCCGCGCATGCATAGCCGGATGCCGGAAGAGCAAGCAGGCGACGTGGCTGCCGATCTTGATGGTCTGGGTGCGCTGCGCCAGGGTCGCCATGACGAAGAACAGCTCGTAGGCGGAGACGTTGGTCTGCAAGACCCCGAGCGCTTCGAAGACGTAGTGATCCGGCACGAAGGCGGTGTCGAAGCCGACCGCCTCGGCCAGCTGCGCTTCTTCCACGATCGCCTCGATACCGCTCTGGTCGTGCCGCACCTGGCCGCCGCCCACTTGAATGGCGAACTCCATCTGGCTGTCCTCCCGCGTGTGTCGCTTCCCCTACCGCGGCGCCATCGCGAGCACAACATTGAAACATCCGGGCTCGCAGGCTAGGCATTTTTTGCCCGCGGATCGGCTGCACAGATGAAGCCCGCACCGTTGAAGGTCATCGCAGGGCTGGCGCTCGTAGTGCTGGCGTTGATGCTCCATGCCCAACCAGCGCGTGGAAACTCGTCCGGCATCTTCCAGAAGTCCGGAAAGCAGGGCAGCATCTGCAGTACGACGGCGGGCTGCCACTTCGGCGGGACGGCGCCGCTGGTGAGCCTCGATGGCCCCTCGCGGCTGCTGGTGGGAACCATGGCGACCTTTCACTTCGTGATCCAGTCACAATCGGCGACACAGAAGTTCGCGGGTTTCAACGTCGCCGCCAGCGGCGGCACCCTCGGCATCATCGCACCGGGTGAACGAAAGATCCTCGACGAGATCTCGCATTTGGCGCCGCGGCAAAATGACGCCAACGGGCGTGCCGCTTTCGACTTCACGTGGGTCGCCCCGACCACGCCTGGCGATTACACGCTCTTCGGCGCCGGCAACAGTGTGAACAAGGACACCACGATCGCGGGTGACCTGGCCGCGGCAACCACCCTCGTCGTGCACGTGAGCGCGGCCGCGTGTGCGTGCGACTGCAACTCCAACGGCTCGATCGCAGCCGACGAGCTGCTGCATGGCGTCGACATCGCCCTCGGCGTGCGCTCCTCCGCCTTCTGTACCGCGGCCGACCTCAACAAGGATGGGGT
>CAZCGA010000202.1:0-9072 GCA_964498075.1 uncultured Binatia bacterium (SeqCode) | reverse complement strand
CCCCGGCTTCTACTCGCGCGCGTTCCTCGAGGGGCGGCTCACCGAGTCGCAGCTCGACCACTTCCGGCGCGAGGTCACGCGCGGCGCGGGGCTCTCGTCCTATCCGCACCCGCGCCTGATGCCCGACTTCTGGGAATTCCCGACGGTCTCGATGGGACTGGGCCCGCTGAACGCGATCTACCAGGCGCGCTTCAACCGGTACCTCCACGCCCGCGGCCTCGCCGACACCTCGGGCTCGAGGGTGTGGGCGTTCCTGGGCGACGGCGAGATGGACGAGCCGGAGGCGATCGGCGCTCTCACGCTCGCGGCGCGCGAGGGGCTGGACAACCTGACGTTCGTCATCAACTGCAACTTGCAGCGCCTGGACGGCCCGGTGCGCGGCAACAGCAAGATCATCCAGGAGCTGGAGGCGATCCTCACCGGCGCGGGCTGGAACGTGGTCAAAGTGATCTGGGCGCGCGAGTGGGACGCGCTGCTCGCCCAGGACTACGACGGCGTGCTGGACGAGGCCATGAACGAGACCGTGGACGGCGAGTGGCAGCGCTACTCGATCGAGAGCGGCGCATACGTCCGCGAGCACTTCTTCGGGCGCGACCCGCGGCTGCTCAAGATGGTCGAGCACCTGAGCGACGACGACTTGCGGGGGCTGCGGCGCGGCGGGCACGACTACCGCAAGGTCTACGCCGCATACCAGGTCGCCACCCGGCACCGCGGACAGCCCACCGCGATCCTGGCGAAGACGGTGAAGGGCTGGACGCTGGGGGCGAGCGCGGAGGCGCGCAACATCACGCACCAGATGAAGAAGCTGAACCTCGACGAGCTGAAGAAGTTCCGCGACCGGCTCGAGCTGCCGATCTCCGACAAGAAGCTGGCCGAGGCCCCATACTTCCACCCCGGCACGGAAAGTCCCGAGGTGCGTTACATGCTGGAGCGCCGTGCCGCGCTCGGCGGCTGCCTGCCGAAGCGCGTGGTGCGTCCGAAGCCGCTGCCCGAGCCCGCCGACAAGGTGTTCGCCGAGTTCACGCAGGGCACGGGCGAGAGGCAGGCGGTCTCGACCACCATGGCGTTCGCCAAGCTCCTGCGCAACCTGGTGCGCGATCCGGAATGGGGCCGGCGCATCGTGCCCATTATTCCGGACGAGGCGCGCACCTTCGGCCTCGAAGTGCTGTTCCGCGAGGTCGGGATCTACGCGGCGTTCGGCCAGAAATACGAGCCGGTGGACTCGAAACTGATGCTCTCCTACACCGAGAGAACGGACGGCCAGCTGCTGGAGGAGGGCATCACCGAGGCGGGCTCGATGGCCTCGTTCACCGCGGCGGGGACGAGCTACGCGACCCACGGCGAGCCGGCGATCCCGTTCTACATCTTCTACTCGATGTTCGGCTTCCAGCGCACCGGCGACCTGGTGTGGGCGTTCGGCGACGCGCGCGGCCGCGGCTTCCTGCTCGGCGCCACCGCCGGGCGCACCACGCTCAACGGCGAAGGCCTGCAGCACGAGGACGGCCACAGCCACGTGCTGTTCTCGGTAGTGCCCAGCGTGCTGGCGTACGATCCGGCGTTCGCCTACGAGGTCGCGGCCATCGTGCGCGAGGGCCTCAAGCGCATGTACGTGAATAACGAAGACGTCTTCTACTACGTCACGCTCTACAACCAGGACTACCCCATGCCGGCCATGCCGAGCGGCGTCGAGGACGGCATCCTGCGCGGGATGTACCTCTACCGCGGCGCGGTGGCGGCGGCGAAGCACCGCGCGCAGCTGTTCGGCAGCGGCGTGATCATGCTCGAAGCCCTGCGCGCGCAGGAGATGCTGGCCGAGAAGTACGACGTCGCGGCCGACGTGTGGAGCGTCACGAGCTATCAGCAGCTGCGGAACGACGCGCTCGAAGTCGAGCGCTGGAACCGGCTCCACCCGGGCGAGCGGCCGCGCGTGCCGTACGTCACTCGCGCGCTGGAGTCGGCCTCGGGCCCGGTGATCGCGGCCACCGACTTCATGCATGCGGTGCCCGAGATGGTCGCGCGCTGGGTGCCGCGGCCGTTCACGCCGCTCGGCACCGACGGCTTCGGCCGCAGCGACACGCGCGAGGCGCTGCGGCGACACTTCGAGATCGACGCCGAGCACATCGTGGTGGCGACGCTCTCGACGCTGTGCGCGCAGGGGCAGGTGCCGCCGGGCGCCGTGGCCCGCGCGATCCAGGAGTTCGGGATCGATCCGGAGACGGTGGAGCCGCGGCGCGCGTAGGAATCCATCGCCGAATGAAGCTCGCGGGGCAGGTCGCCATCGTCACGGGGGGCGGGCACGGCATCGGCCGCGCCATCGCGCTGCGCTTCGCCGCGGAAGGCGCGGCGGTCACCCTCGCCGGGACCGGCCGCGAGCGGCTCGAATCCACGGCGCGAGAGATCGGCGAGCGCGGCGGCCGGGCGCGCGTCACGCTCACCGACGTCGCGGGCGAGGCGGCGGTCAAGGCGATGGTCGCCGCCACCCTCGCCGACTTCGGACGGCTCGACATCCTCGTGAACAACGCCGGGATCGCGGGGCCCACCGCGGCCGCGATCGATGTCGATCGCGACGAGTGGGACCGCACGCTCGCCATCAACCTGACCGGCGCATTCCTGTGCGCGAAGCACGCGCTTCCCCACATGATCGGGCGGCGCAGCGGTCGCATCGTCAACATCGCCTCGGTCGCCGGATTCGTCGGCTACCCCCTGCGCAGCGCCTACGCGGCGTCGAAGTGGGGCATGATCGGACTCACGCGCTCGCTCGCGCTCGAGGCCGGCCCGCACGGCATCACGGTGAATGCGATCGCGCCGGGCTCGACCCGCGGCGAGCGCATGGCGCGCGTGATCCGCGACCGGGCGGCGGCGCTGGGGAAGACCGAGGCGGAGACCGAGCAGGAATATCTGGCACCCACCGCGCTCAAGCGCATGGTGGACGAGGACGAGGTGGCGGCGGCGGCGCTGTTCCTGGCGAGCGACGAGGCCCGCGGCATCACCGGCGAGACCATCAGCGTCTCGGGCGGGTTCCGGATCTAGCGAAGCGCGTCCACGCGAGGCGGCGCCACGCGCCCTGCCGGCTTCGCTACCCCGCGCCCCGTTCCATCATCGCCTCGAGCCGGGACTTCACCCCCGGCCACTCGTCGTCGAGCACGCTGTAGTAGACGGTGTCGCGCCACACCCCATCGTCGCGCACCGCGTGCTTGCGCAGCACGCCCTCCTCGACGCAGCCGATGCGCAGCATGGCGTCGCGCGAGCGCCGATTGAGCACGTTGGTCTTGAGCTCGACCCGGACGCAGCCCAGCGCCTCAAACGCGTGGCGGAACATGAGGTACTTGGCCTCGGAGTTGACGTGCGTGCGCTGGAAAGGGCTGCCCACCCACGTCCAGCCGATCTCGACCCGGCGGTTGAGGCGGTCGATGCAGCCGTAGCGCGTGCAACCCGCGATCCGGCCGCTCGGCTTGTCCACCGTCGCGAACGGGAGCGAGCGGCCTTCGCTCTGCTCGCTCAGCGCGGTCTCGAGGTAGCACCTCAGGTCATCGCGCGTGCGCACGATCGAGGTCGTCCATCGCCACAGGTCGGGATCGATCCCGATCTCGCACAGGCCCTCGAAGTGACGCTCCATCGAGAGCGGCTCCATGCGGACGCGAGCGCCGTCGAGAAACACAGGTTCGAACCGCATCGAGGTGGGCAGGGTCAGCCGACCCGGCGGCTCGAGGCAGAACCCGGAATCGAGCGCTCGATGCGCGGGCCGGGATGGCGCCCCCAGGCGGCGAGACCGACGCCGTGGAACCCCGCGGCCACGGCCATCACCTAGCCCGGCA
Source organism: uncultured Binatia bacterium (SeqCode) (assembly GCA_964498075.1). Taxonomy (GTDB): domain Bacteria; phylum Desulfobacterota; class Binatia; order HRBIN30; family HRBIN30; genus CAZCGA01. Next base: position 5,257 of record CAZCGA010000202.1, on the reverse strand, counting down.
TCGACGAGAGGAACGATGGCAACTGGCTGCCGAGTACGAGCGGAGCGAGCGCCGAGCCCAGGCGCAGGGCGACATCGAGCGGCGTGAGGGCGAAGCCGTTGTCCTTGAGCCAGTCCTGGCGTTCCTTGTTCGTCTTGCCGGGTGCGAGCGATTCGGCCTTTCCCCGCAGCGCCAGCGCCGGTGGTACGTAGGAGACAAACAGCGCCGCCGAGCACACGACTCCGACCCCGACCGTCGCTCCCTCGCCGATTCGACCGATGTCGAGTCCCATCGTCGGCGGCACGTAGGCAGCCATCCACCGGTAGATGAGGCCGATGCTCATCACACCGAGCGTCAGGAGCGAGGCGCCGAGCAGCAACAGGGATCGCAGCCAGCTCAATCGCCGTCCGAGCTCCTGCTCCGTCCATCTGCTTTCGCCCACGGGGGCGAAAACGGTCGCCGCGCACGCCCAGAAGGTCGCGATCGCGGTCCCTCCCGCAAGCCCGTTCATGACACCGAGCGCGTGGAGCACGCCCCTCAGGTGGCGGTGCTCGAACATCGAGTGCAGCAGCTGGCCGAGCACGGGCGGTCCCCAGTGAACGTTCCATTCGATGCCACCCCAGATCATGAAGCCGACGACCACGGCCACGAGAACGAAGACCAGCAAGGCGCGTGCGTCATCCCGGTCGCGGAGCGAGTGGGCGGTGATCCGGAGCGCGTTCCCCACCGCCGCGACGCCGACCCCGTAGAAGAGCAGCGCGATCGCGCCCCAAGCAATCCGGGCCCAGACCTCGTGCTCCAGCCGGAAGCTATCGAGCACGGCGCGGTCGAGAGTCTCGTGCTGAGCGGCGCTCAGGGAAAGTACCGGATCGCGCAGGCCGATCTGGTGCGCGATGACGAGCAGGAGCAGGGTGGCGATCGCCATCAGCCCGGTCTGAAAGAGGACGATGCGCCCTGGGCGGCCGAGGTCGAGGAGATTGAAGTATTCCACGACGCGATGCCGCGGGCGGGGTGCGCCGGCGGCGGGATCGCGCCGCTCCGATTCGGGATCCGGGGAATTGTGGGCGGTCATGGGCGGCCTCTCGAGACGCTTGTCGGCCCGGCAGTCGGGATCTGCGCGCGCGGGGCGGCCGAGCGCCGGCAAGATACTACGGCTACACCTTCACCATGTAGTACATCGCCATCGCTACGCTTTCGGCCACATGTAAGTGCGTTTGATGACGTTCCCGTAGTTCTCGTCCAACCTCGGCTCAAGCGCAACGAGCGCCGCGAGGCGGCGCGCCATTTCCGTCACGTACCGGACTTCGTCAGGCGTGAAGCCTCGGCCAAGCAGTGGTTTCTCGCGGTACGACAGCCACTTCTTGATGACTTGGTAGCCTCCGATGGTGTAGTCCCACACTGTCTCGGGTACGTTCCGCCAGCATGCGACGTCGTTGAGGAATATGTCGCAGGCGCCGTCGTCGCGCCGAATCAGTTTTCCTTTTCCCGGCATGGTCACGCCGCCCTTGCCGGCATGGCCCCAGCCGGCGGTCAGATCCAGGTCGCCGGCCTCGGGTCTCGCCGATTTCTCGTCCACGCGCTGAAAGACCGCGATGAGCTTCAGTTCGTCTTGAATCTTGCCGGCGGTCACGCCGGGGACCGGCGCTTCCGTGTCGAGCAGTGCCGCCACCTGTCGCCCAAGGGCCGCGGAGGCGAGCAGCAAGTCCTTCGCCTGCGGAAGCGGAATCCTCGGCCAGTCCTGTCGGATGCCGTCGGCGTTCTCGGCGAGATAGACGGGCGAATAGCCGATGGCCAGTGCGTGATACCAGATCAGTTCGGCGGCCTGTTGATCGGTGTCCGGATCAGGCAGGCCGAGCGACGCCAGATATGCCCGAGCGGCGGGAGCGAGGTTGGGGACGCCGCGGCTTGATGCCGTGTCGTGAAACAGTCTTGGAGGCAATGCCGCAGTTCGTGGCGCAAATGCCATCGGAAACACCGATGAATTTGGCGGCATCATGTGGTAGTCACAGAGTTGTCGCGCGAAGGCGAGAGGTGGGCCTTCGTTGGCTCGTGTGCCCTTGAAGCGGGTCACTAATGCTGGAGCTCCAGGTGCATAATTCGCCCAGTAGTCCGGGCGCGGCTCCCTCCAAAGGGGACGAACAGGAGAGTAGTAGCACCATTGGAGATCGAACGGCCGCATCGCGAACGGCAAGAGTCTGGCGGGATCGAATTCCTCGTTGACCAGCAACTTGTCGCGGCACTTCTTAGCGTCAAATCGGGGAACGTCCTTCGTGAGACCAGTTCCGAGCGCACGGACTTCATCCCACTCAACTGATCTGCTGAAGTACAGGCGCATTCGATGATCGAGAATGTTCGGATCCAAGTTGATCAGCGCCTTCGCTCGATCTTCCGCGATTCCTGCGAATGGTGGGCGACCTGACAGCTCAGCCAGAGAGGGCCACCCAAGATACGAGTTCGCGATGTCTGAGGGTCGGAGACTCCAGCGGTTGTCCTTCCGAGGGTTGGAAGTCTTGTATTGCGCGTCGAAGTCCGTAGCGTCGAGGCTAGCCAGGAGGCGCGCCCGACGCTCGACGGCCCTGGCATCAGCAAGGTCATCTCGGAAACGCACAACCGGCTCGCCTTCGCGTTTCGCGTGTTTCACCCACAGCGAGATGGCAACGCCCTGCTGGATGCCAACCGAAAAGCCGGAGATCGCAAAGACGGTTTCGCTGGTGCGGCCATCCGGTGCGTATTCCGAGATCTTCCGGTTTCCGTGCATGTTCTCGATCCAGAAACGGTCGAAGGAGTCGAGCAGGTGCCGCCGTAGAACGACGAAGGACGGATCGCTGATCCAGGAGTGATTCGAGATGAACGACACCACGCCGCGCCCGCCATGCTCGGCGATGCGCTTTTCGGCGAGGCGGAAGAACCGGATGTAGAGGTCGTCCAGATTGAACTTCTTGATGCCCCATTCGGAGATCAGGCCCTTCTTGTACGGTTCAACCAGGCCGTCCTCTTCCTCGGGACTGACGCCGGCGAACGCGTTGTAGGGCGGGTTGCCAAGGATGACGAGAATGGGCTTCTCCTGCTTCACTTTGCCGGCCGCATCGCGTTCGTCGTCGAAACCCGGGAAGGCAATCTGTTTCGGCTTTTCCCTGGGCGGCTCCCAGCCGGTGAGGGCGTTGGTCAGATAGACCCCGGCGCGTTCGGGCGGATCGCTGCGGTCGTTCAATGGCGCACCGAGGGTTTCGAGCTCCAACCCAAGTTGGAGATGCGCAATGACGAATGGCGCGGGCAAGATCTCGAAGCCGAAGATGCGCTCCATCGCGGCTTTCTTGAGATCATTCGCGACCAGAGCGTCGCCACCCTTGTCGTGGAGGGTGGCGGCGATGCGGCGGAGGACGGCCCGCAGGTAGGCGCCCGTGCCGCAACAGGGATCGAGGACGACCACCTTCGGGTCTGCGAGTCCGTCGGCGAGCCCGAGCTCGGAGCGGAGGACGGTGTCCACGCGTTCGACCTGGTAGCGGACGATCTCTTCGGGCGTATACCAGACACCGAGTTCCTTGCGCAGTTCGGGATCGAACGCGTGCAGGAAGGGCTCGTAGAAGTACTGGACAGCGTGCCCCTCGTCGAAGGACTTGAAGAACTCGGCGCGGTCCACGCGATTCAGGGTGGCGGCGGTCCAGTCGAGAACTTCGATCAGGCCCAGCGCACCGAGACGGGCGGGGTCAGCGACCTGAACGAAAAGGCCGCGGAGCATGGGCACGCGCAGGAGGTAGTGAGCGGAACGCCAGTCGAAATCCCCCGTGACTGCGTACGGCGCTCCACTCTCGCGGAGGGCATCAGCAAAACCGGTCCCTGCGTTGGGCTTGGCGTCACGCCGTCGCGCCCACAGAACCCACGCTGAGAACACGCCGTAGAAGAGCGTTTGAATGAGCGTCGAGCGAAAGAAATGCTCGCCCTTCTCGCCCTCGAAGCGCAGACCAAGGGCATCTTCGAGTGCCTGCCGAAGGCTGGTCAGGGCCGGGAGATCAACCCGTTCGATGCGAAGCCGCGCGTCATGAGCGTAGGACGCGAGTATGCCGGCCACGTCTTGCGGCGCGGCCAGCGGGGCATTGTGGAGGAGCACACGCTTCAGGCATTCCAGCATGCGTTCGCCATGGGCCGCTGCCGCCTGCCGCGGATGAAGCGTCAGACGCCAGAACTCGCTCTCCGAGTCGGCCAGCGAGAAGGATTCCAAGACGCGCGGCTGCCCCGACGAACCTTTGCCAATGAGATCGAAGGCGCGGAAGTTGGTAACGAGCACCATGCCGTACCGCATCAAGTACCGCTCCACCTGCTCGGTCCCGGCCACCTCCCGGACTTCTTCATCCGGCGCCTTGGCCTCGATCGCGCCGCGCGACGGGTTCTCAACCAGGAAGGGCTTCCCCGTGGCGTCCGCGTCGTGCGTCTTCCGGCGAAACTGGTCGGCAGTGAACAAGCCGCCGTCAGGCAGCCCCGCGCCTCGGTTGGCGAGATGGATCACGCAGCGAACCTTGGGAGAAAGCGTTCTTCCGATGTCAGAGAGCAGCCGCTCCAATGCTGGATAGAACGACGTCTCCGGCACATTGGACCTCGTGCCCCGGATTTCCCCGATGTCCGTGAGGTAACGCTCTACGAGGTTCTTCTGCATGGCTCCCTGACAGCTCGCGTGACGCAGCGACAACTCCACCTTATGGCGTGTGCCATGGTTGGCATGCGGAGCATGCGAAAGCTAGCCGACACACGGACGCGGGAACAGAGAAAAGGAGCTTGACGGAACCGTGTGGGCAAGGAAGAGGCGCCGAGCCCAACCGCGTCCGGCGATGCGGCCCGGGCAGGCCTCGATGTCCTGCCGTCGCCCGCTCGGGCGGGTCACGTCGCTGTCGGCAGGAACCCCGCGGCTCGGCCCTGAGGACGCTTCGCAAAGAAGGACAGCGCGACGCGCACCCGCTGATCGAGCGGGGCCTCGGGGAGGGTCTCGCAGCGCGCCGCCGCACGGCGCGCCTCGTCGGCGCGGAACCCGAGCTGCCGGAGCCACGGGATCACCTCCGCGGCGGCCCGTGCGCGCGCCGCCGAAGCGTCTCTTGCCGTGGCTCGCTTCTGGCTCATGAACCCAACCCCGAACGTGCACTCGGCGGCGTACTGATTGTGCGCCCGGCACCGCAGCCGCATGCCCTCGGCCGTCGCCCGGCCACCGCGCGCCACCGGGTCGACGTGATCGAACTCGAGGCGGGTGCGCGCCGGGCAGCGGCGGCCGGCCTCGCTGGCGAACGTGCAC
>CAZCGA010000201.1:0-9077 GCA_964498075.1 uncultured Binatia bacterium (SeqCode) | reverse complement strand
GAGGAGACGCCATTTCGTGAAGATTGGGTTGCGGGCACCGCCCCGCGCTAGGCCCAGTCGAAGGGGCGAGCGCAAGCAGGTCACGGTGCTGTTCGCCGACGTGAAGGGCTCGATGGAGCTGGCGGAGCAGGTTGATCCGGAAGAGTGGGCCAGCACCATGCAGCGCTTCTTCCGCATACTGTCGGAAGGCGTCGAGCGGTTCGAAGGCTTCGTCGACAAGTTCACCGGCGACGGCATCATGGCACTATTCGGCGCGCCGATTGCGCACGAGGATCACGCGCAGCGGGCCTGTTACACGGCGCTGCATCTGCAGGAGGAGCTGCGTCGGTACACCGAAGAGCTGAAACGCACCCGCGGCCTGAGCTTTGCCGTGCGCATGGGCATCAATTCCGGTGAGGTCGTCGTCGGTTCGATCGGTGATGACCTGCGTATGGAGTACACGGCGCAGGGCCACACCGTCGGCCTCGCGTCGCGCATGGAGCAGCTCGCCGGCGCGGATCGCGCGTACCTCACCGATCACACGGCGCGACTGGTCACCGGCTACTTCCGGCTACGCGATCTGGGCGAGTTTGCCGTGAAGGGGGTGACCACGCCGCTGCGCGTGCACGAGCTGGAGGGTGCGGGGACGTTGCGCACGCGGCTCGAGGTGTCGCGGTCGCGCGGCCTCACGCGCTTCGTCGGCCGCGCCGATGAGATGCAGACACTGGAGGCGGCGTTGGCGCGCGCTCAGGAGGGTCACGGGCAAGTGGTCGGGGTCGTGGCCGACGCCGGCACTGGCAAGAGCCGGCTGTGCTTCGAGTTCATCGAACGTTGCCGCGCCCGCGGCATTGCCGCCAACCAGGCGCACGCCGTGGCCCATGGGAAGCTCCTTCCCTTTCTGCCGATCCTCGATCTGTTCCGCGACTACTTTGGCATCACCCCGCAAGACAGCGACCAGGTGGCACGCGAGAAGATCGCCGGGCGCATGCTGCTGCTCGATGAAGGGCTGCGCGACAGCTTGCCGCTGGTGTTCGACTTCTTGGGCGTCGCTGATCCGGAACGGCCGGCGGCGCCGATGGACCCCGAGGCGCGTCAACGCCAGCTCTTCGCGATCGTCAAGCGTGTCACGCAGGCGCGTAGCCGGCGTGGACCGGCGGTCACCCTGATCGAGGATCTCCACTGGCTCGACGGCGGCAGCGCGGCGATCCTGGAGGTGCTGGTGGAGGCGACGGCCGCCACGCGCAGTCTGCTGCTGGTCAACTTCCGGCCGGAGTTCCACGCGGCGTGGATGCAGCAGTCGTACTACCAGCAGCTACCGCTCGTGCCGCTCGGACCGGAATCGATCAAAGAGCTGCTCGAGGATCTGCTCGGGCGCGATGCGAGTGTATCCGGGTTGGCCGCGACCATTTACGCGCGCACGGCGGGCAATCCGTTCTTTGCGGAAGAAGTGGTGCGGTCGTTGGTGGATCAGGGTCTTCTGGTGCCCGTTGTAGGGGCGGCCCCCCGTGGCCGCCCTGGGGAGGTGGGCGGTGGCGCATCAGAGGGCAACCACAGGGGGTTGTCCCTACGATTGATCCGACCGGTCGACGAGATCACCATTCCCGCCACGGTGACCGCGGTGCTGGCGGCCCGCATCGACCGGCTGGGCGAACGCGAGAAGGCGGTGCTGCAGACCGCCGCGGTGATCGGCAAGGAGTTCAGCGAGCCGGTCTTGCAGCGGGTCATCGTCGACGTAGGGGCACCCCTTGTGGGTGCCCTCTTCACGGGCGAGCCGGGAAGGGCGGGCACAAGGCCCGCCCCTACAGAAACCGATCTCACCGCTGCACTGGCGGCCCTCAAGAAGATGGAGTTCGTCTACGAGCAAGCGCTGTATCCGGTGGCCGAGTACGCCTTCAAGCACCCGCTCACGCAGGAAGTGGCCTACCACTCCCTGCTCAGCGACCGCCGCACGCGCACGCATGCGGCGGTGGCGTGCGCCCTGGAGGCGGAGCGCGGTGAGCTCGGCGAGAAGGCCGCCGTGATCGCGTACCATTGGGAGAGTGCCGGCGACCGGGCGCAGGCGGCGCGGTGGCATGACCGCGCCGCCACGTGGGCCGCAAGGAGCTCTCCCGTCGAAGCCCTGCGCCACTGGAAGCGGGTGCGCGAACTGCTCGGCGACGCTGCTGCCCCCGACCTCGCTGCGTTGGCCCTGGCGACCTGCGCATCGCTGCTCCGCACCGGGGCGGGAACCGGCTTGGACGACACCGAAGCGGCGGCGATCTTCGCAGAGGGGATGCAGCTCGCCCGGCGCTTCCCGAATGCGAATGCAGAGTCCCGGTTGCTGGCGGCGCACGGCTGGTATCTGGTGTTCCGCGGTGCAGCCCTCGACGCGCTGCAGTCCGTGGAGGAGGCCGTGCAACGAGCCCGCGAGTCCGGCGATCCGAGCGTCCACTTTGCCGCGCTGTGGGCGCTCGCGCTCACTCACTTCAACCTCGGCCGGCTCCGGCCCGCCCTGGCTGCATCGGATCAGGCCGTGGAGCTGCTCGAGGCGGCTCCGCACGCGATTGCGCCTGAGGCAGCGGTGCAGGCCCCCGGCCTTCGCGGAAGAATCCTCATGCTCGCGGGGCAGCTGCAGTCCGCAGCTGAGTCCCTCCGCCGGGGTGAGCAACTCGTCCCGGCCGACAGCGATGTTGGCCTCGGAATTCTCGCGTTCGGCGCGGGGGCTCTCGCGTTGCAACGCGGTGAGGTCCACGTGGCCTTGTCGCGCGCGGAGCGTGCGCTCGACTTTGCGGGGCGGACCGGCAGCCCTCTCGTCGCATCGTTGGGTCACTGGGTGCGCGGCGACGCCCAGAATCTTCTCGGAGACTTCAAGGGCGCGCTGAGCAGCTTCGAGCAGGCGCTGGCGACGGGTGCGACGCTCAACGTGGAGGGCAACTTTCTCGCCGGCATGGCGCTGGCGCACCTGGGGCTGGGAGACCACGAGCGCGCCCGCCTGACGGCAGAGCACGCCATCGAGGTGGCGCGACAGCGCGCAAATGCGATCTCCGAATGCCAAGCGCAGCTCACGCTGGCCCGCGTTCTCTCTCACACCGAGGGCGCGCCGGCTGCGGCAGCGATCGAGACGGCGCTCCACGAGGCTGAGCGACTGATCGCGGCAACCGGCGCGCGCAGCTACGAGCCCATCCTGCACGAAGAACGAGCCCGGCTCGCCGGCGTGCGCAGCGACGCCGCCGGCCGCGAGCGCGAACTGCGCGAAGCCCTGCGGTTGTACACCGAGATGGGAGCGACGGGACACGCGGAGAGAATCAGCGATCAGCTGTCAGCGATCAGCACTCAGCCGGACGAGCACGAATGACCCGGACGTGCCCGACCTGCGGCCATGTGGACCGTTCCTTCACCAAGCTGCAACGCGCTCGCGAGGTCCTCGATCGTGACTGAAACAACCGAGGCGCGTGTGCCGCGCGCGCGCCTCACGTCGATCGACATGCTGCGCGGCTTCGTCATGGTCATCATGACGCTCGACCACGTGCGCGACATGGTGACGCAACCGCAGCCGGCCATGGACTTCTCGCATGCCGACGGGGCGCTCTTCTTCACGCGCTGGATCACCCATATCTGCGCACCGACCTTCGTGCTGCTCGCCGGTACCGGCGCCTTTCTGTACGGCGCCAAGGGCCGCCGCAAGGGCGAGATCGCACGCTTTCTGCTGAGCCGGGGACTGTGGCTCGTCTTCATCGAGGTGACGGTCATCGACTTTGGCTGGAATTTCAATGTTGGGCCGCGGATGGTGCCTCTTCTGCAGGTGATCTGGGCAATCGGATGGTCGATGGTTGGGCTGGCCGGTCTCGTCTGGTTGCCGCAGATAGCGATCGCGGCCGTCGGGGCCACGTTGGTGCTGGGCCACAACCTGCTCGACGGTTGGCAGCCGTTGGCTGCCCAGGCCTCGCCCGCCTGGGTGCTGCTTCACATTCAGGGGCTCTTGACGATCAACGGCACTCCCATCGCGTTTGTCGCCTATCCGCTCATCCCGTGGATCGGCGTGATGGCGCTCGGTTATGCGATCGGCCCGTATTTCCTCGGCCCCAACCCCGAGCGCCCCAGGCGGCTCGTACAAATTGGACTGCTCCTGACGCTCGCCTTCTTCGCGCTGCGCATCGCCAATCTCTACGGTGAGCCGGTGGCGTGGGCCGCCCACGACGGAACGGTGGCGACCCTCGTCAGCTTCTTCAATGCAACGAAGTACCCTCCGTCCCTGCAATTCCTGCTCATGACGCTCGGGCCCGCGCTGCTGCTGCTCGGGTGGTTCGAGCGCGTCGAGGGGCGCGGCGCGGCCGCGCTCGTCACCATCGGGCGAGTGCCGTTCTTCTACTACGTGGTCCACATCTACGTGATCCACACGGTCGCCATCGTCATCGGGTTCGTGCAGGGGTTCAGCGTCGGCGACATCGCGGTCTTCTGCCTCAGGTACCCGCCGGGCTTCGGCGTTGGGCTCGGTACGGCCTATCTGCTCTGGGTCGCGACCATTCTTACCCTGTATCCCGCCTGCCTCTGGTTCGCGGGCGTGAAAGCTCGCCGCCGTGAGTGGTGGATCAGCTACCTGTGAGGTGAGCGCTGGGCAAAATCCGGTGCGCGCCACGATGGCGCTCCCCTTTACTCGCGAAACCGAAACTGCGAACGTCGCCCGGACCAGCTGCCGGCTGGAAACGCAGGGAAGGGGAGAAGAGTCTCATGAACAGGATAGCCAGTGACCGTGATCGCCAGCACGTTGAGGACGCCGACGCCATCGTCCAGCAGTTGTTCTTTACGCCGCAGGGGCGAGCGCATCCGTATCCGCTGTACCATGCGCTGCGTGACGCGAGCCCCGTGCACCAGACCGACCTGGGCATGTGGGTGCTGAGCCGCTACGACGATTGCTGGGCGGCGATGCGCGACCCGCGCTTCGGCAAGGACTACGCCAGTCAGGTCGAGCAGCGCTTCGGGCCCAACTGGAGACAGCACCCATCGCTGACCGCCGGCGAGCACTCGATGCTCAACGTCAGCGGGCCGGAGCACACGCGGCTGCGCAAGCTGGTCACCAAGTCGTTCACGCCGCGCATGATCGAGAATCTCAAGCCGGTCATCGAGCGCGTGGTGAACCAGCTGCTCGATCCGGTGGCCGACGCCGGCGGCGGCAACGTGCTCGAAGCGGTCGGCTTCCCGCTCCCGGTGACGATCATCGGTGAGATGCTCGGCGTCCCGGAGACGGATCGGCCGCAGTTCCGCGGGATGGTGCGCGATCTGGTGGCCATCTTCGAGATGCAACCGACCGACGAGCAGATGGTGTCGGCCGATGCTGCACAGCTCGCCATCCGCGCCTACTTCCTGAAGCTGGTCGCGGAGAAACGCAGCAAGCCGGGCGATGACTTATTGAGCAACCTGGCAATGGCGGAGGTCGGCGGCGATCGGCTGTCGGACGACGAGCTGGTCACACTGGCCTCGTTGCTGTTCGGCGCTGGCTTCGAAACCACCACCAACCTGTTCGGCAACGGCTTGTTTGCGCTGTTGCGCCAGCCGGAACAGCTCGACTTGCTGCGACACGACGCGTCGCTGTTTGCGAACCTTCCGGATGAGTTTCTGCGCTACGACGGCACCGCGCAGCTGGTGAACCGGGTTACAGAAGCCAGCGTCGAGGTCGGCGGCTTGACCATCCCCGCCGGCGAACAGGTCTTCGCCCTGCTGGGCGCCGGAAATCATGACCCGGCACGCTTCCCCAACCCGGACCAGCTCGACGTGACGCGCACGGACATCCAACCGCTGAGCTTCGGAGGCGGTGTGCACTTCTGCCTGGGCGCCGCGCTGGCGCGGGCGGAGATCGAGATCACATTTCGCACCCTGCTGCAGCGCTTCGATCACATCGAGCTTGCCGGCGACGAGCCGCGCTTCCAGGATCGGCTGACGCTGCGCGGCCTCACTGCCCTCAACGTCGCCTGCCGTACATCATCGACCCCGCGAGCCAGCGTCGTGGCTGCTACTGCGCCCGTCGCGGTTGAGTCACCTGCCTCAACGGCAACACTCCAGCATGCCGAGCGCGGCCCTTCGACTTCGCTCAGGACAGGGCTACGGCCGGCGGGCGACACAGGCGCCGACTTGCGTTGGCGTGCCGAGCTGCGCCAGCGCATCGAGACCGAGCCGGCGCGCCACGATTCCGTGCCGGTTCGCACCGGACAGCGCCTCACATCGATGGTCGGGCTGCTGTTGCGCAACAGCTTGTTCGAGCGCTGCACCCAGAGCGAGCTGGAGCAGCTCGCCGCCACGGCCTATCCGATGAGCTTCGAGCCCGGAGACTTGCTCTGCATCGAGGGCGGCGAGTCACCCGAGTGCTACATTATCGAAGAGGGGCACGCCGTCGTCACCATCGGACGCAAAGGGGTGGCGACGGTCGGCGAGCATGACGTCGTCGGCGAGCGTGGCGTGCTGCTGAATACGGTACGCTCCGCCACGGTGACCGCCATGGCGCACATGATCACGTACGCCATCTCGCGCGAGCGGTTGCGCACGCTCGTCGCGGGCAACCCGGCGGCGCGCGAATGGATGTTGGAGGAAATGCGCCGGCGGTACCCGAACCTCAGCTGAGTCAGAAGGCAACGGCGCAATTCAACCACGAAGGCACGAAGTTCACGAAGGTCTTCCCGAAGTCAGATTTCTGATTCTCGCTCTCTTCGTGCTCTTCGTGTCTTCGTGGTGAAATCGGGTGATGCTGCTACCAGAGAGCACCCTTGGACCTCAGTAGTTGCGATCCATTTCTCAATGACCCAATGACCAAATGATCCGATGAGAAAATTGCTATGAAGTGCCCCAAGTGCCACACCGAGAACCTGTCCGATTCGGTCTTCTGTGAAGAGTGCAGCGCGCCGCTGGAAGCCGCTTGCCCAGCCTGCGGCGCCGGCAACCGGCCCAACGCCAAGTTCTGCCGCAAGTGCCGAGCACCACTGCAGGGATCAGGGTCCAGGGCTCAGGGTTCAGGAATTGGGATCGACGAACCCCGAACCCCGAACCCTGACCCCCGCAGTTACACCCCCAAGCATCTCGCCGACAAAATTCTCACCTCGCGCGCCGCCCTCGAAGGCGAACGCAAGCAGGTCACGGTCCTGTTCGCCGACGTCAAGGGCTCGATGGAGCTGGCCGAGGCGGTCGATCCCGAGGAGCTGCACCGGATCATGGACCGCTTCTTCGAGGTCCTAGCGGACGGCGTCCATCGCTTCGAAGGGACCGTGAATCAGTATACGGGCGACGGGATCATGGCGCTCTTCGGCGCGCCGATCGCCCACGAAGACCACGCGCAGCGCGCCTGCTATGCCGCCCTCCACCTGGTGGACGCCCTGCGCAACTATGCCATCGAGCTGCGCCGCGAGCGCGGGCTCGATTTCTCCGTGCGCATGGGGATCAACTCGGGAGACGTTGTGGTGGGCAAGATCGGCGACGACCTGCGCATGGACTACACCGCACAGGGTCACACCGTCGGCCTCGCTGCACGCATGCAGACTCTCGCCGAACCCGGCAAGGTCTACCTCACCGGCGAGACCGCTGAGCGCGTGAAAGGCTACTTCGAATTGGAGGACTTGGGTCGCTTCAACGTGAAGGGCGTGAACGAGCCGGTGCCGGTCTTCAGCCTCGCGGGTGTCGGCAGCGTGCGCACGCGCTTCGACCTCTCGCGGGCGCGCGGGCTGACGCGCTTCGTGGGCCGCGCCTCCGACATGCGCGTGCTGGAGACGGCGCTCGAGGGCGCGCGCAGCGGCAAGGGGCGGGCGGTGGGCGTCGTCGCCCCGGCGGGCGTCGGTAAGAGCCGCCTGTGCTTCGAGTTCGCCGAGCGCTGCCGCATGCAGGGCATGAACGTGCACTACGGCAGCGGCGTCGCCCACGGCAAGAACATTCCGCTCCTCCCCGTCCTGCAGATCTGCCGCGCCTACTTCGGCATCGACGAGCGCGACGACCCGCGCGCCGCGCGCGAGAAGATCGCCGGCCGCATGCTGCTGCTCGACGACGCGCTGCGCGACAGCTTGCCGCTGGTGTTCGACTTCCTCGGCCTGCCCGATCCCGCTCGCCCGGCGCCGAGCGTGGATCCGGAGGCGCGGCGACGGCGCATCGTCGCCGTGCTCCGTCGACTCGTCGAGACCGGCAGCCAACAGGGCTTCGTGATCGTGGTGGAGGATCTGCATTGGCTCGACCCGGCTAGCGACGTCTTCGTGGCCGAGTTCGTCGACGCCATCGCCCACGGTCCCGGGCTGCTGCTGCTCAACTTCCGCCCCGAGTATCACGCGGACTGGATGCAGAAGTCCTGGTACCAGCAGCTTCCCCTCGACCCCCTCGGGCCCGAGGCGACCCGCGAGCTGCTGCGGGATCTCCTTGGGGAGGATGCCAGCGTCGCGGGGCTGGCCGATCGCGTCCACGACCGCACCCAAGGTAATCCGTACTTCACCGAGGAGATCGTCCGCTCCATGGTGGAGTCGAGCGTGCTCGAAGGCGCGCGCGGCGCATACCGGCTGAAGCGGTCCGTTGAGACTATCGAGGTGCCGTACTCGGTGCACGCCGTCCTCTCAGCGCGCATCGATCGGCTGGCCGAGCGCGAGAAGAACCTGCTGCAGACGGCGGCCGTGATCGGCAAAGAGTTCACGGAGCCGATCCTCGCCGCGGTGTCCGAGCTTCCGGCGGCCGACCTCGCCGCAGCGCTCGCGGCGCTGCAGAACGCCGAGTTCATCCATCAGCAGGCACTCTACCCCATCGCCGAGTACGCCTTCGCCCATCCGCTCACCCAGGAGGTGGCGCTCGCCTCCCAGCTCGGCGATCAACGCCGGCACCGCCACGCCGCGGTCGCACGTGCGCTTCAGGAAGAGCGCGAAGGACTCGACCAGCGCGCCGCACTGATCGCCTACCATTACGAAGAAGCGGGGAGCGAGATCGATGCCGCGCGCTGGCACGCGCGCGCCGCCACCTCGATGGGCACGCGCGATTTCGCCGGCGTCCTGCGCCACTGGCAGCGCGTCTGGGATCTCCTGACGGCGCTTCCGGAGGCCCGCCAGACCGACGAGACGCGCGGGGCGCGGCTGGCGGCGTCGGCGCAGATCGTGATCGGCGGCTGGCGC
>CAZCGA010000200.1:0-9182 GCA_964498075.1 uncultured Binatia bacterium (SeqCode) | reverse complement strand
TCTGCTCCTTCATGAACTTGATCACGTCCTTCGGGCTCATTCCCTCGTTCCTCCTCCTTGGCGTCGTTGTGGTTGATGGGTTGTTGCGCTGCTTGGCTCTTGCTGGTGCTTTGCGAAGCGGCTGCTTAGATGGCATCCGATCCCCGTTCGCCGGTGCGAATGCGTACCACTTCATCGATGGGCAACACGAAGATCTTCCCGTCGCCGATGCGTCCGGTCTTGGCAGCCTTGGTGATCGCCTCGACCACCTGAGTGACCATGTCGTCTTTGACGATGATCTCGAGCTTCACCTTCGGCAGGAAATCGACGACGTACTCGGCGCCCCGATACAGCTCGGTGTGGCCCTTCTGACGCCCAAAGCCTTTCACCTCGCTGACGGTGATGCCCTGGACGCCGACGCTGCTCAGGCTTTCCTTCACCTCATCCAGCTTGAATGGCTTGATGATCGCTTCGACTTTTTTCATGGTCGCTCCTTCCCCGAAGGGTTGTCTGAATCTTTATGCCAGACATCCGCCCCTGTAAAGCCAGGTCCTGGGCTCGCCCGGGGCGGCGGGCACTCGCACGATTGCTTGCTGCTTCCCAGCCGCCACTCGGCTTTGGCTCAGGACGATCCGCGGGCCATGCCGGTGCTCGCCGTGGCCATCTGAAAGTCGGGATACGCCTCGTTCCCGTGCTCGCCGATATCGAGTCCTTCCACCTCTTCTTCCGGGCTGACGCGCAGTCCTATCGCCGCTCTGATGACCGCCCACGACACCAACCCGATCGAAAAGGTGTAGACACCCGCCGCCGCGATGCCCACCAGCTGCGCAAACAGCTGACCGAAACCGCCGCCGACCAGCAACCCGTCGCTCGGTCCAGGCACTGGCGCAATCGCACTGTTGGCAAAGAGCCCGAGGCTCAGGGTTCCCCACACGCCGTTGACCAAGTGCACCGACAATGCCCCGACGGGATCATCGATCTGCAGCCGGTCGAAAAACAGTACGGCGACGACCACCAGGGCGCCAGCGATGAGCCCGATGATGAGGGAGCTTTCCACGCTCACAAAGGCGCACGGAGCGGTGATCGCGACGAGACCGGCAAGGCAGCCGTTTAGGATCATCGAGAGATCTGGTTTCCCGAGCAACCAGGTTGCGGTAAACAACGCGCTCATCGATGCGGCAGCCGCTGCCGTGTTGGTGGTGACGCAAATGTGTGCAATGGCCCGCGCGTCCGCCGCCATGGTGCTTCCGGGGTTGAACCCGAACCATCCGATCCACAGGACGAACACCCCCATCGTGGCGGATGTCATGCTGTGTCCCGGAATTGGGTTTACCTTTCCGTCCTTGCCGTACTTCCCGATACGCGGCCCGAGCACGAGGACACCCGTGAGCGCTGCCCATCCGCCGACCGAGTGCACAACCGTGGAGCCGGCGAAATCGAAGAAGCCCATCTTCGCCAGCCACCCGCCGCCCCAGATCCAGTGCCCCGTGATCGGATAAATCAGACCAACGATGACGAACGAGAACGCCACGAAGGAAAGGAACTTGATTCGTTCGGCCACGGCCCCCGATACGATAGTCGCTGCCGTGCCCGCGAAGACGAGCTGAAAGAAGAACTTGGCCCACAAGGGGACCGACGTCCAATTGATCGCGCTGTAGACGCCGCGATACGCGTCACCGGTGGCGGGGCTGTTGTCGGCTCCATGCAGGAATAGCAGCCCCGATGTTCCAAAGAGTGGGTTGCCGTCGCCGAACATCAAGCCCCACCCGATGATGAGGAAGGCGAGTGACGAGACGGCGAAAACGACGAAGTTCTTCGCCAAGATGTTCACGCAGTTTTTCGCTCGGCACAGGCCGCTCTCTACCAAAGCGAAGCCGAGGTTCATGAAGAACACCAACATCGCCGTGATCAGCGTCCAGACGGTGTCCAGCATGACCTTCGGCGTCTGCAGCAACTCGGCAATCGGGTCGCTCCCCGCCGCCTGCTCCGCGTAGCTCGGCCACGCGAGAGCGAGGAACAACAGGATAAGGGTCGCCGTGCGCAGGCACCCGTAAATGTCCGTGAGGCGTTTCTGATGGGCGAATCCCTTGGCCATCACCAACGCCGACGAGACCAGCATCCAAGCGGCATCGCCGGTGTCGATCCTCGGTGCGTCGTCGGCCGGGGCCGGCGCCGCGACCATGCGCCTAATGGTACCAAGAAGCCAAACCAACCTAGTCCGAATGCAAGGCATATTGACCTCCCCCTGTAGTCTCTCGTCGCTCGGCGACGATGCGCGTCCGGATATAGCCGATCTACGATGGGAAGCTCAACAGGCACTGCCGGGTTTTTCACGAACGGGTTTTGCCCAAGAGATCCGTGCCCATGCCCCTGCCCGGTCGTGTCCACTCCCAACCCGCGAGACTCGGGCAAGGGCAGGGGCATGGGCTGCGGCACGGGCCACTCAGAACAACTTCTTGGACAAGGTCTCAAGAACGAGACGCGAACCGAAACTTTGGCTCCTGTCCTCGTCTGAGTCGCGCGATGTTCTCCCGATGCCGCGCGATAATGATTCCGGCCATGGCAACAGCCGGCATCCAGACGAGCGCCCGGTTGGTCATTACTGCCGCCGAAAGCGCCAACGTTGCAGCCCCGAGCATCGAGGCGAGTGAGATGTATCGCGTCCACAACGCCACGATCAGAAAGACGGCGAGAGCGATCTCCGCGGCTGGCGGAGTCAGACAGAGGTACACGCCGAACGCGGTGGCGACACCCTTACCGCCGTTGAAGCGAGAGAAGATGGGAAAGACGTGACCCAGAAACGCCACGAAGCCCACGAGCACCACACGCCATCGATCACCCGGTGTGTAGGCGGCGACGAGAGTAGGAAGATACCCCTTGCCGATGTCGGCGATCAATGTCAGCAGGCCGGCGGTCATCCCAGCGGTGCGCGCCACATTGGTTGCACCGATGTTACCGCTGCCGCTCTGCCGGACGTCCACGCCCTGCCGGCGCGCCAGCCACACTCCCGTCGGCAAGGAGCCGCACAGGTACGCAGCGACGACGAGGATCGCCGCCTCCATTAGAAGCGCACGCGTGAGCGGCGGGTACGTTCCTGCCTCCGGCCGTAAGCTCTGCCCATCAGCCATCCCACCACCAATCCGCTGATGCCGAGCAGCAGGGCGGTGGGCGATAGCACGTGCGCGGTGCCGTCGATCGGAGAGCTCGACAGCGGCGCGCCCACCTCGTTCGCTGGTGCGCTGTCCAAGCGGCGCTGCAGGGCCTCTACGGCGCTCGTCAAGCGTGCCAACTCGGGTTGCAGCTTCTCGTTGTCCGCGGCAGGAGGTGCAGGTGCGAGCGTCGGATCCGGCCTGTTCTTGATGGCCGCCAGCTCGTCTTGCAGGCGACGGATCTCGGCTCCAAGGGCCTTGTTCTGCTCATTCAGGCCGCGCAGCGCTGCCGACTCTTGCGGGGCGGGCGACTCTGCCGGTGCGACCGGGGTGGCCGGCGGACTCTCACGTTCCGCCGTTGAGGTCTCTCCGGGGAGCGCCAGGAAATTGCTGTTCACGTAGCCGACTTGCCCGCCCGGGGTAAGGACCCGCGCCCATTCGCCGTTCATCTCCTGCACTTCAAGTGTGGTGCCCATGGTGAGCGTCGCAAGCGCCGGGAACTCGGTTCCCGGGCCGCGGCGGATGTGGACGCGTGCGCTGCCGGTCACGACCGCACGGCTGCCTTGTGCCCATGAAACGTCACTCAGGCAGCACAGGAAGAGGAGACAAATTGAAAACACGGAACGGGAAGCCGGGAATCCAAGACCGAGGACTCGAGATGGGGAGGATGTCTTCGACTGCTTTCGGTTTCCTGTTTCCGGCTTGTGGTGTGCCATTCGCCCCTTCGAAGCTGCGGGAATCGATCATCGTTGATGGTGCAACGGCATGGCGGCTCGAAGAAGTGGTCGGGGTGACTGGACTTGAACCAGCGACCTCACGGTCCCGAACCGTGCGCTCTACCAGTCTGAGCTACACCCCGCCTTCCACCACCGTTGCAGAGGCAAATCGTTGTTGACCCGGCCCTGGCTCTTATACCGTCCTAGCTGCCACGCTTCAACCGCACGGCGAAAAAGCCGTCCAGCCCGTGGCGATGGGGGACTGTGCGTAGCACGAGGTCGTTGCCGACCAGCTCGCGTGCCGCATCCGGGAGCAACGGCCGCGGATCCTCCACGGCAAATGAGGGCCGCTCATGCACGAATGCAGCAACCACGCCCTCGTTCTCTTCTGCACTCAGGGTACATGTGGCGTAGACCAACACGCCGCCCGGACGCACGGCGTCGCTCAACCGCCGCAGCAGCTGTCGCTGCAGGTCGGCGAGGCCTGCGATGTCCGCCGGGGTGCGGCGCCACCTGACCTCGGGATGTTGGCGCAGTGTGCCCAAGCCCGAACACGGTGCGTCGACCAGTACAACGTCGAAGCCACGACCGGCCCAGGTCAGCGCATCGGCCACGGCCGCGTGGATCGCTGACAGACCCAGCCGCTGCGCCATGCGCTGGATTCGTCCGACCCCGCGAGCGTTGGTATCCAAGGCGACGATTTCGCCGCGATCGTCCATCAACTCTGCCAGGTGCGTCGCCTTGCCGCCCGGCGCGGCGCACGCGTCGAGGATCCGGCCGCCGGGCCGCGGCGCCGCGAGCAGGCCCACGAGCTGCGACGCTTCTCCTTGTAATGAGAACAGCCCGTCGGCGTAGCCGGCGACCCGTTCGGGTGCGCCGCCGGGCTCGATACGGATGCCGACCGGTGAGTAGGCCGTCTCCTGGGCCGCGCATCCGCTGTCGCGCAGTCGGGTCAAGAGGTCGGCCCGTTCGACCCGGCGTCGGTTCACCCGCAGCACCGTCGGAGCTGGCTCGTTGTCGGCGCGCAACAACGCTTCGGTGTCGTCGAACCCGTAACCAGCCAGCCAGCGTTCGACGAGCCAGCGCGGGTGCGACCAACGCGTGCTGAGATAGCCGACGGGGTCGCTGGTGCGCGCCGGTAACGGCACCGTTTGCCACGCCCCTGCGGCGTGCCGCAAGACCGCATTCACCAGGCCTGCCGCGTCGCCGCCGCGAAAGCTCTTGCTCAGCTCCACGGCGGTGTCCACCGCGGCGAAGTTTGGGATCTTGGTCAGGACACAGATCTGCAGCAGCGCGAGACGCAGGACCGTGCGCACGGGCGGATCGAGCTTGTCCGGCGGTCGGCGCGAGAAGGCGGCGATGAGGTGATCGAGATAGCCCTGCCACGCTAGCGTGCCGTACACCAGACGAATCAGCAGGGCGTGGTCGCGCGCGGAGAAGCAGCCGGCGCTGAGCTGATGTCCCACCAATGCATCGGCGTACGCCCCGCTCTCTTCAACGCGTCGTAAGATCTGCCACGCAACCGCGCGCACGTCGCCGGCGGGCACGCGGCTCGATGCACGGGGATGCCTACGCAAAGGTCGTCCCGACGGTGACACCGGCGCCGCGGATGAACACGGTAGCCGCCAACCGCTTGCGGCCTTCGAGCTGGACCTCGTCGAGCACCGCCACCCCATTCCCAGTCGCCACGGCGATGCCCGCATCGACCGCAATCACGGTGCCCGGGGCTTCGTGGGTAGCGGCGGCGACGGTGTGAGCCCGGTGAATCTGCAACCGCTTGTCGAGCAGGGACGTGAAGGCGCACGGCCACGGGTTGTAGGCGCGCACCCGGCGTACGATGTCGCACGCGGGCTGGGCCCAGTCGATCTGCGCGTCCTGCTTGGCGATCATCGGTGCCAGCGTCATCGCGGCTTCATCCTGCGGCTGCGCCCGCAGCGTGCCGGCATGCAGTTGCGCCATCGCTTCCATCAGTGCGCCCGCACCGATCTCGGCTAGCCGCGTTTGCAGCTCGCCGTACGTCTCGTCGGCGCCGATGCGCGTCTCGCGTTGCAGCAAGATGTCACCCGCATCCATGCGCTCGTTCATGCGCATGATGGTGACACCGGTGCGCTCCTCGCCGCGCAGGATCGCCCACTGAATGGGCGCCGCGCCCCGGTATCTTGGGAGCAACGAGGCATGCACGTTGATGCAGCCGTATGCGGGAAGGTCGAGAATGACCTTTGGCAGAATCTTCCCGTAGGCAGCGACCAGGATGAGCTCGGGGGCCCAGGCGCTCAGGGCTTCGATGCACTCGGGCGCGCCGAGCTTGTCCGGCTGCAGGACGGGCACTCCCGCAGCCAGCGCCACCTCCTTGATCGGCGGGACGGTGAGCCGCTGCCCGCGCCCGGCCGGTTTGTCGGGCTGACAGACGACGCCCACCAGCGGATCGCGCCCGGTGAGCAACGCGTGCAGCGAGGGCACCGCAAACTCGGGGGTTCCAAAGAACACAATCCGCAGGTTCGTGTCCACGCCGTGGATATAGCACGAACGCGCGCCGGCGATTCAGCGGCTCACCGTGCGCCGGGGGAAGGGAAGAAACCCCTCCCCCCGGCGCAGCGGTTGCTCAACAGCCGCCGTTGGTCACTTCGACCTGTTGGGTCGCGTTGGTCGTGGCCGTTGCGTTCGGCGTCGTGCAACTCACCGTCGTGAAGCCCGTTGCGAGCGGGTCGTACTCCAGCGTGGTGGTGTTCCGCGATGATCCGGCGGGAATGGTGGCGTGCACGACCGCCGCCGGCGAGGACGAGATCGACGACCACAACTGCGCGAAGGGGCCGCCGCCTCCGTTGTTCACCAGCGTGATCGTGACATCGAACGGGACGCCGCCGGTGCGCACGGATTGCTCTGTCCCGAAGGTGGTCCCCGTCGCTGAGCCTACGATGACGTTGAACGCCAGGTTGAGCGCGTTGTACGGGTACTGCGCCGGCAAAGCGACACGGATACCGGGCCGGACGATGCTGGCGACCAGGTCAGGGCCCGGTGTGTAGTAGATGCCGACGGTCTGGATACGGCAGGTGTTGATGACGTTCTCCAGGCCCTGGATCCAGAAGGCGGTGGAGTCGGTCAAGCCGGCCGGGATGGTAACGGTCGCTGTGCTGGCACCGGCGACCGTACCGGACGACGACACCAGACACACGCTCGGCGTCAGGGTGCTCACGGTGATGGTCGCCGAGCTTGCCGTGTTGTTGCTCGCCCGTCGGGCGAAGAACGTCCCCTGCTGCAGCCCGGAGCCGATGTTGTACTCCGAGCTGTTGTTCATCAGCGTCAGCGAGAACCCGCTGACGATTACGTCAACCGACCCGGCGTCGGTGCTGATGAGGTTGGGTGCTGAGGCCTCAACGGTGGTCGTACCGTTACCGTTCACTCGGAACTTCAAGCCGGTGGAGGTGGTGTTATCCGAGCCCGCCGGGATCGTCGACGAGCCGCACGGCGCGACGCCCGATGTGGTCACGATCAGGCCGACGTTGGAATCGCTGGAGCAGGCGGTGACCAATAGACCCAGCGAGCCGGTGCGCACCTTTTGCGTGACGCCCTGGAGGGTTGACAGGTCCGGCTTCGGAATGCCGACGTTGACGTAGAACGCATCGTCGCTCGACGTCGCCGTCTTGCTGCCGCCGAGGTAGCTGATTGTCAGTGCCGCCTGCACGATGTCGAAGCTGCCGAAGCCGTCGCTGAAGTTGGTGGCGACGGCCTTCAGCTTGCACTGACCGGTCACGCCCTCGATGCCATGGATCGTGAACGTCTGCGAGGCGTGGCCCGAGGTGATCGTCACCTGGGTAGATGCACCCGACGCGGTCGTTTCGTTGGGTGCGACGTAGCAGGTGCCGGCTGTCAGACTGGTGATGGTCACCGTCGTGTCCGCGCCGACCGTGGCGCTCGACTTGACGGTAAACGAATCCATCAGGCCGGCGCCGACCTGATGCAGGTTGGTATCGACGATGGACAGCGCCACCGCCGCGACCACGACGTCCACCGAGCCGGTGTCGGTCCGGATGAAACCGGTTGCGCCGGCGGTGACTACCGTGGTTCCCACGCCCGCCGGCGTGAACTGCAGGTCGTTGGTGCCGGTTGCCGATTCGCCGGCGGCGATCGGGACGGTCTTACAGCTCGGGTTGCCACTGCCGCCGGCGATCACGCCGTAGCCGGGGATGCTGCTGCACCCCGTCACGTTCAGACCCGGCCCGCCCGGCCGCACCGGCTGCACGAGGCGGAGGTCGGACAGGTTGTCCTTCGGGACACCGACGTCGATGAAGAAGGCATCGCTGCCCGAAGCCACGGTCGTGGTTGGATCGACACTGCGGAGACGCACCGCCGGCTGCCGGATCTGGACGATGATTTCATCCCCAGTGTAGGCGGGGTTCGTCGAAGTCACAGTCACCCGACAATCCCCCGATACGTTTTCGAGGGCCTGGATGGCGAAGTGCACGTAGGTGTGCCGGTACGCGATCGTCGTGTCGAAGGTGGCCGCGCCTGCGGTGGCTTCATCCCTGGCGACCAGGCAGAGAGACGCCGTCGTGCTGGTGAGGTGGATCGGCAGTCCGCCAGACGGTGCCGCCGGGTTGATGTTCACGGTGAACGTGTCTTCCAACCCCGCACCGATGGCGTCCACGTTTCCGCCGGTCAGGGTGATCGTGGCCTGGCTTATCACCACGTCCTTGCTGGCCGCGTCGGTGGAGATCAAGCCAGTGGCCGTGGCGGTGACGGTGGTGGATCCAGCGACGGTCCCTGGCCGGAACGCGAGGTCACCGTCGTTGGTGATGCTGCGGCATTGCGGCAGGTGCACCGCCTTGCAGCCATTCGCCAGCGCGCCCACGATGGAGCCGATTTGCGGCGGGGGTACGGGCACCACGTTGCACACGTTCACATCGATGCCGGGGCCGCCGCAGCGCGCCACTTGTGTGTCGGACAGGGTCGACAGGTTGGTGCGCGGCAAGCCGACCTCGACGTGGAATTGCGCGTCGTTCGCCGTCGTCTTGTACGACGCGGCGAGACCGGTGATGCGCAGTGCGGCCTGGACGATCGGGATGTCCGCGTACGCGTTGTTCACGCCGACCGCTTCCGTGGTCGCAACCAGCTGACAGTCTCCCATCGTGCCTTCGATTCCGTGCACCTGGAAGTACGCCCGGGTCCGCCCCTTGGGGATGAAGACGTCGACGGTGGCGCTGCCGGTGTCGGTGGCGTTCGCCCCGACGAGACACACGTTGGTGGTGTTGCTGGTGACGTGGAAGGTGGCGTCGGCGTTCAGCGTCGAGCTCAACGACAGCACGTGCTGGTCCTGCAGGCCGGCGCCCACCGCGTCGTC
>CAZCGA010000199.1:0-9186 GCA_964498075.1 uncultured Binatia bacterium (SeqCode) | reverse complement strand
CCGCCGACGCCTTTGGTGACCAGATCGTCGATGAGGACGCCGATGTACGCCTGGTCGCGTTGCAGCACGATTGGCGGTTCGTTGCGCAGTTTGAGCGCCGCGTTGACCCCAGCCATGAGCCCTTGCGCGGCAGCCTCCTCGTAGCCGGTCGTGCCGTTGATCTGCCCTGCATGGTACAGCCCCCGGAGCAACTTGGTTTCCAACGACGGCAACAGCTGCGTGGGGTCCGCGTAATCGTACTCGATGGCGTAGCCCGGCCGCATGATCACGGCGTTCTCGAGGCCCGGTACCGAGTGCACCATCTCGATCTGCACGTCGAGCGGAAGACTGGTCGAAAGCCCGTTCGGATAGACCTCGACGGTGTTTCTGCCTTCCGGCTCCAGGAAGATCTGGTGGCGATCCTTGTCAGCGAAGCGCACGATCTTGTCCTCGATTGATGGGCAATAGCGTGGTCCGCGGCCCTGGATGCGGCCGCTGTACAACGGTGAGCGGCCGAGGGCGTTGCGGATGATCTCGTGGGTGTGGTGGTTGGTGTAGGTGATGTGGCAAGGGATCTGAGACTGGGTGATCCGCGCGGTCGAAAACGAGAAGGGCAACGGCGGTTCGTCGCCGGGCTGCACTTGCAATGCGCCGTAGTCGATCGTTCGGCTGTCGAGACGGGGACAGGTGCCCGTCTTCAGGCGTGCGATGCGAAAGCCCAACTCGGCCAGTTGTTCACTCACGCCCGTCGACGCAAAGTCCCCGGCGCGGCCGGCTGCCATCTGCTTTTCGCCGATATGGATCAGTCCGTTCAGGAACGTGCCGGTGGTCAGGATGACGCTGCGGCCCTCGATGGTCTCTCCCATCTGCGTCTGCACCCCGTGCACTTCGCCGCTGCGGACCAGGAGATTCTCGACGCTTCCCTGATAGAGTGTCAGCCCCGACGCCATTTCGAGCCGCTGCTTCATGCGTTGGCGGTACAGCGCCTTGTCGGCCTGTGCCCGCGAGGCGCGCACGGCGGGACCCTTCTTCGTATTCAGTTGGCGGAACTGGATCCCCGTCTCGTCGATGGCCTTGGCCATCTCGCCCCCGAGGGCATCGATCTCCTTGACGAGATGACCCTTGCCGATGCCGCCGATGGCGGGGTTGCAGGACATCTGACCGATGTGATCGAGGTTCAGAGTGATCATCAGGGTGTCGCAACCCATGCGGCTCGCGGCGAGCGCCGCCTCGATGCCAGCGTGTCCGGCACCCACCACGATCACATCGAAGGTTCTGGAGAACGGACCCATGCGTCGCTCCTCACGTTCCACGTGAAACATCACTTGCCGATGCAGAAGTCGGCGAAGACCTTGTCTAGCACATCTTCGGTGGTGATCACGCCGGTGATCGCGCCGACGTGGTCGATGGCATCCTGGAGGTCGACCGCCACAAGGTCCGGCGGCCGCGCTTCGATGATCGACAGCCGCGCCAATTGCAGACTGTGCTCCGCTTTCTGCAAAGCGTCGACATGCCTCAGGTTGGTTAAGATCGGTGCCACAGTTTCTCGAAGATCGCTGCCGTCAACCTGTGCGATCACGCTCGATCGCAACTCCGACAAGCCCAGATGCTGCTTGGCGGAAACCCGGAGCACCGGATGCCCGTTGGCCAAGCGGCGGACTTCGTCCTCGCGAACCTGCCGGGGCAGGTCGATCTTGTTGAGCACGACAACCGTGAGGATGGCTTCCGCCGCAGCCAGTACTGCCGAATCCTGCCCGTCCAATGGGACGGACGCGTCGAGGACCGCGAGCACGATATGCGAAGCGGCGATCTTGGCGGCCGTCCGCTGCATCCCGACACGCTCAACAGTGTCGGCTTCCGCATCCGGCCGCAGGCCAGCGGTGTCCGACAACACCACGGGCACGCCGTCGAAGTCCGCGGTTTCTTCGATCGGGTCTCGGGTCGTGCCCGCAATCGGCGTGACGATCGCGCGGTCTTCGCCGAGCAGGGCGTTCAGCAAGCTCGACTTGCCGACGTTGGGCTTGCCGATGATGCTGACGCGCACACCGTTGCGAACGACCCGTCCATGCCGGTACGTATCGAGAAGATCTTTTGTAGATACTATACAGCGATCAATCGAAGCGCGCAGGGCGTCGCCGCTCACCTCGAAATCTTCTTCGGAGAAATCGATCTGCGCTTCTAGCTGTGCCTTGAGGTGGATCAGCTCGGCGCGCAGGGCGCCGAGGTACGCGGACAGCTGCCCGCAGAGCTGCTGCGCCGCCAGTGCCGCGCCGGCATCGGTCCGCGAGCGCACCATGTCGATGACGGCTTCCGCCTGGGCCAGATCGACGCGACCGTTGAGGAAGGCCCGCTTGGTGAATTCGCCTGGCTCGGAGAGTCGCGCGCCGCAGCCGAGGACCCGGGCCAATACGCGGCGCAACCCGACCGGGCTGCCATGGCAATGCAGCTCCAGCACGTCTTCGCCGGTATAACTGCGCGGACCTGGCATCAATACGGCCAGCGCTTCATCGAGCACATTTCCGACTTCGTCCACGACGTAGCCGTGGTAGAGGTGATGCGAAATCCAGGCTGCGGGCGTGCGCGGGGTACGGAAGATCGTCGCCGCGATCGACGCACTGAGCCCGCCACTGACACGGACAATCCCCACGCCTGCTGGGCCTTGGGCGGTTGCAACTGCTGCGATGGTATCGTCGGCGTACATTGAGCTCGGCGCGCCGACGGGCTGGCGAGATCTGCTTCAGCCGTCGCCGCGGGTCACCCTTTCTGTCCCCGCTGGGATGATGATTAGCCTGCGAAAATATCCTTTACCTGAACTTTTCGTGGTCAGCGAGGGGTCCTCACCCAGGACCATGTGCACGATGCGACGGTCACGCGGGCTCATCGGGTTGAGCGTGATTGGCTTGCGCTTCTTCTTGGCCTGATCACCCATGCGGCGTGCGAGCTCCTCGAGCGACTCGCGGCGGCGGGCTCGATAGTTCTCCGAGTCGACGACGATTCGCGGCGACGCGCCCTCGTCATGCCCGATAAGCCGGTTCAAGAGGTACTCCAACGCGTCGAGCATTTGGCCACGGCGGCCGATCAGCACCCCGCTGGAATCGCCTGACAGCTCCAGTACGATTCGTTCATCCTCCGCACGCGCACTAACGGTGGCGTCGATCTGCATCAGGCGCATGATTTCCTGCAGCGCGTGCGCCGCACGTTCGGCAATGGGGCCGCCAGCGGCGGCTCTGGCCCGTACCGGCGGCCGGTCCGCGTCGACCGATCTCAGCGGTGCGGCGCTGGCATCCGCCTGCAGAGGACTGCGCAGGGTCGCCCGTACCTTGGCCTTGCGGCCACCGATCCCAAACAAGCCACGGGCGGAGTTTGACAGGATCTCGATCTCGACCCGGTCTCGGTTCGTGCCGAGGGTCTTGAGCGCCCTGTCGATCGCCTCGTCGATGCTGCTGCCTTCCGCTTCCACCGAGTCCATCGAGCGTTCCTAGCGTGCGCTGCGGTTCATGTAGTACTGCTGCGCGATCGTCAAGAGGTTGTTCACGAGCCAATACAGCGCCAGCCCTGAGGGGAAATTGACGAACATGAAGGTGAACATCAGCGGCATGATCATCATCACCCGCTGCTGCTGCGGATCGCCGGCCGACGGGGTCATCCACTGCTGGACGAACATGCTCGCACCCATCAGCAGGGTCAGCACGGGAACGCCCGGGTGGAGCACAAAGGGTACTTGCCACGGACCCAGGCGGTCCGGTGCCGAGAGGTCGTTGATCCACAGCATGAACGGCGAATGGCGCAGCTCGACGGCGTTGCTGAGTGCCGAGTACAACCCGATGAAAACGGGGATCTGCAACACCATCGGCAAGCATCCCCCCAGCGGGTTCACCTTGTGGCGGCGGTACAGCTCCATGATCTCCTTGTTCATCTGCTCGGAGTTGTCTTTGAAGCGCTCGCGGATCTTGGTCATCTGCGGCTGCAGCTTCTGCATCTCGCGCATCGAACGAAAGCTGCGCTGCGTGAGCGGAATGAACAGCACCTTGATCATGACGGTCAGAAGGATGATGTCGACCCCGTAATTGAAGGTCAGCCCGTGTGAGAACTTCAGAACGTGCATCAGCGGCACCGCAATGAACCCGAACCAGCCGATACTCACCGCCCGCGACAGGTCGTGCCCGACCACTTCCAGCGCGTCGAAGTCCTTGGGCCCGATGTAGACATCGAGCGGACGCTCCGCGCCGTTTGCGGCAATCGGAAACAGGATCTTTTCCTCCACCGTGTGGTCGCGCAACTTCAGCCACAGCCGCTGGTTCTGCACCCCGGACGGCACCATCGCTGTCAGGAAATAAAGGCCGGCGTACCCGGCCCAGCGAATGTCGCCGGTCACCACCTCGCCGGCCGCAAGCTTGTCGAAGGTCTGTTCGGTCAGCTTGCGTCCGTCGAGATACAGGGTGCGGTCGAAGATGACTTCGGCTCCAGGCTGGGGAACGGTGTCGGCCGCCTTGATCCACGCGACTCCCAGCTCGTTGTACTCGGCGGGAAAGTCGCGGGCCGTCACCACGGCCGAAAACTCGTAGCGGTCTCCGCGGAAGGTGAAGCGCTTCTCGATGGTCGCCGAATCGCTCCGCCAGACAAACCCGAGCTTGCCAGTGGTCTCGGACTCCAGCTTCAGGTCATCACCATCAACGGTGTAGGCGGCACCCGAATCGGTGATGACCTGCGCGCCGCGCAGTTCGACGCCGAACGGTAGCTCCCCATCGCTGCCGGCAATGACCGTTTCCAGCAGCGCGCTGTTCGGATCGACTGTGGTGCGATATTTCTTGAGCTGAAAGCTTTCCAGGCGGGCGCCGGCAGAGGTGAACACTGCGCGGTACAGGTCCGTCTCGACGGTGATGTGGCGCGACGGTACCGCGGCCGCTTCGGGCTTCTGGCCTTCACTTGGCGCTGGTGCGACCAACTCCGGGGCACGCTCCGCGCCTTCACCGCCTGGTTTCGGCTCGACGCCTGGGGCCTCGCTGACCTGCTCTTCGCCAGGAGGGGTCGGATACAGGTAGCGCAGGGCCACTTCCTGATACAGCACGAGGATCAGGATCGAGATCAATCCAGCGATGAGCGCGCGTTTCTCCATGCCCTCACGCGACCGGATCCCAACCGCCGGGATGGAAGGGATGGCAGCGCAGCACTCTGCACAGTGCCATCCAACTCCCGCGCATCACCCCGTGAAGGCGCACGGCTTCCGCGGCGTACGCCGAGCATGACGGTGCAAACCGGCAGCGCGGGCCCAACACGGGAGAGACCGCGGCGCGATACATCCACAGCGCTGCTGCGGCCAAGACGGACAGCCACCGCGCGGCCGGCACGGTGACTTGGCGTGCGATGGAGTTACCTCTCGACATCGATCTTCAGTGCGGAACCCAACTCGTCCTTCACCTGGACATAGCTGATCGTTGCGGCTGCCGGGCGGGCGATGACCAGCACGTCCTGGGGTGGCAGCTGCTGTTGGTGACGCCGAAAGAACTCGCGCACCAAACGTTTGACCCGGTTGCGTTGCACCGCTCCTCCGACGCGTCGACTCACCGTGATTCCGATCCGAGACAGGCCATTGCTGCGTCGTTCTGTGATCACCACGAAGCGCTGGCCGGCGTGGCGCCGGCCGACCCGCTGCAGGCGCAGGAACTCATGGCGCTTGCGGATCCGTTTGGCGGTCGGCAGTCGCTGATCGCCCCGCCGGCGTGTCAGCGGGGTTGCTTCGGTGGGATCGTGACGGTGAGGCGCTTGCGCCCCTTGGCGCGGCGCCGCTTCAGCACCTGACGGCCGCCCGGGCTGCTCATGCGAGCCCGGAATCCGTGCGTGCGCTTGCGTCGTCGGTTGCTCGGTTGATACGTGCGTTTCATGCGTCTCCCTTAGCGGTGGGCCCCCGGCTTTCATGTCCGCTCACCACCGGCCACGGCTCTGTGTCGGCGAAGCAAGGATTAAAACCATAAGGGCTCGACGGTGTCAATTTACCTCACGCTCCGCCGGTCGCTGCAGGAGCTGCTGGAGCCGCGCCTTCGGCGGCCTGGGTCTTCGCTTTCCCGTACTCCTTCGCAAAGTGATCTGGGCACAGGCCCCGCCGCACTTGCGGTTTGTGGCAGCCTTCCGCGTTGCAGCTTTTGAAGCGCGGCTTTGGCAGCTTGCCTTTGCGCCACTGCCCATAATGCCGCGGGCAATATCCCTTCGCCTGCACTTCCTTATCGCACTCCGGTGCCTTACACGTCCCTTTGCTTGCCATGCTTTCCTCTCGCTTCTACTGCCAGAATTCGGGTTTCGCCTCGCGGCCCATCAGGTCGCCGACGACCTGGTGTGCCGGTTTGTCTTCGTGGAGCATCAGCCGGATCTGCTCGGCGATCGGCATTTCCACTCCCGCTCGCCGCGCCAGGGCGCACACGCTGATGCTGTTGCGGACGCCTTCCGCCACCATCTTCATCGATCCCAGGATATCTCCCAACCGTTCGCCCCGTCCGATGCGCAACCCGACGGTGCGATTGCGGCTGAGGTCGCCGGTGCACGTCAGCACCATATCACCCACGCCCGACAATCCGGATACGGTCTGTGCCTCGCCGCCCATTTTGGCGACCATGCGTGCCAGCTCGGCGACGCCGCGCGTAATCAGCGCCGCACGGCTGCTGTTGCCGAGCCCCAAACCATCGCTAACTCCAGTGGCGATAGCAATGACGTTCTTCACGGCCCCGCCCAGCTCGACGCCGATGAGATCGGTACTGCTATAGATCCGAAAGGTCGGTGCACGCAGCGCCTTCTGCAGCACCTGCGCCGTATCCGCATGGCGCGCCGCCACCGTGACCGCCGTCGGCATGCCCGCGGCGACTTCCTTCGCGAAGCTGGGGCCGGACAGTGCGGCGACGCGGTCGTGAAACGGGGCTCCCAGCACGTCCACCAGCACCTCGGACATCCGTTGCAGCGAGTGCTCCTCGATCCCTTTCGAAGCGCTGACAACGTAGGGCAAGCCGTCGATGTGCGCCCGCGCCTGGACCATGACCTCCCGCAGGACATGCGAGGGGCTGACCACGAGCAGCAACTCTCGCTGCGACACGGCTTGCCCGAGGCTGTGCGTCACCTCGACGTTCGCAGGCAGGGAAAAGCCCGGGAGGTAGACAGCATTCTCCCGGCCTTCCCGTACCGTCCGTGCCAACTCCGCATTGTGGAACCAGATCACGACGTGGTGCTCCAGTTCCGCAAACAGCTTGGCGAGTGCGGTGCCGAAGCTGCCGCCACCGATGACACCGATACGCATGCGTTCCTCAGCGAGCGACTTTGCACAATCGCTGCAGCCGTGCAAGGCAGGCTCGGCAACACTCGATCGCTGACCAGCTCGGGCACTGGTGAGCGATCTCCCCATCGCCGCTGGGCATTGGGTCGGTCCGTTGCGCCGTGGCTGGAACTCACGCTGCTGCCTCTCCGGTCCAGGCCTCCGACAGCACTTCCGCCTGCTCCAGCACCGTCTGAGTCGCCTTCTCCTGCTTGTCGGGCGGGTAGCCGTGTTTTCGTAGGATGCGCTTCACCAGCACGCGCAATTGCGCACGCACGTTCTCGCGCACCGTCCAATCGATGGTGACGTTCGCCCGGACCGTTGCGACCAGCTCGCGCGCGATGGTTCGCAGCGTCTCATCACCCAGTACCTTGACTGCGCTGTCGTTGGTCTCCAACGCGTCGTAGAACGCGACCTCGTCGTCGGTGAGACCCAACGCCTCGCCGCGCGCATTCGCTTCGCGCATCTGCTTGGCAAGCCCGATGAGTTCCTCGATGACCTGCGCCGCCTCGATCGCCCGATTCTGATAGCGTCGCAGTGACTGCTCCAACATCTCAGCGAACGAGCGCGCCTGCACGACGTTCTTGCGCCGGCGCGTGCGGATCTCCCCGGAGAGCAGCTTTCGAAGCAGCTCCACCGCGAGGTTGCGCTGCGGCATCCCTTTCACCTCGGCCAAGAACTGGTCGGACAGAATTGAGATGTCGGGCTTCGCGAGGCCCGCCGCGGCAAAGATGTCCACCACGCCCTCGGACGCGACGGCGCGCGAGACGATCTGGCGGACGGCCAGGTCGAGCTCCTCTTCCGTCTTCGCCTCGCCAGGTGCACGCTTCGCGAGGCTGGCGCGCACGGCCTGGAAGAAGGCGACATCGTCGCGAATGCGCAGCGACTCCTCGTGCGGTACCGCGAGCGCAAACGCCTGCGACAGATCTCGCACGGCCTGCAGCAACCGGTCCTTGCCGTCCTCCTGCCCGAGGATGTGTTCCTGCGCGGGCGGCAGGAGGCCCAGCCGCTCAGCGGGCGTTCCGGTCACCCACTTCGACCAATTGAATCCATGGAAGAGGGCGCAGCAGATCTCGTACTTCTCCAGCATCACGGCGACCGCTTCCTGCTGGTCGATCGCCGTCTTCCCCGTGCCGCCGCTTTCGGTGTACGTCGCCAGCGCAGCTTTCAGCTCGTGCGCGAGTCCCAGGTAGTCGACGACCAGCCCGCCCGGCTTGTCGCGGAAGACGCGGTTCACGCGCGCGATCGCCTGCATGAGCCCGTGCCCACGCATTGGCTTGTCGACGTACATCGTGTGCAGCGACGGCGCGTCGAAGCCGGTGAGCCACATGTCGCGCACCAGCACCAGCTTGAGCGGGTCCGCCGCGTCGCGGAAGCGATTCGCGAGCGCCTCGCGGCGCGGCTTGTTGCGGATGTGCGGCTGCCAGTCGAGCGAGTCGGTCGCCGAGCCCGTCATCACCACCTTGATGGCTCCCTTGTCGTCTTCGTCTGCTCGCCATGCCGGCCGGAGCGCCACGATCTCACGCTGCAGCTCCACACAGATGCGCCGGCTCATGCACACGACCATGGCCTTGCCGTCCATCGCCTCGAGCCGCTTCTCGAAGTGCTCGACGATGTCCTTGGCGACGAGCTTCAGGCGCTTCTCCGAGCCGACGACGGCTTCGAGCTGAGCCCACTTGCTCTTCAGCTTCTCCTTGCGCTCGACTTCCTCGCCCTCCGTGACCTCCTCGAATTCCGGATCGATTCTTGGGCGCTCGGACTCATTCAGCTCGAGCTTGGCGAGGCGGCTTTCGTAATAGATCGGGACAGTCGCCCCGTCCTCCACGGCGCGCTGGATGTCGTACACGCTGATGTAGTCGCCGAACACCGCCCGCGTGTTGGCGTCGGCCTTTTCGATCGGCGTTCCGGTAAAA
>CAZCGA010000198.1:0-9230 GCA_964498075.1 uncultured Binatia bacterium (SeqCode) | reverse complement strand
CGAGCCCTTGACGTCGGCGAACAGCACCGTGACCTGCTTGCGCTCGCCTTCGAGGACGGACTTCGACTGCAGGATTTTGTCGGCGAGGTGTTTGGGTGTGTAGCTGCGCGGGTCGGCGGCGTGAGGGCTTGGGAGCCTTGGGGGCCTGGGATCTTGGGGCCGTCCGGCCCCTGAGCCCTGAACGCTAGGCCCAGAACCCAGCTCAGCACCGCAGGCCCCGCAGAAGCGGTGATCCGGGGGATTTGAGTGCTGGCACGATGGACACGTGCGGGCGAGCGCAGCACCGCATCCGCCGCAGAACCGGTTCGTGGCGGGATTTGCGTGTCCACACGATTGGCAGTTCATTCGCTTTCGCTAAGCTCGCCCAGCCGCGCCAGCTCGACGCGGATGAAGGACTCGTAGGACCGCGCCTCGGTTTCCTGGACCAGCGCAAGCGCCCGACCGCGAGCCTTTGCGATCGCGGCTCTCGTTGTCGCGCCTTCAGTCTTCAGTAGTACCGGAACCAGCGCGAGATGCGCGGCGATCTCCTACTACCGCAACACTCGAGTCCTCATCGAAGAACTTGATGATCCGGGCGCGCACGTCCGGAGTGCCGCCGGTTCCCTCCAGGTGCCCGCCTTCGACGACCTGGAAACGGACGTTCGGGATCAACGAGGCCAGTGCGCGGCCGGCCTCGATCGGCACCGGCTGATCGTCGCGCGCGTGGATGACAAGGGTCGGCACGGCGATCTGGCGGGCTTGGTCGGAGACGTCGATCTCAGACAACGCTCTGAAGAATCCTGCGATGGCCGCACCCGAGCCCGAGCGTCGGAGGAATTCTCCAAGGACTCGCCGTTGCACGTCATCGGCGGTTGGAGCCACCCAATCGACCATGATGCTGGTGACGGCGGGAACCTGCCAATCGGTCTCGAACAGCGGGAGCGCGCGCAGGATGCGATCGAAGCCCGCGTTTGCCGCGCCGCGGACACGCGCCGCGGTGCTGGCCAGGACGAGCCGGTCTACGCGTTCGGGGTGTCGCGCGACATAGGCGATTGCCGGGAGGCCTCCAGC
The DNA here is from genome assembly GCA_964498075.1 of uncultured Binatia bacterium (SeqCode). GTDB lineage: Bacteria > Desulfobacterota > Binatia > HRBIN30 > HRBIN30 > CAZCGA01. Next base: position 8,180 of record CAZCGA010000198.1, on the reverse strand, counting down.
CGACATCGCATAGATCCCCACCCGGTCGAGATGGAGCGCGTCCACCACCGCCTCAATGTCGCGGACGCGCGCGTCGAGTGAGAAATCCTTCACGTCCCGATCAGAGAGCCCGAAGCCGCGCCCGTCGTAGCGGACGAACAGGTGATGGGCGGAGGACATCGGCAGCAGGCCCGCCACATCGTAGAGGGGGCTGTTGAAACCACCCTCGATGTGCGTCGCCCAGCCCAGCACGTTGACGATGGCTGGGCCCTGGCCGGTGGTCGCGTAGGCGATGCGGACGCCGTCGCTGGTCTGCGCAAAGCCGATCTTCTGCTCGATGGGATGCACAAAAACACGCGGGGCATTGAGAGCGACCCATGCCAAGATGGCGCCGCGATTGAGCGCGATCACGGCCGCGAGAACCAGCACACTCGCGAGCGCCGCCCAGAGCATGCGCCGGCGTCGCGGCGCGGGATGTGCCGGTTCCGCGTCAGCGGCGGCGAGCGCATACACCGCCAGCGGCGCGCTGACGTTCTTGAACGACTGCGCGCCGAGGGCGTGCGCCTTGACGTGCGCGCGGCTGCGCACCATCTGGTAGACCGGCTCCGACACGCAGATCCCGCCGGGCTCGGCCAGCGGGCGGATCCGCGCGGCGACGTTCACGCCCTCGCCGACGACCTCGCCGTTCCGACGGATCACATCGCCCAGATGGATTCCGATGCGCAGCCGCATGTCGGGATAGCTGCGCAGGGCACCCTGAAGCGCCAAGGAACAGTCGACGGCGCGCAACGCGCTCGGAAAGATGGAGAGCGACTCGTCCCCGGTGGAATCGATGACCTCGCCCTCGAACTGCTCCACCAGAGTGCGCACCAGATCGCGATGCTGCGTCCGCACCCGTACCGCCGCCGCCTCATCACGCTCGGTGAGCGCCGTGTAACCCACCACGTCCGTGAACATGATGGCCAGAAGCTGCCGATGGTCTCGCGTGTCCGGCATTTGGGGATCTTGACGCAATTGAAACCGAATTGAAAGGCTGGCGACCCGTCGCACCGCGAGCGCCGTCGGTGAGGATCGCAAAGAAGCGATCGAGGATCGCGTCAGAAGAGCTGGGACTTCATGCGGCCTTCGACACGTGCCACGGCGGCACACGGCCCGCCCAGGGCAGCGCGGCTTCGAGCGCGGCGGCAAGCTGCAGGATGAGGTGCTCATCCGCGGGCTTGGCGCCCAGCTGGATGCCGATCGGCAGGCCGGCGGAGTGCATCGCCAGCGGCAGTGAGATGGCGGGTGTTCCCATGATGTTATGCGGCAACGTGAACTGGCACGTCCCCCGGAATATCTTCTCGACGAGGTTCTCCATCGTCACGTCGGTCCGCCCGAGATTGTAGGTGCCCCAGGGCTCCGCAGCCTTGGGCGTCGTTGGAGACAGCCAGATATCGTACGCCGTGAAATAGCGGCCGAGCTGGCGGCGCGTCGTATTGAGGGCCGCCATGGCATTGAGGAACTGCGCGGGCTTCATCAGCTTGGCGTGTTCGTAGATCATGAGGATGACCGGCTCGAGCGTGTCGGAACCGACGGCGTGGCCGCTCCGCTTCGCGTAGCCATCGAGCCGCAGGTCGAAGCCGAAGAACCAGACGTCCGCCATGTTACGCATGGCATCCAGGCCATCGAAGCGTGGGCTCTCCTCCGACACCTGGTGCCCCATTTCTGCGAGCACCGTCGCAACGCGCGCGACCGCCTTGGCAACTTCCGTATCGGTCTCGACGCCCATGAGGGCCTGCGTCGACCAGCCGATCCGGAGCCTCGGCGGCGGCTTTCGCGCGAGCGCCGCGTAGGACTCCGCCGGCTTCGGGATGATGAACGGATCGCCCGGCTGTGGCACGGCGAGACAATCGAGCATGCATGCGGCGTCCCGGACGGTCTTCGTCTGTACGAAGTTCTGGGCCAGGCCATATCCGCCCTCGTCCAGCAGCGGCCCGAACGAGATGCGCCCGCGTGAGGGCTTGAGACCCACGCCGCCGCAATAACTCGCCGGGATGCGGATCGACCCGCCGATATCCGACCCGTGCGCGATGGGCACCATGCCGGCGATCACGGCGGCCATTCCACCGCCCGTCGAGCCACCTGCGGAGTAACCCTTCTTCCAGGGTGTGGAAGTGTTGCCGTAGAGGGCACCTTCGGTCGTGCCGGACATGGAGTACTCCGGCGCGGCTGAGCGGCCGAGGATGTTGACCCCCGATGCTCTGAGGAGCTCGAACAAATGCGTGTCCTGCGGCGCGATCATGCCCCGGCAGAGCCGGCTGCCGAACTCGATCTTGCGGCCGGCCTCATGCCCGAACACATCCTTCATCAGAAACGGTACGCCACGGAAGGGGCCAGCCCCGAGCGTCTTCTCGTCGAGTGCATCGATCCGGTCCGGATACATCTCGACGACCGCGTTGACGGCCGGATTGATCGCCTCGATGGCCTGTGCTGCGGTCTCAGCGAGCTCCTTCGGCGACACGTGCTTCTTCGCGACCAACTCGGCAAGACCAAGCGCATCATAGTTGGCGTACTCGGCAAGCTTCATCCGTTCTCTCTACCCTCCGCATGCGACGTTCCCACGTTTCGGTTGTGCGGTAAAGAGAACCGCCATCGTGGCGCGCAGCGGATCGATCCGGGTCGGACGGCTGCCCGGCGACACAGCAGTGCGGCGGGTGCTCCCTTAGTGCCGGTTTTCAGAATTGCGGTGACGTTTCATCGGGCTCAACCGCCCCCTAACCCCCTCCTTGGAGGAGACTGTCGATAAACGCGAGGCAGACCCTTCGACAAGCTCAGGGTGAGCGGAATTCTTCTTTGAAATTGAATCCCCAACCGCTCGTGCTGAGCTTGTCGAAGCACTGTTTGCGAGAAAATCGACAGTCTCGGAAAGGAGGGGGAATGCAAATCTCCCCTCCTTTCCAAGGAGGGGACGGGGGAGGTTGTGCTAGGCGGATACGTCATCGCAATTCTGAACAGCAGCACCTAGTGCACGGTCGCTTGCATCATTCTGGCAGAGGCGTTGGCAAAACATCGTGGGGGTGACGGGTAGCCCGCGAGTAGATACAGGGTTTCGTGGCTTTGGTGGCAGACGACCAGCACCAGTTGCTCTTGCGGGTCGTAGGAGTCGACACAGCCGACCTCATGGGCCCTGAATGCGCCGCCGCGGTACGCGACGTCGGCGCGCTCACCGCTGACGGTGATCTTGACGATCCCCCGCCCGTGGCTCAGATAACCCTCCCAGGCAATTGCCGCGATGAAGCGCCAGTTCTGTAAGATCGCGTCGAGATCGAACTCGGCCTGGGCTTCGGAATGGGTTGCGCCGGCCGTACTGTGGCGCCTCGAAATCTGTTCGGCAGACATACTCTCGGTCCTTCCTGGTGCGCGCTGGCACCTTCAGGCACGTCAGTTTCCACCACTGCTGAGTGCGACGGAGCAGTGCTCGTGCCATGGCGGTTGCACCGAGCCGCGCTCACGGTGCTCCGGCGGTGCCTGGGTCAGATCGCCGCATTCGGACGGTCCGCGCCTGGACGGCCCAATGTCTGGCGCCCAAATCGCTGTGCGCCCTTCTGACACGCGGGTCAAAAAGGAACGGGCACACGGGCCACGGCTCGTGGTCCCGTGGTGTGCAGCGCCGCCGACGTGGCGCGGTCAATGCGTTTGCGTCGGCGTGGTTCGGTGCGAGCGTCCGGGCGTGGAGGCATCCACGTGCCGGTCGCTAACGACCCATCTCTTCCGCCAGCCGCTCCGCGTGACCGCCGGCGCCGATCTCGACGTACAAGGCGTGCGCGCGCCGCAGCTCGGCTGCCGCCACGGCGTCGTCACCACGCAGCGCGGCCAGGCGCGCGCGCTCCTCGATGATCTGCGGCTCGAGGACTCGACCCTCCGTTTCGCGTACCAGTTCGAGGGCGCGGCCCAGGCAACGCTCGATCGCGTCGCCGGCACCGGCGCTCTGGTCGGCGCGCAGGGCTCGCGCCAGCGCGAGCTGCCCATGGGCTTCGAAGTACAGCGTACCCTGGGCGCGGGCGCGCTCGATCGACTGTTCTGCCAGCGCGCGCCCGCGCGGCGTCGTTGGCGCCGACGTAGGCACGCGACAGTTCGGCCAGCATGAGTGACTCCTGGTCGAGGCCGGTGTGGTGCTGGCGCGCCAGCGCCAGCGCGGTTTCCAGCGCCTCGGCGGCGCTGCGCCAGTCGTTGTGCGGCAGGTGGGCGACGCCGAGCCGCCGGTACGCGATGGCGCGCGTGTAGGGGCTGCCGATGCGTTCGGCGAGATCGACCGCTTCCAGGGCGTATCGGCGCGCCTCCTGGGCGCGCGGGCTCACCTCGCGGTCTCCCGAGAAGTCGGCGATTTCGGCGGCCGTGCCGAGACTCCAGGTCAGGTTGTCACCCGGATCCCGAGAGCGGCAAAGCCGCATCGCCTCGCGTACCAGTGTCCGGGCGTCGTCGAGACACCCGAGCGACGCGCGCAGCCAAGCGCGCATCAGGAAGCTCCAATCCAGGGCGCTGATGCCGGCCGTCTCGATGCCGGCGTTCGCATCTCCCTCCACCAGGGAGGTCAGGCGTTCGGCGAACTCCAGGGCGTCGCGGATGCGCCCGAGGCAGAGTGAGCTGTAGGACATCCCGACGAGTGCGATGGCCGCCGGCCCCGGACTGGTCGACGACTCGATCAGGTCGAACGCCGCGCGGGAGATCTCATGATAGCGGCGCGCGTCGCCACCGACGCCGAGCACTACTGCATAGCCGGCGTACATGCCGATGGCCTTGTCGACATCGCCGGACTGGGTGGCCAGCTCTCGCCCTTCGGCGAACAACTGCTCGACCTCCTCCGACGAGAGGCCCACTCGCCAGCCGCCCTGACCGAGCAGACTGCCGCAGGCGTCGAGCCGCAGCTCGCGGCGCTCGTCCGAGGCGTCGAGGCCATCGGTGAGCGCCAGCATGCGTCGCATGTGCCGCATCCCCTGCGTGGGATCGCTACGCCCCGCCCACCCGGCCGCGCGCCGGTGCCAGCGCGCAGCAGTCAGCGCCTCGCAAGCCCCCTCCCAGTGGTGCGCCAGGAGGGCCGCCTGCTCGTCGAGCTTGTCGGAGTTGGTTGCCTCGATGGCGCGCGCCACGGCGGCGTGCACCTGCGCGCGGCGTTCCTGCAGCTGCGAGCCGTACGCCACCTCCTGCGTCAGCGGGTGCTTGAAGATGTACTCAGCCACCGGGTAGAGCGCCTGCTCGTAGATGAACTCGGCGCTCTTGAGCGCGTGCAGTGCCTCGGCCAGGTGAGTCGTTGTAGGGGCGGGCCCTTCGACTTTGCTCAGGACAGGCCTTGTGCCCGCCCTGCCCGCCTCGCCCGTGAAGAGGGCACCCACAAGGGGTGCCCCTACATCAGATGGCGAAGAAGCGATCCATGATGCGGTGCCAGTCCTCCGCATCGACCTGACCGGCGAGGTCCATCGACCCTTTCACGTCGGCGAACAGGACGGTGACCTGCTTGCGCTCGCCCCTTCGACCAGGCTCAGGGCAGGCTTCGAGGGCGGACTTGGATTGCAGGATTTTGTCGGCGAGGTGTTTGGGGGTGTAGGCGGCAGGTGATCGTTGGGAGGCCTGGCCGCACTCGTCGCAGAACTTCGCCATGGGGCGCAGCTCAGATCCACAGCTTGTGCAAAGGCGTTTGGTTGACACGCTGCACTCTTCGCAGAATTTCGCGCCAGGACGGTTCTCATGACCGCAGGCAGCGCATTTCACGACGTCAGTTCCTTCATCAAACGGTCCGCCGGATCAGGCGCGCCCATGGCGCGGTACATGGCTTCGGCTTCGCGCAAACCGGCTTGGAGGGCGACGTGGTCGCTGCGCCCGGCGAGCCGTGCCTCCGCTTCGCGCAGTCGCGGCAGCAGCGAGTTGCCGCCACTCTTGCGCACCAATTCGTAGGCTTCGGCGATGACGGCTCTTACTTCGGCGTGCGGCGCGCCTGCTTGAATGAGTGCATCGGCCAATACCGTGCGAGCGAGTGCGCCCTGAAACCACGCAACGCCCGCATCTGCCGCCACGATTCCTTCGCGCGCCTTGCTGATCGCCGCCTGGGCATCACCGCGTGCCATGCAAGAATCGGCGTAGACGGCCAGAAACCAAGCCTGAAAATCTAATGGCTCCTCTGCGGTCCTGGCCCAATTTAGCGAATTGGCCATCTGCTCCTCGCAATCGCCATAGTCGCCATTCAAATACTGGGCGACGGCGAGGACTAACGAGCAGAGAATTTGGTGGTATTGAATGCTCGTCGCCTGACTAATTTCCAATGCCTCCAATGCGGCTTGGCGGAGATCAGATGGTGCAGTACGGGATGTTCCACGGGCGAGATAAGTGCCAAGGATGAGTTCACTCAGCCCGCGAGGGAGAATATCTCTCTCATTGTGCTCTCTCAACAGACGAATGGCACGATCAAGCGCTGGCCGCCATTCATCGAAACGGCCAGCTTGTGCGAGCAACGCAGCCCTAAAGGTTTCCGCCCAGGTCCAGGCACTGAAATTGAGCAGTTCACGGCCCGGCGAAGGATCGGCGTCACAGAGCTCAATGATGTGATCAAGCCCTGCAAGCGCGCGCGAGAGATTGCCTGCGACAAAGAGAGAGTACGTATGGTGGACTTCAATTGCTACTCTTTCATCGACCGCCATGTCGCCGTCAATCATTCCGAAGGCCTCTTCCGTGTACTTGAGTGCCTCGCCCATTTTACCGCGCATCGTCAGAGACGTTCCGACGCTCGCAAGCGCAACAGCGAAAGCTGACGGTCGATCCAATTGCTGAGCCAATGTGCGAGCCTCGTCGAGGCAGCCGCGCGCCTCGCTGCCACCGATCCCTACTCGCCAGCCCTGCGCTAATATGGCAACGCACGCGCGCAGGCGTGAATCCTTGGCCTCTTCATCGCTGAGCGAGTGTCCAAGGTCACGAACCTTGCCCCAGTGTTTGAGGCCTTCAACTGAATCTCTTGTGCTGGTCCATTCGGCGGCGCGTCGATGCCAGCGTACCGCTTGCGCGAGGTTGCCGGACTGTTCCCAATGATGCGCCAGCAGCGCCGATTGCTGGTCAAGATCGGCAGTGTGTGCGGCCTCGATGACTTGCGCGACCGCCGCGTGCAACTTCTTGCGCTTCTCCTGCAGCTGGGAAGCGAGGGCCACTTCCTGGGTCAGTGGATGCTTGAAGAGATACTCGGTGACCGGATAGAGCGACTGCTCGTAAACGAACTCGGTGTCCTTGAGTTTTTGGAGTGCTTCGCGCAGTTGCGGTGCGTCCTGCTCGACAACGGCTGCCAGCGTAGGTTCGTCGAACTCCCGACCGATGACGGCGGCGGTTTGGAGAACATCCTTTTCGCGTTCGGCCAGCCGGTCGATGCGCGCCGCCAGCAATGCGTGCACCGAACTTGGTACTTCCAACTTGCTGACCGCCATGACGAGCTTGTAGGCGCCCTTGGAGCCTTGCAGCTTGCTCGTCTCGATGAGGTTCTGGACGACCTCTTCGGTGAAGAAGGGATTGCCTGCGGTGCGGGAATGGATGGCCTCGGCGAGGCCCTTGATGCTGGGGTCCTTGCCCAGCAGCGCATCCAGCAGCTCGCGGATGGCATCGGGGCCAAGCGGGCCGAGCGGCAGTTGGAGATAGTAAGACTTGCCCATCCACGGCGCTTGGAACTCGGGGCGAAAATTGAGCACCACGAGCGTACGCGTCCCCACGGCGGCTTCGATCAATGGCTCCAGGTAGGCGGCGCTGGCGCCGTCGAACCAGTGCAGGTCCTCCAGCAAGACGACCTGGGTTTCCTTCTGCCCGCGCGCCTGCGTCACCCGCCGCACGATGTCGAACATCTGCCGTTGGCGCGCCTCGGCATCCATCTTCGGCGGCGGGTTCTCGGGATCAGGATAGCCCAGGAAGTCGAAATTCAGCGGCAGACTCTCGCGCAACTTCTCGTCGAGCAGCAGCAGACGTCCAGCGATGCGTTCGCGGGCGGTGGTGGGGCTGTCCTGATCGGTGATCCCGAAGAACGCCCGAAACAGTTTCAGGATCGGCACCAGCGGGGTCGCCTTGCCGTGCGCGACGCCGGTGGTCTCATAGGTCATGAGGTTGTGCGACCGGCAACGTTCGAGGAACTCGAAGCTTAGGCGGCTCTTGCCCAGCCCGGCGTCGCCCACTATGCCAACCACCTGGGCATTGCCGTCGCG
>CAZCGA010000197.1:6562-9293 GCA_964498075.1 uncultured Binatia bacterium (SeqCode) | reverse complement strand
TTGGCCACGCCCTCGGCGATACCCTGGCGGATGATCGCCGGGTTGGTGACGAAGAGGTCGTCGCCGATCAGTTGGACGCGGTTGCCCAGCTCGTGGGTCAGCAGCTTCCAGCCATCCCAATCGTCTTCGCCTAACCCGTCTTCAATCAGAATAATCGGGAAGCGCTCGACGGCGCTGCGGTACCAGTCGACCATCTCGGCGGCGCAGCGGCTGCCGGCGGACGATCGTTCGAGCTCGTAGCGGCCGGCCTCGCCGAACTCGCTGGCGGCCGGGTCGAGGGCGATCGCGATCTGCGCACCGGGTTGGTAACCGGCGCGTTCGATCGCTTCGACCAATGACTCCAGCGCCTCCTCGTGGGAACGCAGCTCGGGAGCAAACCCGCCTTCGTCGCCCACGGCGGTACCGAGGCCACGCCGCGCTAGCGAGTCGCGCAGCGCATGGTAGGTTTCCGACGCCCAGCGCATCGCCTCGGCGAACGTCGGCGCGCCGTGCGGTACGATCATGAATTCCTGAAAGTCGAGCCGGTTCAGGGCGTGGCGACCGCCGTTGATGACGTTGAGCATGGGCACCGGCAGCAGCGTGGCGTCGGCGTCGCCCAAGTGCCGATACAGTGGCTGTTGGGTGGCCGCTGCGGCGGCGCGTGCCACTGCCATAGACACGCCGAGCGTTGCGTTCGCCCCGAGCCGCGCCTTGTTCGGTGTTCCGTCGATCTCACACAGGCGCTGGTCGACCTGTGCCTGATCCATCACATCCTGGCCCCGCAACGCAGGGGCAATCGTTTCGAGCACGTTCCTCACGGCCTGCCTCACCCCTTTGCCACCGAAGCGACTCTTGTCACCGTCGCGCAGCTCCACCGCCTCGCGTGTCCCCGTCGACGCTCCCGACGGCACCGCCGCCCAGCCACGTACCCCTCCTTCGAGCACAACCTCCACCTCGATTGTCGGATATCCTCGCGAGTCCAGAATTTCGTACGCATGGAGTTCGGTGATACTTGATTCGCTCATCGACATCCCCTCCCAGTTGGTAACTCATCGCTTTCCCCATTCGGATGGCGGAGCACTTCGACGCGGGAGCGGAGTGCCTTCAAGCGCTCCACTTCCGTCTGAACCGCTGCTTGCCCCGTCTTCCAACGGGACCGCGCACGCTGAAGCGCACGCTCCGCTGAGGCATAGACTCCGCGCAAATACTCTTGGAGTTCGCCCTCCAGCCTCCGTCGGCTCTCGAGTACGCGCTCATCCAGATCGTTCATGACGCGCGTCGCGTTCGTATGAAGTAAGCGTTCCACACGGTCACTCGCTTCCCGCTCAATCTGGCGACGTGCCATCCCCGGCGGCGACAGCAGGTCCAGGAGCCACCCCAACGGCGACCGACCCGTCAGGTGCATAAGCTCGGGCTGGCCAACGTCCCGAGCGCATGCTCCAGAGCGTCCCAGTCACGCGTTGGCCCACCGGTTGCGAGCCTTTCTGTAGCGCTCACCTCGAACACCGGGAGGAGCTTTCCGAGCCGTTGCGCCAACACCTTTCTCGCAAAGGCAGTAGCTTCTCGGCGTTCCGTCTCGGTGTATCGATCCGCCTTGGTCAGGACCACGATCAGTTCAGGAACGCCTCGCGACACCTCCTCGATCAAATTCAACTCCTCGCCGGAGATGGGCGGGTCCGCTCCCAGTACCACAAGCGCCGCATCGATGTGTGGCACGAACGCTCTGGTGGTCTCCGTGTTCGCGGTGATGACGGAGCCGATTCCCGGCGTGTCCACCAGACACATCCCCGAAGCCAGGAGCGGGTGCGGCACACACACCTCAAGAAGACTCACCCCTTTCTCGTTGGCGGGGTTTTGCTCCTCTGACACGTATGCGCCGATGTCGTCGACGGCGATCTCCCGCCAGCGATCTCCAACGCACACGCGCGCATGGCGCTCGTCCCCAAATCGGACGACCGTGACCGCCGTAGTGATGGGTACGACCCCCACGGGCAGGAGAGGTTGGCCGATCAGCGCGTTGAGGAGAGTGGACTTCCCCCGTTTGAATTGCCCGACGCACGCAACATAGAAGCGCCCTTCTGCCAAGCGCTCGTTGAGCGCTGCAGCGTCCGTCGCGATATCGGACGCCCCCACCTCTCCAGCGACCTGAGAAAGAGCCGCAACTCGGTCCCGTGGAAGATCGGACGATTCGTCGTTCTGGGATCTTGTTCGTTGCTGTGGTCCGCTCACACGTCCGCTCCTACCGTCTTTGGTCTGGTAGGAGTCATCATCCCGAAATGGGCGGTTATGTGGCGGACCCCATCGCCAACTATGACACCCTTTCCCTAGTCGCATTTCTCCTAGGCGTCAATCGGATGACAACGACCGAACCTATCAAGCCGGGTGGTCGCTGCACATCGCGGTTTCGGGTTCGAACCAGCGATACAGCACCGGCAGGACAACGAGAGTGAGCAGCGTAGAGGAAATCAAGCCGCCGATGACGACGGTGGCCAGGGGACGTTGCACTTCGGCGCCCGTGCCGGTCGCGATCGCCATCGGCACAAAGCCCAAGCTGGCCACCAAGGCTGTCATCAATACGGGCCGCAAACGGGTGAGCGCACCCTCGGTCACGGCGGCGGCGATGGGTGTGCCTTCTTCGCGGAGCCGGTTGATGTAACTGATGGAATCCATTAGCTCAAAGTCCATCTCAATCCCGGCCTCCTTGAACTGCGCCTTCAGAATCGGCAGCTCGTCGGTCCCAAGTTTCGAGCTT
>CAZCGA010000197.1:0-6552 GCA_964498075.1 uncultured Binatia bacterium (SeqCode) | reverse complement strand
GGAGCCGGTTGATGTAACTCACCATCACCACGCCGTTGAGCACGGCCACACCGCTCAGCGCGATGAAGCCGACGGCCGCCGAGATGCTGAACGGCAAGTCGCGGAGGGCCAGTGCAAAAACCCCACCCGCCACGGCCAGCGGCACACCGGTGAAAATCAGCAGTGCCTGGCGCATGCTCTTGAACGCGCTGAACAGCAGAAAGAAAATCAGGCCCAACGCCACGGGCACCACAATCGCCAACCGCCGCCGGGCAGCCTGCAGGTTCTCGAACTGGCCCCCGTATTCAATCGCGTAACCGGGAGGGAGTTTCGGCTGAACCTCCGCCGCGATGCGCGCCTGGACCTCGCTGATGAAGCTGCCGATGTCGCGACCGCGGACGTTGCACTGCACGGCAGCGCGCCGGCGGCCGCGTTCGCGGTTGATCTGGTTCAAGCCCTCGACAACCTTGATGCGGGCCAACTGCGCCAGCGGAATCAGCGCACCCGAAGGGGTCTTGACGGTGAGTTGTTTCAGCTCATCCATTTGCTGCCGCAACGGCTCAGGCAGCCGCACGATGATGGCGAAGCGCCGTTCGCCCTCAAACAATTGCCCCGCTTCCTTGCCGCCGATGGCCGTCTCGATCAAGTCCAGCACGTCGGCGACGTTCACGCCGTAGCGGGCAATGGCTTGGCGGTCCACCTGCATCTCCAGCACTGGCAGCCCGCCGACTTGCTCAAACAGCACGTCCTGCGCACCGCGCACCGTGCCGAGCACGTCGGCGATCCGCTGACCGACGCGCCGCAACGTGTCGAGGTCGTCGCCGAACACCTTGATTGCCACATCAGCGCGCACGCCGGCGATGAGCTCGTCAAACCGGTCCTGGATGGGCTGGGTGAAGACCGTATTCTGGCCAGGCAGCTTCGCCAATCGCTCCTGCATCTTCTCGATCAATTCGTCTTTGGTCCGGGCGGTGCGCCATTCAGCGCGCGGCTTCAGCATCACGAACACGTCGCCGGTGTTCACGCCCATCGGGTCGCTGGCCACCTCGGCCGTGCCGATGCGGGAAAAGACAGTCTCCACTTCGGGGAATTCCAGCACGGCCTTTTCGAGGTGCGCTTGCATGTGCAGCGATTCGGTCAGCGAGATGCTGGGCAATCGGTACGGGCGGATGTCGATCGAGCCTTCGTCCAGTTGCGGTACGAACACCGCGCCCAGCCGCGTGAACAGCCACAGCGCGAGCGCCACACCCGCCACCGCCCCACCCACGGTCGGCCAGCGCCAGCGCAACGCCAGCCGCAGCGCCGGCGCGTAGGCGCGCTTGACCAGCCGCATCAGCCAGTTCTCCCGCTCGGCGACTTTGCCGCGCATCGCCAGCGAGCACAGCGCCGGCACGAGCGTGAGTGTGAGCACCAGCGCGCCGCCCAGCGCCAGCAACACTGTCGCGGCCATCGGCCGGAACATTTTTCCCTCGACGCCTTGCAACGTCAGGATCGGCAGATACACGATCATTATGATGGCCACGGCAAACGTCACGGGCCGGCCCATCTCCAGCGCCGCTTCGGTCAACGCCTGCCGGCGCTCCTCGTGATTCAGCGGGCGTCCGAGCTTGTGCTGGTGCTCGCCCAGGCGGCGCACGATGCTTTCTACCATCACCACCGCGCCGTCCACGATCAACCCGAAATCAATCGCACCCAAGCTCATCAGGTTCCCGGAGATTTTGTTTTGCACCATACCGATGACGGCAAAGAGCATCGAAAACGGGATGGCCGATGCGACGATCAACGCGGCGCGTACCTGCCCGAGCAGCAGCAACAGCACGGCAATGACCAGGACGCCGCCCTCCACCAGGTTGTTGCGTACGGTGCGAATCGTTTGGTTCACGAGCACAGAGCGGTCGTACAGCGGTTTAATGGTCACTCCGGTGGGCAATGTCTGCTCGATCTGGTGGAGCTTCTCCCGGACGCGGATGGCAACGGCGCGTGAGTTTTCGCCCGTCAGCATCATCGCCAGGCCGTACACCGTCTCGCGTCCGCCTTCAGTGGCGGCGCCCGTCCGCAGCTCCTCGCCGACGCCGACCTCGGCCACGTCGCGCACGTACACAGGCGTGCCGCGCTTCGCGGTCAGCACGATGTTTTCCAGGTCGGCCACGCTCTGCGCCAGGCCGACGCCGCGCACGAGGTATTGCTCGCCGCTATGTTCGATGTATGCGCCGCCGGCGTTGGCATTGTTTGCCTCCAGCGCCTCGAAGACATCGCGGAAGGTCAGGCCGTAGCTGGCCAACTGCGCGGGATCAGGGGTGACGTGATACTGCTTTTCGTAGCCGCCGATGGAATTGACCTCGGCCACGCCAGGCACGCCGCGCAACTGCGGCTTGATCATCCAGTCCTGGAGGGTGCGCAGTTCCGTCAGCGACTGGCCTTCACCCTCCACGGCATAGTGAAAAATTTCACCCAAGCCGGTCGAGATTGGCCCGAGCACTGGCTGCACGCCTTGGGGCAACCGTTCGCGTGCCTCGGTCAGTCGTTCCGAGATGCGCTGGCGCGCCCAATAGATGTCCGTGCCGTCCGCAAACACGACCGTCACCTGCGACAAGCCGTATTTGGTCAGCGACCGCAATTCGGTCACGCCAGGCACGCCGCTCACCGCCGTCTCGATGGGGAAGGTCACCAGCTTCTCAATCTCCGCCGGCGCCAGCGCCTTGACCTGGGTATTGATCTGCACCTGCACGTTGGTGATGTCCGGCACGGCATCGATCGGCAACTGCTGGAACGAAACAATGCCCACGACCGCGAGCAGTGCGGCCAGCAGCACGATCAAAGCCCGCTGGCTCAGCGCGAATCGAATCAGGGCATTCATCGCCGCGCGCGGTTCAATCTTGCTCGCCGGCGAATGCGCTACGCAGGGTCTCGGATTTCAGCACGAAGCTCCCTGTGGTCACGACGCGCGCGCTGTTGCTCAGGCCGTCGAGCACGACGTACGACTCGCCGAGCTTCGGGCCCAGCCGCACCGGTGCAATGCGGTATTGGCCGCGCTGCTGTTCGATAAACACCACCGAGCGGCCACGCACAGTCTGCACCGCTTCGTCGGGGACGAGAAGCTTGTCCTGCACGCGGTCGGTGGCCAGCGAGACCTGCGCGAACATGCCGGCGCGCAACTTGCGCTCGGCGTTGGGCACGGCGAAGAGGAAGTCGACCGTGCGCGTCTCCGGATCGACGCTCGCCGCCACGCGCAGCAGCTTGCCGGTGAACGTGTCGCCGAGAAACGACAACACGCGAATTGTGGCCGGCTGGTCGGTGAGAATCTTGCCAATCATGTCCTCGCGCACGCGGGCGACGGCCCACATCGTGCCCAACTCGGTGATCACCGCCAGCTTGTCTCCGGGTTTGACCCAATCGCCCAGCGCGGCGTTGCGCTCGATAATCTCGCCGTCCAAAGGGGCTTTCAGCAGGATGGGCGTGCCCAGGTTCTGCGGGCTCTCCACACGCGCCAGCGCTTGGCCTTTCTTGACCCGGTCGCCGACGTTGATCAGCCACTCTTGGAGACGGCCTTCCAGCGGCGCTTGCACGACGGCCGTGGCGTTCTGGTTGAACTCGATGCTTCCCGGGAATCGCTCGGTCACCAAGCCCGAATCAGCACGCACCTCGACGGTTCTCAGATTGCTGGAAGCAATTGCTTCCTCACCCAGCTTGACCAGGTTCTCATCAGGCTTCACTTCGGTGCGCTCGGCCTCTTCGGCCCGCTCGCGCTTTTCCACCTGCTCGCGTCGCTCGGTCTCCTCGTTCTCCGACCACCCGCAACCCGCGGTCATCCACAGCAGGGTGGCGCTGAGTGCGAGTGCCAGGCATTTCATTTCAGTTCCTCGAGCGAAACCGCTGACGCCTTCTCCAGTTCGGATTGCGTGTCGCGCGCCGCGGCCAGCGATTGGTAGTACTCATTCATGTAGTCGAAGTAGGTCCGCTGGAGTTCCAGCCACAAAAGGAACGGCAGCTCGCCGCCGGCGTACTTCTGCTCGGCGGCGGCCAGTTCGGTCTCCATCCGCCGCTGCAGCTCGGGCGAAAAGGCCGCCAGGTCTGCGCGCGCCGCCTCCCACGCCGTGAACGCCTTGGCGATGTTCGCGGCGATCTTGCGCAATTTCTTCTCTAGGTCCGCCTCCGCCTCTTGCAGTTCAGCCTGGGCCGCGGCGAGTTTCGGGCGGCTCGTATTCCAGATCGGCAACGGCACGGTCAGGCCGATTCCCACCTTGTCATCCGGACCCTTTGTGTCCTGCTCGTAAAACGGCTGGATGGTGATGTCGGGCGCGCCGGCCTTGCGCGCGAGCCGGACGCTCAATCCCCGTTTCTCCAAGTCCAGCCGCGCCGCGCGCAGATCCGGATGCCGCGCCAGCGCCGTTTCAATGAGCGTCGACAACGACACCTCCATTTGCGGCGCGGTCAATTCCCCTTGCGGCTCGATTGGCGTTTGGGCATCGCATCCCAGCAGGACGTTCAACTCCGCCAGCGCCAGAGCGAATCGCTTTTGCGCGGCGCGCGACTGCCGCCTGGCCCGCACCAGGCCGACCTCCGCGCTGGTGCGCTCGGTCACAGGTGCGAACGCGCCTTCGACCCGTTTGCGCGCCGCGTTGAGCACCCGTTCAGCGAGTTGCCGCTCGCGTTCGCGCAACTCGACACCTTTGCGCGCCGCCAGGATCTCGTAAAATTTCGCGCGCACCTCGGCGGCCAGCACCACTCTGAATCCGTCGAGCGCCGCCTGTGCAGCGGGTATGTCCTGGTTCGCAATCGCCTCCCGCAGCGCTCGCTTGCCGGGCCACTCCAAAGTCTGGCTCACGCCGAAGTGGCGTTCCAATCCTTCATCGTAGATGAACTCAGGGTTGAACGGATACGCTTTCGCGACGCCGGCGGTGCGCCGAGCGGTTTCGATCCGTACCTCCAACACCCGCAATTCGGGGTTGTTCGTCGACGCCAATGCGATGGCGGTCTGCACCGTCAGCGGCCGCGGTTCGTCGGCCCGGCTCGAGACGCAGGGCGCGAGGCTGAACATCACGACGAACAAGAGGTGCTGCATTGTCATGGGTCGGCTGCGGGCGGGCCCGATCGCGCCACCAAAGAGCAGCCCGCTCGCGAGTCCCGCGAGCCAGCGCGTCAGCGCACGTGGGATCGTCACACGACAAGCACGAGCAGGGCGTGCACCGCCACTTCGCCGCATAGGGCACCAACCACCATGGCGGTCACCACCGAAGCGCTTAGGAGGATCAATTGCCGACGCGATTCCGACACAGGTTCGACTTCTGGCTGCGGGGTCAGCAGGCGTTTGATGCGTTCCGCGAGCGCCTCGGCTTCACCGCCGAGCGTAGCCATTGCCGAGCGGCGCGCGCGCCCGGCGCTCACACGGGCAGCGGCGAGGATCGCGGTGGCGAGATCGACGCCGTCAATGCCCGCGCGCCGTGCTTCTTCGTCGCGCGCGAGCTCGATCGCTTCCAGCCATTTCTGTAGCCGCGCAGCCGCAGCCGGCGACGGCCATTGCAGGTCGGTCACCAACTGCGCCAGCCAGATCCGCAACGGGTCGCGGTGGCGCGCATGCGCCTCTTCATGTGCCCCGACTGCGGCGAGCGCGCGCCCGTCGAGCACGGCAATCAGCTGCGGGGAGACGATGGCCGTTGGACGAAGCAGGCCCACGGTGACGGCGGGAACGGTGACCGGAGCAACACCACAGCTGCGGATGGCGCGCACGCCGGCACGACACCACACCGCCGCGAACGGTAGGGTTGCCAGCAGGAGCGGGAACGGTACGGGCTCAGCGTTGTCGGGTTCTCTGAGTGCCCAGCCGCACAGCGCTGCGAGGACGATAACGGCGGGCAGCAACGGCCGCCACACGCGGGTCCAGCAGGCACGTTCGATGTGGCGCGCGCTGCAGGCGTCGGCACGCGGCAGCGGCCACCACACACCGACGCAGAGCAGCGGGCCGCAGAGCACCAGTGCGAGCACCGTCAGGACGATCTCACGATCCACGGCGGACCCTCCGGCGGGCGTTGACCGCCCGCGCGAGATCCTCCAACAGTTCCGGGTCCAATGACTCGACGGCGTCTACCAGTGCCGCGATGGCCGGACGGGGTTCGAGCCCGAGCAATCGACGCAGCGTGTGTCGGGCGTGCGCTCGTTCGACGATCTGCCGCTTGACCTTCGGCTGGTACACGAACGCCTTGCCGGCGCGCTCGCGCGCCACCAACCCTTTGGCGTGCAGGCGATCCAGTACCTTAGCGGTGGTCGTGTAGACCAACCCGCTGGGTTCTCCGACCCGAGCATGGATCTCGCGGGTTGAGGCACGTCCCAGCTCCCACAGGGCAACGAGCACGGCCTGCTCCAGTTGGCCGCCGGGTATCGCATGAGCGCGTCGCACAATCTGGGATACTACGACGCTCGTCGTAGGTTTACAAGATCACGCAGCGACTCCCGTGCGACTCCCGTCCGACCCGCGAACTGCGCGCGCCCAACTCGGCTTCGATACGCATCAGGCGGTTGTACTTCGCCGTGCGTTCACTGCGGCAGGGCGCGCCTGCTTTGATTTGCCCGGCGCTA
>CAZCGA010000196.1:0-9330 GCA_964498075.1 uncultured Binatia bacterium (SeqCode) | reverse complement strand
ATCAACCGATGCATCATGGTGAAAATCTACCCACACGCTTTGGAGAAGAGGCTCAAAAGGAGGGAAACGTGAGACGAGTGGCTATCATGCTTGGCTTGATCTTCGTTATCGGCATCACGCTCGGCATAATCGGGAACCAGTTCCTCCATGCCCAGCAACCGCCCCTCAAGCGCACCGACGTGTTGAAGACAGATATGGCCGGCATGGAGGGCAAGGAAGCGCACATGTGGGTCGCGGAGATCGCCCGAGGAGCCGCGACGGGCAAACATTCCCACCCGACGCCCAGGTTCGTCTACGTTATAGAAGGCTCCGTCACGGTGGAGATCGAAGGGAAGTCGCCGCAGACCTTCAAGACGGGCGAAGGATTCCAAGAAATGCCCGATGTCGTACATAACTTCCGCAATACGAGCACGACCGAACCGGCAAAAGCCCTGGGGTTTCAGATCGCCGGGAAGGGGCAGCCGCTCCAGTATTGATGGGGGAGAGGATGCGCAGCGGAGCTGAAAGCATACACTATGCCCTTCTCATAGGTGTGGCTCAGCTCTTGAGGGAAATGTGGCGGCCCTTGACGCCTGGAGGAGGGGCGGGACCTAACAATCGCGTGCAGGCGACTGGAAATAGCCTCCGCTCACGCTTGCCAGCGACTTTGGTACATCGATGCCGGCGAGGGGCTGCGCCGCCTGCTTGGCCGCCTCGGATTCGACGAGCGGATTCGCGGCAGTCATCACATCTTCACCAAGACCGGGGTCGAGGAAATCTTAAATCTGCAACCGAAGGGCCGGGACGCGAAGGCGTATCAGGTCAAGCAGGTGCGGGCTGTGATCGTGAAATACCGGTTGGCGGGAGGAGCCAATGGCCAGTAGGTGGAAGTACGAGATCATCATCTATTGGAGCGACGAGGATGCGGCCTACGTCGCCGAGGTGCCCGAGTTGCCGGGCTGTGCGGCCGACGGTACGACCTACAAGCAGGCCCTCGCGAATGCAGAGGTCGTGATCCGGGAGTGGATCGAGACCGTGCGCGAACTGGGCCGACCGATCCCTGAGCCCAAAGGGCGCCTGCTGTACGCGTGAGGAGCCGAACACAAGCCCTGCACGCGACGCGCAGATGACGCGCGCGTGATGGCTCACGTTAACCAGGCGGAAGATGCAGCGATCAGATCTGCTCCGAGAGCTGGCGTTGCGAATCGCGACGGTCAGCCGACCTCACCCGGTCCGAGTTGCTATCGACGGCGTCTTCCTTCTTCGACCCGAGCTGCGGGCGTACTGGGACTTTTCGATCTTTGCTCACGCCGACTTTGCTACCACCGTTGGCCGCGCCGAGCGGCGCGATCGCGAGTCCTTTCGCTCCGCTTCCGAGGTCCGGCGGAAGTATCAAGCGCGTTACGTGCCCGGGCAACAGCTGTACCTGAGAGAGGTCGCGCCGCCACTGCTGGCTGCACTGGTGGTCGACAACAACGACCCGGCTGACCCGCAGATTCGGCACACGCCGGCTAACCACTCCACCGGACGGCGGGTTGACGCGGCTGCGCGTAAGGAAGCATTCTTCATCCCGCCGCCGCTGAGCGGCACGACGTTCGGCGGCTTTGAGACCGGAAAGCACGGCTGCCGCGAATCCAGTCAAGGAGACACGTAGATGAATACTCCCGCATTGCGCGAAGAGATCGCCAGCTTCTTCGATGGCTTCGCGAAGGCATTCATCTCTTTCAGCGGCGCTAGGATCGCCACGGTCATCCTCCCCATAGCCGCAGGCTCGTACGATGGAGGCGGCGAACGCGCGGATGCCGTACTGTCGGCCCCGAGAGCCTGTCCGCGGCACGGCGTCTCTCTCGTCAACTAGAATTTACGACCTTGCCGAGCCGCGCGGAGGGTGCATAAAGGAAATCCGCGCCGCACTGCCGAGGCCTGCAAGCGCGGAGTGGTACAGCAAGCCAACCAAGAACGAGAGGACGCTCCCATGGTGACAGCAAGCGCGCGGATTGTCTTTGCGAGCGGGGGTCTCGTGCTTCCAGCCAACACCCCCTATGACCGTGAACAGCTGCTCGAGCACGTGCGTGGATGCATCCGCCGTGAAGGGCAGGTGCGCATTCGTGTGGATCACGCCACGTGGCTCGTCGAGCGCGCCGACGACCGACGGCGACTCGTCTGCCATGGTTGCGCACAGCGCCCTCACGACGGTCTGTGCCGCCGCCCGGGCAAGACGGGTGGGGTCTATTGCCTCGCGTGCGCTCTGGTGCGACCCCACCTTACGATCGCGTTCCTCTCAGAGCTGCCTGAGAGGACCATTCTGTGCGACGTGCAAGCGCACTATGCCTACGGCGGGGAGTGGGCCGCTTGGACACGCTGGGCGCAAGCGACGCCTGCCGAGATCATCGAGGACATCCACTTGCAGCGGCGCTTTGCGCCGGTGCTCACCTGGCGCTGTGCCGAGATCCGTCTACCCCCACCGCCCGTCACTCACATCGGCGTGCGGCACACACGTCCGTGGCCGGCGCAAGCGGCGTCTTTGCGGCGAGCAGTGAGTTGATTGCACAGCGGCGGGGCTCGCTCTGACGCGCTTCGCGTCGGCGGCGAACACCCTGGGGGCAAGCGGCTAGTCTTTCGTACAGGAGGGAAATCTCCGCGGTCACGCCGAACTCGCTCAGTACCAGGTTGCTCAGCGAGATGTCACCAGATATAGGTCCGCTGGCGCAGCGGTTCGTTTCATGACTCCTGAGTTCGACGTGGGCATCATCGGCGGCGGTCCGGCCGGGTCGGCCGCGGCCGCCTACCTGGCGCGGGCGGGGATCAGCTGTGTGGTCTTCGAACGCGAGCAGTTTCCCCGGCCGCACGTCGGCGAATCGCTGGTGCCGTCGTCGACCCGGGTGCTCAAGGAGATCGGCTTCCTCGACCAGATGGAGGAGGCCGGGTTCGTCCGCAAGTACGGCGCCGCCTGGACCACGACGGCCCGACCCGTCTACAGCCTGGACTGGAGCGGCGTGCCGGAGGACTGCGTGGCCGACGTACGCTTCGAGGAACGCGAGCAGCAGGGCGTCGATCGGCCCTACACGTATCACGTCGACCGCGGCGCGTTCGACCTGATGCTGCTACGCCACGCCGGTACGCTCGGAGCGGACGTGCGGGAGGGCGTCGCGGTGCAGTCGGTCGACCTGGAGACGGGTCCGTTCCCGGTGATCACCACCAACGCCGGAGGGAAGCCGCAACGCACCGCGGTGCGCGTCGTCCTCGACGCCAGCGGGCGCCACACGCTGCTCGGCTCGCAGCTGCGTGTGAAACGCAAGGACCCGGTGTTCGACCAGTTCGCGGTGCATACCTGGTTCGAGGGGTACGATCGCGGCGCCGGCGGCAAGGCGGACTACATCTACATCCACTTCCTTCCCGTGGCCAACACCTGGGTCTGGCAGATTCCCATTACCGACACGGTCACCAGCTTCGGCGTGGTGACGCAGCGCAAGCAGTTCGTCGGGTCACGTGAGTCGCGGGAGAAGCTCTTCTGGGAGTGCGTTGCGACCCGGCCCGAGGTGCTGGAGCGGTTGCGGCAGGCGCGCCAGATCCGCCCATGGCGGGAAGAGGGTGACTACAGCTACGCCATGACGCAGATCTGCGGCGACGGCTACGCGTTGATCGGGGATGCGGCGCGGTTCGTCGATCCCATCTTCTCGAGCGGCGTCAGCATCGCCCTCAACAGCGCCCGGCTGGCGGCCGCCGACATCCGGCGCGGGCTCGAACGCGGCCCGACGCTGCGCCGCGACGACTTCCGCGAGTTCGAAACGACGATGCGCCGCGGCACCAACCACTGGTACGAGTTCATCTCGCTCTACTACCGGCTCAACGTCATGTTCACGTACTTCGTCACCGATCCGCGCCACCGTCTGCAGGTGCTGCAGCTCCTCCAGGGGGATCTCTACGACGAGGAGGAGGTTCCCGTCTTGGGGCGCATGCGGGAGCTGGCTACCGAGGTCGAAAACAACCCGAAGCACCTCTGGCACGCGCTGCTCGGCGACCTGACGGCGCACGCCTTCAAGCCGGTCTTCTAGGAATCCGCCGCGTCTCAGCGCGAGCCGCCGGCGGGCGGGCGCACCGTGGTCCACTCTTCGCCGGCACTCTGTGCCCGCAAGGTCTCATCCTCGGCCATCCGGCGTCGTTCGTGCTCGGGCAGCGCCGCCGAGAAGACGTCGCTCCGCCGCGCCGCGCAGGTGTCGACTTGGAACTCCTTGCGGTCGATGACCATGGCCTTGTACTTCTCGAAGTGTCGCGGGTTCTGCAGCAGGTCGAAGAACTCGTTGTAGCGCTGATGCTGCTCGAAGAAGTCGCCGGCGAGGATGTAGTGTCCGGCGGCGACGGCGGTCTCGTGTCGTTTGTGGACCTCGTCGCGCCCGCCCAGCTGCGCCCAGGTCAGGGCGTGCGGGTTGTAGAACAGCTTGATCAGCTTGTGCACGAACTCGTAGGCGCCGTTGATGCTGCGGTAGGCGGCGTCCAGCGGCGCGCCGTCCGCGCCGGGCGATCGCAGGACTTCGTCGACCGCATCGCTGGCGATCTTGGCGCTCTTCATCGACAGGAAGATCCCGCTCGAAAAAATGGGATCGATGAAACGGTGGGCGTCGCCGATCAAGGCGAACTTCTGCCCGTACTTCCGCGCCACGGCGTACGAGTAGTCGCCGTTGATGGCGACCGGGCGCGACAGGGTCGCCTCCGCCAAGACCCGCCGGATGACGGCGCTGCTGAAGATCTCCCGCATGTACAGATCGAGGGCCCAGTCTCGCCGTTCCTTGGAGCGTTGCGCGCGGATGTAGGCGTTGTCCAAGACGACGCCGACGGTGACCCGACCCGGACCCAGCGGAAAGGCCCAGATCCATCCCTTCTTGTCGTCGCCTATGTAAATGATGACCGACAGCCCTTCCTCCAAGCCGTGCAACAGGGTGGCACCGGTCCAGTGCGACCACAGCGCCGTGCGGTCGAGATCGGGGTTCTTCGTGCGTGCGCCCATGCGGCTGCCGAGGAAGGTGTCCCGCCCACTGGCGTCGATGAGGAAGCGGGCGTCGACGCGAATGCTGTCGCCGTTGGAACCACGGGCAACCACCGAGACCGGTGAACCGTCGTCCCCTACGTTGGCCTCGGTCACGCCCGTCCCTTCCATCGCCTCGACGCCGTTGCGCCGCGCGTTGTCGAGCAGGATCTGGTCGAACTCGCTGCGGATGACTTGGAACGACAGGGAGCTCGGATCGTTGATGACGTGGCCGAAGCACCAGGTCGTGTGCAGGACAGCGTCCTGGTTGACGAAGCGCACGCCCGGCTTGCGCACGAAGCGCCGCGCCATCTCCTCGCGCACGCCGAGCGTGTCGAACAGGGTGTAGCAGAAGGGGAGCAGCGACTCGCCGACGTGCTCGCGCGGAAACTTCTCCTTCTCGAAGAGGGTGACGCGGTAGCCTTTGCGCGCCAGCAGCGTGGCGGCAGTCGAGCCCGCCGGACCTCCGCCGATGATGACGATGTCGCGCTGCGCCGTGGCACTCTCCCCGTTCATGCGGCGTCCCGTATCACAGTCCGAGCTTGCGAGCGATGATGGTGCGCTGAATCTCGGAGGTCCCCGAGTAGAGCGTTCCGCCGACGGCGTCGCGCAGGTCGCGCTCGTAGCCCAGCTCGGTGCTGTAGCCGTAGCCGCCGTGGATGTGGATCGCGTCCAGGCAAGACTGCACGTAGGCCTCGGAGAGATAGAGCTTGGCCATGGCCGCCTCCATCTCGGCGCTGCGTCCCTGCTGCTTGAGCCAGCCGATCTGGTAGACGAGCGGGCGCGCCGTGGCCAGGCGCAGCTGCATGTCGACGATGCGGTTGGCCACGGATTGAAACTTGCCGATCGCCTGGCCGAACTGCTTGCGCCGTTGTGCGTAAGCGACGCACTCCTCGATCTGACGCTGCATGGCACCCAGGCACCACGCCAGGATGCAGCTGCGCTCCCACTCCATCGAGGCGTTGAACACCTCGGCGCCGCGGCCTTCGCGTCCGAGCAGGTTGGCGACCGGCACACGCGCGTCTTCGAAGACGACCTCGGCCATCGGCGAGGTGCGCAAGCCCATCTTCTCGATGCTGCGCCCGATGGCGACGCCCGCCGTGTGGCGCTCGACGATGAGCCCGCAGAGGCCGAGCGCCCCGGCCTGCGGATTGACGGTGGCGTAGGCGACGATGAGATCGGCGACCGGAGCGTTGCTGACGAAGGTCTTGCTGCCGTTGAGCACGTAGGCGTCGCCGTCGCGGCGCGCGCGGGTGCGCAGGCTGAAGATGTCCGAGCCGGCCTCGGGTTCGGTGGCGGCGTTGGCGCCGATCAGGCTGCCGTCGCACAGGCCCGGCAGGTACTTCCGCTTCTGTGCCTCGGTGCCGAAGAGCGCGATCGGGATAGCGGTGGTCCAGAGATGGGCGTTGATGGAGAACAGCAGCCCGTGATCGCGGCACGCATACCCCAACCCTTCCATGACGGCGATGACCGTGGTGAGGTCGGCCCCACGGCCGCCGTAGGTCGCGGGAATCGGCAACCCCTGCAGACCGAAGGCGGCGCAGGCGCGCCAGCCGTCGCGCGAGAAGGCGCCGTCGCGGTCGGCGCGGACGACGTCGTAGTCGAGGGCACGCCGCGCAAAGGCGATCGCTGCGGCCTTCAGCGCCTCCTGCTCGGTCGTCAAGCTGAAGTCCATCGCTACCTCAACCTCCGCGACGAGTGTCCTGCAGCAGCCGCTGGTAGTCGATCTTCCCGGTGGACGTCTTCGGCAAGGCCACCTCGAAGGTGAACAGGTCGGGGATCATGTAGGGGGGTAGGACATCCCCGCAGAAGCGCTTGAGCGCGATGATCGAGGGCTGCTGACCCGCGACGCAACACAGCACGGCCATGATCCGGATGCCGAGCGTGTCGTCGGGGATGGCGACGGCGGCCGCTTCACGCACGGCGGGGTGCTGATACAAGCCGGCCTCGATCTCCCCGAGCTCGACACGGTAGCCGCGCCGCTTCACCATGCGGTCACGGCGGCCGCGAAACACGTAGTCGCCCGCGTCATCGGCTTGGACGATGTCCCCCGTCCGATACCAGCGGACGCCGCTCGCATCGTCGAGGTAGGCGGCCGCGCTCTGCTCGGGAAGGTTCCAATACCCGCGCATCACCGCAGGTCCCGCAATGCACAGCTCGCCGGCGGTGCCCGGCGGCGCCGCACGGCCGGAGTCATCCACGACCAGGCTGCGCAGATGCGCGCACGTCTGGCCGATGGGGAACGGCTCGGTGCGCTCCGGCGGGATCTGCGCCGGCACCTCGTACGCCGTGCACACGTTGGTTTCCGTCGGCCCGTAGAGATTGAAGTAGCGCGCCTGCGGCAGCAGCGACATGAGCGGACGCAGATGCGCGATCGGGAAGACTTCACCGGCGAAGAGCACGAGCCGCAGCGCACCGTAGTCATGGCGTTCGAGCTTGCCGTATTGTGCCAGCAGCGTGAGGACGGACGGCACGGAGTACCAGATGGAGAGATGCTCGGCGGCGATGACTGCGGCGAGACGGGCCGGCTCCTTTCCCAGGGCTTCCGGAATCAGCAGGAGCCGGGCGCCGTGACGCAGGCAGAGGTAGAGGTCGAGGATCGACAGATCGAAGTGGAACGGCGCGTGCGAGGCGAAGCGGTCCTCAGGCGTCGGCGCGAAGGTGTCGCTGCACCACTCGATGAAGCTCAGCGCGGCGCGGTGCGAGAGCATGACCCCCTTGGGCTTGCCGGTCGATCCGGAGGTGTAGAGGACATAGGCAAGCGCGTCGGCATCGGGGACCGCGGTGTCGACGCGCGGCGCGGCGGCGGACGACAACGCGGCGCGCAGACCCGCGCCGCCGCCCACCGCATCGAGGACCAGCGCCGCCGGCATCGCACCGTGCTGCCGCACCTCCGCCTCCAGCTCGTCACCCCGCCGCCGTTCCGTGACCAGCGCTCGTAGCGCGCAGTCGTTGACGATGTACGCCGTGCGCGACAGCGGTGCCTCGACATCGAGCGGCACGTACGCCGCTCCCGCCTTCAGCACGCCGAAGATGGCGGCAATGGCATCGATGGACTTGTGCAGGTGAACGCCGACGCGGTCGCCGCTGCCGACGCCCAGGTGGCGGAGTCGATCGCGGACCGCGTCGGAGAGCGCCGCCAGCGCGTCGTAGGTGATCGTCGCGCCGGCCACCTCGGCGACGGCAACCTGCTCCGGCCAGCGCGCCGCCGATGCATCGAGGAGCTGATGGAGTGCGCGCGGCGACGGCATCGCGTTAGAGCTTGGACTGTACGAGGCCGACGATCTGCGCGATCGTATCGAGGTGGTCGGCGTCGGCCTCGTGCGCTTCGATCTGGATGCCGTAGCGCTCTTCGAGAAACGCCACCAGCTTCAGCAACGCGAGAGAGTCGAGGATGCGTCCGCTGACCAGCGGCGTCGCCGCCGTCAACGCGGCCGGATCCTCACCGGGAAGAAACTCGCTGAGCACGTACGCACGCACCGCGTCGGCGATGGCTTCCTTGCTCGTGGGGGCATGCATGCTGGCTTCTCCTATGGTCCGCTGCTTCCGTGGCTGTCTCGCGCGTCCGACGTGGCAACGGCGAGCAGCTCGGGCCGCTGCTGCAGGATGGCATAGAGCCGGTCGGCGATCAGCTGGTGGCCGACGGCGTTGGGATGCCCGTCCCAGGGGGCGACTGAGAGCTCTCTGCGATCGTATCCCGTGTAGACACCGGAGAGGTCGAGGGTCGCAAACCCGGCGTCGCGCGCCGCGCGCTCGGTCGACTCGGGCATGCGTTCATTGCTCGTCGGCAAGAAGATCCACACCGGCGTCACTCCGTGCGCGCGGCACAGCGCGACCATGCGCCGATACGTCCAGTCGAGCAGGCGCGCTTGTGCTGGATCCAAGCGTTGCCGGCGGATTGCCTGCGGCGTGTTGCGGTCGATGCGTGCGGTGCGCAGCAGGTCGCCAATGAACCGGTAGTCGCGCTCAATGTTCCGACGGGTGCCACGCGACAGCCACTCCACGGCTGCCCGGGTTTCGCGGGGATGCGCAAAGTAGAACACGGCGTCCGGAGCGAAGTCGAAGGCCTTGCGTTCGAGCGTCACCATCCCATGCAAGGGAGAGTAGCCGCCGACCGAGAAGTTGAGCAGCTCGTAGTGCCGGTTGCGGCTGTCGCGATTGAGGCGGTCCTCGACGAGCGCTTCAAACGTCTCGCCGTCGGCGATGCCGGCGCCCATCTCTTGAGAGCTGCCGAGCACCGCGATGCGATAGGTGCCGGGCGGCTTCTCCTGGCTGTACTCCTGGTCACGCATCCCCCAACGGTTGACGTGGAACGGTGCGCCTTTGAA
>CAZCGA010000195.1:0-9342 GCA_964498075.1 uncultured Binatia bacterium (SeqCode) | reverse complement strand
GGTGATGGCCCGCCCCCGCCACAGTCGTTCTTCTTGTACAGGAGAACGCAGCGACGATCCCAGGCGCACCCCCCGCAGGGTCGTCTTTCCCGCCATTCATCGCGGAACCTGTCCCGCGCGCTCAGACCTCATCCCAGCCGAGGAGCTCGAATCGCTCGCGGGAGGATAACTCGCCCATCGTGCGAGGCGACCACCGCATAGACCAGTGCTCGCTAGCTTCTCCCCGCGATTCACGCGTTGAAGACGTCGTGCCGATGCTCAGCGCTGCGACGCTGCATTGGTTTCTAATGTCCATGGTCTATCCCCTCTGTCTCGATCGATGTGTGTGGCGGGAAGCGCCGCTCTTCTCCTCCCTTGAGGTGGGTGGAAGTTAGTGCATGAGACGCTGTATGCGCGCGCGTTCCGGAACTGAGACAGAGCCGCGGGCACCTCGACCATTAAACACCGCGACCGCGAGGAAGATGACGGCGATGACGGCGAAGATCCAGCCCATCTGAGCGGACAAGCCGGCCACGCCACCGAACCCCAGCAGCGACGCAATGAGGGCGATCTCGAAGAACACGACTGCATGGTGCGACATGGATTCCTCCTTTCAACGGACAGTGGGTTGTTGGCAGTGCGCTGCGCGCCTTTCTTTGATTTGATTCCAGTTCATCACTTTTCTCCTTTCATTCGGCCTGCGTTGCGACGTAAGGCATCCCCACGCGGCTGAGCGTCGAGTTGCGGGTTCGACCGGGGCGTTTTCAGAGGAGTGTGCGATCGGACACCTGGAGCCGAACCCACAGAGGTGCCCGACTTGAGTGAGACCACGGTTCCGCGTTCGTGTGTCCTCATCCGCATCTCGCGCGACACCGATACTGGTTGCCGTTTCCGCGCCAATCGCAGGCGGTGGCGCACGGCGTTCGCGTCGAGATCGAGGACTTCACAAATGACCTCGAAGGAGTACGGCCAGTCTGTCTCCTCGGCGAGGAGCCACCGCCGCGCCTCGTGGAAGCGCCGTTGGCCTCGAACGTTTGTAGCGAAGCGATACTTTTCAACGCATTGGATCGCGTCGTCGAGGACCGCGATCCTGAGCCGGTGCTCTGGTGTCAGCCTTCCGCGAGACTCGAAGTACTGCGACGGCAGGATCACGTGGGGCTGCACCGTGCCAATCGGAACTTCTGCCAGATCGAGATTCGCATCCATAGCCATGCTTGCTTGTACAGGAAGGCATGGTACCGCCGTAAGCTCGGACTACTGCGCGCGTAGAACCACGCGCGTAGTAGTCCGAGCTTACGGCGCTGCCGACCCCGTTGTACAAGTATTGGCGTCTCGCGCGATGCACATCGCCAAACGCGAATCGCAGTCATCACATAAGGAGGCCACAATGGCAACAGACAGGAAGCAGCAGATCGACACGACGGGGCGCCAAATGCGCTGTCGACGCGATATGAAACGTCACGATCCTGCTGCGAACGGGCTGCTTACCGCGTTCGTCTTCTCAGCCAGCCTGGTTGCCAGTGCGTACGCGCGGCCGAGCTTGGCCGAGGTCGACATCCATATCGGCATCAGCGTGCCGCCGCCGCCCGCCGTGGTCTTCAGCGGCCCGCCGGAGGTCGTGGTGGTCCCGAGGACGCAAGTGTACTACGTGCCGGCGGCCGCGGACTACGACATGTACCGCTATCGGACGTACTGGTACATCAACCGGGACGGATACTGGTATCGGTCCCACCGGTACGGTGGGCCGTTCAAATCAGTCGAGTCCCGCTACGTGCCGCGCCCGATCGTCGTGGTGCCGGCTACATATCGGCATCACCCGATACACCCGCACGGCGGGCCCCCGGGACATCTGAAGCATTTTCAGCATGGCAGGGGTCACGGCGACGGCCACGGAAAGCACGGGGACTGAGTCGTTTGCGGTCTCCACCCCGGGAGCTGCGGGTTGCGCAACCGCTACGCGCGCGGTTCTATGCGCATAGTCTTACGCTCTCACGCCGCCGGCAGCGAACCGCTTCCGATAACCGCCGTCATCCAGGTGCTGCTCGATGTCCAGATGCGTCCATGATGCGCCTGGATGATCGAACGACTGATCGCCAGCCCCATTCCAAGCCCGAACGCCGAGGTGTACTCTCCTTCAGCGACCAGACTTTTGCACCGGAAAGTAACTAGTCGGTCGTAACAGAAAAGAATTGAATAAATGAACAGGTTGACCGTCTCCTCCATACAGGCAATGAGAGGAGAGAGCATGTCGAAACTCGGTCGGCCGAAGAGCCCGCTCAGACTCGCCGATGATGAGCGCGAAGTGCTCCTGCGGTATGTGCGCCGCGGCAAAACGGCGCAGCGGCTCGCGCTGCGTGCGCGCATCGTGCTGGAGTGTGCGAAAGGAGTCGACAACGACGTGGTGGCAACGCTGTTGAGGGTGACCCCCCAGACCGTTTGTAAGTGGCGCGCCCGCTTCGTTGCCGAGCGCATCGACGGACTGTTGGACGCACCGCGGCCGGGAGCTCCCCGACAGATCGGAGACGACAAGGTCGAGGAAATCGTCACCACCACTCTCAATGTCATGCCCCGCGGGGCATCGCGGTGGAGCACGCGGGATCTGGCCAAGCAGGCCGGCCTCAGTCACATGTCGGTGGCGCGGATCTGGCGCGCGTTCGGACTCAAGCCCCATCGTTCCGAGACCTTTCAGCTGTCGTCTGATCCAGAGTTCATCGAGAAGGTCCGTGACGTCGTTGGTCTCTATCTGGATCCCCCGACCAACGCCGTGGTGCTGTCGGTCGACGAGAAATCACAGATTCAGGCCTTGAACCGCACGCAGCCCATCTTGCCCATGCGCCCAGGACAGCTGGAGCGCAGAACTCCGGAGTACGACCGCAATGGGACCACCAGTTTGTTTGCGGCCCTCGACGTGGCCACCGGCGGGGTGCTCGGCAAGTGCTTTCGTCGCCACCGCGCCAAAGAGTTCGTGCAGTTCCTCAAGCTGATCGACGCCAGCGTGGCCGCCGAGCTGGGCGTCCACCTGATCATGGACAACTACGCCACGCACAAGGCCCCGAGCGTGAGGCACTGGCTGAGCCGACACCGACGGTTCCACCTGCACTTCATTCCGACGCATTCCTCGTGGCTCAATCAGGTCGAGGGATGGTTTGCGATCCTCACCACCAAGCAGCTCAAGCGGGGCTCCCATCACAGTGTCCGAGAACTCGAAGCCGCCATCCACGAATTCCTCGACGTCCACAACGAGAGCCCACATCCTTTCAAGTGGGTGAAGACCGCGGACGAGATTCTGACGAAGATTGCCCGCTTCTGCGCTGCCACCGTGGCGCGCCATGGCTCATCGCTTATTACGCGAATTTAAGTTACGACCGACTAGTGCCCTCTCACCAAGGTGCACCACTCGCCAACGATATTGAGAAAGTTCCTTGCCGAGTGATCCACGCTTGTGACCTCCGTGATCCCGCCGTTCTGCTTCGCCGCGCGCACGCTCGCGTCGCCTTTCGCGATCAGGCCGAGGATGGAGTCCGCGCAGGCCTTTCCTTGCTTCGCGGTGCCGCGGGTCTCGGAGCCGGACTCTCCGGTCGCTATGTCACCCCAGATGACCTCGGTTCCCAGGACGCCCTTGATCGGCGCTTCGACGATCATGCACCCGCCGAGGCCGACCACGAGAATCATCAAGCCAAACACCGAACGTGTTCTCATGTATCCTCCCTTCTGCTCTGCGATCCGGTGGGAACGTAGCGCACCTGGTTCCCCCATTTTCCCGAACCTGCCATTGGCATCGTTCCACTTGCCTTCGGTGTGATCCCAGTTCACCACTGCTCTCCTTTCGTTGGACTGCTTCGCGACGCCAGGACATTCCCTGCGTCGCCATATGTGCGGCCGCGCAACCATGACATGACGGTCTCCTTTCTAACGGAGAGACGTTTCGGTGGGAGGTCTATCGCCTGTACTACGGCGCTTCGTCCGCAGCACAGGGGACAGACACTGGGTCCGTTGGCTGAGCCAATGTGAGCGGCCCAGCCGGCCCCGCCACCGAACCCCAGCAGCGATGCAATGAGGGCTATCATGCTGTTCTCCTTTCATTCGGTCTGCGTTGCGACGTGAGGTATCCCCACGTCGCTGAGCGTCGGGTCGGCGGTTCGACTGGAGCGTTTCGGAGGAGTGTGCGATCGGATACGGCAGCCGAACCCACCACTGCTTCGCCTTGTGGAAGAGCCGACGGCCGCGAGCGTCTGTGGGGAAGCGGTACTTCTCAACGCACCGGACGGCGTCGTCGAGGACGGCCATCATGAGCCGGGGCTCTGGTGCGAACTCTTGGGAGGGTTGAAGTGCTGCGCCGGTAGGATCACGTGCGGCTGGAACAGGTCAATCGGAACTCCCGTCAGATACCGATCCACGTCCATAGCCCTGCTTGCTTCTACAGGAAGGCATTGCACCACCGCAAGCTCGGAATACTACGCGCGTGGTTCTGCGCGCGTACTCCTACGGGTACGGGGTCCCTCGGGCAGCTCCGCCGGGCCAGAATGGGGCTACTGACAGGCGCTACCGAGGTTGCGCCACTCACCATCCTCGCAAAGGAAGGTGATGCCAGACTTGCAGATCGTGGACTGCGTGGCGACGGTTGCGCCGTTGTACATGCAGGCGCGTCGGGCCGGCGCTACGCGTGCCGGGACATCGCTGCCACCGATGCAAGCCAGTGCGAGGCTTCTCCATGCTCCGTCATCACACCGGTACTGGGTGTCCGATTGGCAGCTGGCTGAACCGGGGGAATACGAGTTTCCATTCAGGTCACAACCCTTGCCGGCCACGGGTAGATTCTCAGCGCAGACGGTTCCCCACCCCTTCCACTGCCCGTCGTCACACCGATACTGGGTTCCCGACTGGCAGGCGGTTGAGCCGTGTGAATATGTGGAGTCCTTGTACCTGCAGCCGTCCTTGCCAAAGACCGATGAAAATGGCCGAGGACGAAGGTCACACCCGGCAATGAAGAGGGCGCTCCCGGCGAGGAGCGCAGCCATTCTTTCAACCATTTGTTTCTCCTTTTCTGTCCACCCGACAAGGCGGTTCCGATACGCGCGGCGTGCTGAAACAGCCAACGACTGAGGCGCGGCGCCACGGGCGACCCGGGAGGCGTCGATCAGGAAGGTCGGAGGCGCTAGAAGTTCAGCCGACCGGTCAGGAGCATGATGAGCACGACGATGAGGACGATGCCACCGACCCCGGAGGGCGCGTACCCGTACTGATGGTACCCCCAGTTCGGCAAACCACCGAAGACGAGTAGCAGCAAGAGAATCAGAACTAGCAGTGACATAGCGATCTCCTTTGTGCCCGAGGTTCAGGCGCTTGGTCCGTTGGTTGACGTGGCCGGCTGTGGCACCTGCGCGTGCAACTGTTCGCCAATCTCGCCGACCTTCTCGGCGATGTCGTGGCGGATCTCGTGACCGGCCTTCGGTGCGAACAACAGCGCCAGCCCTGCGCCCAGGATCATGCCGGTGCCGAAGATGCCGAATGCCGTAAGCATGTCCCCAGTCGCGGAGGACCGCGCCTCCAGACCGACCGCACTTGCGATGTCCTCCTTCGACGGCAGCGCTTGCAAAATGTCCTCAAGCTTCATGATCGCTCCTTTGCTGCTCCCGAGGCGTGCTCAGGCGCTCTTGCTCTGAACCGATGTGGAATCGCGCTGCAAAATTCGGGCGCCGAGCTCGCGTACGGCGAGCGCTGTAGCCAACCGCGTTGCGGCGCCGAGCAACACGACGGTCAACCGCGAACTGAGACCCCCACCCAGAACGTAACCAATTCCGGCCGCCACTCCGAGGGTGCTGTAGGGCCGCCGCTTCACCTGATCTGTGAGGTAGCGTTCCAGGTCAGCGGTCGTGCCCCGGACCTCAGCGGCAAGCGTCGCCGCATCGTGATGGATTTGTCGACCGTGGTCGCCGATGGAGCGGGGATCCTGGAGCGGCGGCTCGGTTCCGCCGGCCGCGCCGTTTCCCTTCGAATTCTCCGAATCACGCATGGCGCTCACCTCGTTCCACGAGAGACGAGGCGGGCGACCAGATAGCCGACGCCGGCGGCGGCCAGCACCGCCACGACCGGCCGTTGTCTGATGAGTGTGCGGGCCTGTTGCTCCAGGTCCGTCACTTTGGAGCGGACTGCCGCGATGTCTGGTTGCACCTGCTCCGTGCGCCGCGGCAACGGCCGCTCCTCCGCGATCTGATCTGTGGTCATGATGGTCTCCTTTGTCCGGCAGCGTCGACCGAAGCCCCACGACTGCCCAGCCATACACCGACGAGAAATGCCCCAATCGCCCATGCCAGGGGGAACGCCTTGATGCGCTCGCTGACGTCCAGCTTGAACCCGGCCGCACCCGTGAGCTCCTGCAAGGCGACGCGCACCTCTTCCCGGTCCCGCTCGATCGATTGTAAGAGGTCCTCACGCTGTTCGGCAAAGTTAGTATTGTCCACGGTCAGTTCCTTTGGTCGGCTGGCAACGGTTCACGCGGTAGTGTTGGCCCATTGCCGTTCGGGCGCACGCGTGTCGGCGGCCGGCTGTGTTGCATGGCGAACGTGACGAGCCCGACCGCACCTGCTCCATTGAGCAACCCGAAGGCGGCCAAACGAATGACCGGGCTGGCATCTGGGGCTACGAACAGGACGAAGGCTCCCGCCCCGGCGAACCACGCCACCGCCGCCAAGACCATGCCGGCGCCGACCAATGCGGCACGCTCGAAGAAACGCGAGAGCACCTCTTGCCCTTCGAGCAGCGCCAAGTCGATCCGCTTGGTGATCACCCCTTGACTGCCGGCCACCAAGTGTTCGAGCGATGACGACACCGACGGTTCGCCGGTGGGGCTGTCGTCTCTGGCGTTGTCGCCGTGGGCTACTGGTGTTTCTGCAAGTTCCACGATTGACCTGCTCGATTAGGCCATCTGCAGGCGATCAAGCGTTGTGCTTGATGAACACGGAGGACTGACCATGCCTTGATTGTACAAAGCCCACTGCACGGTCGTAAGATCGGAGAACTACGCGCGTGGTTCTACGCGGACCAGTCCACCCCTGATTTCGCGGCGCATGTTCCCTTCGACGACTCCTCGATTCGTGTGTTGGCGATGCGCGTTCAATTGGGTCGCCGGCGGCGCCACGCCGTCACGGCCCCATCCGCGTCCGCCACCTGGACAAGAAACTCATCCACACCGGCACGCCGCAACTGCGTCGGCTGGGCCCAGCGTTGCGTCAGGCGCAGGAGCCGCTCTTGGAACCGGAACGCCGTCCGTGGCCAGTGCACCAGGCAGTACGCGCCAAGCCGAGTGAGCAATGAACTGCGCGGGCGCATCCCAAAACGCGCAAAGCCTTCGAGCGTGAACCCGGATCCGCAGAGCAGATCCACCAACGCCCGCGGCTCGTACCGGCGTGCATGACCGACGATGCGGTCGAACTCATGCCACCGATGCACATGCAGCGGCGTGCTCAGGACGAGCCACCCGTCCGCGGCGCTCACGCGCGCGAGCTCGCGACCCACACCAACGTCGTCGCTGACGTGTTCCAGGGTGTCGAACACGTAGAGTTGCGACACGGCACCGGACGCGAACGGCAGCGCGTCGATGCTCGCACGGATCACGCGCGCGCCGGCGCGCTGCAGCTTCGCGCAGGCCGTCGGACTGACATCGACGAACAGCGCCTCGGCGAGCGGCAGGCGCGGCCGCAGGCCACAGCCAATTTCAACTTGCAACCCCTCAGCTTTAGCCGGAGCCCGGACGCCCGGCATCGCCAGCAGCGATGCGGCTCGCCAGCAGCGTTCGTAAAATCGGCGATTGTAACGATCGACGTCGCGGCGTTGCGGAGGGGCATTCACGCGGCGGTCTACGAGCGCCCCGCGCTCGGTGGGCGATGCGAGTGCTCGCCGAGCCGGCCGCGCACTGGGGACGAGCCGATTCACTGCTGCCCCGTCACCCGCATGGCGATCCTCCTTCAAGTTGGGGGGCGCCCCGGCGGCACCGGAGGGGGGTCCGGAAAACCGCCGGGGCTCGTGTGTAGAGAGATGCGGTCACTCGACGCGCAGCTCTACACGTCTGTTCTGGGCTCGGCCGTCCGCGGTGTCGTTGGACGCCACCGGGCGTGATTCGCCGAACCCTTCAGTGGTGATGCGGTTGGATGGAATCCCGTGCTTCACTAAGTATTGCCGCACGGAATCGGCGCGACGCAGCGACAACTTTTGATTGTAGGCGTCGCGACCAACGCTGTCGGTGTGACCTTCAACGATTACCGCCACGCCGCCTTGCGCTTTGAGTACCTCAACGGCCTCATCGAGGACCGGCACGGCGTCGGGCCGAATGTTCGACTTATCGAAGTCGAAGTGGACGTCGCGCAGGACGATTTTCTTCTTTACGACCGGGGGCGGGGGAGCTTGCGCGACTGGCGGCGGAGGCGCCGGTGCGGGTGGGGGCGCAGCTTCTGGCCCGTTGAAGGCGTATTTGAGGCCAAGGCCAACTGTCATCCAGCGCGCGTCTTCCCCGAGCGGTTGGGCGCTCCGCTCGCAGCCGGCGCCGCACCCCGCATTGAGATTCGTAGGCCGTGGTGACATGTAGGCGCGGTTCCAGCGACCGAAGACACCGACCGCGAACTGGGGGGTGACATTGAAGTCGATGCCACCACCGACGGAGAAACCTGGCGCCGTATGGTTGAGTCGTCCGCTGAGGCCGGTAAAGACACCGCCTTGCCCGGTCCCGTACAGCTCCACGAATTCTCCGAGTGGCAGCGTCAGCCGCGGACCGAAGGTGCCGCCGAGCAGCGTCGTGGTCTGGTTCTCGTGCGCGAAGCCGCGGTGGTCGTTGTCCGGGCTCTGGAAGGTGGTGTGGATCTGACCCTGCAGTCCGAGATAGTCATTGAACATGTAACCGGCATACGGGTTGGCAGTGCCGCCCCCTTGGACGTGCGCCCGATAGTTGTCATTGGTTGGCCTGGAATATCCCAGGTCGATACCGACAAAGGGGCCGTCAGCAGCGCCGGCGGAGGAAAGGCCCGACAGCAGGAGAAGCGGAAACACCACCACTAGACGTTTACAGATTGTATTCACATCACACCTCCGCTTCGGTTCGCCCGCTCGATGGACCGGCCGCACCGGGCGGCCCGCTCACCCTCACGCGGGAGTTGTTAGACGTGTTGCGGGGTTAGTCCGCGATGCGCAGATCGTCCTGCACCGAGCACACGCCCACCGTCGAGCGCGCCACGACGGCGGCCTCGAGGCGCTGCGTCCCGTTGGGAACCGTTCCGGTCAGCCGTGCAACGCAGTTCTTCACTGCAATGTCGACGTCCTTCAGGTCTGCACGGTCCTGAAAGCTCTTCTTGACGTCGCGCTGGATGTCCTCGT
>CAZCGA010000194.1:0-9444 GCA_964498075.1 uncultured Binatia bacterium (SeqCode) | reverse complement strand
AACTCGCCGCGCTCCAGGACCCGCAGCAGCTTCACTTGCATGGTCGGCGGCGTGTCGCCGATCTCATCCAGAAAGATCGAGCCCCCGTCGGCGGCGGTAAACACGCCGCGCTTGTCGGAGTTGGCCCCGGTGAACGCGCCTTTGCGATAGCCGAACAGCTCGCTCTCCAGCAGCGTCGCGGTGAAGGCGCCGCAGTTGACGGCCACGAACGGTTTGTCCGCACGCGGGCTGTGAAAGTGAATGGCGCGCGCAATCACCTCCTTGCCGCTACCGGTCTCGCCTTGCAGCAGCACGGTGATCGGTGAGCCGAGGGCACTCTCGACCAGCCGGAAGACTTTCTCCATCGCCGGACTGCTCCCGATGACCTCCGAAAAGCGATGCCGCGCCTGACGCTCACGCGACAGCAAGGCGACCTCATCCCGCAGCCGCGCCTCCGACAGCTTGAGCGTGTGGTATAGCCGCGCGTTCTCGACGGCGACGGCGATGCCACCGGCGAGCGCCTCGAGAAAGGTGAGATCAGCCTGGCTGAACTCGCCGTGCCGTTTGTTGATGCACTCGATGACGCCGATGATCCCGTGCTGCGTGCGCAGCGGGGCGCAGACGATGGAGCGCGTGTCTCCGCCCGTCTGCTGATCGACCTCGGAGTAGAATCTCGCGTCGCGGCGGACATCCGGCACGAGCAGTGACTCCCCGGTTTGCAGCGCGGCGCCGGCGACGCCCTTGTCCGCCGGCATGCGCAGCTGGCGCAAGCGCTCCGCGACCGCCGAGTTCTCGGGGCTCACGTAGGGGAAGTACAGCTCGCGCCCGGTCTCGTCGAGCAGAATGACCGAGCACCCTTCGGCATCGAGCAGCTCCTTGGTCTTCTCCACGACGAACGGCAGCAGATCGTCCAGCTCGATCAGTGCGTGCAGCGAGCGGCTCACCTCATAGAGCAGCTCGAGCTGTTCCCTAGCGATTTCCGGCATCACCGCGCGGCGACTTCACCGCTTGCTCAGCCCCGCCGCCACTTCGCCCAAGGCGCGTTCGTAGACCGCGGCATCGGCGGCGCTGAAAAGGACGAAGCGCAGCAGCACGATCCGCGCATGCGCCGGGAGCGTGTCGGCCACGGTCTGCAGGGCGATGCGCGCCGCGGCGGCGATGGGAAATCGATAGGCGCCGGTGCTGATGGAAGGGAATGCAATGCGGGTGACGCCGTGCTCGTCGGCGACTTCGAGGCTGCGCCGATAGGCGCCGGCGAGCAGCTCGGGCTCTCCGTGCTTGCCGTCGTGGTACACGGGGCCAACGGTATGGACCACGAACTTGGCCTTGAGCCGCCCGCCGGTGGTGATCTTCGCGTTGCCGGTGGCGCAGCCGCCGAGCTGCTTGCACTCCGCCAGGATCGTCGGGCCGCCGGCTCGGTGAATCGCACCGTCAACACCACCGCCACCCAAGAGAGTCGTGTTGGCCGCATTGACGATCGCATCGGTGTCCTGATGGGTGATGTCCCCGACCACCAGCTCGATGCGACTGCGCCCGACAGAAAGCTCTCGCATGATTCACCCTCGGAGCCCGTGATCCCACCAACCGCTTCCGGGCGCGATCATTGCCCAGGCGCCCGCCGAGCGCAATGGGTGAGCCGGACCACTATCGGCGTGTCGCCGCCAGCCCGACAGCGGCAAGCATGAAACACGCACCGAGGACGCTGTGGCGGGAGAGGTGCTCGCCCAACCACGCGGCCTGCAGCGATGCCGCGGTCAAGACACTGGTCGCTGCCGCCAGGCTTCCCTGGGTTGCCGGCGCGAAGCCGAGTCCCTGATGCAGCAGCACCTGGCCACCGACCGAGGTCACCACCACGGCGCCGAGCGTGAGCAGGAGACCGGCCGACAGCGGCGGCAGGCCCAGAAGCAACGTCGGCGCGGTCAAGGCGGTACCGACGGCCATGAAGTAGGTCGTAATCAACAACGCGCTCTCACTGATCCGCAGCTGGCGCGCCGTGGCCACCGCCCCGCCCGCGAGCACAGCCGCCAGCAACGCACAGACGCACCCGACAGTCACCCCCGCGCCGATCTCCGCAAGCGGGTTCAGGACGACGGCAACGCCCACCAAGCTGAGGGTGAGAGCGATGGCCAGCCGCGCATCGAAGCGCTCGCCCATGAGCGTGGTGGCAAAGAGCGCCGTGAAGACCGGATAGCTGCAGTTCAGCAACGTCGCGAGCCCGGCACCCGCTCCTTGGATGCCCTGGTAATAGAGGACGATCGCTCCGGCGCCGAGCCCGCCGCGCAGCAGGACACGGCGCAGGTTGCCGGCGCGCGGTCGCAAGCCGCGCCCGCGGCCGGCCATGAGCAGCACCAGCAACGAACCGCTGAACCGCACGAACGCGATCTGCGAAGCCGCCATGTCTCGGGAGGCGACCTGCACGCACACCGCCATCACGCCGAAGAGAACTGAGGCAACCAGTATGACCGCAACGCCGTTCACCAGAACGGTGCGCCGGTTGAGCGTTGCGTCGAGTGTCGTCACCAATGCCTCCTCGTCTAGGAATGTCCGAGGGCCGCCCGCCAGTCAACGCAGCTGTTTCCACGAAGGGTGAGCAGTGCCAGTGATCCGGCGCGAGCGTCGGTGAAACAGCGCTCGCCGGCTCACGGCGATGTGGCGTTGCGGCTCGCGAATGGAGACCGGACGGTCACCGTCCAGTTAGGGGGCAACGCGGCGGAGTGCAGCAAGCTGCGCTCCGCCGCGTTGGGTCGTCGCCTCTCGTCACCGGCAACAAAAGGGGGGCTTGTGAAGACGGCTGGAGAAGGCGACTTCCAAGGGCAACCTCAGTTGGTGATCGGCAGCTCGTGCTGCGACTCGAAGCGGTCGCCGTAGACCACACCGATGCGCCGGTACGCGTCCTCGGTGCGCTCGGTAATCAACCCCAACCGCTTCAGGTTCGGAATCACCGTATGCATGAAGATATCGCTGTT
Organism: uncultured Binatia bacterium (SeqCode); assembly: GCA_964498075.1. Lineage (GTDB taxonomy): Bacteria > Desulfobacterota > Binatia > HRBIN30 > HRBIN30 > CAZCGA01. The sequence continues at coordinate 6,499 of CAZCGA010000194.1, read as the reverse complement.
CAACGCTGGCCACTCCGGCAGTACTAGAGTGCTCTGTACCACGTTCTCCGGATCAAGGCCATACTTGGGGCCAAGCAAACGTAACATGTCGAGCTGCTGATTGGCATTGAGGGCTTCGAGGATCGAAAAGGCGAAGTCCTCCATTTCCTGCAACTCTTCGGGGGATGACTCCTTCACCACCTGGCGCATGGAGAGGATCCCGAAGGCGGCGTGGCGCGACTCGTCGAGCTGCACCCGTCGGATGATGTCCTTGAGCAGCGGACTGGTGGTCGCCTTGGCGATGGTATCGAAGATGCCCACCGCCATACCCTCGAACAACGTCTGCATGCCCAACGTCTTCATCTTCCAGGTCGGCGCTTCCAGTAACATATCGAGCAGAATCTTCAAGGTCGGGTTGATCGGGAAAAGCGTGCCCATCTTGCGGTGCAGGAACTTGGACAGCACCTCGACGTGGCGCACCTCGTCGATCACTTGCGAGCCGGCGTAGAATTTGGCGTCCATCGTCGGACAGGCATTGGTCAGCTGGCCGCAGAGCTGCATCGCCGCCTGCTCGCCGTGCAGCAGCTGCGAGAGCAGATGGGCGAACTCCTCGAATGCGGCCCTACGGCAAGTGTCTTCGTCGACGCCCATCATCGTGAGCAGCGACGGCAGCATGAGGGCGCCCTCGCGCGGCATGAACCACTCGTCGCGCGGGAACGGCTGCGACCAGTCGATATCGGTCTCGGCGTTCCACTGCCCCTTCTTGCCGCGCTCGTACAGGTTGCGCAGCTCTTCGATCTCGCTGCCGTACTCCCAGGTCCAATGCAGATCGAGCGGCACCTTGACGTCGATCTTGTCGCGCACGGCAGCGATCTCCTGCTCGTCGACGAAGTCGACGGTCTCGAATTCGCCGAACGCGTGGCGGTGGTCGGAAAGAATCTTCTCGGTCATTGTAGCAGCTCCTTTGACGTTTAATCTTTCTTCGTTGGGGCCCCGGACCTGCCCGCTAGGCGCGCGCTCAAACCGGCGTGCAGAAGCGCTTTCACCTCGTGCTTGCGGCGGCGCACCTCGGCGGGCGTGAACAGCGACTGCCCTACCAACTCCTCGCCGAACTCGCCCGAGGCGAAGTGGTAGACGGTCAGGCCCGCCAGGCTCTGCAACGTATGCGGGATGCTCGCCAGCCGGAACACCCCCGCCTTCATGCCCTCCTTCAGGAGGTTGGCGACGGCGCCGAACATGTGCTTGAGGGTGCGATCGGCGCGTTGCTCCTCTTCGCTGGCGCCCGTCAGCTCGTCATCCTCGAAGAGCGAGCGCAGCAGCAAGCGGGCAGAGGTTTGATGCTCGGCGAAGGTATCGGTCAGCGCATCGATCCAGCGGTCGAAGCGCGCCAGCGGGTCGCCGCCGGCCGCCAGCGCCGCGGTGAGGCGCTGATCGAAGAGATCAAGGATGCGGCCGACGACCGCCGCGTGCAGCTCGGCCTTGCTTCTGAAGTGATGGAACAGGGACGATTTGCCAAGGCCGGCCGCCTCCGCCACCTCGCGCATGCCGACGCCAGCGAAGCCGCGACGTGCGAAGAGCGTTTCCGCCGCGTCGAGGATCTTGTCGCGCGAGGCGACTTCGACGATTGCTGCCTGACTCATACGACCGACCGATCGGTCGACTCTTACCGATCGACCGGTCGGTTGTCAATCACCTTCTTCTCCCTGCTGAAGTCCGTCCCCTCTCCCGCGCATCTCCTCAGCGTGGGAGAGGGTCAGGGTGAGGGTGCACGCCTCACAGCCATAGGCCGGCCGGCGGAATTCGTGTTAGGCTAACCGCGACCCATGAAGCCCTATCGATTGCTTCGCTCCGTTCTCCTTGCCGGAACGGTCGTGTCGACGATCGGCTGCGATCAGGCCACGAAGCACATCGCCCGCACGCACCTCGCCAGCCTACCGCCGCTCTCCCTGCTCGGCGGTACGCTACGCATCGCGCTCGCACAAAACGAGGGTGGTTTCCTGAGCCTCGGTGCGTCACTTCCCGCGGGATTGCGGACGTCGGTGCTTCTCTTCGGCGTCGCCGCCGCCCTCCTCCTCGCCGCTCTCTACCTCGTTCGCCCAGCCGGGCTGCAGTTTTCAGCCCTTCTGTGCGCCTGGCTCATCTGGGCCGGAGGCCTCAGCAACCTGCTGGATCGTGTTCTGTTTGAGGGGCGCGTCACCGACTTCCTGATCGTCCATTTCGGGCCGCTTCACACCGGCGTCTTCAACGTCGCCGACGTAGCCATCGTCGCCGGCGTCGTCTTCCTCCTTCTGTCAGCCTGGCGCCGTCCAAGCACGCATCCGTCATGACCAGCGTCGGCACGTTCCACGCCGCAATCGCGGCTCGTGGTGCGGACACCTACGCCGCCTTCCTTCTCTCCCACCTGCAGCCTGACATGGTGGTTCTCGATTGCGGCTGCGGTAGCGCCTCCATCACGATAGGTCTCGCTGAGGTCGTAAGCTCGGGGCGAGTCGTCGGTGTCGATCTCGAAAAGGATGGCGTTGCAACTGCGCGCCGGTATGCCGCATCGATCGGGCGGAGCAACCTCACCTTCGCCGTGGCCGACGGCCAGCGGCTCCCGTTTCCCGACGCGACGTTCGACGCCGTGTTCTGTCACTCGATGCTCGAGGCCGTGCGTGAGCCGGCGAGCGTTGTCGCGGAGCTGCGGCGCGTCGCACGGCGCGGCGGCATCGTGGGAGCGGCATCGGTCGACTACGGCGGCCTCATTCTCACAGGGGAGCACACGAGCGGCCCGCTGCGGTTCTACGAGATCCGCCAACAGCTATGGCGAGCCGCGGGCATGGCCGAGCCGTGTATAGGTCGCCGGCTACGTGGGCTCTTTGAGCAGGCAGGGTTCGGCCGTGTCGACGCATTCGCCGACTACATCAGCTACGGGACCCCGGATCGGGTTTCGGCCTTCGCACGCGACCGAGCCGCGGAGTGCCGGGATCCGGAGCTGGGTTCCGCGGTCGCACGCCATGGGATCGCATCGGTCGACGAGCTGGCCGGTCTGGCGGCGTCGTGGGAGGAATGGGGCAAGGATGCGGGCGCCTTCTTGGCCTTCGCGTGGTGCCGGGTGCTGGGGTGGCCGTAGGGTGAGTATCGCGCGCGCGAAGCCGACCTGCATGAGCTTGCAACCCACTCGCAAGCGCCCGTGCGCCGGCGACGGTGTGTCGCGCTAGGTTGGCCGGCCTAGTCCTAGTGTCCTACCCGCCGAGACGCCACGTCCAGCGAAGTGGCTGCTCCGCCAGCACTTCTATGCGTTTGCCGCCAGAATGGCGGCGATGCTAGGCTGACCGCCGTCGCGGGGCGAAGAGAATTAGGCCGACCAGCCGATTAGACGTTATGCGTCTGTGAGGCAACATGGGTAACGAGAAGCTGAAAATCGCCCGGACCGATACCGACAACCTAGTCGCCAACCTTCGCGGCGAGGTCGGGGAAGTGATAACCACCTGGCTGCTGATGCGGCACTTCATGAACGCAGCCGCGCAACTTGGCTCCGGCGATGTCGCGAAGGATCTGGGCAACCGAGATCTTCTCTTCGTGAATCTCTTGGCCGATAAGCTATGCGACGAACTCGTAGCGCGTCTGTCTGAGTTGGCCGAGGAGAAGGTCGGTCAGCTGACGTTCTACTTTGCAGCACGCAAACTGGGGTGCCTCGCCGATGACGCCGAAGCATTTACGCGATACGTAATCAAGGAACGCATTCGTGACAAACGGAACCGCGACGTCAGCCACAAGCAGCTTCCAGAGCAATGGTCTGGCCACCGCATGCTCCACATTCCGTACAAGGTGCTCGTCCGTGCCGTTGCCCTGGCGTTGCGTCTGATGAAGCGAATCGACCGTTACGTACTCGGGGCATCTGCACCTTACGTCTGGCGGGAAGCCCGAAAGCGTCGATACACATTCATGTCGCCGCCGCGTGTCGGCTACATGTTGATTCCCCACCTCTATCTCTCAGGTGAGGACCGGATTCGGATACTGAGCGAGGAACTCAATAAGGGAGCGCAGGTCTGGTCACCAATGCCAACTAAGATCAACGGGCAACCTGCCACGGTACTTGCCTGCAAGGAGTGGGGCATTCTCTTGCTCGGTGATCGTCTTATGGCCCTAGACCAATATCCACTGATTAATCTTGCAAACATCGAAGCAGTACCACAGGAACCCAATCCTGACGGCAGCATGAATGCGGAGGCGCACAACAACGCGTCCCAGCCGACGCCAAAGGAGGGCGCGGCTGAACGCTGAGCCGTTCGGCTTGTCGAGCACGGCACGCACGCGTTCTCGCGCACGCGTGACGCGTTGTATTTCGCTCGTGAGGTACGAGACAGAGAGGGGCAGAAATGAAGGTTCAAGAGCAGGATATCTTCCATGGACCGGGCCTGGTTCAGATAGTCCAGCACGAGTCATTCAAGGCTCTCAATCGAGGCTCAGCCAAGTATGGCCACTATCTGATCAACACCAATCGCCACGTGTTCGCCAAGTACAGCAGTCGAAAGCGATCGCCTTGGCAGTTCACCTTCCAGCTCGAAGATCTCGCCTCAATCGAGAGTGCCAGTTCCAAGGGACCAACCTACGTCATGCTCGCATGTGGCCACGAAACGGTGTGTGCGCTCACGCTGGACGAGCTACGGGAGGTTGTTGACCTCGACGCCAGCGTGCAGCAGACCATCATCGTCGACGTACCTAGAGGCGGCAGCTGCCACGTGAAGGGAAGCCTCGGAAAAATGAAGAAGACGGTACCGCACAATGCGTTCCCCCGGAAACTATTTTGACCGATTGCCGAACAAGGCGGCTGCAGGCTGGCTCGCGTGATCGGTCGTGCCTCTGTTGCCGCCGGGTGCGACTTCGCCGCCGCGCCTGGCCCGCTGCGTTAGGCGCCTGAGGTAGACGCACATGCTTCCAGACGGCAACCCAAGTTTCGAGCGGTTCTTCGGGTCGCTGAGGCTAGTCGAATCGCCTCCGCTGTCCGGTGCGGGCTCCTTTTTTGAGCTGGCACCCGTTTCATTCTTCTCTGATGGCGAGCGACTCGGAGCGGCAGAGCCCTTGCTGGCGACGTACGACGATGACTCCACCGCTGGTCTCACTCCGGAATCGGCGATTCGGCGGCTTGCAAAGGAGCTTGCTTCTGTTGGACACCTTGCCGATGCCAGTGTCGCTCGCGCGTTCCTCGCGCTATACGCTCTCACCGACCGTCCCAATGGTACCGCTGTCAGTCGCCTCAACGACCTCGTCCGATCGATTTGCGAGGCCGAAGTAGCCGAGTACCTGATCGCACCTTTCCCAGCTTTTCCGGGCCTACAGCGCTTCGTGATCGAGGACTTCCAGATATAGATAGGGCCCCTAGACTACGATCGCCTCGTGCACTGGTGCGAGCGGGTTGGCTGTGACTACTTCAAGCGATACCCTGGGAGACACCGTAGCAACTTCGCGATCCAGCGCACCCCATCACGTATTCGGCTCCTCGACATCCCGTCGTACGGGCAGACCGTTTCGAGGCAGCGAGCATCTCAGCTCGTCGACCTCTACTTCGACGCCATCACGCGCTGCCTCCTGGACCGGTTTCGGACTGACGCCTGGACTGCGCAAGAGATACTCATCGCCGCGGGAGCACCGTTCATTGATTTGAACGGGCCTCGACAGTGGCACGGAGGCACGTTCGTTGGAATCTTTCGCAACATCGGCACGGCAAAAGCCGGCTATTTCTGCCCGATTCAGCATGGCTTGAGCCTCAACTTTGCGCGGATCGATGAGCGGATACCCGCGACTCAGGCGGAGCTCCACACCTCCTTCGGCTTCTTGCGACCTGGCAAGCACGAGATTGGTGAGACGCTACGGACCTTCTGCCGATTTGTGGCCAAAGGGAGGCTACACGAGAGCGAGTCGCGCATCAGCGAGGCGTTTCTTCATCAGGTGATCGCACTCGATCTTCTTTTTGGCGATCGTGACGCGGCCACCCAGGCAGTGGCGCGCAGGACCGCGGTCTGCATCTACGGTGACTCGCGGATGCCCTACGAGGAGGCGCTGAAGAAGGCCAAGGCGCTTTACGACATCAGGAGCCGCTACGTTCACGCAGGCATCCAGGTTCCCGCAGATGAACTCGAAGCGGCACAGTCCGTGTCTATGGCCGTTTTGCGATGCCTGCTGCGCCTTCACTCGATCCCTTCCGGCACTCGCGACCACCAGACGATCGGATGGTGGCACCGTCAGCTTGACTACGTTGCGAGCGCGCTCGAAGCCAACAGGGAAACCAGTGAGGAGGACCTTCAGAAACTCGGATTGCGCGGGGCGGGCGCCTAACTCATAGCGCCTTGGAGAGACCAAGGGAGGCAAGTACGCGAGGTAGAACGGCGGTGTGAGCGTCTCTCCAAGGCGGGGTTGGACTAAGCCGCGCTGCGCACACCTCACCCGCTGGCAGCGATCCGGGGCTCGCGAGCCAGCAGTCGCCTAATCCTACTGTGTCATAAACTGCTTGCCTTCTCGGGTTCGATCATGGCAATGA
>CAZCGA010000193.1:0-9636 GCA_964498075.1 uncultured Binatia bacterium (SeqCode) | reverse complement strand
GACCGTGCTCTTCGCCGACGTGAAGGGCTCGATGGATCTGGCGGAGCAGGTCGATCCCGAGGACTGGCACCGCATCCTGAACAAGTTCTTCGAGATCCTCACCGAGGGAGTCCACCGGTTCGAGGGCACGGTGAACCAGTACACCGGCGACGGCATCATGGCGCTGTTCGGCGCGCCAATCGCGCATGAGGATCACGCGCAGCGCGCCTGCTACGCGGCGCTCCACCTGCGCGACACCCTGAAGACCTACGCCGACGCGCTGCGCATCGAGCCCGGGCTCAACTTCTCGGTGCGCATGGGGATCAACTCCGGTGAGGTCGTCGTCGGCAAGATCGGCGATGACCTGCGCATGGACTACACGGCGCAAGGGCTCACCGTCGGGCTGGCACAGCGCATGGAAGCGCTGGCCGAGGCCGGGAAGGCGATGCTCGCCGGCGCCACGATCGACCTGGTGCAGGGCTATTTCGCCCTGCGCGATCTCGGCACGACGAAGGTCAAGGGTGTCGACACACCCGTGCGCGTTGCCGAGCTCGAGGGCGTCGGCCGCATGCGCACGCGACTGGATCGCTCGCGAGCGCGCGGGCTCTCGAAGTTCGTCGGCCGCGATGAAGAGATGGAGCGGCTGGAGACGGCGCTGCGCCGCGCCCTCGACGGCGACGGGCAGGTGGTCGGGGTGATGGCCGAAGCCGGCTCCGGGAAGTCGCGGCTGTGTTACGAGTTCCTCGAGCGTTGTCGCGCCCGCGGCATCATCGTGCGCAGCAGCACCGGCGTGCCGCACGGCCGCGCCGTCCCGCTCCAGCCGATCCTCGAGTTCTACCGCGAGATCTTCGGCAGCACGCCCGACGACACCGACGCGCAGGCGCGCCAGAAGATCGCCGGCAGCATCGCGCAGCTGGCGCCCGAGGAGCTCGGATCGCTCCCGCTCCTCTTCGACTTCGTGCGCGTGCCCGACCCGGCGCAGCCGGCCCTCGACCTGGCACCCGACGAGCGGCTGCGCGCGGTGATGGCGCTGCTGCGCCGGCTCACCGCGGCGCGCAGCCGGCGTGAGCCGGCCGTGCTGGTCTTCGAGGATCTGCACTGGATCGATCCCGATACCGAGGTGATCGTCGAGGGCATCGTCGATGCGGCGGCCAACACCCGCACGCTCGTCCTGCTCAACTTCCGTCCCGAGTACCGGGCGAGCTGGGTGGGGCGCACGCACTACCAGCAAATGGCACTGCGCCCACTGGATGCGGCGGCCGCGGGCGCGTTGCTCACCGACTGGCTCGGCACGGACCCCTCGCTCGCCCGCTTCGTCGACCTGGTGTCCGAGTGCACCGGCCGCAACCCCTTCTTCATGGAGGAGGTGGTGCAAGCCCAGATCGAGTCGGGTGGCCTCGTCGGCGCGCGCGGCCGCTTCCGCCTCCAGCAGCCGATCGAGAGCGTCGAGGTGCCGGCGAGCGTGCAGAGCCTGTTGGCGGCGCGCATCGATCGCCTCGACGAAGCGAGCAAGCGCCTGCTGCAGACGGCGGCCGTGATCGGCGACGAGGTGGCCGAAACGGTGCTCGAACGGGTCGCTGGAGTCGACCCCGACGCGCTGCACAGCGGCGTGCGCCGGTTGGTGCAGAGCGAGTTTCTCTACGAGGCCGCGCTGTACCCGGAGAGCGAGTACGCCTTCAAGCACCCGCTGACCCGCGAGGTGGCGTACGCCTCGCTGCTGCGCGAGCGGCGGCGCGCCCTGCACGCCGCGGTGGCCACGGCGCTCGAGGCCCTCGCCGGCGCGGCGGCGGATCAGCGCGCGCCGCTCGTGGCGCACCACTGGGAACAGGCGGGGCGGGCCCTCGAGGCGGCGCGCTGGCAGGCGCGCATGGCCGCGCGGCTGGGCGCCAATGCGGGTGAGGCGGTCGTCCACTGGCGCAAGGTGACGGAGCTGCTCGCCGAGGAACGCGACGCACCGGAGGCGCGCGCGCTGCTCGGCCAGGCGCGCGCCCGGCTGGTGTATGCCGCGGGGCGCAGCGGCGTGCCGGAAGCGGAGGTGGCGCGACTCTTCGCGGAGGCCCGCCGCGAGCTCGGCGACGCCGACTCACGCGAGCTCGCGTTGACACTCGCCACCTACGCCGTCCTGCGCAACGGCGCCGGCAACGTCGAAGAGGCACACCGTCTGGGTGCCGAGGCCCTGGAGATGGCGCGTCGCCTCGACGACCCCGCGCTCCTCGCCGCGAGTCTGGCAGCCATCGCTCCGCTCTACCCCTCGGACGAGTTTCCGGAGGAGAATGCCCGAATCGCCGCCGAGATCGAGCGCCTGTGCGCCGGCGATCCCGCGCTCGGCGAAGAGCTGATTGGCTGGCGCACATGGGTCATGGCTGGCGCCCTTGCCCTCCCCGCGCTCTTCCGGTTCGGCCGCGGTGGCGAGGTGGAGGCGCTCCTGGCCGAGATGCGCCGCCGCGTCGGCGATAGTCACAACGCGCTGGAGCAAGTAACTCTCCACTTCAGCTTCATCCGGGTGCGGGCGGTACGCGGCGACGTGAGCGGCGCGCTCGAGCACGGCCGGCAGGCGCTCGAGTGGGCGATGCGGTCGCAGAACCTCTTGCTTCGCGTGATCGGGCACCTGACGCGAGGCTGGGGTCTGCTCAGTGCGGGGCGACTCGACGAGGCCCTGGAGCAGCTCGAGCAGGTGATGGTGCTCGCGATCGACCGCGCCGTATCCAAGGGGAACGCAATTACGGTGGGCCTTCCGCTCCTCGCCGAGACCCAGCTGCGGCGCGGCGACATCGGCGCGGCGCGTGCGGCGGCCGAGCGCGGCATCGAGCTGGCCCGCGCCATGGGATACCGCCACGCCGAAGCGACCAACCTGATCGCGCTGGCGCGGGCGCAGGCGCTGGTCGCCGGCGGGGACGCCGCGAGCGCGGACGCCACGCTCGCCCGCGCGTCGGAGCTGGCGACGGCGCTGGACGCGCGCGATCTGCTGCCGCGCATCGAGGAGGCGCGCGCCGAGCTGGCGCGGCGCCGTAACGACGACGTCGGTTGCGAACGTGCGCTGCGCGCCGCGGCACGGCTACACCGCGAGAACGGCGAGGAATGGCTGGCGACGCAGGCCGAGGCGAGGATCGGGGCGTGATCTGCGCCGGCTGCCGGCACGAGAACCGCGACCAGGCCTGCTTGTGTGACGCCTGCGGCGCTGCGTTGGCCCGTGCCGGCTTCCGCGACCACGCCGATCGAGTTGGTCAGCGCTCCGGAGCGTGGTGGCGCGACCGGTTCCCGACTCAACCAGCTCGACGACCGAACTGCTGCAGCGACCAGATGTACCCCTGGTCATTGATCGCGCGCAGCACCGCCACGCTATACGCCGCGAGCGCCGTCTCGAAGCGAATCCATTCCCACGGCACCGGCGGAATGCCCAGGAGATGGGTGAGGATGACGCTGTTGGTTCCGCCGTGCGCGACGACGCCGATGCGCAGCGTCTGCGCGCGCGCCGGTGCCGACCACGCCGTGAACCCATCGATGCTTTGCGAATGGATGCCGTAGGGCGCGAGGACGTCGCCGACGGCGCGGGTGACGCGCGCGTGGAACTCCCGAAAGGGCTCGCCTCCCGGGAAGCCCTCCCAGTGTTCCCGAAATGGACGCTTTGCCGCAGCGAGGAAATACGCGTCGACCTCGGTTTGCGAGGCGTTCTGCAGCATCGGAACTCCGATCTCCGAGAGATCCTGCACGGCGGTCACCGTCAGCTGCTGGGCCGCCCCGATGGCTGCGGCGGTCTCCCGAGCGCGCTCGAGCGGACTACAGTAGAGCGCAGCGAGCGGGCGACCGCGGAGATGCTCCGCGAGATCCGCCGCTTGTTGGCGCCCCAGTGCCGTCAGCCCCGGGTCCGCACCCGCTTGCCGTGCGCTCTGCCAATCGGGTTCGGCATGACGCACGAGCACCAGCTCGACTGGCAGATCACTGCGGGCGCGCCGCTCACGCTCTTCGAGACTCAGCGCTGGAACCGTACGGCGGGACATCGGCGCGTGATGTCAGCCCTTGCAGCCGGCGTAGACGGCGAAGCGGTAGAACTTGTACCAGCAGTTCACGTTGCGGAAACCCGCTTGCCGGAGCCACTCGAGCTGGGCGTCCAGCGGCGCCGTCCTGTCTGCGCGCATCCGGTCGATGGCGGCCGCGAGATCGGCATCGTCGACACCCCGCGCACGCACCTGCCGCAGCCAGGTCGCCTGATACTGCGCGTCGATTTCGGGTGTGGCGCCGAGAACCTGCTCGGCGTTGACGAACACCCCGCCGCGCGTCAGGCGATCGTAGATCTTGCGGAAGAGCGCGGATTTCTGCTCGTCGGTGAGATGATGGATCGACAGAGCGGACACAACGGCATCAAACTCACCTTCGGGTAAGGCGTCCGCGTAGTCCGCCACGATGAACTGGAAGCGGTCGCCGGCTTGCGCGAAACGCTCACGGGCTCGTTCGAGCATCTGCGGGGCGATGTCCACCAGGGTCAGCCGCGCGTGCGGGAAGGCATTGCTCACGAACAGGGACAGCAGCCCGGTTCCCGCCCCCAGGTCGAGCACGCGGAACGCGGCGTCGGGCGCGAACGGCAGCTGCTCCAGCGCCGTGTTGTAGAAGTCGTCGAAGCAAGGGACGAGTTGGCGGCGGGAGCGGTCATAAGTCTGCGCCCAGGTGTCGAAGATTGCCTTGATCACTTACGGCACCTCGGGGTCCCACATCGGCATCCAGTTGTCCAGGCTCAGAGCGCCGTCGGCAACGATCGTCGCGCCGTTGATATAGCGCGCCGCCGGCGAGCACAGAAACAGGACGATGGCAGCGATCTCTTCGGGCTCGGCGAGGCGATGGGCGGGGATGTCACGCAGCTGCAGCGCCTCGAAGTTTGATTGCTCGGCGCGACTATACTCCTCCTCCCGCAGGCCGGCCGTGGACACGCTGCCCGGCGCCAGTGCGTTGATGGTCACGCCGTGCCGCGCCCAGTAGTAGGCCAGCGACTTGGTCATGTTGACCACCCCGGCGCGTGCGGCGCCCGAATGGGCGAAGGCCACTGCACCGCGGTCGAAGGAGTAGATATGCACGATGTTGACGATCGCCCCGAAGCGGCGCGCCGTCATGTGCGGGCCGATCCGGCTGCACAGGTTCCATGTGCCATTCAGGTTGAGATCGATCACCGCACGCCAGCCGCGGTCACTGATGGCGCTCGGGCGCGCCGGAAACTGGCCGCCGGCGTTGTTCACCAGGAAGTCGATCCCGGTGAAACGTTCCACCGCCTGCTGCACCAACGCATCGACCTGTGCGGTGTCGCGGATGTCGGTCGGCACCGCCAGGCACGCGGCGCCGGTGGCGCGGATCTCCTCAGCGGTCGGGTTGAGGTTCTCCGGCCTGCGGCTGGCGATGACGACGTTGGCACCGAGGCGGGCGAACGCCACCGCGATGGCCTTGCCGATGCCACGGCCGCCGCCGGTGACGAGCGCAGTCTTGCCACGAAAAAGATCCGACGCAAATACACTCAGTGGCCCGGGCGGCGTGCTCATGGCCGCCCAGTGTAGGGGCTCACCCCGTCGGCCGTCAACGCACCGCTGCAGGATTTCGAACCGTCGCTGGGCGCAGGCCTAGAATGGGTACCAGGCAGATTGGTGTAATTTTACACGCTAAGAGTCCGCCCTAAGGTCCGAACCCGATCACCCACCAGTGCACTGGCCCAAGGCATTGTTCACCGCCTGAATGATCAATGCGATGTCGACCGCGGCCCCGCTCGGAATGCCATTTGGGCACGCCGAAATTCGAACTCGAAGTCAAGCGTCGGGCGGCCGCTCGGCACTCGCCCTGGCACGAGCGTTTTCAAGCGCTCGGGCAGGACGCGCGGATCGAGCAGACCGTTTCGCACGAAGTCAACGAGAGTGGCGAATTCCTCGTCGGAGAGCTTGACCGGCGTCTGGAGCGGCGGGTCGAGGCGGGCAAGCACGGGCTCGATCGGCCCCACCGGCCCCTGCAAGTCTGGTGGAAGGTCACGCGGAGTGTAATTGCGCGCCGATGTGTAGGGGTCCAGATGGTGGCGGATGGCGTCCTCGAGGTGCACGAAGGCCCCGTTGTGCATGAAGGCCGGCATCACTGCACTGTTCCGCAGTGGCGCAGTGCGAAACATGTAACGGTCATTCGGATCGCCCGTGACCTGCTCGAGCCCAAAGTCTTCATTCGCCTCCGGGCCGTCGAAGGTCACATTCCCAAATGACGGCGCCACCTGTGGGACGCCGATCACGTGCTGCTTGAAGTCACTGAACATCTCATTCGACTCTCCGCCCACGCTGTGACACTGCACGCACCCTGCCTTCCCGAAGAAGAGCAGCGCACCCCTTTTCTGGCTCTCCGTGAGGCCGTGGCGCTGGCCGCGGGCAAAGCGGTCGATTGGCGCGTCAGCGAAGACTAGGGTGAACTCAAACTCAGCAATCGCTTGTCCGAAGTGATCGAAGGTGATGGGTGCTCCCGCCGAGATCTCAGGGAACACCTGCCCGAAAAGCTTCCGATACGCGTCGATGGCATTCAGGCGGCGCAGCACCTCGGCGCGAATGTCGTCATTGCCGCCGGGGAAGTCGAAACCGGCCACCTCGACGCGCTCCGTAGGTGGAATGAATGCCTGGGCCACGAGCAGGTGTGGCTGGTAGGAGAGGGAGAGCCCCTCGGGTGGTGGAAACTGGAAGCCGGCGCTGTCGTCGAACGGGTCGCCGGAGAGCGCGGCGAAGCGAGAGTTCCACATCAGCGTCGGATACAGCGCAGTATTGGCGGCAAGCGGCGTTCGGCGCTGATTGCGGGGGCCCGTCCGATGGGGACCGACGATGAGGTTGTTGTCGATGCCGATCGCCATCGGCTGCGTGTCGCCGAAGCCGTTCGTCGGCGAGTGGCAACCGCCGCATGTGTTGTCGTTATTGAGGCCGCTGATGATGTCAAACCAGAGCAGACGCCCGAGGTTGGCTCGCTTCCGATCGATCGGCCGGCCCAGTTTCTCGCGAAAGGTGGCCTGGATTTGGCCGGTGAACCCGTGCGCGCTCAAGACGCGAGCCAATTCGTCGTCGACCACCGCGCTGCTGTCGGCGAAGACGGCTGAGGAAAGACACGTCAAGATACCTACTACGAATATCGTGATGGCTCCGGATCGCATAAGCTTCAACCTCCAATAAGCTTCAAGCTCCCTGCCGGCGGCCGGTGCTCACTGGCTCTCGATTCACGCAGAACCAACCGTAGCGGCCGCCGGCAGTTGCAGCGCCGTTGGGCGCGAAGGGCTTCGCTTGCCCTTATTCGGATTCAGCGTCCTGGTTGGGGGCTGATCAGTGTGAATCCGCTCGGCTCCAAGAAAGACTGCCCGCCCGGTAGTTCTACTGTAATCCCCTCTCCGGGCCCCTCGTCGGGGAGACAAAAGACGGTCAGGGTAACACCCGTCACAGGTGTGCCGTGCACCGGAAAGAGGGTCACGGTGATTTCCAGGACACCAAGCGTAATCCCAGGGTTCTCACTTCCTATGAGTTCGAAATCACCGAAGGCAGTGGCACCCCAAGACCCATTCGCGAGCACCTGACCGTCGGAGCTGAGGTATTTGAAGTGGCCATGCCCCTGGACGGGGCCGCTAGGGTCACTGAATTGTCCAGCACCGCTCAGCCGGATCCGCTCACCCGTAGCAGTGTCCGTTGCAGTGGCCGATTCCACGTTGAAGTTGTAAGCTGCGGCCTGCACCGCGCTGGCGTTCATGGCCAACACTGCGGCAAGCGCCAACATCGCTACAAAACTTAGACTTCGAGACTTCATCTTCGATCTCCCTTCATGAGTTCGATTTGATTGCCAGTTCGCACTCGACAGTACGCTACGTGCAAACTCGTCAGATCCTTCCGCTCATCGATACACCTCCTTTCCCCGACTCACAGGGTGTTGCATCGCCCGCTAAAATTTCGACCTCTTCGGGCACCAGTCCTGGAAGGCTTGCTGCACCATCCGATGACTGTCTCTCGCTTCTGAACGCTTATGTGGCGCTACAACCGGCGTAGCGACGCTACACGGCCTCACGCCGACCACCGGATCGGCCGCTCCGGCGTGTAGGTGCAGCGCGTTCCGGTGTGAACCGCGTTGCGCAAGTGGAGCCCGAGGGCGTGGTGGACGCTGGTGATCCGCGCCAGCGTCTGCCGGATGCGGTTGGTCACGGCTTTGCGGGCCCGCTCGGCGGCCTCGGCGGTTCCGTCTTCCGCCGCCGGCCGGCGCCCGTACGGACAAGGCGTCACGCGGATCAGCTCGGCGACGTGAAATGAGCGGCCGGGGTGACGGAGAAGCGGCTCGAGATAGCGCAGTCCCTTGGCGTCCCTGAGCCGCACCACCGCCGCGTCGTACGCGATCGTCCAGTAATCCCCTTCACGACGAAAGACCGGCGTGCGGTCCGCGCGGTCGCGGATCGAGTGTTGTGATGGCATGGCGCCATGAAGCCAGGCGCTACAGGCCGTGTAGCGACGCTACATCCGGATGGTCGTGCGTCGCCTAGTGGTGGTCGTGCTGAGTCTCGCACAACACAATGACGTGGATTGCGCCTCGTCGAGAGCGCGGCGGTTGAAACCGCGCGCTACAAGAGCACCAAGCCTGTCTGCGCAGGCTCCCCTCCCCCGCTAACATGGCACGGCCCGGTGGGGCCGCGGGGAGCCCACGAAGGTGGGCTTGGTGCTCCTCGTTGCCGCGGCTTCAGCCGCCAGGGATGAGTTTTGAGACGTCCGTCATACGGCGGGGAGAGCCCGCGCAGGCAGGCTTGGTGCAGTTGGTAGCCGCGGTTTCAACCGCCGCGTTACGGGGTGCTGCCGAAGTTTTGAGACCCACCCTCTTCACTATTCGCCGGGGCGGAGTCCCGCGTCGTGTTCAGAGCCGCCACGCCGCTCTTCACGCAGCCTCGGTCTCCTCGGGCGGCCGGATCAGCGACTCGGCAGGGATTCCGAGTCCCTTGTGGAGATGCCAGATCATCTTCAAGGTGAGCGGACGCTTTCGGTTGAGCACTTCGTACACGCGGTTCGGGCGGCCGAGCATCGGTTCGAGATCCTTCACGGTGAGGCCGCGCTGCTCCATCACGAACCGTATGGCTGCAATCGGGTCGGGCAAGTCCATCGGGAAATGCTTGCGCTCATAGGCCTCGACCAGCGTGACCAGGATGTCCAAGCGCTCCCCTTCCGGGGTATTCGCACGGGCTTTCATGAGCGACTCGATCTCCTTCAGTGCAGCCTGATAGGCCGACTTGGTCTTGACCGGTCGGATCTCCATCTGCGTTCCTCCATCAGATCGTCTGTGCGTCGATACGGTCGTACTGGTCATGGGTGCCGATGAAGCGGACGTACACGACTCGGTAAGCGTAGTTGATCCACACCACCAGACGATACTTGTTGCCCCCGATATTGAACACCACTCGGCCGTCCTTCAGGACACTGGCGTTGCCGAAATCGGCTTTGACATCAACCGGAGATGACCAATCGGCATGCAAGGTGTGCCGGTACCATGCGAGCGTGGGTTCCTTCGCATCAGCACACTTCGGGTTGGCACCCCAAAACGCCTTGAGTGTCGATAGCGCAATGACACGCATGCCGGACAATAGTCCCAAGCTGGGACCATCGCAAGCGGTACCGACAGGGCAGGCGGTCGATTACGACTACGCGC
>CAZCGA010000192.1:5515-9686 GCA_964498075.1 uncultured Binatia bacterium (SeqCode) | reverse complement strand
GCCGGAGGCCGCGATGTCTTCGATCCGAATCCGCTGCTCACTGCAAGAACTCCTGCAGGTTGGTCTTCCCGAAACGGCTCCCGACAGTCGCCTCGTGGATCTGCCTGGCGATCAGTGCCATGACCCGCTTGACGCCGGTGGTCTTCTCCGGATCGGTCGCCGGGAGAAGCCGAACGGTGATCTGCCCCTCCTTCTGTGAGAGCTGCACGAAGAAGGCCTGCGAGCGACCTTCCTCGACCACGACGCAGTCAACAAGCGCGGTACGGCTCGACCGGTTCAGGTAGACATCAGCCACCTTGAGGATCTCGCTCCCGTTCCGCACCGCCGCAAGCTTGATGCCCTGGCAGGCGATTCCGAGATCGTGCGTCTCTTCAATCACGACATGGGGCATCGGTCGTTCCTTTCCTATTTTATCTCGAGTCCAGCGGCAGCTAGAACAAGACGAGGACGGATGAGCCGCGAGGCGCTTGCACGAGCGCAGCCTGCAAAACGTTTCTTCAGACAAGCTCCTCACCGACGATGACAGGTGCAAGCGCAATCGACGTGATGACCAGCGATTGCGCTCGAAACGCCGAGTACAGAAGTGCGGTGTCGGTCGCGATGAAGGCCAAGATGAGCACCAGCGCCGGATAGAGGAGGCAGGTGGCGGCCATCAAGCCGACCGCGAGCGACGTGGTCTTGGCTTTCGCAATGGCGCTTCCGCTGAGGGCGCGATTCAGGCCGATCTCCCGGCGATGCCCCGCGCACGTTCGATGACCCCCCATGAGCCTCGGACCGGGCCCTGGGGGCGCTCGGCACCGAGGGCGAGCCTGGCGGCATCGGCGAAGGCCAAACGTTGCGGATGGCCGACGAGCTGCCAGAAGCGATCATCCCGAGCGAGGAGATCCTCGGTCAGGCCAACGACCACTTCGCGCGCCACCGACCACTTGGCTCGCGTCACGAAGCGCACCCACAACGAAGACAAGTGTGGCGAAAGGAAAGGCACGCCGACCACGAGCGGGCGCCTGAGCCCCAGGATGCGCGCGGTCTCCTCGAGGATTTCCCTGCCGGAAAGCGTGTCCGGGCCGGGCACGTCGAACCACGCGCTCCCCGTGAGTGGCAGGTCGAGCGCCCTCACAAGCGCAATCACCACATCGTCGATCGCGACCGGCTGCGTGCGCGATCTCAGCCAGCGCGGCAAGACCATGGCCGGCAAGCGGGCGGCCAGATCGCGCACGATGAGCCAGCTGAGACTGCCGTGCCCGACGATCATGCTTGCTCGCAGCTCAACGGTCTTGGTCGGGCCGGACCGGAGCGCCTCGCCCACGCCCTGCCGGCTGCGCAGGTGCTCGGAGCACGTGCCAGTCGGAACGACGCCGCCTAGATACACGATGCGTTCGACGCCCGCAGCGGCTGCCGCTTTGGAAAAGACCGAGGCCGCCATGATCTCCTGGCGGTGATACTCCGAGCCCTCTCCGATCCCGTGCACCAGATAGAACGCCGCCAGGCAACCGTCCAGCGCACGGGCACAGGAGGCCGGATCCTTCACGTCTCCCTGCACCCACTCGAGATCGGGCTCGCGCTTGCGGGCCCGCGCGGCATCTCGCGTCAAGCACCGCACGTGCCAGCCGTTCCGGGCGAGAGCGGGTCTCACCGCGCCACCGACGAACCCCGTCGCGCCGGTCAGTAGGATCGAACGCTCTGGCGTGGTCAATTCGCCATCAGCTTTGCTCCGGAGTTCTAGCGGAGCTCGCAGCGGGACCGGGTGCGGTCACCTGCAGCGTGCGCACGAGGCGGGAGGTTTCGTAGCCCTGGGCCTCCAAGCGCGCGACGATGCTCTGATAGGTCGTCTCGCTCATCGTGGGCGTGCGGCTCAGGATCCAGAGGTAGTCTCGGCCCGGGTGGCCCACGACGGCGTACGAGTAGTCGTCGGCGAGGTTGATGATCCAGTAGTCGCCCCAGAACGGGCGGAAGAAGCTCACTCTGAGCTTCGCATTGGTGGAGCGATCGACAACGCAGGCACGTCCGAGAGCTGACTTCTCCTCTCCGTCGACCGATCCCTTGCGACAGCGATTGAGCACGTCGATGTCGCCGTCGCGGCGAAGCGTGTAGGTCGCCGTCGTGGCGGTGCATCCGCGCTGAAACCTCTGCGGAAAATTGGCAATCTCGTACCAGGTTCCGAGGTAGCGAGAGAGATCGACGTGCGCGACCGTTTGGAGCGGGGGCAGGCGCAGCCGTTCGGTCGTGTTGGCGGCGCAGCCCGCTGCGATGACGAGTACCCAAACCATGTTGGCAAGACGCTTCATGGGTATCTCCTCATCGAGCACTGGTAAGGTAGTCATGGAACGCGGCGAACGAGGTCACCCGAACGCCGTAGGAAGGCTGGGCAGGCCAGGCACCGGCGCCTCCCAGAACAAGACCCACGCCGCGGTCCCTGCAAGCCGAGCCGATTTCCTCGGCGATCCGTCCCAGCGCCTTGCCGTCGCTCGACGTTCCGGACGCCGAGAGAGCCACCAGCGCCACCCGACCGCCACTCACGAGCCGTATCACCTCTGCGACCGGCGTCCGGCGCCCGAGCCATAGGGGGCAATAGGCGATCTCGCGCAGACACAGATCGGCCAGCGACAGACCCAGCGTGTGCTCGTCCTCGCCGGCGCAGGCAAGGAGGCCCTTCGGGCCGTCGATGTGAATCGGCAATGTGTCGCCAATGCGCGCCAGCGCGCGTGCCAGGGAGTCCGAGGCCATGTGCTCTTCCGCGATGGTCATGCGGCCGATCTCCCACTGCCTGCCCATCTCGGCGAGCGCAGAAGCGAGCTCGTCGGCAACGCCGCACCAGGACCCGAGCCGACTCCGGGCCTCGAGCAATCGGCCGTCGATCTCATGGCGCCTGCCGCCCACCACGCAGCGGATCCATGAATCGACCGCAGGCTCGCCTGCGGAGCCCGAAGTCGGCTGCTCTCGCAACAGCCGCTCGATGGCAAGGCGATCGAACCGGCGATGACCGCCGGCCGTGCGCGAGAAGAGCAGGAGCCCCTGGTCGGCCCACCGCTTGATGGTGGAAGGGGCCACGGCCGCAATCCGGGCCGCCTCGGTCGTGGTGAGCATGGTCGCTACCCTCATGGGAGAAGAATAATATGATTTGGTCGATTTACAAGTGGTAATCGACCAAATCAACCACTATAATAGGGTGCGAAGGAGGGGTAGGTGAAAATTCCGGTCTCTGGAGGGAAGGACCTGCTCGGCAGACAGCCTCTTGCGAACCCGGCGGAGGGCGTCGCGTTGAGGCGCGATCCGACCCAGGCCTCCCGGAAGCTCGGCCTCGGCCGAGCCCTTCGCCGGGACCCCGAGGCGGAGCCGGCGTCGCTCGAGGCCATGCACGGGAGCAACGGCGTCTTCAATCCTGATCGCAAGCCTGCGGCCGAGGGTCGGTGGACACGCCTTCACCAACTCTCGCGAACCCAAGTGGTGGCGAAACCGCGGGAAGAAGTATTCGCGTTCTTCTCCGACGCATCGAATCTGGAGGCCTTGACGCCGCCCTTTCTCCGCTTCCGCATTCTCACCCCCCTACCCATCGCGATGCGCGCCGGCACGCAGATCGACTACGCCCTGTCCCTGTTTGGGGCGCCCGTGCGATGGCGCACCCGAATCAAGGAATGGCAGCCCGGATCGCGCTTCGTCGACGAGCAGGAATCGGGCCCCTACGCGCTGTGGGTCCACACCCATGAGTTCGAGTCGCGCGGCACCTCCACGTTGGTTCGCGATGTGGTCCACTATGCCGAGCCGCTCGGCCCTCTCGGCGCGATCGCGCACGTCCTCTTCGTCAGGCGCACGCTCGACCGAATCTTCGACTTCAGGCGCGATGCCATTCGACGCCTGCTCGGCCACCCTGCCGGGCGGACACCGGGCGATGCCAGGGAGGCGAGCCATGTCCACTCCCCGTGAGGAACGGCAGCGGCGGGTGTCGAAGGCTGTCGCGGAACAGGCGGAGGCCGACTTCGACATCGAAGTCTTCTACGACGGCGAGTGCCCGCTCTGCACGCAAGAGATTGGAATGCTCAGACGCCGCGACCGTCACGAGCGGATCCGATTCGTCGATATCGCCGCCGAGGGCTTCGACCCGTCCTCGGTTGGCGTGACGTGGCAAGCTCTGATGGACCGGATTCATGGTCGCCTGCCTGACGGCACGCTCGTC
>CAZCGA010000192.1:0-5505 GCA_964498075.1 uncultured Binatia bacterium (SeqCode) | reverse complement strand
AGGTGTTTCGGCGCCTGTACGCCGCCGTCGGCTTCGCTCCGCTGGTGGCGCTGACGCGTCTGCCCGGCATCGCGCAGCTTCTCGATGTCTCCTACCACGCGTTCGCCAAGAATCGACTCCGGCTCACCGGTCGATGCGTGGATGGCGCCTGCGCGCTCCACACCAAACCGCCCTCGGTGCAGGCGGGTCCCAGGTGAAGACGAGGACCATCGTCTGGTTCCGCGGCAAGGACCTGCGCATCTCGGACCATGCGCCGCTCCGGGATGCGATCGACACCGGCGAGGTCATCCCCCTGTTCGTGCTCGACCCCTATTTCTTCGCACCCGCCCGCGCGCGCGAGCTGCCCCACCGCATGCAGTTCCTCCTTGACTCGCTCCGCGCGCTCGAAGCCGATCTTGCAGAGCGAGGCTCACGCCTCGTCGTCGTCTCGGGCAAGAGCGTGGAGGTGGTCCCACATCTCTTTCGAGAATGGAAAGCCGATCGCGTGGTCGCCCAGCGATGGGTCGAACCCTTCGCGCGCGAGCGCGACTGGCGTGTACGAGAGGCCCTCGGTGCCACGTTCGAGCTATACGAGGGCGAAACACTCTTGCCGCCCGGCACCTTGCGAACGGGAGCCGGAAATCCCTATTCGGTGTTCAGCCAGTTTGCCCGAGTGTTTCGCCAGACGGCAATGATCGGCAAACCGCTGCCGCCGCCGCGCGCGTTGCCACCGGTGCCGAAGGAAATCCGAGCCCGTGTGAGCGCGATTCCGACTTGCGAAGCGCTCGGCATCGAGCGCCATGCGGCCATCTTGCCCGGAGGAGAGCAGGCTGCGAAGGCGCGGCTGCGGCGGTTCTTGAAAGATGCTGCGGCTGCGTATCCAGAACACCGCGATCGAATGGACCTCGCTGGCACGAGCAGACTGTCGGCGGACCTCAAGTTCGGCACGATCTCCGCGCGCCAGGTGTGGTCCGCGGTCAAGAACGCTCTCGACGGAACCACGGCGGCACGATCCTTCCTGAACGAGCTCGTCTGGCGCGAGTTCACCCACAGTACGCTGTGGGACCGGCCGGAGCTGCTGGAGAAGCCCTTTCGTCCCGCCTTCGCGGGCTTCCCCTGGAAGTGGGACAAAGCACTGTGGCAGGCCTGGGTGCTCGGCACGACGGGATATCCCGTCGTGGACGCCGCTGCCCGCCAGCTCCTCGGCGAGGGCTTCGTCCACAACCGCGCGCGCATGATCTCCGCGAGCTTCCTGACCAAGCATCTGCTCATCGACTACCGGCGCGGCGAGGCCCACTACATGAAGTACCTCACCGACGGAGACTGGGCGCAGAACAACGCGGGCTGGCAGTGGTCGGCCGGCTGTGGCTGCGACGCGCAGCCGTACTTCCGGATCTTCAACCCAGTCACACAGGGGGAGAAGTTCGATCCAGAGGGCGACTATGTCCGCCGCTGGGTGCCGGAGCTGGGGCGGATGCCGGCCCGGTACATTCACGGCCCGTGGGAGGCTCCCGACGCCGTGCTGCGCGCCGCCGGCGTTCGTCTGGGGGAGGACTATCCAGCTCCCATCATCGAGCACCGCTTCGCGCGGGAGCGGTTCCTGGCGGTGGCGGCCCGACACCTGAAGCGTGGCGCCGGATCCGGGGCGGCGCCAGGGGACAGGGCGGGCGCGGCGCCATGAGCGAAACTCGCCAGAGCCGCCCAGGATCCGCCCTCGCGATCGCGGCGGCGACGGCCGCGGTCGCTACGACGATGCTGGTGCTCGATGTGACATGGCTCGGCGTGGTCGCGCGGGGCCTCTACGATTCCATGCTCGGACCGCTCAAGCGCGCGGAGGTGCTCTGGCCCGCGGCCGCGCTATTCTACGTCCTGTATATCATCGTCGTCGTCGTGTACGCGGTCATCGGTTCCAGCAGCCCGTTCTCCGCGTTTGTGCGCGGCGCGGCGCTCGGTCTCGTCACCTACGCCACCTATGAGCTCACGAACTGGGCCGTCGTGAGGGACTGGCCGGCACTGCTCGTGCCCATCGATATTGGCTGGGGAATCGTGCTCACCGCCATCGCCGGGTTCGCAGGAAAACTCGCACACACCCTTGTTCTCAGGCGGAGGAAATGACCGGGAACGCACAGGCAGCGAGCGGACGGCGCCACGAATCGATCGCTTCGATATGGTCGCGCCGGGCCCTTAGCGTGCCCCTGTACCTGGGGCTCGCCCTGTTGTGCTTTATCGGATTGCCCGTGTGGATTCTCGTGACCTTCGCAATCGACGTTGCGAGTGGACACGCGCGTACCTGGCCCCGGACGCGCGCTCTCGGATTCTTTGCCCTCTACCTCGCTTGCGAGGTGGCGGGCGTCCTGATCGCGACGCTGCTCTGGATCGTCACCTTGGGCGGTCGCATCGGTGGTTCCCGTCGCTACCTCGATTCCAACACCGCCCTGCAGCGCTGGTGGACCGCGGCGCTGTTCAAGGGCAGCGTCTGGCTGTTCTCGGCGAAGGTCGAGGTGGAGGGGCTGGAACTCGCCCGGAGTGGCCCCTTCCTCCTCTTCGTGCGCCACGCCAGCACGGCCGACACGGTGTTGGCGGCAGCCCTCGTCGCCAATCCCAATCGGCTTCTGCTTCGCTATGTGCTCAAGCGCGAGCTGCTCTGGGACCCCTGCCTAGACATCGTCGGGAGACGCCTTCCCAATGTGTTCGTCGATAGAAGGGCGGCCCGAAGCCAGACCGAGGTGGACGCGATCGCGCAGCTCGCCGGAAACCTCGACAAGCGCTCGGCCGTCCTCATCTATCCGGAGGGAACCCGGTACACGGAAGACAAACTCGGCCGCGCCGTCGTGGCGCTCCGAGATGGAAAACTGGACGGGCTCGCGTCCATCGCTTCCCGCTTCCGCAACGTCCTGCCCCCGCGGCTCGGGGGACCCCTTGCGCTGCTCGAGGCGGCACCCGGGGTCGACCTCGTCCTGCTCGAGCACACCGGGCTCGAGGGTGCCGCCACGTTCGCCAGGTTCTGGAGGGGGGCCCTCGTGGGCCGATCGATTCGGGTACGGCTTCGGCGATTCGCCGCCGGGGCTATTCCGGCAAGCGGCCGTGGTGAGTGGCTCTTCGAGCGGTGGGCCGAGATGGACGGATGGATTTCCCAGTCGTCGGGCGACATCCGGAGATCGGCGTGACCCTCTCGCTCCTGGGATGGAACGTCACGCTGGTGCTCGGTCTGATGACCCTGCTCTGGCTGGTCAGCGTGTACCGGCGCGACGTCAGCATCGTCGACCCCTGGTGGTCGATTTCGTTCCTGCTGGTCACCGTTCATACGGCGGCGCGGACCGGCCTGACGCCGGCAAAGACTCTGCTTCTCGTCCTGGTGGCGACCTGGGCGTTGCGGCTCTGGCTGCACCTGCTTCTCCGCAGCCGCGGCAAGCCCGAGGACCCACGGTATGCGCGCTTCCGCCAACACTATGGTCCTGAGCGGTACTGGTGGGTCAGCTTCTTCCAAGTATTCCTGCTGCAGGGCTGTCTCGCCTTGTTCATCTCATCGCCCCTGCAGCTTGCCTCTGCAGCCGTCGCCCCCGATCGCATCACGGGGACCGACCTGGCCGGTCTCTTGATCTTCACGGCCGGCTTCCTGATCGAGGCTGTGGCCGACTGGCAGCTGCAATCGTTTCGGCGCGACCCCGCCAGACGCGGCAAGGCGCTCGACACGGGCCTGTGGCGCTGGAGCCGCCATCCCAACTACTTCGGCGAAACGGTCCTCTGGTGGGGATTCTGGCTGTGCGCCGTCGATGAGCCGCTGGGATGGGCGACCGTCCTTTCGCCGGCGCTGATGACGTTCCTGCTGCTCAGGGTGTCCGGAGTGACGATGCTGGAAGCACATCTGACTCGTTCGAAGCCGGGTTACGGCGAGTATGTGCGTCGTACTTCCGCGTTCGTCCCTCGTCGACCAAGGGACTAGGAAGTCGATCGACGGGATCGGGGCCCTGGACCCTGTAGACCAGGAGAGGAAGCTTACGCGCATACTTCCCTCTCCCGCGCGGCAAACCGGCTTGAACGCGGTGGACTGGTTGTCCGCGTTCAGGGCGCATATGCCAAGCGGGCCGCAATAAAGTTGACGGACTAAGGAGGGCTTTCAACGTGTGCATGGCGAATTCCCAATCAGGCAGCCATGCACAGTTCGAACGGCCCCCGACAACGTGTTCGGCAACAGATTTGGCGGCTCTTCGCTGAGCAGCAAGCCTACGCGATTTCATGTTTTCGAAGGGAAATTCGGAATGCGCCACCCACAAGTGCTGGTCTCGACCGCGCACCCCTTCACCCGCAGCCACCCCCTCCCAGCCGCGCCACGATCTCCTTCGAGTACTCCGGGAAGTACCGGGTGATGACGCCGATCTCGAACCTTCCCAGGATTGCCTCCTTCGGTTCGCGTTCCAGGAGGAACCGAAACGACTCTTTCACGAGGGCGGCCGGCCCGACCTTTCCGCCCCCAAACCTCCCGAGGTCCTCCTCGCTGACGGTCACCCGGTGCCGGGTCTCCTCACGCCCCTCGCGGACCACGACCTGGAAGGCGTGGCCTTCAACGCCTTCGAGCGCCTTCACGTCGATCTCGGCCTTCATCGGGTCACCTGCGACTCGGAAAGTACGAACGGAGGAATGCCTTCAGGCGCTTCTCGAGCCTCGGGCTCGGCACGCTCCAGCCCCACTCCCACCGGCGGACCGTGCCCTCGTGCACCCCGAGCGCCACGGCGAACCGCTGGCGGGAAAACCCCAGGGCCTCCCGCTGGGCCCGGATGCGCTCGGCCAACGTCCAGTCGGGATTGTACGGGACGTAGCCGAGGAATTCGATGACCCTAGGAAGGTGGCGTGGCACGGGAGCGAAGCGATTCCGTTCCCAGTAGTTCACGGTGGCGGGGTCCAGCTTCCATTCCCTGGCGAGGTCCTTCTGCAGGACCCCGAGTTCCAGCCGGCGGGCCCTCAGGTGGTCTCCCCAGGTCACCAGTTCTCTAGGGTACAGAGATGAATAGGGTTTCGCCCCGCTCAGCGTGAGGTGGCAAAAAGGGAACCCCACGCTTGGGCTCACGCTCGAGAAGGAAGCGGAACGATTCGCGCACCAGCGCCGCCGGTTCCGCCTGGCCGCCTCCGAAGCGGCGCAGGTCCTGCTCCGAGAGCGCGACGCGATGGCGAGTCTCGGATTTCCCCTCGCGAACGACCACGTCGAAGGCGTAGCCCTCGGTGGCAACCGCCGCCTTGACCTCAATCGTCGCTCTCTCGCTCATCACTTCCCTCCAACGTAAGTGACACGCCAGAGCGTTCCGTTTCCGTCCTGCGAGACGAGGAGCGATCCGTCCCGGTCCACCAGCAATCCGACCGGGCGCCCCCAGACCTCGCGCCGATCCGGCGACGAGAACCAGCCCCACAGGAAACGCTCCGACCATCCCGCGGGCTTCCCGTCGCGAAAGGGCAGGAAGACCACCTCGTAACCTCTGCGGCCGCGCGCGTTCCAGGAGCCGTGCAGCGCGACGAATGCGCCGCCGCGGAAGT
>CAZCGA010000191.1:0-9846 GCA_964498075.1 uncultured Binatia bacterium (SeqCode) | reverse complement strand
TCGCCCTCGCGCTGCGCGGGATGCCCTTCTCCATCTCGGCCGGCGTCGGCTTCATTGCGCTCTTCGGTGTGGCGGTGCTCAACGGCGTGGTACTCATGTCCTACGTCTTGCAGATGCGCCGCGAAGGGCTCGGCGACCAACAAGCAGCCCGCCGGGCTGCAGAGATCCGGCTCCGTCCGGTCCTTATGACCGCTCTCGTGGCCAGCCTGGGGTTCGTGCCGATGGCGCTGTCGACGTCGCCAGGTGCCGAGGTCCAGCGCCCGCTGGCCACGGTAGTGATCGGCGGCCTCGTCACCTCGACCGCGCTCACTCTGCTGGTGCTGCCGACGCTGTACGTGTGGATCGAGAGGCGGCGAGGGTTGGTTGTTCGCAATAGTAATCGTGGGGGGCTGTGACATGTTGCGATCGGTACTGCTGTTCGTGCTTGCTGGGCTATGCGAAGTCGGGGGCGGCTGGCTGGTGTGGCAATGGCTGCGGGGCGGACAGTCGGCTGCATGGGGCTTCGGCGGCGCAGTGGTGCTCGTGCTCTACGGCATCGTCCCCACCTTCCAGCCTGCGCACTTCAGCCGGACATACGCGGCTTACGGGGGCATCTTCATCGTGCTTTCGCTTCTGTGGGGCTGGTTGATCGACGCGAACACGCCGGACCGCTTCGACCTCGTCGGAGCAAGCATTGCGCTAGTCGGTGTGGGGGTTTTGATGTACTGGCCCCGTTGATGCGATGGGCGGAGGTCCAGCCGCCCCTGGCGACGGTCGTGATGGGCGCCCTCGTCACCTCGACTGCGCTCACCCTGCTGGTGCTGCCGACACTTGTACGCGTGGTTGGAACGGAAAACGCAACTGCCGAAGGAGGCAAAGAACATGAAAGAGATCAAAGCTTACGTGCGTGTCCACATGGTCGACAAGGTGATCCGCGGGCTTGAGGAGGCCGGATTCACCGACATGACGGTCATCGACGTGCAAGCGATCCGTAAGGGACTGCGCGACGAGGACCTCGACTACGCGGTCGAGCTCGCCGAACGCTACATGAGCGTGGCGAAGCTGGAGATCGTCGTGCGGGACCGCGATGTCGAGGGCGTGCGGTGTGGCTCTGCTCCTACGAGCGCGCCACCAGCACGGGCACACGCACGACGAGCTCGATCACGATCATTTGCACGTCCACGATGAGCATCATCAGCACATGCACCCAGTCCCGGTGGCTGAGCCGCACGCGCACTGGCACCAGCACGACCGCCTGACCCACGACCACCCGCATGTGTCAGACGTGCACCACCGGCACTCCCACTAGGGCCTGCGGCCGGTGTCCTTGCGGCGGGGCCGCTCCCCGTCGGGTCGCTCCAGGGGGCCTCAAGACCGGCATCCTGCTGGGGGTTAGATCGCAATGCGGTCACGCAACGAACTGGGTGGACGGCGGTTGGTCCCGGCGGTAGGATCGCAGAACTCACAGCGCCATGATCTTCCAACGCATCAATCCACTCACACTGCAGCGATCGATCGAGAGTACCAGTCCACCGCTCGTGCTCGACGTGCCGCTGTGCTACTGCTTCGATCTCACCCGCCGCTCGGTCGCCGACGAGATTGCCGGCACCGGCCAGTCGAGCGCGGTTGCGGCCATCACCGAGCTGATCAAGGCGGGGCAGTGTGCGTGTGACGTGAAGAACCCGTCAGGGCAATGCTGCTTGGGCGATGTGCGCCGGTACGAGAAAGAGGCCGCTGAGCAGACCCCGCGACGAGACTGTGCGGCGTAGAACGAGCCGGCGCTTGAGGTGAATCGACCGCGAGCGGAAGGAGGACCTCTGTCATGGCGAACGAAGAGCTCATCGACACCATCGTCGAGACCGCCAACCAGGCCAACCAGCTGGACGCACCGGCTCAGCGGATGGTGGTCACGATGTATCGGTTGTTGGCCGACGCGAAGCCGGTATCGGCTGCGCGCTTTGGCGACGCGCTGCAACTCTCCCGCGAGATGGTCGACCATATCATCGCCATGCTGCCCCCCGGTGCGCTCGATCGGGACGAGGAAGGCAACGTCATCGCGTTTGCGGGCCTGACGCTCAAGCAGACCGAGCACCGCATGGAGATCGACGGAAAGACGCTCCACACCTGGTGTGCGTTCGACACGCTGTTCCTTTCGGCGCTGCTGCGTAAGAGCGCCGAGATCACCTCCAAGAACCCGGTCTCTGGCGAGCCGGTTCACTTCACGTTCGGGCCAGGGGGATACAACGGCTCCGGAGACATCGTGATGTCGCTCGTGAAGACGTCGCCGGAGCAGATGCGCAACAATGTGCGGGCGGCCTTCTGTCACAGCGTGTACTTCTTTGGCGATGCCGATGTGGCTACGCCCTACCTCGAGGAGCACCCGGACCTCGTCACGATTCCCATGTCGGATGCCATCACGCTCGCCAAGCGGTGGAACGAAAAGCTCTACGGAGAGGCGCTCACGAACTAGCGCCAAGGGAGGATCACCATGGACGACAAAAAGAAGTTGGGCGTGGGAATCGGTGGGGCGGTGCTTGCCGCAGGGCTTGCGACCTGCCCGCTCCAGATTGCGCTGCTCGGTGCCCTCGGAGCGCTAGGGTTCTTGCCGTTCTTGGAACGGCTCAGCCCCGCGCTGTACCTGGGGGCGGTTGGGTTTGCGGCGCTCGCGGTCTACGGCCTCCTGCGGCTGCGGCGCCGGCGGGTGGCGACGGTTCCCGACCGGATCCCCTCAGGCGCGTAAGCCGGACGTGATGAGATCGGCCCATTGATACCATGGGCCGAGGGATAACTGTCGGCCACGTCCTGGCTGTCCTGGCTTCTGGAAGTAGTCGCGCCTCGGCCGCGGTGCTAGCATCGGACTAGTGAACGAGTCGCAGCTACAAATCGTGCGGGTGAGCGGCTTCCTCTTGGCCGGAACTTTCGCACTCGCGTTGCAACAGTTAAGGCCGCACGCGCGGCCGCCCGGCAGCGCGCGGGTGAACGTAGGGCTTGGCCTAATCAATGCGCTCGTCCTGTCCGCCGTGTGCGGTGCGTGTGCGTGCAGCGTCGCCCACTGGGCGGCACAAGCACACATCGGAGCTGCCAACGTGCTCGGGACGCCGCTGTGGGTCAACATCCCAGTGGGCGTTGCGATGCTGGATCTGGTTTCCTACGGCTGGCATCGGGCCAATCACCGGATCGCGCTATTGTGGCGGTTTCATCGCGTGCATCACTCCGATCCCAGCTTCACTGTATCGACGGGCGTTCGCTTTCACCCGGGCGAGCTGCTGCTCTCGCTCCCGATTCGGCTTGCCGTAATTGCCGCGGTCGGAGCGCCAGCGGTTGCGGTGGTTACCTTTGAGATCATCTTCACTATCGCCAATCTGCTTGAGCACGGTGACATCGACCTTCCGAGGGCGCTGGAAGCTCGGGTCTGCTGGTTCATGGTCACACCGGCGTTGCACCGGCGCCATCACGGGCAAGGACACGCCGAACTCGACAGCAACTTCGGAACGGTCTTCTCACTGTGGGACCGAGTGCTGGGGACGTACGGCGAGAGCTCTTCGGCGATGCGCTTCCAGATTGGCCTGCCGAGTGGCGAGCCGCCGTCCACTGTCCTGCGTGCACTGGCGCTGCCCCTCGCGCCCACGTCGCTTGGCGCGCTCATTTCGAGACGGCCAAAGGCCTGATGCACAATGACCTTCCGGCGCATCAATCCCCTCACGCTGCAGCGATTGATCGAGAGTACCCGTCCCCCGCTTGTGCTCGACGTGCGGCGGCGCGAGGCGTTTGGCAAACTCCCGTACGGCGTCCCCGGCGCGGTCCCGCTCCTGCTGGACCAGCGACCGCTTCAACTGCCAGACCTGGGGCACAGCCACCCCATCGCTGTGTACTGCCTTTGAACGGGCGAGGCATCCAGTGCCCGTGTGGCGCAATGGCTCGTGACCGATGGTTATTCAGACGTGGCGGTGCTGGCCGGCGGCTTGCCAGCGTGGCAGGAGGCTAGTCTTCCGGTCGCGCCCGTTGAATTCGCGGCCCAGGCTCGGATGCCATGGAAGCCCTTGCCGAGCGAAGCCCTGGCCCCGGGTACGCCTGCGGTGCCCGACGCCCCGTCCGTGAACGATGCCTTTCTGCCGCGCCTTGCAGGCCAGAACTTCCTCGTTGGCCAAGCGCTGCCGCTCAAGCGGCACATGGCTGTACTCTTCGTGGACATGGTCGACTCGACGCCCTTACTCTGGCGCTACTCGGCCGAGGAAGTGCTCGGGCTCGTTCAGGCGTTCATGGAGGTGGTCGTCGACGTCGGCGTGTACCACTGCGGTGATGTCCATGACTTTCAGGGGGACGGCGCGTTGCTGTACTTCGAGGGACCCGGAGAGGCGGTGCCTGCCGCCTTCCAGCTCCGCGATGCGCTGCTTGCCAAGCGCCGGGAGTTGCCCCTGCTGCCGCTGGCCCGATTGGCGCTCGACGTGGGGCCGCTGGTCATTGGCATCGTCGGAACGCGTTTTCGCCGCTCGGTCAGTCTGGTGGGTCCGAGCATCAACGTTGCCGCGCGCATTCTGAAGCTGGCGCCACCGGGCGGCATCATCGCGACCCAAGCGGTCGTGCAGCACGCCACACGAACGGATCCGGATCTTGCCGCCCAATTCGTCTCTCTCCCCGAGCCGCAGCACCTCAAGGGCGTCGAGGACGGACCGGTGACCCTCTTCGTTGCGGCAGCGCCAGCGACCGGAGGCCCGGGGTCCTGATTCCGAAGAAGCCGGCCTAGCTTCCAGTCTGCCTGCTTTTCCAGCAGGCGCCTAAGCGTCGGGCAGCGCTCGGGGTTCTCGAGGCCACCGGCTGCTGAAAAAGACGATGGCTTTCCATTCGACCGCCGCCGCCGGCAGGTGGCATCGCCGTTGCTGGCACCCACCCCGAGAACTGGGCGGATCTCGCGCCCCAAAAAAATGGAGCACGGAAAGGGGAGGGATTGATGCAAAGACTGAAGAGGCTTGGATGGGTGATGTTGGCGGTGTGCGCGGCGGGCGCGCTGCCGCGCCTGACGTTCGCCGCCGACAAGAGTGCCGACAAGAGCCTGGAAGATCGGGTGCGCGTGCTGGAGAAGAAGTTGGATCAGACGCAGAAAGAGGAAGCGACGGGACAGACGGGCATCCGGGAACGCATCGAGGCCATGGAGAAGGAAGTCAAAGACACGCGGCAGTCGATCGCCGACAAGCTCGGTGTGAGCATCCATGCACTCGTCGCCCTGGACTACCTGTACGACATCAACCGGCCGAATGTGCCGGCCAACCCCAGTACCGGAGCGGGGGCCGTGACACAGCCGTTCCTGCGTTCATTCGAGAACGAGAAGAACAGCTTCATCCTCAACCTTGGCAACCTGCACTTTGAACGCACCGCGGACAACCTGCCCGGCTTCGTGCTCGATTTCGACTTTGGCAAGACCGCGGACGTGGTCAACAACAGCACATTTTTCGGTCGACATGGCACCAACCCCTCGAACCCCAGTGACCCCAACAATCCGATTCCGATTACCGGCAACGGCACCGACTTCTTCGATGCGCGGCAGTTCTATCTCACCTACACAGTGCCCGTGGGCAGCGGCATCAAGCTGAAGGCCGGCCGCTTCGTGACGCTGGCCGGTGCCGAAATCATCAAGTCGTACAACAGCTTCAACTACAACGTCACCAACTCGATCCTGTTCGGCTTTGCGATCCCGTTCACGCATACCGGACTCATGGCCAGCTACGCGTTCACCGACCAGGTGAGCTTGGACATGGGCGTGGTCAACGGCTGGGACGCCGTCGCCGACAACAACGACGGCAAGAGCCTCCACAGCGGCCTCACGCTCGCATTCGATCCCCACATCACGGTCTATCAGACGGTCACCTACGGCCCGGAGCAGACCGAGCACACCGTCACCGACAATCTCGGCAACACATTGCTGGTGCATGCCGGGCGGTCGAAGCGGTTGCTGCTCACCACCCTGATCACCGTGAAGCCTATCGACCCGCTCACCTTGATCATCGACTACGACTATGGCAACGACAGCGACTCGGTGCCGCGCGATGGTCTGTTGCGTACCGCCCAGTGGCAGGGTGTAGCCGGGTACATCGTCTACAACTTCACGGATGACCTCTCGGCGTGCCTACGCGCCGAGGTATTCGACGACGTGGACGGAGCGCGCACGGGAGCCCGGGCGACCTACACTGAGGTCACACCGACGCTCACCTACAAGATTGCGGAGGGTCTCTTTTGGCGGAACGAGTACCGCCACGACGAATCCGACACGAAGAAGGTCTTCGGGCATGAACACAACTTCCAACGCGGACAAGATACGCTCGCGACCGAGCTGCTCTACGCGTTTTAGCCGGGTCGCCAGCACAGCAGGAGCTCAGCGAATGAAAAAGATCGAAGCCATCATCAAGCCGTTCAAGCTCGACGAAGTGAAGGAAGCGCTCGCCCGCGAAGGTATCCAAGGCATGACCGTCTCCGAGGTGAAAGGCTTCGGGCGGCAGAAGGGCCACACGGAGCTGTACCGTGGCGCCGAGTACGTGGTCGACTTCCTGCCGAAGATCAAGATCGAGCTGCTCGTCGGTGACGACAAGGCGGCCGCCTGTGCCGCGGTCATCGAGAAGACGGCCAAGACCGGCCGCATCGGCGACGGCAAGATCTTCATCTCACCGGTCGACGATATCATCCGCATCCGTACCGGCGAGCACGGTGAGGATGCCATTTAGATCGTCGAGCACACACACACTCATTCGCGGAGCAGCTGTTCGGGGTCGTGAAACGATTGCAACGGAACCTCAGATGGGTAGTATGGGCGCGCGAGGATGAATCGTGCGTTCGTGGTCTAGAATCAAGCAGTGGGCTCACGGCAAGGCTGCCAGCCCAACCGTGGTCCTCGACTTGCAGTCCAAGGAGTCGGGCGCGGCGCGGGAGACGGCCTCGGTAGCAGGCCGTTGTGTGTTGTTGATCGATCTGGACGACGACACCCGCCAGTTGCTGACGGCCACGCTGCGCAGCTATGGCGCCGAGGTGGTGGCCGTAGAGTCGATGCAGCAAGCCAATGCGGCCCTGGAACGACTCCGCCCTGATGTCGTCGTGAGCAACTGTCTGGTGGACGCACGAGATGCGGCCGTGCTCATGCAGCAAGTGCGCGCGCTCGAGGCGCAGCGGCAGCGTCGCATTCCAACGATCGCGGTAACACCGTCCGACGGAAGACCGATCACGCTCGATCAGGCCGCAGTCAGCTTTCAGATTCGCGTGCCGAAGAAGCTGGTGCTCGCACGACTGGCTTCCATCATGGGCATCGTCGTTCCCAAGACCCTCTCTGCCTGAGCCGTTGGGACGACGCTTGCCGCGGCCGGTTACAACTCGAGCTGCGTCCCGAGCTCGACGACACGATTGGGCGGAATCTCGAAATAGGCCGTCGCCGAGGGGGCATTGCGCGCGAGAAACGCGAACAATCGCTTGCGCCAACGCGCCATGCGCGCGCGGCCCGAAGTCAACAGCGTTTCGCGGCCCAGAAAGAAAGTCGTCGACATGATGTCGAACGACAGGCCCTTCTCGGCGCACAGCCCGAGGATGTGAGCGACGCGGGGTGTCTCGATGAAGCCGAATCGCGCGATCACTCGATAAAAGCCGTGGCCGAGATCATGGATCTCCAGTCGCTCGCGGTCGGGCACCTCAGGGTGCTTCTCTGAGAGGATGGAGAGCATCACGACGCGCTTGTGGAGCGTGCGGTTGTGCTTGAAGTGATGCAGAAGGACGGGTGGCACACCTTCGGGCGTCGACGTCATGACGACCGCGGTGCCGTCGACGCGGTGTGGCCGCTGCAGCGCCAGGTCGGCGAGAAACGCATCGAGTGGAAGGCTGGCCTGCGCGAGCAGACGCGCCACCTCACTGCGGCCGCGCTTCCACGTGGTCAAGATCGTGAAGACTGTGAGACCCACGATCAGCGGGAACCAGCCTCCTTCCACGACCTTCGGCAAATTCGCACTGAGAAAAGCCACGTCGAAGAGCAGGAAGATCGCCACCACACCGGTCGCCCTGGTGATCGACCATCCCCAGCGCTCGCGGGTCACGACATAGAACAGCAGCGTGGTCACTGTCATGGTGCCGGTGACGGCGATGCCGTACGCGCCTGCCAGGTTGCTCGAGCTCTTGAAACCCAGCACCAGTAGGACGCAGGTGACCATCAGTGCCCAGTTGATTTCGGGAACATAGATCTGCCCCACCGCTTTGCCGGAGGTGTGAATGATCGTGAAGCGCGGCGCGTACCCGAGCTGCACGGCTTGCTGGGTGAGCGAGAATGCACCGGAGATCAACGCCTGGGACGCGATGATGGTTGCGATGGTCGACAGCGCGACCAGCGGAAACAGTGCCCACGTCGGTGCGAGCTCGAAGAACGGGTTGGTGATGGCGTTGCCTTCCTCGAGCAACAGCGCCCCTTGTCCGAAGTAGTTCAGCAACAACGCTGGAAACGCGACCGTGTACCACGCGAGGCGAATCGGCTTGGCGCCGAAGTGCCCCATGTCCGCGTAGAGCGCTTCGCCTCCCGTGATGCACAAGACTACCGCCCCCAGGGTCAGAAATCCGGTTGTGCCATGTGCAATGAAGAAACGGACCGCGTGCGCGGGATTGATCGCGCTGAACACCGAGGCGTGATGCAGCCGCTGGGTCACGATGGCGATCACACCGAGCGTGCCGATCGTGAGGAACCAGACCAGCATGGCGGGTCCGAACACCGCGCCGATGCCCGCGGTTCCGCGCTTCTGCACCCCGAAGAGCATCACCAGGATCACGACGGCAACCGGCAAGATGAACGGCTCGAACCAATTCGTCGCCACCCGCAGGCCTTCAACGGCGGAGAGCACAGAGATCGCCGGCGTGATGACTCCGTCTCCATAGAGCAGTGCCGCACCGAAGAGACCTAGCAAGAGCAGGCCGGAACGGCGGGTGGATCCATTGGCGCCCTGCGGGATCACCAGCGCGAGCAGCGCCAGGATGCCGCCTTCTCCCTGATTGTCCGCGCGCATCACGATGGCGAGGTACTTGATCGAGACCACGACGGTCAGAGACCAGAAGATCAACGACAGAATACCCAGGACGTTGGGGGTGGTGATCGGCAACGCGTTGTTGCCGATGAAGCACTCGCGTAGAGCGTACAAGGGAGACGTCCCGATATCGCCGTAGACCACGCCGAGGGCGCCGAGAGATAGCGCGGCAAGCGAGCCGGCTACGTGCGGCGTTGCCGCGTCGTCCCGCGGCGCGGGGGACGCGGTGTGGTTCTCAGCGGCTAGCACGGTGCGTCTCCGCAAGCGAATGGCTTCCCATACAGGATCACTCTTCGGTGCTGCCGGTCATCGAGCCGCCGGTTGCACGCTGCCAACACCCCTCTCCCTGGCTGCGAAGATATTCCTACAGAAGTTCTACCGTGCATGTCTATAGGACTCATGGCGTGGCGCCGAAGGGAAACCGCTCACCTGCAAGACCGTCTCCCGGGCGATGTCGCTGCGAAGTTGGCCGGCAGGGCGCTCCCTGCCGCCTACGAAAGCATCATTGCCCATAGGGAAGGCAGCCTGTCGGGCTCCGTGCTTCGCCCGCAGGTCAGCCCTCTTGAGCTCGGAATGTGGCACCGCCGTTGCAGCCGCCCCAGTGCGGTATGAACCGTTCAACCCAGGTCATCGGCGCCAGCGTGCTGGTGGGAATCGTCATTGCACTCGTCTGGTTCAAGGCGCCACTCGTGCCGGCCCTCATCGGCGCGGCCGGTGCGGGGCTGGTGCTGGCGTGGGGCTCGCGGCGCGTGAGCAATTGATGAGTCACTAACGAACAGGAGGAACGAGGGAATGAGCCCGAAGGACGTGATCAAGTTCATGAAGGAGCAGA
>CAZCGA010000190.1:0-9878 GCA_964498075.1 uncultured Binatia bacterium (SeqCode) | reverse complement strand
AACCGCTCGTGCTGAGCTTGTCGAAGCACTGTTCGCGAGAAAATCGACAGTCTCTACCAAGGAGAGGGTTAGGGTGAGGTCACTCGCACAACCTCCCCTGGCCCCTCCTTGGTAAGGAGGGGAAGCAAGCCACTACTCGTAGCGCTTCAGGCCCGGCCACAGCTCCTGCAGTGAGCCGCGGAGGCGGTGGCAGACCCACACCGGCAGGTCGGTCTCGTAGGGCATGGCGTACTCGCTGACGATGGTTGCCGCCTGCTCGACCTGCTCGAATCGAGGCCGCAACTCCTCCGGCGTGCCGCCGATGACGATGACGACCTCACCCGTGTAGCCGCGCGGGCCCCACAGAAAATAGTTGTTGTGGCCACTGATGGCGTTCGGCAAACCGTAGCGCGCAGCGTAAAAGTCGATGGCGCCCGCCTGGCCGTAGTTGCGCGTGAAGATCGCTGCCTTGGGTTGCTCATCCGCCGGCAGATGGTGATACACCCCGGCAACCGTCGCCACCATGTTCTCCCAGCCAAACATGTCGGCATACACCTGCGGCAAGCTCCCTCGCTTGTGCGTCTCCATCTTGACTTCGTCGATCCCGACGGCGCGCGCGTAGCGCACGTAGGTCTCGACCGGCAACAGCGGCAGCGCCAGCGGCGCGAACGCCGCCCCGGCGATCACCACGATGCCGACAATCACCGGCTTCAGCCAATTCCATCCGCGGCGCGCGATCAGACTCTCGATGAACACCGACCCCGACGCCAGCAGCATCGGGTACACCGGCAGCATGTAATAGAACTTCCCGTGCAGCACGATGAAGATCACGAACAGCACCAGGTAGCTCCGGCCCAGAGCGCGATACGCCCGCCCGGCACGGGAGAACAAGAAGTAGCAGAGCCCCGCAATCCAGATCGGAAACGTCATCGGACCGATGGCAACGATCTGCCCACTGAGGAACTCGAGTGGCGACATCACGTAGTTCTTGCCGCCCTGGACGTTGCGCAGGATCTCCAACTGTGGAAAGCCGTTCTCCACCTGCCAGACGAGATGCGGCAGGAAGATCAGGAACGCCAGCGCGCCCGCGGTCCAGATCCAACGTTCGCGCAACAGGGCGCGTTGCGGTGTCAGCAACAGACCCACGACGAGGCTGATCGCGAAGAAGGCGATCGAGTGTTTGTTGAGCAGCCCGACGCCCATCAGCAGGCCGAACCACAACCACAGCTGCGCGTCGCGGGTCTGCAGGATCACGATCACCACATACACGCAGCCCATCCAGAAGAGCGGCTCGAAGCCGTTCATCGTCAGGACGTGGTGCAGGAAGAGATACGACGGCGCCACGATGACCGCGAGCGCCGCCAG
Source organism: uncultured Binatia bacterium (SeqCode) (assembly GCA_964498075.1). GTDB lineage: Bacteria > Desulfobacterota > Binatia > HRBIN30 > HRBIN30 > CAZCGA01. Next base: position 8,534 of record CAZCGA010000190.1, on the reverse strand, counting down.
CGCTTGCGCGAATCGCCCGCCACCCAGACGCCGCGCCATCAGCCCGGTGAGTAACACCAACCCACTGCCCGCCAGCGCTGGCAGCAGACGAATCGCCACCAGCGAGTCACCGAGCGTCGCGGTGACCAGACGCGCCACCACCGCGATCAACGGGGGCTGGTCGACGTATCCCCACGCGAGATGCCGGCTACAGGCGAGATAGTACATCTCATCGCGAAAGATGCCGTACTGGTTGATGCTCACGAGCTGTACGGTGAGCTTCGCGAGCGCCAGGCCGATGAGCAACATGCTGGCGGTTGGCTGGACGTTCCCGCCCGACTGAGCGGTCATGGAACGAACGCGTCGAGGCCGAAGCCGGTCATCAGCATCCTCCTTGCGTCTCGGTGAGCGTCCACACTCGCAGCACGCCGTCACGGCCGCGGATCTCCTGCGGTGCGATCTCCCGGAAGTCGCGCAGCCCGCCGCTCTCCGGTGTCCCTTCGGCGCGCGCCGCTTCGACAACGTCGTGGCTGACCAGCACCTGCGTGCCGGTCTCCCGGGTGAGATGCTCCAGCCGACTGGCCACGTTCACGGTGTCGCCGAGAACGGCGAACTCCAGGTGCTGCTCGTCGCCGATGTCGCCGAGCACGACCTGTCCGTAGTGCACACCGACACCGACGCGGATAGGGAATTCGCCGCGGCCGGCGCGCTCGCGGTTCCAGGCCGCAAGCAGCCGCACCATGGCGCGGGTGCAGCGCAACGCGTTGCTCGCGTCGTGCGGGCTGGTCCGCGGCGTACCAAAGGTCGCCATCACGCCGTCGCCGAGGTACTTGTCCAGCGTGCCGCGATGATCGAATACGGCGCGTGCGAGTCGGCGGTGGAGCTCGCGCAGCAGCTCGACCACCTTCTCCGGCGGCTGTGCGGCGCTCAGCTTCGTAAAGCCGACAATGTCGGCGAACAGCACGGCGACGTTCTGGGTACGCGTGACTCGCAGCGGTTCGTCCGAGCGCGCCAGCTCCTCGACCATGTTCGGCGAGAAGTAGCGGGAGAGGTTGCCGCGTTCGCGCTCGGCCGCGACCTGCCGCAGCACCAGGCGGCGGGAGCGCGAGACCGCCGTCGCCAGGCTACCGGCCGCGACGAGGATCACCACCACTTGCCGTCCCCACAGTCCGAGGTTCACATAGTAGGGATCCAACACCGCGCCCAGCCTCTGCTGCGCCGTCATGTGCGCGAGGTCTTCGGCGGGGATGATCCCATGAGAGTGCGGGAGCGACAGGATACTCAGTGTCGCCACTGACCACGCGACGGCGGCACCGACGCCGGTGACCAAGACCACGCGGGGCGAGTAGGTGAACACTGACGCGGTCAGAAAGACGAGCAGGTAGACCTCGTTGCCGAAACGCAGTCGCATCTGTGCTGGAAACGGCTCCGGATCCAACGGGTTCGGAAGTGACACGGCCAACGTGAACAGGCCGACGTCGAGGAGCGGAAAGAGGTAGCGCTGCCATGGCGCATCGAGACGCGCCCGCCGCAGCGCCAGCGGCGCGACGCCGATGACTGCGAAGGCTAGTAGGAGTCCGTAGTAGAAGAGGATCGCCGGGTACGGGTTCTCAGCGGGGAGCCACATGGCGATCACCGCCAGCGTGATCAGCCGGACGCGCGTGAGGAGCCGCAGGCTGTGAAGCTCCTCCTCCGCAAAGGCGGCCTGCACGCGGACGTCGCTCGCGCTGCCGATCGGGTCACCTCTTCCTGGCGACTCCATGGCTGCTCCGACGGCGCCCGGCTGGACGCGGCGCGAACCCCTTTCCGGTGACGATCGATTGCGGCACGACGGGAACCCGACCAGACTCGGGAAGCACGACCTCCATCGCGGTGGCCTCGCGGATATCTTTGCGCACGTCAATTCCCGGCATCACGCTGATCAGCTCCATGCCGCGGTACGTGAGCTGGAAGAGTCCCACGTGCGTGGCGTAGAAGACCCGCTTCCCCGCTTCGAGGGCGCGCCGTCCGTTGAAGGTGATTTCGTCTACGTCCTCGATGAACTTCGGGGCCCCGCGCTTGACGATGCGAAGCTTCGCACCTTCGACTGCCACCTCGGCGTGCGTCATCCAGGCGGAGACGAAGACGATCGTCTTGGCGGCAGCGGTCAGGTCGATGGAGCCTCCGGGGCCGACATAGCCGCGCGGCCCGTCGCCACGTTTGGAGGCGTTGACGTTGCCCCGGCCATCAACCTGGAGGGCGCCCAGACAGGTGCCGTCGAGCTTGTCGTAACACAGCTTGAACATCTCCGCCGAGGACAGCATCTGCTCCGGGCACAGCGCCGCGCCGAAGTACAGACCCGACGCGGGCAACCCGCCGACCACGCCGCTCTCTACCAGGAACGTCAGGTCTTCGAGCCGTCCGGCCTCAAAGACGACCCGGCACACCTCCTCCGAAAGCCCGACGCCGATGTTGACGTACGCACCCTTGCGGACGTTCGCCAGCAGAGTCTCCGCAGCGAGCCGGGCAACCGCCTCGTCGGCCTCGCAGCGCCGCGCTGTGACGCCGGCGAGCCAGTTCACGAACTGGACGCGCGCCAACCCCTCCTCGATCGGCACGTCACTCTCGGTCGTGAGCATCGGCCAGTGCTCGCGGTGGAAGACACCACCGGTCTGCTCGGTATCGGGGTAGTACACCACGGCATCGACCAGGTCCGCCGGCAGGAAGACTCGGTCGTAGCCTTCGTCGACGAGCAGTCCGACGTTGGCGATGACACGGCCGCGATTGCGCTTGGCCGCGTGCGCGATCTCGTAGCTGTCGCCGATCATGGCGCTGTTCTTGACGTAGAGATTGCCGAGCCGGTCCGCCGCCGGCGCGTTGAACACCGCGACGTTGATCTTCGGGATGCGGTAGCGGAGCTGGTCGCCCTGCACCTTGATCAACTGTTGGCGCGCGGTGCGTGCGACGCGCGAGCCCGACCCGACCCGCGGATCGATGAAGGTGCCGACGCCGGTGTCGGAGAGCCACGAGGTTTGGCCGCGCCCGAGCGCGTCGAAGAGCAAGGCCATGATGCCCAGTGGAATGCACTGCAGCTCGCAGCGCCCCGCTGCCGCCAGAGCGAGCATGGCGTGGAACGTTTCGAAGTGACCGGTGATCAAGCGGGTGCACAACCCAGGCTGCCCGAGCTCCTCGAGCGTACCGGGCGCCTTGCCACGACCGCCTTGGCCGCCGAGGTTCATGACCGTGAGCGCGGCAGGATGGCCGTTTGCCTCGAAGGACTCGCGAATGGCCCAGTAGATGATGGAGGCGCGCTGGTGGCCACCGAGGCCCGAGGTTGCAACGACATCGCCATCGCCAATGAGCCTCACGGCGTCCCGCGCGCTCATGAACTTCGGGTTGTCCGCGACGGGGCTCGGAGAGCCGGTGTCGTGCCGCAGCCAGCTCAGTGCCCCTTGAGCTAGTTGCGCGGCCAGCTGCGCTTTGTCCCACAAGTTCATCCGCCCTCTTCCGGGTCAAGACGTCACTGCCTGGCTCACTGTCCGCCGGTCGAGGGCCAGGCCCACCGGCGTGACGGCGATCGCCGAGAGCAACGCGGCCGTGAAGGCGAGCCAGCCCATGGCCAGATAGCCGCCCGCGTGCACCACTGGCCCGGCGATTCCGGGTCCGAGAGCTGCCCCAATCGTCGCCGCGCCCACCGTCGCCGCCGCCCATCGCCCGTGGCGGTCGAGTGCCGCCGCGGTGCCCATGAGGTACGGCACCATGAAGAGGTAGGCAACGCCGTTCAGGGTGAGGATCGCGGAGAAGGTCGCCGGTGTCGTGGTGAAGACGAGGCCCAGCAAGGTCAGGCCGGTCGCCAGAATGCCGGTGATCAGCGGCAGAGTACGCCCGGGGCGTGTGCCGAGCCATGTCGCCAGCGCCGCCCCACATAACCCCGCCAGCGTCGAGCCGGAGAGCGCCAGACCAACCTGCGTGTGATTCAAGTGCGCCATCACCGCCAGGCGCTCGGAGAACGCCCACATCCCGCTTTGGCTGAAGAACAGCAGCGCGGCCGCGGCGAGCGTCGCGATGCCGAGCCCGGGATCGCCCGCTTCGAGCTCGGCGTGCCCAGGACCGGCCAGCACTGCATTGGGGATCCACAACAGCAGCGGCAGAAGGCCGAGCGTAATCACTCCCATTCCGACATACCCTCCCCGGTAGGCGAAGCGCGCGATGGGCAGTGGCAGGACGGCGAGCACGACCGTGATGATGACCGTACCGGCGATAGTCATCTGCGCGAAGATTCGATCGGGATGGGCACAGCTGGATACCGCGGCATTACCGATGGCCAGGACCATGCCCGCGCCAACGCCCGAGATAACACGGCATGGTGCCAATCCGCCGAACGACTCCGGCAGCGCCGAGGCAACATAACCGAGCGCCGCCAAGGTGGCGCCGAGAACGACCAGCACGCGCCGCGGGATCGTCGCCATGCGCGGCGCGAGGATGAACGAGGACGCCGCCACGGCACCCAGCTCGATCGACCCCAGCAAGCCAGCGGTGCCCTCCTCCATGTGGAGCCCGTCGATCAGCCCGCCGATCAGCAGCGGTTGCATGTTCCCGCCGAGGACGCCGATGGCGTACGCCGCGGTGACGGCGCAGACGATGGTGACGGTACTCTCGCGTTCCGTAGTCATCTCCGCGCCTCGATGAGCAGCGTCGGCACCCCGGCCGTCCCGGAGCGCGCGGTCGCCACCGATGTACTCGGCTTGTGCCCGGGCCGGATCTCACTGACGTCTACGCCCGCCGCCACCAGGCGCGCCCGCCACGCTTGCAGACCGGCAACGCGATAGGCGAGGCCATAGAACTGATCGGGGCCACATGGATCTGCCGGCAACAGCGCGCTGACGAACTCCAACGTGACGCCGGCGCTACGGAAGAACGCCATCCGCAGGCCGCGCGCCGGGAACGCGCGGTCCAGCGCCAGCCGCAGCCCGAGGCGATCGCGCCACAACGCAATGGCGCGATCCAGATCTGAAGAATGGATCACGACGTGATCGATCGCCACGGCGTTGGAGTCGACGAGCCGTGACGCGGATTCTGTCGCCGCATCGAAACGCACCCACAGGCCATGAAACGAATCCGCCGGCCATCGCGCCGCATCTGTGTCTGGCTCCGGCAGAAACCGGATCGAGTGCACGCCCGCCTCTCCCGCCTCCAGCTCCACCGCAGCACGCTGTAATTGGAACCGGCGTGCACCATCGGCGGTGAGTACCGGCGGCACACCGAGGAGAACTTCATAGGCCCGCGCCGCCGCATCGAGATCCGTCGCGCCGATCTGGACGCTGTCGAGTTCCATCGCTACTATCCCAGCCCCATGGAGACGCTGACCATCTATCACAACCCACGTTGTTCCAAGAGCCGGACGGCACTCGCCCTCCTCCAAGAGCGCCAAGTGCCGTTGCGCATCGTCGAGTATCTCAAGGATCCGCCGACGCGCGCCGAGCTAACCACACTGCGCCGCAAGCTCGGACAGCCGGCGATTGAATGGATCCGCCGCAACGAATCCGAGTTCCGTGCCGCCGGTCTGGACAAAGACAGCCCGGAGGAGAAGCTGCTCGACGCCATGGCGAAGCACCCCATCCTGATCGAGCGCCCGATCGTCGTGAGCAGCAAGCGCGCCGTCCTCGGCCGGCCTCCCGAACAGGTCCTCGATCTCCTGGAGAAGTAGAGAGGTGGCACAGGCTTCTAGCCGTGCCACCGTCTGTAAGGAGGAGTGCAATGTCGTTGCTTGCAGGAAAAGTTGCCATCGTCACCGGAGCCGGACGCGGCTTGGGCCGGGAGGAAGCGCTCGCGCTCGCCGCGGAAGGGGCGCGCGTGATCGTCAACGACATCGGCACGTCGGTGCACGGCGACGGCGCCGATCAGTCGCCGGCCGGCGCCGTGGTCAGTGAGATCAAAGCCGGCGGCGGCGGGGCCGCTGCCAACTACGAGGACATCGCGAGCTGGGACGGGGCACGGCGCACCATCGAGCAGGCGTACGACACGTTCGGAAAGCTCGACATCCTAGTGAACAACGCCGGCGTGCTGCGCGATCGGATGAATTTCAACATGACGGAAGAGGAGTTCGACCTGGTGATGCGCGTCCACTGCAAGGGCCACTTCGCCATGACCCGTCACGCCTGCGTGCGCTGGCGTGAGGCGGCCAAGCAAGGCGGCAGCCTGTCGGGGCGCATCATCAACACGTCGTCGGAAGCCGGCCTCATGGGCTCCGCCGGAAACAGCAACTACGCCATGGCCAAGGCTGCGATCGCCGCGTTCACCATCAGCATGGCCCGCGAGATGGGGAAATACGGAGTGACTGCCAACTTCATCGCGCCGCGCGCCCGGACGCGCATGACCGACACGATGCCGAATCACGACTTATTCGCCAAGCCCGAGAGCGGCTTCGACGTCTTCTTTCCGGCCTGGCCGGCGCAGCTGGTGGTATTCCTCGCCAGCGATCAGGCCGCCGACATCAACGGACAAGGGTTCATCGTCTGGGGTGGCGAGGTGACGTTGGTCAAGGGCTGGCACCAGGTCTCGCAGATCAGCAAGCCCAGCGCGGCGTTCACGGCGCGTGAGATCATCGACCGCAAGGACGAGCTGTTCGGCGACCTGCCGCGGGAGCCGGGGTACATGTAGCGCAGCGACACGGGCTTCCTCTGCTCACCGCAGGGTCAGTGCGCACCGAGCCGCCGCCGGGGAATGGAATTCCCCGGCTGAGTCGCCCGAAAAGTCCCCTGAAGGGGACTCAAGAATGGCGTGCTTGTCGTCGGCTTCCGACGTTTGTCCGACAGCGCATTCGACGAGCGTGGACGCAGCAGCCGTTGAGTCGCGCGCCGCGCGTGGGTTAGGCTGCGCGATTCCGCCATGACCCGCACCGAGCGCACCTATTATGCGATCTTCGGACTGTACTGCGTCTCGTGGTCGGCCATCGTACCGGTGTACCCGCTGTTCCTGCTCAGCCGCGGGCTCGACCTCTTTCAGATCAACGTCGTCCTCGCCGTCTTCTTGACCGTGTCCTTCGTGTTTGAGGTGCCCACGGGCGCGTTTGCCGATCTCATCGGGCGCAAGCAGTCGTTCCTGCTGAGCTGCCTGGTGCGCATGGTGGCGTACGGCCTGTATGCGTTCGCGCGCGGCTTCGCGGACTGCGTCGTCGCCGAGCTCATCGACGCCATCGGCTCGACGCTGGCGACCGGCGCGCTCGACGCGTGGGCCGTCGATGGGATGAGTGCGGAGGGCAATCGGCGGCCGATCGACCGCTTCTTCGCCCGCGCGCAGATGATCGCGCGCGCCCTCATGATCACCGCCGGCATCGCCGCCGGCTACCTCGCCGAACAGAGCATGAGGCTCCCGTGGTTTGCCGGTGCGGTGGGGTTTGCCGTCACCGCAGCGTGCGCGGCCATGTGGATGCGCGAGACGCGCGCCGCCGCCCCGGCCAGCTGGAGCGGTGTGCACCGCTCGCTCGGTCGCACGGTGCGCGAGGGCCTCGGTGCCGTGCGCAACGCGCCCGTCCTGCGCCTCCTCTGCATCCTTACGCTGATCGCCGCATTCGGGGCCATGCCGCTGCACATGCTCTGGCAGCCGCGACTCCAGGCGCTAACCGGCCAGGGCGCGTGGTTGATGGGCTGGATGTGGGCGTTGCTGAACCTGGCGTCGATCGCCGGCAGCGCGTTGGTGCCACGGCTGCTGGTGCGCTTCCGTCGTGAGCACGTTCTCTCGAGCGCCGCGCTGACGCGCAGCATCGTGCTCGGCCTAGCAGGGGTCGCAACGGGCACCGTTCCGGTGGTCGCGGGCCTCGTCTGTCTGGAGCTGGGCTTCGGGCTCAGCGAGCCGCTGTTACAGGGGTGGATGAACGAGCACATCGCGCCGGAGCAGCGTGCCACCGTCCTGTCGGTGCGCGCCATGTTCTTCACCTTGGGTGGCGGCGCGGGTCTCGTGTGTATCGGCCTCATTGCACGCGACTTCGGCATCGCGCCGGCGTGGGTGGTTTCCGCAACCGTCCTGGCGCTGGCGGCGCCGGGCTTCCTGATCCTCGGGCGGCGCGCGCGTGCGGCGCACCCCGGCGCCGCACTCATCGACGCCCCACCCGCTCTCGGCTAAGCCCCGTCTGCCGTCTGTTGTCTGTCGTCCGTCATCTGTCTTGCGCGACTCGCATCACGAAGCGGTAGCCAAGCTCGATCTCGGCCGAGAAGCCGTCGGCCAAGGGGTCTTCCTCGACATCGATCACCACGGTGCGGCCGCCGTACAGCTGTCGAAGGTGTGCGTCCGCAAAGACCGCCACGTCGTCGGCGCGCCCCACCTCCTGCTGGGTCGGGCCGACGTGATGGTTGGCGAACAAGTGCGGCGCGGTGCCCTCGCAGCACCCTTCCCCGAAGACGAACACCAGGGGCGCGCCAGCGCGCGCCGTCTGGACTTTGCGGACGACATCGAGCGCGCCGGAGGTGAAGGTGACGTTCATTCCCGCCCGGCCGCCGAACTCACCCCCTGGCCCCCTCTCTTGGCAGAGACTGTTGATAAATGGCCAACCGAGCGGGGATGAGACGAGGGGCTGAGCT
>CAZCGA010000189.1:0-9934 GCA_964498075.1 uncultured Binatia bacterium (SeqCode) | reverse complement strand
TGCTCTCGCGTGAGGTTAGCCCCCGCAGCTATCCGGAGATCGGCATCGCCGATCGATTGTTCACTCGCGTCGGTGCCTCGGACAACCTAGCCGGAGGCGAGTCGACGTTCATGGTCGAGATGAAGGAGACTGCCGACATCCTGGCGCATCTGACACCGCGCAGTCTGGTCATCCTGGACGAGATCGGGCGCGGCACCAGCACGTTCGACGGCATCTCGATCGCCTGGGCGGTCGCCGAGTACTTGCACGCCGCACCGGTGCGGCCGCTGGTGCTGTTCGCGACGCATTATCACGAGCTCACCGACTTGGCGCGTACGCACGAACGCGTCGAGAACTTCTCGGTCGCGGTGCGCGAGTGGAAGGGCGACGTGGTCTTTCTGCGGCGCATCGTTCCGGGGCCGGCGAGTCAGAGCTACGGGATTCAGGTCGCGCGCCTCGCCGGCGTGCCCAACCCCGTCATCGAGCGGGCCAAGGAGATCCTCCACAACCTGGAGCAGGGTGAGCTGAACGACGCCGGGCAGCCGCGCCTGGCGCAGCACGACGGTGCGTCTTCGGGGCAGCTGGCGCTGTTTGCGGCGCGCGAGCGCAGCCTGCGGGACGAGCTGGCGCACCTCGACGTCGATCGACTCACACCGCTCGATGCGCTGACGCGGCTGCACGCCCTGGTCGAGCTGGCGCGGAAGGACGGGGAGTCGTGAAGCGTGAAGCGTTCGCTGCCCTTGTGCTGATGGCATCGGCGGCGCAAGCCAACGCCGCCGCGACGCTGCGCGCCGTCCGACAGATCACCACACCCACCTCGTCGCGCCTGATCGTGGAGCTTTCCGAGCCGGTGCACTACCAGTTGCAGCGCGTCGCAGCGCGGCCCGACCTCGATGTACCGCCGCGCCTGTACGTCGACCTTGCCGAGACCCGCCTCGCCGAGGCGGCCCGTACACCGGTCGAGCTGCGTGAGGGACCGCTGCGGCGCCTGCGTGCGACCGAGGTCAGTGCTGCGACTACGCGCCTCATTCTCGACGTGCCCGGGCTGTCCGAGTTCGGCGTCTTTCCGATGCTCGACCCGTTTCGCCTCATCATCGATGTGCGCGGTACGCCGCGGGCAGCGCCGGTCCGCGTGGAGAAGCCGCGCGTCGACGCCGCGGCGGTTGGCGCGCGCCCGCCGGCACGGCGCCGCGTCAAGGTGGTGCTCGATCCCGGCCACGGCGGCAAGGATCCCGGCGCCTTGGGCGTCGGCGGCGTCGCGGAAAAGGACGTCGTGCTCGCCATTGCGCAGCGGTTGAAGTCGCGTCTGGCGGCGCTGCCGGACCTCGACGTGGTGTTGACGCGCGACACGGATGTCTTCCTCGCCCTCGAAGAGCGTACCGCCCGCGCCAACGCGGAGCAGGCCGACCTCTTCATCTCCATCCACACCAACGCCAGCGAGAACCCGAACCTGTCCGGTGTCGAGACCTACTACCTCAACAACACCAACGACCGGGCGACGATGCGTCTGGCGGAGATGGAGAACGGGCTGCGCAGCATGACCGGCAACGCGCGGCGCGCGCACGACGTGTCGTTGATCCTCAGCGATCTCATCCAGAGCTACAAGATTCAGGAGTCGGTGGCGCTGGCCGAGGACATTCAGCGGGCGCTGGTCGGCGCCCTCGACGCGCAGGGCCCGCGGGTCGCCAATCTCGGTGTGAAGCGCGGCCCGTTCTACGTGCTGGTGGGTGCCGGCATGCCGTGTGTTTTGGCGGAAGTGTCGTTCCTGACCCACCGGCAGGAAGGCGCGCGGCTCGCCCAAGGCGCCTACCAGAACACGATCGCCGAGGGGCTCTTGCGCGGCATCCAGCGATTTGTTGAGAATACGCACGTCGCCGAGAATCTATGAGCACGAGAGACGTTCAGCTGAGCCCGTTCCTGCCCGACTCCAACTGGGGGGAGCAGGCGCGTGAGTACCTGCAGCAGGTGAAGGCGGAGCTGTTCGCACGGCACCAGACGGGCGCGACCGGACACGCCATCGTCGGCGCGTACACCGCGTTGATGGACCAGCTCATCCGCAGCCTCTTCGACGCCGCGAGTCGGGCGTACGCCGAGCGCTTTCCGCGCCTCGGCCAGCGCTGCGCCGTCGTCGCGCAGGGCGGCTACGGGCGCGGCGAGCTGAACCCGTGCTCCGACATCGACCTGCTCTTCCTCTACCAGTTCAAGCGCGAGCCCTTCATCGAGAACGTCGCCGAGCGCATCCTCTACACGCTGTGGGACACGCGGCTCACGGTCGGCAACGCGATGCGCAACGTGCGCGAATGTGTGCGCCTCGCCGACAAGGACTTCAAGGTGAAGACGGCGCTCCTCGATGCGCGCTTCCTCTGCGGTGACGACACCCTCTACCAGGAGTTCGCCGGCGCGATGGACGGCGACGTGCTCAAGCGCGGCGCCGAGCGTTTCTTCAAGGAGAAGCTGGCCGAGAACCAGGAACGCCATCAGCGCTACGGCGACTCGGTCTACATCCTCGAGCCCCAGCTCAAGGAAGGCGAAGGCGGCCTGCGCGACCTGCACACCGCGATGTGGATGGCCAAGGTGAAGTTCAAGACCAACGGCATCGCCGAGCTGGTGCAGAAAGGCGTCATCACCGAGCGCGAGCACGAGGAGTTGGAGGCGGCGCGCGACTTCCTCTTCCGCGTCCGCAACGCCCTGCACTTCCTGTCCGGACAGCACCAGGACCAGCTGACCTTCGAGTACCAGGAGCGCATCGCGGCGGACCTCGGCTTCCGCGACTCCGCCACGGTGAAGGGCGTCGAGCACTTCATGCGCACCTACTACCTCAACGCCGCCACCATCAACCGCTTCGGCGACGAGATCATCGAGCGCTGCCTGGAACGGCGGCAGCCCTACTTCGCGATCGGCCGCGCGCGCACGCGCGCCATCCGCCCCGGCGTCACCATCTCCTACAGCGTCTTGTCGGCGGCCGGCGACGAGCTGCTGCACGAGGACCCCAGCAACCTGATCCGCATCTTCGCGGAGTCGCAGCGCCACGGGGTCACCATCTCCAACGGCACCAAGCGGCTCATCCGCGCCAACCTGCACCTGATGGACGACACGCGGCGCCGCGACCCACGCATGGTGGCCGCGTTCTTCGAAGTGCTCAGCGGCAAGCACCTGGTCTACGAAACGTTGCTGGAGATGCACCGCGTCGGCGTGCTCGGCGCGTTCCTGCCCGAGTTCGGTGCGCTGCTCTGCATGGTGCTGCACGACCTCTACCACATCTACACCGTCGACGAGCATTCCTTGCGCGGCGTGCACGAGCTCGAGCTGCTGCGGAACGGGGCACACAAGCGCATCGCGCCGATGCTCACCCAGGTGATGCGCGAGATCGATCGCGTCGAGATCCTCTTCCTGGCCATGGTCCTGCACGACATCGGCAAGGGCCACGGCGGCGGCCACTCCGAGCGCGGTGCGGGCATGATCAACAACATCGCCGAACGGTTGCAGCTCAACACCGACGACGCCGACCAGCTGCGCTTCCTGGTGGCCCATCATCTCACCATGTCGCACCTGGCGCAGCGCCGCGACGTCCACGACCAGCGTCTGATCATCGACTTCGCCAAGCGGGTCGAGACGCTCGACAACCTGAAGAAGCTCTACCTGCTGACCTTCGCCGACATGCGCGCCGTCGGCCCGAAGATCTGGAACAACTGGCACGACATGCTGCTCGGGGAGCTGTACCTGGGCACTCTGGACGTGTTCGAGCGCGAGGCCTTCGTCGAGGAAGACTACGTCGAGCGCGTCGAGCGCATCAAGCAGCGCGTCACCGCCGCTGCGGCCGGCAGCGGCGACGGCCGCATGCTGGCCACCTTCCTGCGCGACATGCCGGACCGCTACTTCCTCGGCACGGCCGAGGAGAGCATCCTGCGCCACCTGTATCTCGCCGGCAGCCTGGACGGGGAGCCGTTGATCGCCGAGGTGAAGCACTTCCCGGAACGCGAGTTCAGCGAGTTCACCGTGATCACTCGCGACCGTCCCGGCCTGTTCTCGATGATCACCGGCGTACTGCTGGCGCACGGCATGAACATCCTCGGGGCGAGCATCAATACCAGCGGCGCCGGGATGGCGCTCGACGTCTTCCGCCTCTCGCACGCCGACCAGGCGGAGTCCGCCCAGCGACCGGAGCGTTGGGAACGCGTGCAGGTGAGCCTCGGTCGGGTGCTCACCGGCGAGGTCGACGTCGAGCAGCTGGTGGCCAGCTCGCAACGGCCGTCGATCCTCACCAAGAAGTTCATGCCGCGCGTCTCCACCGAGATCGAGGTCGACAACGACGTCGCGGAGCACTTCAGCGTCTTGGACGTCTACACGCAGGACCGCGTCGGCGTCCTGTTCGCCATCACCAACACCCTCTTCCATCTCGGCCTGTCGATTCACATCGCCAAGATCACCACCAACGTCGATCAGGTCTTGGACGTCTTTTACGTCACCGACGCCGCGGGCAAGAAGATCACCGAGCCGCAGCGTCTCGATCACATCCGCAGCGAGCTGCACCAGCGCCTGACCGAAGGAGAGGCCGTCGCGGCGGCGACCGCTGTGGAGTGACGAGTGATCAGCTGAAGATGCCCGCGCTCGTCACTCATCACTCATCACTCGTCACCGATGTTGCCGTCGATCGCTTCCTCAATTACCTGGCCGCGGAGAAGGGTCTGGCGACGAATACGCTCACCGCGTACAGCCACGACCTGACCGCGTTCCTCAATCACCTCGAGCGGCGGGGGACGACCGGTCCGACGGCGGTGCACGCACGCGACGTCGTCGCCTTCTTGGAAGCGCTGCAGCAACGCGGGCTCTCAGCCCGCAGCCGGGCGCGGATGTTCGCCGCACTGCGCGGCTTCTTCGGCTTCCTCGTGCGCGAGGAGATCGTCGCCGCCGACCCGACGCGGGACATCCGTTTGCCGCGACTCGGGCAGCGGTTGCCGCGCTCGCTGGCGCCCGACGAGGTGGCGCTGCTGTTGAAGCCGAGTGGCGACGGCGCGCTCCTGCAGCGCGACGGCGCGATGATCGAGCTGCTGTACGCGACCGGCCTGCGGGTCTCCGAGGTGGTGTCGCTGAAGGTGAGTCAAGTCAACCTCGAAGCCGGGTATCTGACGGTGGTCGGCAAGGGCAGCAAGGAGCGGGCGGTGCCGATCGGCAGCTTCGCGCGGCAGCGGCTGATCGACTACGTGCAGCAAGTGCGGCCGAAGCTCCTCGCCAAGCGCTTGAGTCCGTACCTGTTCGTGTCGCGCGCCGGGCGCCGCCTGACGCGCCAGGGGTTCGCGAAGCGCGTGCGGCTGGCGGTGCGGCGTGCCGCGCTCGCCGGCAAGGTGAGCCCGCACACCTTGCGCCACGCCTTCGCCACGCACCTCGTCGAGCGCGGCGCCGACCTGCGCGCCGTGCAGATGATGCTTGGCCACGCCGACATCGCCACCACGCAGATCTACACCCACGTCGCCCGCGACCGCCTGCGCGCCGTGCACCGCAAGTTTCATCCGCGCGGGTGAGCGGATCTCCAGTCGTTTGCTGTTGCGGCGCCGAAGACACGTCGCTGCGCTGTGCCGCACGCAGTGGCGGGTTCAGAGCCTTTCTGCTAGCGTCGGACGCCACGTGGGTTCGCTCGTTCAACACCTCTCCGTCATGGCGCTGCCGGTTCTGGCGGCGGTCATTCTGCATGAGATCGCGCATGGGCTGGTCGCGTACCGGCTCGGGGATCCGACCGCGGCGCGCGCCGGGCGGCTGACGCTCAACCCGCTGCCGCACATCGACCCGTTCGGTACGGTCCTGCTGCCGTTGCTGCTGATCGTGTCCCATGCCCCATTTCTGTTCGGCTGGGCGCGCCCGGTGCCGGTGAACTTCGCCAACCTGCGCCGGCCGAAGCGCGATATGATCTTCGTCGCCATCGCCGGCCCGCTCACCAACATCATCCTGGCAATCGCCAGCGCCGCGCTGTTCCGCAGCCTGTTGCAGCTCAAGCTGCCGGCGGACGGGGCGCTCACCGGGGTGCTGGTCGCCGTGCTCACGCCGGTGGCGCTGATGGCGCAGAGCAGCGTGGTCATCAACGTCGTGCTGGCGGTGTTCAACCTGCTGCCGATCCTGCCGCTCGACGGCGGCCGCGTCCTCACCGGTCTGCTGCCGCTGCGGCAAGCGGTTGCCTTCTCCCGCCTGGAACCGTTTGGCATGGTGATCGTACTGATGCTGATGGCGACCAACGTTCTCGGACGCGTTGTCGGTCCGGTCGTCGACGTGTTCCTGCGGGTCCTCCTCTGACAATGACGACGCTGCGGGCCGGAAGAGGTGACGCTCACGCGTCGGACATTTCATCACCTCACCCCGACCCTCTCCTGGGAGGAGAGGGAGCCGGAGTTTGTGCCGGTCTGAGCACAGTGGCATGAAGGTGATCGTCAGCGGCATGCGTCCGACGGGACGCTTGCATCTGGGCCACCTGCACGGGGCGCTGCGCAACTGGGTGCACTTGCAGGACGAGGCGCGCTGCTTCTTCTTCGTCGCCGACTGGCACGCGCTGACCACCGACCCGGAGCACGCGTCGAGCATCCAGGCCACCACCCTCGACATGGTGGCCGATTGGCTCGCGGCCGGTATCGACCCGGAGCGCAGCGTCATCTTCCGGCAGTCGGCCATCAAGGAGCACGCCGAGCTGCACCTGCTGCTGTCGATGATCACCCCGACTCAGTGGTTGGTGCGCAACCCGACCGTCAAGGATCAGGCGCGTGACCTCGGTTTGCTGGCGAGCGACGACGACGCCGAGTTGATGAAGCTCAACTATGGCTACCTCGGATATCCGGTGCTGCAAGCCGCCGACGTGTTGATCTACAAGGCCGCCGGCGTTCCGGTTGGAGTGGACCAGGCACCGCACATCGAGATCACCCGTGAGATCGCGCGCCGTTTCAATCACTACTACGGCAACGTCTTCCCCGAGCCGGAAACGCTGCTCACCGAAGTTCCAAAAGTGCCCGGCACCGACGGGCGCAAGATGAGCAAGAGCTACAACAACGCCGTCTGGCTGAGTGACAGCCCCAAGGAGATCGACCGGAAGCTGTCGCGCATGATGACCGATCCGCGCCGCGTGCGCCGCACCGATCCGGGCGAGCCGTTCGATTGCCCCGCCTTCAACCTGCACCGCATCTACTGCACGCCCGAGGAGATCGACTACGTCACCAACGGCTGCCGCACTGCGGGTATCGGCTGCCTGGACTGCAAGCGCGTGATGATCAAGCACGTCATCGCCGACCTGACCCCCATCCACGAGCGGCGTGCCGCGCTCGAGAAACAGCCCGAGGTCGTGACAGCGGCGCTGGAACGGGGTAATGAGCAAGCGCGTGCCGTGGCGGCCGCCACGATGCGCGAGGTGCGGGAGGCGATGGGACTGTGAGGTCGGAGGCGCCGAGAAACGAAATGAGAAACCGGAAACAGGAAACCGGAAACAGGAAACCGGTGAATCGGCGACGAGGAGGGCGGCTGCTTCCCTTGCCGGTTTTGAATTTCCGGTTTTGCGTTTCCTGTTTTCCGTTTTCTTCTAGCCGCTCGCGGGGCTCGCATGTCTGAAGCCGATCCCCGACCTGCGATTCCCGATCCCGCCGGCGCCCTGGCACCGACTCACTACCGCGTCCGGCTCGACGTCTTCGAAGGGCCGCTCGATCTGCTGTTACACCTCATCAAGAAGAACGAGGTGGAGATCGTCGACATTCCGATCGCCACGATCACCGAGCAGTACCTGGCGTATCTGGAAATGATGCGCGAGTTGCGCCTGGACGTGGCCGGCGAGTTTCTGGTGATGGCGGCGACGTTGATGCTGATCAAGTCGCGCATGCTGCTGCCGCCGTCGGAGGATGAGGAGGACGAGGAGGAGCTGGACCCGCGCGCCGACCTCGTACGGCAGCTGCTCGAGTATCAGCGCTATCGCGAGGCCGCGCTCGAGCTGAGCGAACGACCGCTGTTGCAGCGCGACGTCTTCGTGCGCGAGCCGGCAATCGATCTGGAGGACGGCGAGACGCCGGGAGAGCCACTGCGGCTGAAGGTCACGACGTGGGAGCTCCTCGAAGCCTTCCGCGCCGTCCTCGCGCGGGCGCGCCCGGAGGCGGTCCACGAGGTGGTCACCGATCCGGTCTCGCTGCGCGACCGGGTGCAGGCGTTGTTGCGTGCGCTCAGCGTGGCGCGGACACTCGACTTCGAAAGCTTGTTCGAGGAGGACGCGACCCGCGTCGAGATCATCGTCACCTTCCTCGGGCTGCTGGAGCTGATGAAGATGGGTGCGGTGCGCGCCACGCAGGACGAACGCTGCGGGCGGATCATCATTGAGTTGGCGATCGCCGACGCCGCCAGCGTGTCGCTCGACGGGGTAGACGAATACGACCGTAGTGGGGTGAGGGGATGATGGAAGAGGTGACTGAAGGCGTGGACGAAGCCGGAAGCGACGACAGCCCGATGGAGGAGTCCGCGTCGGACGCCGCGCTGAGCCGGCTCGAACGGATCATCGAAAGCGTGCTGTTCGCCAGCGCGACGCCGCTCAGCTTGCGACGGCTGGTTGATGTCCTCGATGGCCCGACGACCAAAGAAGTGCAGGCGGCCGTGGGGCGTTTGATGGCGGACTACGCGGCAGGGCAGCGCGGCATCCGGTTGCATGAGGTGGCCGGCGGCTACCAGTTCCGCACGGCGCGCGAGAACGCCGAATGGGTGCGGGCGGTTTTCAAAGAGAAGCCGGCGCGTATGGGGCGGGCGGGCCTGGAAACCCTGGCCATCGTCGCCTATAAGCAGCCGGTCACGCGCGCCGAGATCGAGGCGATCCGCGGTGTCGACGTCGAAGGCGTGCTGAGCAGTCTGCTGTCGCGGCGGCTGATCAAGATCGCCGGACGCAAGGAAGCGGTCGGCCGGCCGCTCCTGTACAGCACGACACCGGAGTTCCTCGAAACCTTCGGGCTGAAGGATTTGAAGGAGCTGCCGTCGTTGAAGGAGCTCGGACCCGCACCGGATGCAGAAGATGGAGAAAACGCGGCGCACAGCGAAGTGGACGAGTCGGCAGCGGCGAGCGCCGATCGACCGCCCGATACCGCCGGCGGCGGAGCGCCTGCAGAAGATTCTCAGCCGGGCGGGGATCGCCTCGCGACGCAAGGCAGAGGAGCTGATCCAGGCGGGCCACGTGCGGGTGAACGGTCGGGTGGTGACCCAGCTGGGGACGAAGGCGAACCCGCGGATCGACCAGATCACGATTGACGGCCGCCCGTTGCGGCTGGCCGACGCGCCGCTGTACATCCTGCTGCACAAGCCGGTGAACGTCGTCACCACACTCTCCGATCCGGAAGGGCGGCCGACGGTGCGTGAGCTGCTGCCCGACGTGCGCGTGCGGGTCTTTCCGGTCGGTCGCTTGGACTTCCACTCCTCGGGCTTGCTGCTGTTCACCAACGACGGCGAGTTGGCGCTGCGTCTGACGCACCCGCGTTACGGTGTGCGCAAGACGTACCGCGTGAAGGTGAAGGGGACGCCGTCACCGGGGACGATCTCGCAACTGGCGGCGGGAGTGCGATTAGAGGACGGCACGACCGCGACGGCTGTAGTGCGCGTCGAGCGCAGCCGCAACGGCAAGACCTGGCTGGAGATCACGCTCGGTGAAGGCCGCAAGCGCGAGGTGCGGCGCATGTGCGAGCGCGTCGGTCATCCCGTCGAGAAGCTCAGCCGCGTCCGCCTCGGACCCCTCTCGCTCGGCAAGCTGCCGCCGGGCGAGCACCGCATGCTGACGGAGCGCGAGGTCTACGAGCTGCGTCGCGCCGTCGGGTTGGAGTAGAGGCTGCGCAGCGATCGCAGAGGCGTTGACTTCGTTTCGGTGCGCCGCTATCAGCTCCACGTTTCCGGTGCAGCGGGGTGGAGCAGTCCGGTAGCTCGTCGGGCTCATAACCCGAAGGTCGGAGGTTCAAATCCTCCCCCCGCA
>CAZCGA010000188.1:0-9957 GCA_964498075.1 uncultured Binatia bacterium (SeqCode) | reverse complement strand
CCGAAATACCGCGATCCGTGCAGCGGACCCATGTGGTGCCGTTGCTCTTCGAGATGAGCCGGCTGGCCATCGAGCGCCGCCGGCCGGAGCAGCTGCAGGCGCTGCGCAATCTGCGCGACGCCATCGCCGAGGACAGCCGCGATCGCGAAGACCGCTTCGCCTCGGTGCGCGACGTGCTGGTGCTGCTCTCCGACATGTCCGACAACCGCGTGTGGCAAATGCTCGCGCGGCGCACCCGCGCCCTGCTCGCCTCCGAGCCGCTGCAGGAGACGCGGCGGCGCTTGCGGCGCGACCCGGGCAAGGTGGTCCCGATCATCGACGCGTGCCTCGCAGCGATCGATGCCGGACGGCCCGACGCTGCCATCAAGGCCCTGCGCCGGCTCATCACGCTGGTCGGCGACACGGTGCTGAACGTATCCCCGGCGCGCGCCGCCACGGTTCCGCAATAGACGAACGACAAAGGAGTGCATCATGAGCGACTTCGCACTGACGACGGCGACTCAGGAACCCGAGCTCGAGACGGCGATGAAGGTCGTCTACCAATGGAACTACGATCCGGAGGTGGACGAGCTGCGCCGTCTCTACGTCAAAGCCGCCGAGGCGCAGTGGGTCGCGGAGCGCGATCTCGATTGGGAGCGGCCCATCGACCACCAGAAGTTCGCCACCACACCGCTGGGGGCGGCGATTCCGGTCGAGCAGTGCTCGTACTGGCGGTCCCTCAACGAAGAGACGCAGTGGGAGCTCACCCGCCGCACCGCCGCCTTCCGGCTCAGCAACTTCCTGCACGGCGAGCAGGGTGCGCTCATGGTCGCCGCGCAGCTGGTCAACGCGGTGCCGCACACCGACGCGAAGTTCTACGCGGCAACCCAGACCATGGACGAGGCTCGCCACGTCGAGGTGTTCGCCAGGTACATCAAGAAGCTCGACGTGGTGCGCCCGATCGCCCCGGCATTGAAGACCATCCTGGACGCCACGCTGCAGACCGCGGACTGGCGCAAGAAGCTCGTGGGCATGCAGATCGTCGTCGAGGGTCTGGCGTTGTACAGCTTCCGCGAGATGCGCAACCTCACCGAAGAGCCCCTGTTGAAGGAGCTGCTCACCTACGTGGCGCGCGACGAAGCGCGGCACCACGCCTACGGGGTGCAGTACGTCGAACGCTGCGTGCCGTGCCTGAATGATGCGGAGCGACGCGACCTGGAGGACTTCGCCCTCGAAGCGGCGCGCAGCCTGATCGATCGGAGCAACCAGCAAACCTTCCTCGGCGCGGTGATGCAGACCTGGACGGAAGCCGGCGTCGACGCGGTGGCGCTGCTCACCTGCGTGCAGCAGGAGCGCGACGAGCTGACGCGCAACATGCCCAAGGGCCGGCGGCTCGGCCCGGTGCAAGGCTTCGTCATCCCGACGCTGAAGCGCTGCGGTCTACTCAGCGAGCGCGTCGCGGCGCGCTATCACGAGTTCCTGCGCCAGAACTTCACCGGCAACCTGGTCGGTGAGAACGTGGAAGAGTTCCTGCAGCACCTCCCCGAGCTACCCGAGGATACAGCCGCCTGGGTGCTGGGCGAGCTGCAGTAGGCTCACCACACACGAAAGATCAGCCCGAGGACCACGAAGATGATCCGCACGGTGTCCCGCACCGGACGGAAGTGACTCACCCGTTCCTGCACCGGAGGATAGAACGTCTTGACCGGCACCGAGCGGATCGGGACGCTGGCGCGCGCGGCGCGGATCAGTACCTCGGTCTCGAACGCAAAATGCTGCGCGTGCGAGCCCAGCGCCAAGGTGGCGCGCAGGGGGTATATCCGGAAGCCTGACTGCGTGTCGGGCAGCACCTGGCCGCAGGCGATTTCCACCCAGCGGTTGGCGAAGCGGTTACCAAACTGGCGCATCGGCGTGACCAAACCCGGCTCTACCTGCCGCACGCCGATGATCAGCGCCTGCGGCTCGGCATCCGACGCGCGCCGGAGGACGGCGATCTCTTCGCTGAGGTGCTGGCCATCACCGTCCATCGTCAGTACATGCGTACAGCCGCGTTGCGCCAACAACCGCATGCCCGTCTGCAGCGCTGCACCCTTGCCGCACGTGGTCTGGTGGCACACCACCTCCGCACCCGCAGCGGCTGCCAAGGTCACCGTGTCGTCGGTCGAACCGTCGCTCACCACCACAACCGTGTCGACGAACCGGCGCACCCCTTGGACGACGGCCGCGATCGTGGCCGCGCAGTTCAGCGCCGGGATCAACACCGCGATGTCAGACGCGGCTGGCAATCCACCCACCAAGCGCTCAATGACTCAATCGCTCACTGACTCAATTCTTCCGCGATCCGCTGCCGGACGCATTCGCGCAAGCGGTCGCGATCGCCGTAGCTCATGCCCGCCGTGGTAATCGGCTCCAGGACGACGATCTCGACTGCACCGGGAATGATCGACAGATACTTGCCCTTCGGCATGACCTCTCTGGTCCCCTTGCACACCACCGGAACGACGGGAACGCCTAAGTGAATCGCGGCGACGAACGGGCCCTTCTTGAACGGCAGCAAGCTGCCGTCGCGACTGCGCGTGCCCTCGGGAAAGATGATGGTGGAGAAGTGATCCAGCGTGAGCTGGTTGAGCAGCTGGACTGCTTCCAGTGGGTTGCTGCGGTCGATGGGAATCATACCCATCGTACGCAGTACCGCACCGAGGATCGGCTCGTTGAACATTTCCTTCTTCGCCGCGAAGCGGTTGTTCCCCGGCAGGTAGCCGAGCAACGCGGCAATGTCGAAGTTGCTCTGGTGGTTCGGCGTGAACATGTATGGCCCGGCACCCAGGTGTTCCAACCCGCGCACACGAACCTTCACGCCGCACAGGCGACTCAGGTTGCGTGCCTGAGCCTTGGCGAACCGCCACGTGACGTTCTTGTTCCGAATCAACCGGTACATCACCACGGCAATCGCGCCCACACTGAATAGCAAGGCGCGGAACAGCACGCGGTTGAGGAAGATCCGCAAGCGCGACGCTTCGAATCCCTGGTGAACCCCAAGTGTTTCTGACCGCACCGAATCGCCGGTTTGCAACTGGCACTCTCTCCTTCGCGAGTGCGCCCATAGCATGCGGAAGGAGGCGCCGGAAGGGCAGCGGTGGTGATCCGTGCCCAACGCTGTTGACCGCCACGGGAGAGGTCTACTAAGGCGTGACCGACAATCTAGCTCGCGAGGTGTGCACATGCGGAAGCCGTGGATCGGCCTGATCGGAATCACCGTCGTGCTCGTCGGCGGCGCAGCGCCGGCGAGTGACAAGGCGGCGGACGCATTTCTCAAGCAGAGCCCGGGGTACAACCATCCGTCCGACATCGACGTCTGGCGCGGGGGGGAACAGCGCGGCGCACTCAAGCCATACCCTGCGGCTCCTCCAGGAACGCGCAACCCGGCCGGCGGCGTCTTTCAATTCGGCGGCAGCGATGTCTCGTCATTCGGGAGTCCGGACCTCGGCATGCCCTTCGCCGCCTGGCGCGACAAGATGGAACGCCAGCGGGCGGACGTGGACCGCGCGGCGCACCAAGTCCTCGAAGCGCGCTTCCGGCTGGACTGCGTCACCGATCCGCAGGCAACGATGTCGCGCGGCAAGCCGCTCGCCGTCGGTCCAACCGGTCGGCTGCCGCAAGGGATCGGTACCTGGGAAGGGTTCGCCGCCCTCCCTGCTGAGGAGATCCGTACGCGCGACCTGTTCCCTTGGAAGCCGCTCGACCATCCGCTGCACTCGACCGCACACATGGTGTTCCCTCCGCAATGGACCCGCGTGCACCCGGAGCACGAGCGCTTCGATGTCGGCTTCGACATTCCGGAGTGTTTTCTCCCCGAGTTCCCACCACCCCTGTACTTGACCACCCATCCCGAGCTCGGCGACGTGTCGCGCGGAGTGGAGATCACCTACGCGAACTACTTCAACATGTTCAATGGCATGCTCACACCTGAGCAGCTGGACGGGCTGCGCCTGCTGCTTACTCCGTTCCAAACCACATGGTTCAACGTCACCCATCACCGTGTGACGCGCGAGCCGTCGCAGGGTGTCGCGTGCTTCTCGTGCCACGTGAACGGCCACACCAACGGCGCCATGGAGCTGGCGCCGGATTCGCGACCGAACTATGGGCGCCTGCGTGTCGACACGCCGACGATGCGCGGCAACTACGCACAGCTTCTCTTTTCATCGAAGCGTTCCATCCGCACGATGGATCACTTCGCCGAAGTCGAGGAGTACTTCGACGGCGACACCACAATGCTGGCAGCGATCGGCGGGCGCGATCTGCAGAAGGCACAGACCAACCACATGGGCGACTTCAACGCAATCATCGACTTCCCGCCGGCGCCCAAGCTCGACGTGCTCAACCGTCTCATTGCCCAGAAGGCCACGCCGCAGGAGCTGCGCGGCGAGTCGCTGTTCAACGGTAAGGCACAGTGCGCCGCCTGCCATCCGGCAGCCACGCAGTTCACGGACAACACCATGCACGATCTCAAGGTCGAGCGGTTCTACGCGGGGCGACCGGAAGGACCGATCAAAACCTTCCCGCTGCGCGGCATCAAGGACTCGCCGCCGTACCTGCATGATGGCCGCTTGCTGACGTTGGACGACGCCGTGGAGTTCTTCAACATCGTGCTGCAAACCGGCCTATCGGGCGACGAGAACAAAGACCTTGTCGCGTACCTGCGCTGCCTCTGAACCTGCGTGGGTGTGACCAGGTTGGCTTGTGCGTTGACTGCCTGCGTACAGCTTGATAGGCCAGTGACCGCTCGACGAGCTTAGAAGCTGAACGCAGATTTCCGCGTGACGTTTGCAATGGGAACAGGCGTGCTCACCGGCCAGACGACTTTCGGCACCGCGCCGTTTGAGAAGCGGCTGCCCAACGCCGCTCCCGAGGCGGAAGACAACTGGGCACTCTATGACCACTTTCTGGATATGTGCGAGGCGCACCGCTGGAAGATGGCGGATGTCCGCAAGGAGATCGAGTCGGTTGATCGCACCGTGCTGACCGGGAACGACCACAAGGTCATCGACTGCATCGGCGAAGTAGCCATCGTCGAAGGGAACGCCCCGTCCATCGTCGTCAACCAGCTTGCCATCATGCTCTACGATGCGGAGTTCGCCGCCTGGGCCACGTATCAGGTCGGGGAGGAGTCGAAACACTTCCACGTCATCCGTCACTATTGCCGTCACGTCGGCCACCAAATCGCCGGCCAGCACGGCGAAGCGAGCGTCGCGCAGCGCCAGAAGGGATTCGACCCGAACGACTTTCAGGATGAGCACGCAGTGGTCCTCATCAATATCTTGGGCGAGACCCTCAACATCCACCTCTATCAGGTGCTCGCGGGAGCGGCCGACGAACCGGTGCTGAAGGGCATCCTGCAGCGTATCGCGCGCGATGAGCGGCGCCACCAGCAGTGGTTCATCGCCTATTTCCTCAAGCGTGCGGCAGAGGATCCCGGCTTTGTCGCGCGCGCCCTCGGCGCGCTGCGCCGGCTGCTCAAGGTCGACGAGCCGCCGGCGCGCGGCGCCCAACGGCACCAGGGCACCGGTTCCGCCAACTACCTGCAGGCCACCGAGAAGGTGCTGCGCTACGGTTATTCCCTCCCAATCATCTCGCGCACGGTCACTGAGCAGTGGGAAGTACTCACGAGGTGCTTCGGCGACGTTCTCGACATCGATCGCCGCCAGTTCATCGTGCGACAGACGGCCCGTCCCAGTACGATCAACTCAGCCGCTCGATAGCGCCCTTGCGCCCCCCGCGGTCGAGAGCCTTGAACCTGCTACCTGCCCATGGTACCCGCACGTCGGCCATGTACCGTGGTCGGCGTCGGGTCCTGACGTTTGCAGCCTCGGTGGCGCTGCCGTTCTTGTCCGGCTGTTTGCTCCTGGCCGGGCGACACTGGGAAGACACGCGAAAGACCGTCATCGAGCCGATCAACTCGGCAGTGCACCGCCACCTGCCGCAAGACATCAAGGCAAAGAACCTGGACGGCATTCTCGCCGTGTACGCCACTGACCGCGGCACCGGGCTCCCCTGGAATGAGCCCGTGGAGGTCATGGGCGAGTTCCGCGAACGCCGCCTCAGCTGGCAAGGCCCCGCAGCGGCGGAATCGATTCGCGATCGCTACCAGGCGCTACTCGGGCTGTTCGAAGCCATCGAGAAGGCCGAAGTGCGCATTCATCGCATTCACTGGGATCAACGGACCCCGGCGGGCTACCCAGCGGAGGTCCGGCTCATCGTTCGTGGCGTCGGCCCCGGTGCCGAAAGGCGGATCGTTGATCAGCATGCGCGCGTAACGATCGACTACCGTGGCGGGGCCTGGGTGCTCACCAGCGAGGAGATCACCTCTCGCGAACTGCTCAAGACGAGCCAGCCGCGCTTCGAAGTGGCGACTGAAGCCGCCGACATCCACGACACCCACGATACCTCCGGCTCTCCGCCCTTTCGTCTGATAGGCGATATGGCCGGCAGCTCCGGCGTGGCGGTCGGCGACATTGACTGTGATGGCTTCGAAGACATCGCGCTCGCCAACAGCACTCACGTGGCGCTGTACCGCAACAACGCCGACGGAACCTTCACCGACGTGAGCACAGCAGCGGGACTGCCCGCGAGTTTCGACATCGCGGCCACCGGCTTGGTCTTCTTCGACGCCGATAACGATGGCGATCCCGACCTCTGGGTATGTGGCATCCGGGGCGAGCGCTTCTATCGGAATGATGGCTGCAGCCATTTCGTCGATGCGACGACAACCGCCGGGCTCAAGCCGAGTCGTTGGTCAAGCATGCCGATCGTGGCCGATTACGACCGCGATGGCTATCCCGACGTCTACATCGTGCGCATGGGCGACCACGAGAAGACTGCGCCGTCGCCAAATTGGGATGCGCGCAACGGCGTTCCCCATACGCTCTATCGCAACAACGGCGATGGCACCTTCACTGATGTCACCGCCGCCGCCGGTATCCACGAGACCGGCTGGGGGCTGGCGGGCGCCTGGGGCGACTACGACAACGACGGGTACCCGGACATCTATGTAGGCAATGAGTTCGGCTTCAAGTCGTTGTATCACAACAACGGCGACGGCACCTTCACCAATGTCGCCGCGCAGGCGGGCGCGATGGATCGCGGGGCGGCCATGGGCATTGCTTGGGGCGATTACGACGGCGACGGTTACCTCGATGTCTATATCTCGAACATGTACGCCAATTCACGCTGGGCGCTCTTTCATCCCGATTTTCCACCGCCAGTGCCATGGTACCTGAGTTGGGTTCCCCGCTCCGACATCGACGCGATCATTCACGAGCTCTCTCGCGGTAGCACGCTACTGCACAACAACGGCAACGGGACCTTCACCGACGTGAGCGACCAAGCCGGTGTTCGAGACGGGCAGTGGGGCTGGGGCACGGAGTTCTTCGACTACAACAACGACGGTCGATTGGACATTTACGCCGCCAATGGGTTCGTCACCGGACCGCTGCCCGACGATGTCTGAATAGACATGTTTGACGGCGTCGGGCGACGCCGCGATCAGACCAACGGACAGCTGACGAGCATCGGCGAGCACAGCCTCAACGGCAGAGAGCGCAACTGCCTGTTTCGCAACAACGGCGACGGCACGTTCACTGACGTCGGCTACGTCGACCAAGCGGACCGGATCGAGGACGGCCGTGGCGTCGCCATCTTCGACTACGATCAAGACGGCCAGCTCGACGTTGTCCTGCGCAACTACAGCCAGCCCGCGCAACTGCTGCACAACACCGGTGGACCCGGCCACTGGCTCGATCTCAAGCTCATTGGCACGCGGAGCAATCGTGACGCGCTCGGCGCGCGCGTCACTCTCACAGCGGGTGGCAAGCACCAAACGCGCGAGGTGCATGCCGGCTCCGCCTACCTCTCCGGCTCTTCGCTGGTGCAGCACTTCGGCTTGGGGGAGGCCACGCGCGCCGATGCAATCCAAGTGCGCTGGCCGTCGGGCACCGAAACGAATCTTACCGATCTGAGTGCCGATCAGCAGCTCATGCTGCGCGAGGGCGAGCCGCGCGCGGCGACCGTCAGTAATTGGCGGGATGACCGCAGGCCGTTGGACACGTCTCCCTTAGCAAGGCCGCTGCATGCAGACACGCAAGTTCGTTGACTCCATCCATCAAACTCTCCAGTATGCAGCCGGGTTCGTGCCGGGATGCGCATCTATCTGATTTCACCGACGCACTACAATCGGGACGGCTCGCTGCACAAGACCACCCGCTACTGGACGAGCGGCCTCACCCTCCCGTACCTGAAGGCGCTGACGCCGCCGGGCCATGACGTGTCTTTCGTGGACGAGCTGTTCTACGACGTCGACTTGGAGCGCGAGTGTGACGTCGTCGGCATCACTGCGATGGGCCCGCAGATCAAGCGCGCCTACGATCTGGCCGACCACTTCCGCAGCCGTGGCCGGCGCGTGGTGCTCGGCGGCACCTGGGTGACGTTGACAGCGGAAGAGTCCCTGCGACACGCGGACGCGGTGGTCGCCGGTGAAGCAGAGGACGTGTGGCCCCAGTTGCTCGCCGATTTCTGCGAAGGCCGGACGCGAGGCATCTACCGCGCCGCCAAGTGGCACAGTCTGCAGGGCTTGCCGCGGATCGATTACACCACTTTGCCTTTGCTCAAGTACAAAGCCTTCAAGTCGAGCTGGCTGTACCGCATGTACTTCCACTGGCCGGTGGTCTTCTCGCGCGGCTGTCCTCACCCGTGCGAGTACTGCGCCGTGCAGACGTACTACGGCCGCAGCTTCCGCACCCGTCCGGTCCCGGAGGTCATCGAGGATCTGCAAACGATCAAGGCGCTGGGGGCCAACCGCATCCTGTTCCTCGACGACAACCCGATCGCCCATCCGGAGGCCGCCAAGGAGCTGTTCCGCGCGATGATCCCGCT
The DNA here is from genome assembly GCA_964498075.1 of uncultured Binatia bacterium (SeqCode). Taxonomy (GTDB): domain Bacteria; phylum Desulfobacterota; class Binatia; order HRBIN30; family HRBIN30; genus CAZCGA01. Next base: position 1,050 of record CAZCGA010000188.1, on the reverse strand, counting down.
GCGCCTGAAGTGGGCGAGCCAGTCGACGATCAACATCGCGCGCGACCCGGAGCTACTCGACCTCGCTGCACGCAGCGGCTGCGTCAGCCTGTCCATCGGCCTCGAGAGCATCAACGAGGAGAGCCTCGACTCCGTCAACAAGGGTTTCAACCTGCCAAAGCACTTCAGCCGTGACCTGGCGGCGATCCGCGCCCAGGGCATCCAGGTGATTGCCCTGTTGATGGTCGGCCTCGACGGCGACACGGTCGACACCTTCCAGCGCTCGCTGCAGTTCCTGATCGACAACAAGATCTCCTTCCTCAAGCTCTTCACGCCCTGCCCGTATCCGGGGACCAAATACTACGACGACATGGCGCAGGCGGGCCGCATTCTCCTTCAGGATTGGGGCCGCTACGACTACGGCAGCCCGCTGATCCGTCCTGCGCGGATGACGTCCGACGAGATGATGGACGGCTTCAAGTACGTGTACCAGGGCTTCTACTCGACGCGCGCCATCGCCAAGCGACTGTTGCCGCCGCGGCGCGGCGGTTACCTGGAGACGCTCGCCTACTTGGTCGCCAACCTGAAGGTCAACCGCTACCTGCGCTCACACGCAGACGCCTGGTCGACCATTTCCTGAGCGCTCGGCGGTTCGAATCGTTACTTGCCGCGCGTCTGCCGCAGCTCGGTCAGCGTCCCACGGACGCGCCGCGAGCTCGCGTTCCAAAGTCGCATCGCCTTGCAACCGGTCACCGCCGCCCGACATCAACCGCACGAATGCAGTCCGCGTATCGAGCGCACTCTCCGGGCTCACAATCTTGCGCGCCGTCCAGAAATACGAGTCGGGATCGCGGTGGTGATCGTAAGAGAAGTACAGGAAGCTCACATGGCGCTCGAAGGCGGCGCGGTAGCGTGCATCGAAGCGCTGCTGTTCCGCCGCAGCGCTTGCCCCGTCGGCGGTGCATCTGCGAAGTAGCAGAACACCGCCAGGTTCTGTGCAACCAGCCGGCGGCGTGACACTTGACCCAGAAGCCATGTTCGTTATATCTTCGCCTCGGTTTCTTTGGGGGA
>CAZCGA010000187.1:0-10300 GCA_964498075.1 uncultured Binatia bacterium (SeqCode) | reverse complement strand
CGCGCACGCCCTTGAGCATCTGCGGCCCGCGGTCCTCGACCACGAACATCCCGGCCACCAGGCGCTGCGTTGCGGCGGTGATCACCACCGTGTCGGGCTCGGCCGCGCCCTGCACACGCGCCGCGACGTTCGCCGTCTCGCCGAAGACCTCACCGCCGCCCGCAATCACCACGGGCCCGGTGTGCATGCCGACGCGGACGCGGAGCCCCTCGATACGCGGCCCAGAGGAAGGGCCGCTACTCGGGGTGACCGGGTTGGGTTGAGAGCCAACCATTTCTAACCGATCATCCCGAGTAGCGGCCATCATCTCAGGCCGCGTATCGAGGGACCGCACCGCCTCCACAATCGCGAGCCCCGCCCGCACCGCCCGTTCCGGGTCGTCCTCGCGCGCCGTGGGCCAGCCGAAGTAGATGAGCAGCCCATCGCCGAGGTTCTTGGCGACGTGGCCGCCGAAGCGCGCGACGGCGCCGGAGGCGGCCTGCTGGTACTGCGCGATGAGGTCGCGCCACTCCTCGGCGTCGAGCTGTTGCGACAGCGGCGTCGAGCCGACGAGGTCGCAGAAGAGCACGGTGAGCTGGCGGCGCTCGCCGGAGGGAGAACCATCAGGCGACGGGAGATGGGCGACGGGAGAATCGGCTCGATCTCTTGCTCCCGACTCCCTACTCCCGTCTCCCGTCTTGGTCACCCGTGCGCCGCACTCGGCGCAGAACTTCGCAGTTGCCGGCAGCTCCGCCTGGCACCGCGGGCAGCGGAGTGCGAGGGCCGCCCCACACTCGAGGCAGAACCTCGCACGGGGCGGATTCTCATGGCCGCAGGAGGAACAATGCATCACGCTGCGCTCACCTCGCGGCCCAGTCTTCTACCCGAAGTCGCGGTACACGAGAAAACTCTGCGGCGTTATGGGTGACCAAGGTAAGTTCATGGGCCAGCGCGATCGCCGCAATCAATAGATCGCGCTCGCCGATCGGTCTGTGGCGCAGGTGGTGTCGAATCCGCGCGTGGTGCTCTGCGGCGTCTCGATCGAAAGCGAGGACCTGGAATGGCTCGATCACCGATTTCCACGCCTCACGTCTGCGTGCCGGGTTGCTACTCTTTTCGGCCCCATACCACAATTCGGCGATTGTGATGCTGGAGACGGCGACGTCGTCGGGGCTCTGCTGTTGGAGGTGTGCGCGCACACCCGGCGGGCGGCCGCGCACTGCGTGAATCAGGACATTGGTATCGAGCAGCCAGATCACACGTCGTCCGCGGCGAGATCGAGGAGCCGCCCGCCGATGGGAACGACCCGACCCACATCGAGGTCCTTCACGTGACGATCAATACGCTGCCAGTACCCGGCGGGCCACTTACGCTTTGCAACCGGCTCCAAGACCACGGCCTTTCCTTCCCTGCGGATCGCCACCTCTTTCCCGTCGAACCGAAACTCTCGCGGCAATCGGACGGCTTGCGAGCGCCCATTGGCGAAGATCTTCGCCCGTGCACTCGGAGTCGTTTCGGACTTCATGTCATCGCTCCTCCGTATAGACTGGTCTATATCATCGCCCGTCAGCGGACTCCACGCGTGGTCTCGCGGCCAGCTCCATCGATCCCTTCACGTCGGCAAACAGAGGCGGTGGTGCCCGGAACCTCGACTTGCCTCATCCCAGCTCCGCCAGCAGCGCCTTGGCGTCTCGTTCCCTCCGCGTACCGCTGGACGTACTTGACGCGAACACCACCGCTGAAGTCGTAGTCGTCTCGCCCGTCGTCGCCGTTACGAGGTTCCCTCTTCATAGTTCTCCGGCGCGCGGCCACGGTGGGGTTCGCCGATTCGGTACCTCATGACCACACGACGCTGGGGATCGAGGCCGCGAGCCGTTTCGTCCTGAACAACGGCCGCGAGCTCAGGTCGGAGTTCGTCGGTGGACACCGCCTCGAATCCAAGCCGGGAGTAGAACGGTTTGTTCCAAGGTACGGCCCGGAAGGTCGTCAGGGTCATCTCGGAATAACCGGACCGCGAGACCCACTCGCAGACGGCTCGCAGGAGTGCGGTGCCAACGCCGCGCCGCCCGTGTTGAGGATGGACGTCGATCTCCTCGAGATGGGGCCGGTCTTTAGCGAGCATCTCGACCAGGGCAAACCCGACGGGAGTATCATCTGCAAGGGCAACCCAGAGTCGGCCGTCTGCCTGCGCCCTCCGAAAGTCGCTCTCATCTGTGCTTTCGTTCAATACGGACGGCGGGGCGTGGCCGTGAAGGAGCGTGGCCGCCGCTCGCTCGATCGCGGCGAGCCCGTGAACATCTTGCAATCGAGCGGTAGCGATCGTGTAGCCAGGATCCATAGTGGCTCTACGTGGCGCAACGTCGTGCCGCTCAGGCGCGGCGCGCCTTTCGCCGTCGCCTGGAGCGGCCTTGTTGGGCGGCGTGCCGGGCGTTGCCGCTGCCTCCAGCAAAGGTGCGTTCGAGAACCTCAAGCGCGAATCGAGCCGACACCGTCGCCGGCCCACCACCCATTTCGATCCCAACCTCGATTGCCTCGAGAATTTCCCGCATGGTAGCTCCCGCCAGAGCTGCCTGCTCGATGTGCCACTGCATGCATGATTCGCAATCGATCTTCACGGAGATTCCGACTCCGATAAGCTCTTTCGTTTTCTTGGGAAGGGCGCCGTCCGAGAACGCCGCCTCTTCCATGTGGAGGAAGGCTTCGTAAACCTTTGACTTGAGGGTGCGAAGCTTTGCGTGCGCCTCCTTCCTGCGCCGCGCGATCTCTGCAAGTTTGTCCAATGCGCCTTCCTCACCAGTTACTGACGGGTCCCGTTACCCGGCGCTGAGCACCCGGAACACCGGGATGGCTGCCGCAATCTTCTGCTTCCCGCGAGAGCCACCCCGCCCCCGTGACGCTACCGCTGCGTCCTCTTGACAACTGGAGGCCTTATAGGTGTTGGGCGGCACGCGTCTGAGAAAGCGGTCGTGTGCCTGGTCACCGCCGCTGAGCCACATAGTTCTGTGCCTCTCTCAGGGCGGGCTGTCGCGTCCCGCCATCAGCAACGTCAAGAAGCTCTTGGTAGAAGGTGCGCGCCAGGGATGCATCACCGAGCGCGTGTGCCGCCTGAGCGGCGCCCAGCAGCCCGTTGAAGCGCCTCGGATAGAGTTCTATGGAGCGCTTGTAGGACGCGAGTGCTTCCGCGGGCTGCTTCTGCTCCATGAGAAGGTCTCCCAATAGTTCTTGCGCGGGGAGCGTGGGTCCCGGCGTCACGGCGTGCTTCGGCGTCGAAGCCTCAAGCTCGGCGGCCTCTCGCATCAGCGCAACACTGGATTCCCTTTGCCCTCCCACATGGGCGAGCCAGGCGTTCAACTCGAGGCGAAGCACTCGGATGTTCCGGGCAAACAGGTCCTCCCCCGCCTTGCGGGTCGCAGCTTCGAGTTCCCCGAGACGCTCGCCGGCTGCTCTCGCCTCGTTGACTTCGCCCAGGTGCGCCGCGCCCAAACCGCGCGCGAACCGCGCGATGGCTTCCGGCCAGGTGAAACGGTCCCAGTCGAGGGTCGCGGGCTCGCGAGGAACGAGCAACGCAGCCTCGTTCCAGGCGCGCCGCTCCAGTGTGTAGCGGGCCTGTGTAGACGCCAGGTGAAAAGCCGTCTTGAAGGTGGGTTCCAAACGGGCCGTTGCGCGCAGCCGCTTCAACTGCGCGGCGGCTTCATCGTCCGAGCCTTTCTGGAGATAGGCATAGACGAGATACTCGATCGCGTGGGGGAACTCGTCCCAAATGAATTCTCCGTGGTCCCCCGCGGGATACTCCAAGGCCGCCTCCGCCGCCCGCAGGTTTCCTCGGATCACCCCGTTCCAATCTCCGAGGCGGGTATAGATATGGGTTGGCATGTGGAGCGCATGTGGATTGCGCGGAGCGACCGTCTCGTACTTGCGCGTGATCTCCAGTGATTCTCGTTCGCGCCCCGGCACGTCGTTGGCGTGGACGAGATAGTGCATGGCGCCCGGGTGGTCCGGATTCCGGTCGTACAGGCGGAGAAGGATTTCGGCGGCCCGGTCGGAATGCTCTCGGGAAATCGTATCGGAGGGGGCGGTGGCCAAAAGCGCCAGGGCATAGAAAGCGGCCGCCTCGGGGTCATCCGGAAAGGAGGCATAAACCCTTTCTGTGGCCTGTTCCCACCGGCGGATGCGGAGCCAATAATCGGACGATGCGGGTTCGAGGAAAAACGCCTCCGCCGCAGCCACGAAGAGCCGTTCCCGGTCCGTCGGCGGCTGAAGGGCCTTGGCCCTCTGCACGGCATCCCACCCCCGCTGGAGCTCTGTGGGTCGCGGCCGCGTCGGCCAGAGCGGTTGAAACAGCGTCATCGCGATGCCCCAATGCGCCATCGCGCACCGAGGATCGGTCGTTGCGACTCTCTGGAATGTCTCCCGTGCTTGTGGATACGTCATGTGATGCAGGAGAGCGACCGCTCGATTGAACTCCACTTGGGCTTGTTCGGAGCAGGTGATGGAAAAGTCAACCGTGCCCAAGGGGTGACCGGCATGTTGCTGGACCTGGCCTCTCGTTTCTCCCGCGCAGCCCCCAAGCAAGACGACCATCAGACCGGCACCGAGGTACAGGAAGACAGGACGACGTGCGCGCCCCACTGACTTACCTGGTTCCCGCCTCGGGAGTCTGCCGCTTGTCATACTTGCTTCTCCCATTCGCTGCTTCGCGGCTCATCCTGAATGCGCGAGGGTTCGGTGCCCGCCCAACGTCAGAGGGTTTTTCCGTCGTCCGGCGGAACGAGACCTGCGGGGGCGAAGACGGGCCCGCAGGCCGGATGGCGGAAAGACCCCGTTGAACTGAACCGCGTAGCACGAACGGTTGACCCCTATGGAGTTTGTATCTCAGGGAGCGTGCCCATGGCAACGAAGAGGCAGGCCAACGGTGGGGGCGAGAGCGGGCAGGATGGTGGGTGACTTGCAGCGGCGCGGAACATGTGCGACTGCTGCGCGCACTGCTCGGGAGCGTAGCGCGGGTTACTCGAATGGACTGGCGGGAGACGTTTGCCGACAAGCTGGTCAGCGCCGACGACGCCGTGCGGCGGGTCAAGTCGGGAGACCTGGTGCGCTTCGCCATGGGTCCGGTGCCGGTCACGCTGCTCTCGGCCTTGGCGCGTCGCCGCGACGAGCTGCATGACGTGCGCGTCCTCCAAGGCGCGACGCGCCATCCGCACCCCTGGGCGACGGACGAGCCCGGCTGGGAAGGACACATCGAGCTCGTCAGCGACTTCATCTCGCAGCTGGTCCGTCCCGCTTTTCAGTCGCGGCGCGGTGACTTCGCGATCACCGACTACGGCATCGGCTCGAAGGTGCAAACCGACGGTCGCCACGACGGCTGGTCGGCCGATGCGTTCATGTGCCTGGTGTCGGAGCCCGACGCGCACGGCTTCGTCAGCTTCGGTTACAGCCTGTGGCACTCGAAGGCGCTGCTGCGCGCCGCCAAGTTGCGCGTCGCCGAAGTGGGCCAGCGCGTGCTGCGCACCCGCGGCGAGAACTTCGTCCATCTCTCCGAGTTCGACCTGGTGGTCGAGCAACTCGAGCGGCACATTCAGATTCCGCTGCCCGAGCTGAGCCCGGAACGCCAGGAGGTGACCGAGGTCATCGGGGCGTACGTGTCGACGCTGATCAATGATCGCGACACGATCCAGATCGGCACGGGCACGCTGTCGTCGTGCATGGGCAGTTACCTGACGGAGAAGCGCGACCTGGGAATCGACTCGGAGATTCTCGTGGCCTCGGTAGTCGAGCTGATCAAGAGCGGTGCGGCCACCGGATGCTACAAGGATGCGCAGCCCGGTGTGGCGACGGCGTCGTTCATCGTCCCCGGCGCTGACTTCGACTTCTGCGCCGACAACCCGCTGATTGAGCTACGCGACATCGAGTGGGTGAACAATCTGCCGCGCATCGCCGGCATCCGCAATTTGGTGACGATCAATCAGGCGTCGGCGATCGACCTCACCGGGCAGGTGGCGTCGGAGTCGATCGGGCCGGTGATGTACACGGGCCCGGGCGGCCAGCTGGTGTGGACCATGGGCGCGCTCTGCGCCCCCGGCGGTCGCGCCATCCACGTCCTGCCATCCACCACGCAGAACGGTGCGTTGTCACGCATCGTGGCCGCCTTCGAGCCGGGAACGATCGTCACCGTGCCGCGGACATGGATCGACTTCGTAGTCACCGAGTACGGCATCGCGAATCTCCAAGGGCTCACCCAACGCCAGCGCGCTTTGGCGCTCATCGACCTGGCGCATCCGGACTTCCGCGATCGCCTGCGCAGCGAAGCGCGGCGGTTGTTCTGGCCTTAGGGGGGCGGTTGCTGGTTTCTGGTTTGTGGTTCAAGAACGAGAGACCAGGAACCAGAGACCAGAGACGATCACTTAGGGCTTCGCCTCCAGGACCAGGTTGAACACGGTCTGCGTGGCGCGGCGGAAGCGGGTGAAGCCGCCGGCGGTGATGACCTCGCGCAGCCGCGTCTCACCCGCCTGCGCGCCGAGGGCGAGACCGACTTCCTGCGCCAGCGACGCCGGGGTGCAGACCAGCGTCGAGGCCGAGTAGTACACCCGGCCCACAGGATTGAGGTTGTCCTGCACCTGATCGTTGGCGAAGGGCTCGACGATCATCCAGGTACCGTCGGCGTTGAGCGTCGAGCGCACGTGCGCGGCCGCACCGACCGGATCGCCCATGTCGTGCAAGCAGTCAAAGCAGGTCACCAGGTCGTAGTCCGTGCCCGGATACTGCTTCGCCGGCGCCACCTCGAAGTGGACGCGGTCCGCCACGCCCGCTTGCGTCGCGACCTTGCGGGCGTGCTCGACCGACGGAGCATGGTAGTCGAAGCCGACGATGCTCGACTTCGGAAAGGCCTTACCCATCAGAATCGTCGACCCGCCGTACCCGCAACCCACGTCAGCCACCTTGGCGCCGGCCTTGAGCTTGGCCTCCACACCCTCCAGCGCCGGAATCCATGAGCGCACCAGATTGGCTTGGTATCCCGGCCGGAAGAAACGCTCGGTGCCTTGGAAGAGGTCGGGGTCATGCTCGTGCCAGCCGACGCCCTTGCCGCTCTTGAAGGCTTGCGTCAGCTTCGGTTCCACCTTCATCGCCGCGGTCATTGCCTGGAAGCCGCCAAGGACGAACGCCGGGCTGGTTTCATCGGCCAACGCCACCGCTTGTTCCGCGGACAGCGAGTAGCGCCCCGTCGCGGCGTCGTAGGTGACGTAACCCGCCGCGGCCTGCGCGTTGAGCCATTCACGGATGTAGCGCTCGGTGGTGTGCGTCTGCGCCGCCAGCTCACTCGACGTCAGCGGCGGTGATCCCGCCAGCGCTTTGTACAGCCCGAGCTTGTCGCCGATGACGATGAGCGCCGCGGTCAGCGCCGCGCCCAGGTCGCCGATGGCCTTGCCGACGAAGTCCTGGAGCTTCTGTTGATCAACCGCCATGATGCCGTTCTCCCTTGGTGTGCCGACACAGTGCTCTTAGTGAGCGCAGTGGCGGCGCCTGTCAAGGCTGTGAAGCGGGTCGCGTATCGCTCCGGAGGCGCGGCGTGATAAGGAGCAGGCGCGATGATCCCGCAGCGATGGATTGAAGCGTACCTCCGCTTTCTGTTGCGCTACCGTGCCGCGGTCACCCTCATCGTCGCCCTGCTCACCCTGTTCTTCGCGTACTCGCTCAAGGATCTCAAGCTGCGCCCGAACTTCTTCGATTTATATCCGCGCCGCCATCCGTACATCCAGTTCTACAACGAGTTCCGCTCCATGTTCGGCACGCCCAACATCATGAGCGTGATCCTGGAGGTGAAGCAGGGCGACATCTACAACCCGGAGACCCTACAGAAGCTCGATCGCGTCACCAAGTTCATGGTCTACACCAAGGGCGTCGTGCCGTATCAGATCGCCTCGATCGCCCACCCGAAGGTGAAGAGCGTCATCCCCGTCGGCCACTCGACGATCCTGGTGCGCGAGATCTTCTGGGCCGGCGTACCGCAGACGCAGGAGGACGCGGAGGCCGTACGCTTCACGGTCTACGCGAACCCCGCCGTGCGCGGCGTCTACACCGCCAACGACGACACCGCCGCCGTGGTGCACACCGCCTTCTGGGAAGAGGATTTGGACTTCGACTACCTCCACCAGCGCATGATGGAGCTCAAAGCCACGGAGGAGGACGCGAACCACCGCATTCACATCACCGGCTTCCCGTGGCTCTTCGCCTCGCTGCTGCAGTACGTACCGCAGCTGTACGCGATCTTCGGACTGACCGTCGTGTCACTCGCGTTCCTGCTCTACGCGTACTTTCGCACCTGGACGGGGATCTGGGTGCCGATTCTCTCCGGGGTCCTGTCCAGCATCTGGGGCTTGGCGACTGCCGCCCTGCTCGGATTCAGTCTCGACCCGCTCGTGCTCATCATCCCCATCTTTCTGACGGCCCGGGCGCTGAGCCACTCCGTCCAGTCGATGGACCGCTACCACGAAGAGTTCTATCGGCTCGGCGACAAGCAGCAGGCGATCGTCGTGTCGTACTCGCATCTGTTTGCGCCGGCGATCGCTTCCATCGTCACCGACGGCCTGGCGCTGCTTGTGGTCGCCGTAGCGCCGATTCCGCTGGTGCAGAAGGTGGCGATCTTCGGCAGCTTCTGGGTGGTGTCCATCTTCATCAGCGTCGTCACGCTGCATCCCGTGATCCTGTCCTACATCAACCCGCCGCCCCAGCGTGACGCCGGCGCGCGGCGTGCCCGCATGCGTGCGGGCGCGGCGACCGCACTGGTGACGGTGGCGAGCGCTACGGCAGCGGCGGCCAGTGCCGCCCGGCTCGTGCCGGGGCTCTGGGCTTTCGTTGCGGTGACGCCGATCCTCGGCTGGTACTGGCTGACCTATTCGGAAATGATCTACGCGGCGGTGACGCGGTTTGTGATTCAGTGCAGCGTCGGACGGCGCCGCTGGGCCGTGATCGTCGTCACCGTCGCCCTCTACTTCGTGCTGCCGCTGTGGGGCTGGCAGCTCAAGGTCGGCGACATGACGCCGGGCGCTGCCCTGCTGTTTCCGCAGCATCCGTACAACGTCGGCTACAACTTGTTGAACGAGAAGTTCCTCGGCGCCAGCCAGCTCATCGTAATAGCCGACACGCAGCGGCCCGACGGCGTCAAGGACATTGCGGCGTTGCGGGCGATGGACGAGTTCGCCAACCACATGCAGTCGGCGCGTGGGGCACGGGTGACCATCAGCATCGCCGACGTGCTCAAGCAGGCGGGGCGCGTCTGGCACGACGGCGATCCGAAGTGGGGCGTATTGCCGGCGACCTTCCGCGAGCGGACGGAGCTGCTGTCCGTCCTCGAATCCGCCGCGGCAGCGGGAGATCTGGGCCGCTTCGTGGACCGCAGCGGACGCTACGCGGCGATCATCACGTTGTTCAACGAGCACTCGCACGCCATCATCATGGACGCCATCAACTGGGCCAAGCAGTACACCGATCCCACGGGGACCGTGCGCTTCCGCTACGCCGGCGGGCTGTTCGGCATTCTCGCTGCCGTCAACGAGTCGGTGGAGAGCTCGTACTGGATCAATCTCGGCATGATCTTCGCCATCGTCTACTTCTGTCTCTACCTGACGTACGGATCGTGGGTGGCGGCGGCGATCCTGATGATCCCCGTCGTGCTCTCGCAGCTGGCGGCGGAGGCGTTGATGGTGCTGATGCACATCGATCTGAACGTCAACTCGTTGCCCGTTGCGGCCGCCGGCGCCGGCGTAGGCGTCGACTACGGCATCTATCACTTCAGCCGCATGATCGACGCCTACGACGAGAGCGGCACCTTGGACGACGCCGTCGACTACGCCACCGCCACCACGGGCAAGGCGATCATCTTCACCGCCAGCACGATGATCGCCGGCACCATCTTCTGGTGGTTCTCGGAGCTCAAGTTTCAGGCAGAGATGGGCTTGCTGTTGGCGTTGCTGATGACCTTCAACACCTTCGGCGGCTTGATCGTGGTGCCGGCGTTCGTCAAAGCCATCCGCCCCGCCTTCTTGACGAGCCGCGCCAGCTTCGCACATAAAGTCTCATCCAAGCCCGCACGCTTCGAGACGGCCCCCGAAGACCCTTCGACACGGCGCGAAAAGATTGCGCCTGCTCAGGAGGGGCCTCCTCAGCGTGAGCGGTAAAATACGGATAAAAAAACACAACCCGACCGCTCACCCTGAGATCTCGACCAGCGCTGTGGCGCTGGTCTGTTGGGCCAATGAACCCCCTCCTTACGAGACTGTCGATAAACGCGAGGCAGACCCTTCGACAAGCCTAGCGCGGGGCGGTG
>CAZCGA010000186.1:0-10511 GCA_964498075.1 uncultured Binatia bacterium (SeqCode) | reverse complement strand
TTGTGCCGCTTGACCCGAATACGTTGCCGAACTTATGAACCAGAGTACTTAGCCGTATCAAGGCGGTCTTCGGCCTCGGCCTCGCCGTTCGGCTGTTCAGCGTCGGAAGTCAACCATTCTCGCCACTCGCTGTGCGTCCCCTTCAGGCACGTCTCCTTGTTCACAGGCAGCGAGGCGATACCTGGGAAGCCTGGTCAAGCTACGAGGTCCCGGTCGACCTCTCAGAAGTGCTCGGCCGCATGCAGATCAGCAACCTTGAGGGAAGGCTTGACGCGGAACGAACCAAAGAATGGATTCGTGGTCGCCTACCGGTGCTCGCCACTGCACTCAGAGATGAGGAAGCCGCGGACAAGATACTGCTCGCGAGTCAGTGGTTGCTTGATGGCTGTGCCGGTAGCAACGAGCTGCTTTCCTTTGTTCAAACCACCGTGGCGATGGAGATATTGCTCGGCGAGGAGACGAAATCCGATGTCATTGGAATTGGCGAACTGCTTAGAAACCGATGCGCCTACCTAATCGGGAAGAGCCGCACTCAACGGGACCAGATTCTCAAGGATTTCGACCGAATTTACAAGGTCCGATCCAGGATTGTCCATCGAGGGAAGAGCCATCTCACCATCGAGGAAACGGTGCTGCTCAAGCAACTACGATGGATGTGCGGTCGAGTTATCGATGAGGAGATCAAGCTGATTGCCCGGGACGCCACAACCGGGGAGCTGCCCTCTTCCGGGACCGGTTAGGGCTCACGGGAGAGAGTGGACTGTGCCCAGGAAGCTCGTCGCTAGAGATCATCGCGAGGCCTACGACCTGTGGGCGACGCATTTCCACGATCCGGCGTTGATGGCCAATCGCGACGCCGAGACGACCCGTCGAAAGATCGAGAACCTGGCGCGGCAGCTTCCCCTGAAACCGGACTCCCACGTGCTCGACGTCGGCCCCGGGGATGGAGCGCTCTTTCGCATCATCGCAAGTCGCGTCCGCCGCTGCTGTGGAGTCGATCCGAGCGCCAACGCGGTCGCCAAGCTGAGCGCACTCTTCCAAGGCGTGTCGAACGTGGAGTTCGTGGTCGGCTCAGCCGATGCCATACCCTACGGAAATGCCGAGTTCGACGTCGTTGTGATCAACTCGGTCCTCCAGGTCCTCCCCTCTGCCGAGGTTGTCTGGAGCGCCCTTGCCGAGCTCGTGCGCACCTGCAGGCCCGGTGGAGTTGTCTTCGTGGGCGAGCTGCCCTTTTGTAGTGAGCTCAGCCGCGGACTCCTGGTACACATGGCGCGCAAGCTCCGTGAATTCGGGGCGCGGGCCTTCCTTCGGAACATCTACCACGTGTATGTCAGGCCCTTTCTTCGAAATGAACCGCTCGTCCTCTATCCGGCAAGCAATCTGCACTTCCCCGAGCTGGAGGTTGAAGCGATGTGTCGCACACTCGGAGTCAGCATCGAGTGCCGACGCCACCGGGAGCTGAAGCGCCCTTCGTCGACACGCAACGACTATTTCCTGCAGAGGCCCGGCGAGTGCGCCCGCCCACCAGGCGCTTGAGCTGTGCCGGCAGCTGGTGGCATCATTGCGACCGGTCGCCGTGCGGGCTTGCCGCTCGAAGCGGCCGCGGCAGAGCGCCTGGCCGTCGGGCGGAACACATCGAGGAGATTCCGTATGTGCAGAAACATTAGGACCTTGTTCAACTTCGAACCGCCGGTCACGGGCGAAGAGATTCACGCCGCGTCGTTGCAGTTCGTCCGAAAGATCAGTGGATTCAACAAGCCATCGAAAGCGAACGAGGCGGCGTTCCTCTCAGCAGTTGCTGATGTCGCAAGGATCTCCGGTCGACTTCTCGTTTCGCTCGAATCGAGCGCACGGCCGAAAAATCGCCAAGAAGAGGCCACAAAGGCCAAGGCGCGGGCCGCACAGAGATTCGGTACGTGAATTCATCGCCACCTGACTCATAGAGGCAACCATGTGTACGCCGAGAACGCGGGCTGTTAGACTAGAACCAGATCCAAAAGGGAGAGCCAAAGGATGGACACATACGACGTGAAATCCGGGTACGCAGTTGCGCAGTCGCCGGTGGCGGCGGCCGAGCGCGTGACGACCTTTCTGCGCGCCGTCTATGGCTGGATGTGCGTCGGCCTCGGCCTCACCGCGGTGGTGGCGTATGGAGTCGCCGGCTCACCAGCGATCGTGCGCATGTTGGTGGCGAACCAGCTGCTCTTTCTCGCGCTCATCGGCGGTGAGCTGGGACTCGTGTTCTACCTGTCGGCGCGAGTGGACCGCGTCGCCCCCGGGGCGGCGTCAGCCATGTTTCTCGGTTACTCGGCCCTGAATGGCGTGACCTTGTCGTTGATACTGCTCGTGTATACCAGGGAGTCAGTGGCCAACACCTTCGGCGTCTGCGCGGCCATGTTCGGCGCGCTGGCGGTGTATGGCACGACGACCCGCCGCAGTCTCGCCGGCGTCGGCCAGTTCATGTTCATGGGACTGATCGGGCTGATCCTTGCCAGCGTCGTCGGCATGTTCTGGCACAGCAACGCCCTGCAGTTCCTCATCGCCTGCGTCGGCGTCCTGGTGTTCACCGGGCTAACGGCGTGGGACGCGCAGCGTCTCAAGCAGATGGCAACGGCCCTTCCTGACGGGCAGGTGGGCTCGTACGCGATCGTCGGAGCCTTGTCACTCTACCTCAATTTCATCAACCTGTTCCTCATGCTGCTACGCTTCTTCGGCAACCGGCGGGACTAGGGCCAATGGCGACCGACCCGCAAGCGGCGCGGCAGGGATTGCTGAAGTTCATCGCGAAGAAGGGCGGGGCGATTCCGATGCGCGACCTGCACACCCACAGCCTGGTGTTCTACCAGGCCGGGCATCAGGCGTTTTCGCAGCTCATGGAAGGACTCGTCGGAGACGAGCTGGTGACCTACGACGATGCCGCCGCCATATTTTCGCTGACCGAGAAGGGGCGCGCGGCGGCCGGCACCGCAGCGTAACCCGAGCCCCTGGTCAGCCACGGGCAGGATGCGCTTTCCGTGTCGCCTTGCTCATGCGACGACGGCATTGTACGTCCGATGATTCGCGGCGAGATCCTCAGCGGTGACGGCAGCGCCAGCCTGCGGCATTCTTGTCGACACGGGCGGCGGCGCACCACCGCCGCTCCTTGGCTCCTTCAGGCGGCCGTTGCGCACGAAAGACGATCGGTTTATCGTGCACGCCATGAGCAGCAGGCCGAAGATGCGCGTCCTCGGGCGACATGTGGTGAGCGATCCGCGCATTTGTCATGGGAAACCGACTTTCCGCGGCACGCGGGTCCGTGTTGAGGACGTCCTCGAGCAAGTGGCGAGCGGCATGGCGTGGGAAACGATCATCGAGGAGTGGAACCGTAGCGTGACTGCTGAAGCCATCCGGGAAGCTGTGCAGCTGGCAAGCCAGGCTCTAGCCAAACACGCCGATGAATTTGTGCTGGCCACACAGTCCGCGTGAACGTCCTCGATGAGGATATTCCGAAGGGCCAGCGCCTGCTGCTCGAAAGCTGGCGTGTCCGGGTCCAGCAGATCGGCGTTCATATCGGGCGCCGTGGCATGGCGGACGAGGCGATCACTGCGATGCTGCTGCGGCGTCGCCGCCCAACGTTCTTCACCCGCGACGAAGGATTTTGCGATCGGTCATTGTGTCACGCCGGATACAGTCTCATCTATCTGGACGTGACCAAGTACGAGACGGCTGCGTTCATCCGCCGCGTCCTCCGGCAGAAAGATTTGAACACACAGGCCAAGCGGATGGGCACCGTTGTTCGCGTGTCCGCTGCGGGACTTTGGGTGTGGCGTGCGCACGCACGCCGCGCTGCCCGTTTGAGGTGGGAGTGATCATGCACGGAGGCCACGCTGGCGTCCGGGGTCAACCCCGAGGCAGTTGAGCAATGCGGTGGAGAGCTGGCCGACGTCGAGACATCGCGGTGGAGAACCCGCGCGGAACTCGACGGCGTGGCGCTAGCGGACACCGAGCGCCGGTTCCGTTGGCGGACGACGGCGCGACTCACCGGGTGCGGGTCATCCGGGGATGAGCGTGCGCAGCGCATCACGCAGGAGGTGATGCCCGGCCCAGTTCGTAGGATTCCTCCTTGCTCAGTGGTGAAGCTTGCTCGTCGCGTCAATCTTCCCGGCTCAGAGTAGTCGGGGCAACGCCTGACCTACAATTCCAGTTTCAAGGCCTGCTCCCAGTTGCCTTCGCGGTGAGCAAGCAGATCCGGCGCGCCGAGGAGATAAGAGAAGCGGAGCGGCGGGTGGCAAGGGTCAGCGAATCCATTCTTACTGCTTTCAGGACCTGACCCCGATTCTGCGGTATGGGTGAGGCGCGATTCAAGGTCAAGCTGCTGGCCAGGGCGGGTGCGTCCGCAGTGGGTAGGCACGTGCGCCATCCTGACCGTACCTAGCGCAGGTAGTTGCCCAGGCGGTCCCACCGCACCCAACGGGTTCCACTGTTCCATGACCAGTAGATGAAGGTTGCCTTGCCCTTCACGTCGGTCGCGTCCGCGAAACCCCAGTAGCGGCTGTCGTAGCTCTGATCACGATTGTCGCCCATCACGAAGACCTTGCCCGGCGGCACGGTCACCGGACCGAAGTTGTCGCGTGGCGCGGTATCGCGCACGTGCGGGTCAGTGAAGTCGGCATGCGGGTCGGGCACCTCTTGGCCGTTGATGTAGAGGTGCTTGTTGCGGATCTCTACGCCGTCACCTTCGACCGCGATGATACGCTTGATCAGATCGGCCTTGTGATCGACCGGCGACGTGAAGACGATGATGTCGTCGCGCTGCAGCGGCCGCCACTGCGTGATCTCCTTCTCGACGAACGGCAGGCGCATGCCGTAGGCTAGCTTGTTCACAAACAGGTGATCGCCGATCTGAATCGTCGGCAGCATGTTCCCCGACGGGATCCAGAAGGCTTGCACTACGCCTACTCGAATCATGTGAGCCACAAGAAATGCTATCCCGCACATTGCGCCGTAAACCACGAAACGGTTGCAGGACTTAAGCTCGTAGGTGACGCTCTGTCGTCTGGCCGAAAACGATTGCGTCTACAACGCTTGCTGCTCGGACGATGAACGCAGCAGCCAGCGGAATGAAGAATCCCAGCCCATTTGTTCCGAAAGAGAGGACTAGGAAAGATAGAACAAGCAACCCAAACGGAGCGGCCAGATAAAACGCGGCTCTTCGAAGCTGTCCGTTGTACACCTGCCCAAGCCCGGCTGCTATGAGCGCGAGCGCCGCTGCGACCCACCATTTGCGCCCGAGGTTTGGCACTCCGACTATGGCATCGGCTTCAGTTGCTTGGGGACCGGCCATGCCGTAGTCGGTGGTTGGTGGTTGCTGGCCGACCGGCTGCTGGCCGTGCAGCCCACGTCTTTTTGAAGTAGTTCTCGATGCGCTCGCGCCGGTTGCGACTCTGAGCCATTTTTCACCGCGTCGGTCTGGGCCAGCGCGTCAGTGCGCTGCTCAGTGCTTCGCTCAGCGTCGGTGGTTCTGACGCCCCAGCGGGCCGCTGGCGGGGCGTTCGGGGCCGTCGCTGCCGGTGTGGGACCCGTTGCACCGTTTGCTCCGGTCACTGGCGCGGCCGTAGGCGTTCGGGCCGGTGCTGGTAGGCTCAACCACTCGATCACCGCCATGTAGTGGTCTTGCATCTCGCGCCGCTCTGTGCGCTCGGCGTGGTCCCGAATACGCAAGGTGCGCCTGCAGCCGTTGCAAGGTTGCATCTACTGCGCTCCGAGCATCGCCGGCAGCACGAAGCCGAGCGCCAGCCGCGTTGAGAACGCGGCCACGAACAGCAGCCCGCGGCATTCGTCGGCCGTCATGCGCTCAGGTTCCGTCGGCGGCGGATAGCCCGCATTAACGGGGCATTTGCCATAACGCGCCAGTATCAGACGTTCCCCGAAACTCCGACAGCCCCGTGAAATCTCAGACCGACCCGGATATACAGCGCGGACAAACCGCCCGTCAAGCGTCGCGGGGAGGTCTAGCGAGGCCAAGCGGAAGTGAGGCGGGCGCCCGCTAAGCCAGCAGAATCGGGCCTTCGAGCTTCAATTTGGTGCATGCTGATGCGAGATGGTGTATCCTGAGGTCATGCCGAACTTGGAGAAACCCGTTCGCCAGAGCGTCAGCCTCCCACCACGCGTTGCCCGCCGCGTGAAGGCCTTGGCACGGACGCAGAAGACCAGTGCGAATCGCGTCGTCGTCGACTTGATCGAGGCTGGCCTAGCAGCCCAGGAACGGGAGAAGAAGCGGTTTTTCGATCTGGCCGATCGGTTGGCGCGCTCCTCCGACCCGGAGCAACAGAAACAACTCAAGGAAGACCTGGCACGCCTGACCTTCGGTGCGTGATGCCGAAGATCCAGTGGAGCCACCTGCCTCCGCCCTCCGCGACCACCCGTTCGACCGCGTCCGCGAGCACAAGATCACAGTCGAGGATCTCTATCAACTGAAGCAGTGGCGGGAGTCTGAACCGGATGCTCCGGACGGTCCTCCGTGACCCGCCGCCCCTTGCCCTTTGATGCAGCGACTGCAATCGTCGCGCAGATGGCCTGAGCCATCGAACGGAGGCTCCCATGGGCGATAAGTCACTCAAGTCGAAACAGCGCGGCCAGAAGCAGAAGGACGTCGCCAAGGCACAGAACGCGGCCGAGGCGAAATCCAAGCAGGACAACCGGAGTCAGGCCCCGCAAACTATGGCGAAGGGCAAGAAGTAGCCTGCGGGATGTGGGCTGCCGCCGATAGCCTGGTCATGCCAAGGAGACAGCGATGATAGCCGTCAGCAACAAGACTCAGAGGCCGCTGAGCGTCCCGCTGCCCGGCGGCAAGACCTTGCATCTCGGCCCCGGAAAAACCGCACAGATCTCGGCGAAAGCCGTCGAAAGTCCGGGGCTCAAGAAGCTCGTCGACGCCGGCGAGATCGAAGTCGTCGACGAGGATCCTCGGCCCACCCCCGGAACAGGGGGTGGCAAGAGGGGCCGAACCTCCATGCACGGCCGCACCTCGGGCAGTCGCCGTAGCGGTGACCGCTGAAGCCCGTCGGTCAGGTCCGCCAAATGCAAATCCGCGCACACGACGGAACTGCCTGTGGGCCTCGTGCAGCGCGGAACCGGTCCTCCCAGCCATTCAGGTCTGGAAAGTTGACGTCGACAGCACGCGCGTCGGAGCGGCCCGCGTCACCGCGGGAGTGCGATCAGCCTTGGCCGTGGCAGCGCTCTGGAGCAGCGCGGTCAGCCTCTTCACCACCCGCGCGCGCCATTGATCGCGTGTCACATCGTGCCCGAGGCCGGCGACGGCCTTGCTGACCGCGAAGCGCCCGACTCCGAACGCTGCGCCGATCTCCTTCTGTCGGAGTCCCAGGTCTTGTAGATTTGCGGCGTTCGCGAAACTCAGTAAGCTCAGCGAAACCGGCTCGCTGTTTCAGTCATCCAAGCAACGACCCACCGCGACGAGGACCCCCAATGCCCGAACTGGAAATTCACCACAAGCCGCACAGTGAGCCTCAACGCCCCATCCCCTGGCACCAATACCGCGCGCACGTTCGCCATCCATGGACACTCCCCTTGCACCGTGTCGAATGGTTCATGCGTCATGTCGCCTGGGGACTCTCCCAGTGGTCGCTCTTGCAGGTTCTCGCACACCTTTCGACGTTCTCTATCCTGATCGCGGTGGTCTTCTATTTTCACGAAGCCCCCGAACGTCGCCAGATCAAGCAATACCAAGCCTGGCAGGTCATCAACACGTCGCAGGGCAAAGGTGGCTCTGGTGGCCGCATCGAAGCCCTCCGCCAGCTCAATGAAGACGGCGTCCCGCTCACTGGTGTCGACGCCTCCGGAGCGTTCCTGCAATCCCTCGAGCTCAAATCGGCCAACCTTGTGCGTGCCAATCTCAGCGCCGCCGACCTCCGCAATGCGGACCTCGCGCGCAGCAACCTCGAGGATGCCGACCTCCACAGCGCCAACTTCCGCAACGCCGACCTCTCCCACACGGACCTGGAGTCCGCCGACCTTTCCGAAACCGACCTCACCGCGGCCGACCTTTCCCATGCCGACCTGCGCGGCGCCAATCTTGAGAACGCCACCCTGGACGACGCCGATCTCACCGACGTCGCATTCGACGATGCCACGCAACTCAAGGGTGCGACCCTGCTTCACGCTCACAACACACCTCCGACTCTGCTCATCAAAGCCCGTCAGGGCGGGGCAAGCGTCGACTAAAGAGATTCGCCCACCACTCGGGTAAGAGCGCGAGGCTGTGCGCCCTCCTCACCACTTCTCCCGGAAGGGCCGCAAGTCGATATCGAAGGTCCAGGCCGACCGGTCTTGACGGCTGCGACGGCATGATACAGAGCGCAACGGAAGGAGCGACTCCATGCAGCGATCTCAAACCTGGATGGGCGTGCTGGCTACACTGTCGATTCTGGCGGCCTGCGGCAAACAGCAGGGCATGACGGGCAAGGACTTCGGACCCGACGCGGATGCGGATGGTCACGTCCGGGCGACGCAGACGACCGCGAAGGCCAACGCGGCGGTCGGGATGGAGTTGCCGCTCGGCGACATGGCGGAGCTCGACGCCGCGCGGCGCGGCTTCATGGCAACGGATGACCCGCTGGTTACGAGGGCCGCCGACGGCAAGCTGGTCTGGGACAGACCATCGTATGACTTCATCGCAGGCGACGCACCGCCCAGCGTGAACCCCAGCCTGTGGCGACAGGCGAAGCTCAACAACGTCAACGGCCTCTTCAAGGTGACCGATCGCGTCTATCAGGTGCGCGGCTATGACCTCTCGAACCTGAGCGTCATCGAAGGGGATAGCGGGCGCATTCTGGTCGATCCGCTGACCACGGTCGACACGGCGGCGAAGGCCATGGCGCTGGTCAATCGCGTCTTGGGCGAACGGCCGCTGGTGGCGATCATTCTGACCCACAGTCACATCGACCATTTCGGCGGCATCAAGGGCGTGACCAGCGCGCAGGACGTGCGCTCCGGCAAGGTCCGCGTCATCGCGCCGCTCAACTTCATGGATGAGGCGATCAGCGAGAACGTGGTCGCCGGCGTCGTCATGGGGCGGCGCGCGCAATACATGTACGGCGCCGCGCTGAGCCGCACGGAACGCGGCCATGTGGATACCGGTCTGGGCAAGGGTCCGGCGATGAGTAGCGTTTCCATCCTCCCACCCAGCGACATCGTCGACCACACCGGCCAGCAGATGCGCATCGACGGCGTCGAGCTCGTCTTTCAGTACGTGCCCCATTCCGAAGCGCCCGCGGAGCTTACCTTCTTCCTGCCGCAGCTCAAAGCGTTCTGCGGCGCGGAGATCGTCTCGCAGACCATGCACAATCTCTACACGCTCCGTGGGGCCAAGGTGCGCGACGCGCTGCTGTGGAGCGGGTACATCGACGAAGCGATGGACCGGTTTGGCGCGCAGACGGAGGTGGTCTTCAACAGCCATCACTGGCCGGTCTGGGGCGCGGCGCGGGTCATCGAGTATCTCAAGAAGCAGCGCGACACGTACCGATACATCCACGACCAGACGTTGCGCCTGGCGTCCAAGGGGATGACCCCGAGCGAGATCGCCGCGGCGATCGTTCTACCAGAGAGCTTGCGTCGCTCGTTCCCCAATCGCGGCTACTACGGCACGGCGCAGCACAACGCGCGGGCGGTCTATCAGTTCTACTTCGGCTGGTACGACGGCAATCCGGCGCATCTCGATCCGCTCCCGCCTGCGGAAGAGGGCAAGCGCTACGTCGAAGCCATGGGCGGCGCCGACGCCGTGGTCGGCAAGGCGCAAGCGGCGTACGACAAGGGCGAGTACCGCTGGGCGGCGACGCTGCTCAACCACGTCGTCTTCGCCGACTCCGGCAATGACGCCGCCAAGGGTCTGCTGGCTCGGACCTACGACCAGCTCGGCTATCAGGCGGAGTCCGGACCGTGGCGCGACGTCTACCTGAGCGGTGCGCAGGAGTTGCGACACGGCATCCGCCCCACAGTCGCGACCGCGGCTGCGACCGCCGACATTCTGAACAACATCCCGCTCGACAAGTTCTTCACCGCCATGGCGACCCGGCTGAACGGACCGAAAGCGGACGGCACGGAGCTGACGATCAACTTCGTCTTCAAGGACGTCGGCACGACGGTCGTCGTGCGCTTGGAGAATGCGGTCCTGCACCACAAGGAAGCGGTCGCCGATCCGCACGCCGACGCCACCGTCACCGTGACTAGAGACTTCTGGTTGAAGCTGGTGACCAAGCAGGCGTCGATCAAGGATATCGTGCTCTCTGACGATCTGCAGGTGGAAGGCAGCCGGTTGAAGCTCGTGTCGTTCTTCCGCCTGCTCGACGATCCGGATCCGAGCTTCCCGATCGTGACGCGGTGAGGGGCATGACGAGTGTGTGGTGAAATCTCATGGAGGACGACCCGAGCCGGCTCGCTTGACAGTCCAGTGATCGATCTGGGAGGACAAGCGGCACAATGCAATGCCCACAGTGCCGGGCGGACAACGACGCCGG
>CAZCGA010000185.1:0-10554 GCA_964498075.1 uncultured Binatia bacterium (SeqCode) | reverse complement strand
TCCCAGGCCGCCGCCGTACAGCGGCAGCGAACAATGTATGGCGAACTCGGAGCAGAAGTAGGCGACCGGATGATCGGCTCGAATCGCCGCGTCGGCGCAGGGACGTTGAAGGTCGGCATCGAGCCGCGCCGCAAGCTCCTGCACCCGGCGGACGTACGAGTCCTGGCGCGCCAGCGCGTCGAGGCGTCCGGGCGGGGCGGCGGCGATCGCGTACCGCGGGTTACACCCGCTGCGCCGCCAGACCGCCGGGTCGATCTCGCGGAAGATGGCGGCGCCACTCACCAACCACGACCAGCGATAGTTGAAGGCCAAACGCGCTAGTGGTGCCAACGCTGTGGGCAGTCGCCCGGCCAGTTGGGTGACGGCCCGCTCCACGTCCCGTCGGCCGTCGAGCGGCGCTGCGGCGTTGTCGCTCACGACCCCTGCGCGCTCCGTCATGGGTGATCACTCCCGCTCGCGCATACAACTAGCCGATTCGAACGCCGCAAGCCACGTGCGTCAGCGCCGTCGGACCGCGCGCCCTGTTGCTGCTGCCGCCAGCGGATCTTCCGGCCACGCATGCTTGGGATAGCGCCCACGGAGATGCTTGCGGACTTCGGGATACGTGTGCTGCCAGAAGCTCTCCAGGTCGTCGGTAATCTGCACCGGCCGTTGATTCGGCGCCAGCAGCTCCAGCACCAGTCTGACCCGTCCGCCCGCCAGCCGCGGCGTCGCCTCGAGGCCGAACACCTCTTGAATGCGCGCGGCGAGCACGGGCGGCTTGTCGTCGGCATAGCGCACCGCGGCCAGGCGCCCGGACGGCAGTCGATACTGTGCCGGCGCGTCTCGATCCAGAGTACGGAGCTGCGTTACGGTGAGGCGGCTGCGGACCGCGGCGAGCACGTCCGCACCACGCAGCTCGGCAAAGCTGCTGCGCCCGGCGCACAACGACACCAGCGCGTCCACCAACAAGGCGTTGGGCTCAGGCGGAAGCCCCAGCTCCGGCAGCGCGCGTTGCAGGAAGCCGATGCGCGCCGCCAAGTTCTTCTCTGCCTCGCCGATCCGCACCGCCCGCGTCGGGTTCTGACGCGCCGCCGCCGCGAGCACGTCGCCGGCACGCTGCGGATCGACATCGAGCTGCACGGCTTCGCCGAGTACGAGATCCTGAAACAACTCCTGCGTGCGCTCGACGACGCGTTCGCGCTCCCAGTCGAACTCGATCGCCTGCAGGGTGCGCACCGCATCGGCGAACATCTCGCTGAGCCATTCACGGCGGATGGCGCTGGCAACGCGCACGCGCGCCTCCGCCCGCACACGCCGCGGCGCGGCATCCACCTCGATGGCGACGAACAGGTCCGTCTCACGGACGACGCTGCTGTCGGTCAGCACCACGCCCGTGCCACCCACCATCACGCCCCGTGGCGAACCTGCCGCCCGCCGTCGGACGACGCGATCCGGAAATCCGGCGAGCGTACAGCGCAGGAGTGTCTCAGTATCCGCCGCATCGCTGCCGCGGTGGTCATCACCAACAACACGCGCCAACTGCCGTCGGGCGCGCTCGACGGCATGCACCGCGCGCCCGTCGAGGCCGAGCGACGTGCAGATGGCGCGATCGAAGTGGCGGCGTGCGGCTTCCTCGAACAACTGCATCCGCAACAGTAGATCGGACGGCCCCGCGGGCCATTGGCTGACCGGGCTGTCGCTCAAAGCGCGTTGCTCGAGACAGATGTCGCGCTCCGACGCCAACGCGGCCAGGAGCGCGCCGTCGTTCGGGCAACCACGCTGCGCCGCTTCGATCAGCATGCGGGCGAGGCGCGGAGGGACGGAGAGCGCCAGCATGCGCTGCCCGGTGGCGGTGATTGCGCCGCGTGTGTCCACGGCGCCAAGCACGTGCAGCAGCTGCTCGGCGCGCTGCACCGCTGCGTCGCTGGGCGGGTCGAGCCAGGGGAACTGATGCAGATCGCGCAAACCCCAGGCACGCAGCTCCAGCAGCGTGCTGCTCAAATCGAGGCGCACGATCTCGGGTGTCTCCCGTTCGCGCCGGTGGGCGTGCTCGGCCTGCGTCCACAGCCGCAGGCAGCGGCCCGGCGCTGTTCGTCCGGCGCGGCCGGCGCGCTGATCGGCGGCGGCCCGGCTGATGGCCACGACACGTAACGCGTTCAGTCCGTGCTTGGCATCGAACCGTGCCTCGCGCGCCAGGCCCGAGTCGATGACCGTGGTAACGCCTTCGATGGTCAGCGCCGTCTCCGCCACATTGGTCGAGAGCACAACTTTGCGTTGTCCGGTGCGACCAAGGGCGCGCTGCTGCGCGTCGAGAGGCAGATCACCATGGAGCGGAGTCAACGTCAGTCCGGCCTCTGCTGCGATCGGCTCGACGGCCGCGGTGACGCGGCGGATCTCTGCCGCTCCGGGAAGAAACACGAGAACGTCGCCCGCGTCATCGCCGGCTGCCAGCACCCGCCGCAGCGTCGTAGCCACGCGCGCCGACAGCGGCCGGTCATCTGCGGTTGGTGCGTACTCGATGCGCACCGAGTAGGCTCGGCCCTCGGACGTCAGGACGGGGCAATCACCGAGGTATGCAGCCAGCCGCTCCGTTTCCAGGGTCGCGGACATGACGACGAGCTTGAGATCGGGGCGCACGTGCTGTTGCAGCTCGTGGATCACGCCCAAAGCGACGTCTCCCGGAAGGTGGCGTTCGTGGAACTCGTCGAGCACGACGACGCCGACGCGCTCGAGAAACGGATCATGCCCCAGCTGGCGGCCGAGCACGCCCTCGGTGACGAACCACAGGCGCGTCGCCTCGCCACCGCGCTGCTCGAAGCGCACCCGGTAGCCGACCTCACCGCCGACGCGGCCGCCGCGCTCGGCGCTGACGAACTCCGCTGCGGCGCGCGCCGCGATGCGCCGCGGCTCGAGCACCAGGACCTGCTTGTCTCCGGCGCAGCCGGCGTCGAGCAGCGCGGCCGGCACGCGCGTCGTCTTGCCCGCCCCCGGCGGCGCGCGCAGCACCAGCCGCGATGCCCGCCCAAGCTCCGCAATGATGTCGGGCAGCAGCGGATCGATCGGCAGTGGTTTCACGGAGAGGAATCAAGCGGGCGCGCTCCGCCGAGTCAATCCTCGGCCATCCTGTAACCATTCGGCGCCGGCAAACGTGATAAGGGTGACGGAGAAGGAGCGCGATGTATGCAGACAGTCTTTTGGATCGTGGGTTTGTTGAACCTCGCCCATGGGGTGTGGATGCTGCTGTCGCCGGAGAGCTGGTATCACGGCCTGCCGGCGGCCGTGCCCGACACGGGTCCGCTGAACGTGCACTTCGTGCGCGACATCGGTTCGGCGTTCATGACCATCGGTGTCGCCTTCTGTGTTGCGGCGGTGCGCGCGGCCTACCGCCAAGGCGTTCTCTTGGCGGCGACCCTGTTCTTCGTGTTGCACGCCGCCGTGCATGTAGCGGACATGCTGAGCGGCCGGCTCCACCAGGGTCATTGGCTGATCGACCTTCCCGGGGTTTTTTTGCCGGCGATCGTGTTGGCCGTGTTGTGCCTACCGCGTTGGTGGCGTTCTCAGGAGGAGTAGATGGCGCGTATCGAAGGAGTTCCGCAACGGCGTGCCGGGCTGTTCGCCCGGTTCATTTACTGGTACGCGCGGCGTTGGCTCGGGAAAGTCCCCGAGCCGCTGACCGTGACGGCGCATCACGGATGGGTCCTGCAGGGGTACAGCGCCTACGAGTTCGCGCTCGGTCGCGCGCGCCTCGTCGACGCGCGGCTCAAGGCGCTCGCCGGCCTCAAAGCTGCGGCGCTCGTCGGTTGCCCGTTTTGAATCGACATCGGCTCTGCCGTGGGCAGGGCGGCCGGTGTGACCGAGGCGCAGCTGCACGACCTCGCCGTCTACAAGCAGAGCCCGGCGTTCTCGCCGCTCGAGAAGCTGGTCGTCGAGTACGCTGGCGAGATGACCAAGACGCCCGTGGAGGTGTCCGACGAGCTGTTCGACGCGCTGCGGCAGCACTTCAGTCCGGCCCAGCTTGTCGAGCTGACGGCGGCCGTCGCCTGGGAGAACTACCGCGCCCGTTTCGATCACGCCTTGGGCATCGAAGCGCAGGGATTCTCCGCGGGAGCGTTCTGCGTGCTGCCGGAGCGGCCGGTGGATTGAGGCGGCGCATGCGCACAAGCGTCCCTCGATACGGCGCCTGAGAAGACGGGGCCTACTCGGGACGAGCGGAAATGGTGTCTGAAATTGATCATCCAACCGTTCGCCCTGAGTAGCCGCCCTCTCTTGGCGGCGTATCGAAGGGCTCTCTGAAGCCGGCTCCCCCCGGGCCTTGACTCAGCCTCAATTCGTCGTTATTTCGAAAACTATCGAAATGAAGATCACCCCCGACCATCATGCGCTGTCGAAAGCGCTGCGGGCGCTCGCCAACCCCAACCGCCTGGCGATCTTCGAACGCATCCACGACGACGGCCTGTGCTGCCGGACGGATCGCAAGGGCAACACCGTGTGCGCCATTGCCGAGGACTTCCAGCTGGCGTTGTCGACGGTGTCGCACCACTTGAAGGAGCTGCGCGCCGCCGGCCTGATCACTTGCGAGCGGCGCGGGCAGCAGGTGGTTTGCGCGATTGATCACGCGACGCTCGACCGCGTGCTCGCTTTGCTCGGCGGGCGCCTGCGCCCGCAGCGACGCGCCCGTACGCGCGCGAAGCGATGAGCCATGCACTTTCTCGTCATCATCGATCCGCTCGATACGCTGAATCTCGCTACCGAGACCTCGCTCCTGCTCATCGAGGAGATGGCCCGGCGCGGCCACGCGGCCGCGGTGGCCACGCTCCCGGACCTCTACCTCAGCGAACGCGGGGCCGGCGTGCGCGCCCAGTCCATCACGCTCGACCTGCAGCGCCAGCCGTTCTACCAGCTGGGGCCGGCGACGGAGCACGCCTTTGCGGACTTCGACCTGGTGTTGATGCGCAAGGATCCGCCGGTGGACGCCGACTATCTGGCGGCGACGTTCGTGCTGGAGCGCGCCGCGGCCGACGTTCCGGTGGTCAACGATCCGGTGAGCCTGCGCACCGTGAACGAGAAGCTGCTGCCCCTCGCACTGCCGCAGTTCACGCCGCCGACGCTGGTCAGCAACGACGCGCCGCGCATCGCCGCCTTTGCTGCCACGCACGGCCGCATCGTGCTCAAGCCGTTGGAGGACTGCAGCGGCCGCGGTGTGCAGCCCGTCGATGCGCGGGCCGCGGCGCAGGTGGTTGGCCGATATCTCGCGGCACGCGGCGGGCATTACGTCATCGCGCAGCAGTTCTTGACCGGCGTCGCGGCCGGCGACAAGCGCATCCTGCTGCTGGCGGGTGAGCCGATCGGCGCGGTCAACCGCGTCCCACGCAGCCCAGAGCACCTCGCCAACATCCACCAAGGCGCGCGAGTCGAAGCGACGACGCTGACGGAACGCGAGCGCGCCATCATCGCCGCCGTCAAGCCGCTGCTGCTACAGCGCCGCCTGTGGCTGGCGGGCATCGACGTGATTGACGGGCAGCTCACCGAGATCAACGTCACCAGCCCGTCCGCAGCGCGCCAGATCAATCACGTCAGCGGCACGCACGTCGAGGTACCCATCGTCGACTTTCTGGAACGCCTGGCGGCTCGGAACGGACGACGCCGGACGGCGTCAGCGGGCTGAATGCGGTCGCGGCCACGTGGCTGCCAACAGGGGCGGCAGCTCGGCCAGCTGTCCGATGCGCAGCGGCGCGTCGAGGTGCTGGCCGACTGCGATGAAATGCGCGCCGGCGGCAGTCGCTGCCGCGTGATCCGAGGCGGTATCACCGACGTAGACGGCTTCATCCGGCGCGATACCGAAGTGAGCGATGCACTTTTCGATCATGTCGGGGAACGGCTTCGGACGCGCGACGTCGTAAATGCCGACGGCGAGCTCGAAGAACGGTTCGAGGCCGAAGTAGCGGACGACGCCGCCGACGGTCGCACCGCGGTTCGTCGCCATCGCCAGGCGATAGCCGACTTTGAGCTGCGCCAGCAGCTGGTGCAGACCGGGCACCGGCTGCATGCCGGCGTAGAACGGTCCGTAGTCCAGCTCACGAGCCACGGTGACGGCGCGCTCGACAAGCGGCGCATCGGCGCCGAACCACGCTGCGAAGAACTGCGGGACCGACATGACGTGCGCCAGGCGCTCACCCTCGGGATCGAGGATGGGCTGGCCGAGCTGCGCCAGCACCGCATTGTAGTAGGCGATGTTGGCGCGCCAGGAGTCGAACAGCACGCCGTCGCAGTCGAAGATCACGGCGCGGATCATCGCCGCTCCGGCGTCAGGCGCCAGACCGCGCGCAGAGCCGGATAGGTGAGCACGAACCACAGCCCCAACGGTGCGACGACGAAGACCATCAGGCCGCTGAAGACGCCGAGCGTGTCCTTCACGACGTTGGGCCGATCCATGATGAGTGGATACGCGAGCACCACCACGACGTCGAGCAGGAAGTACAAGACAGCTCCCGCCGCGGCGCGCAGGGCGGCGCGCGACGCCGTCTGCCCCGGGGTCGCCAGGATCAGCGACAGCAGCGGCACCAGGCCCATCGACAGCGCCGGCATCTGCAACAACATGGCGAGCTTGCGGTCGCCGAGACGAAAGACCACGTCGCCCACCCGGCTCGGCCGGTCGTAGTCCAGCCACCAGCCGTTGACCACGGGGCTCACGAGCTGCACGGTGGAGAGCACTGCAGTGCGGTACGCCTTGGCGAAATCAATCGCCCACCACAGCACCAGCAGCAGGGCAAAGGCCAGGAGGAACGTGCCGGCGAAGCGCCACTTCATCGCCGCACCCACTCCACCCAGGTGATCGCATACACCGTCACCAGCATGAGGAACGCGCCCTGCCACACGTACTCGTGGAAGTAGACGAACAGGCTCGGACGGAACTCCACGACGCGCACCAAGGTGGCGATGCGCACGACGTTCAGGAGCGAGAGGGTGGTCACCCCGACGACGATGCCGGCGAGCTTGGCATACAGCCGCGCCGGATACGCGCTGATGAAGCTGGTGAGCACGAAGAGCACAAACACCCCCGTGCACTCGTGGTTGATGTCGAGCGTAAAGCCGCTCACGGCGATCATGTTGTCGGTGACCCGCGCCTGGCTGCCGGCGCATTGCGCCAGCCAGGTCGCGAAGGCGGCAAAGCCGGTCTCCGCGACGTGCAGGTGGTTCTGCAGACTGGTGGCGACGCTGAGCACGCTGAAGACCAGCAACGCCAGAAAGAACACCACGGCGAAGCGCACCATCGGAGACTTCATGCCCGCCAAAATAGAGGAGGCGGCGCGGAGAATAAAGTCCTGAGCCGGTATACACTTGAGCCGACTGGATCTACGACCCGGCTCGGCAGGAGCCCGTCGGGGGAGACGCGGCAATTCATAACGTCCGCCAACGGCCGCCCTTGAAATCTTGAGAGTGATCGGCACCAGGCCACACCCCAAAATGCCGAGGCAAGAAATCCCCCAAATCAGCAGTTTTACGTATTGACAGGTGCTCGTCTTCCGCGTTACAAGCCCGGCCAAGGCAAAAAGCCAAACGGCAAAAACCTTCCGAACTCCGCGCGTATGCGCAAAGGGGGACCCATGAAGAGCGCGTGCTTGCATGCATCCAGACAATTGACCCAAACCGCTGCTCGCTTGCTTCGGCGTGTCAGGTCGAAAGCCGGCGGGTTGAGCCTTGCGCTCTTGGTGCTCTTGGGCATCGCCCATTCTGCGAGTGGCCTGACGGTCACCAACAGAGGGACGAAGCAAGAATGCGCCGCCGACGCCACATCAATGGCAATCAACCCTACTGCGACGATTCCTGTCGGCCATACCGTTGTTGTTACGTTCGCGACGAATGGCGCCGCTGGCGCGGTTTCGTGCAGTGACAACCAGGGCAATACGTACACCGTGAACGCGAACAGTTTGTCCGCCATCAATATGCGCACGGTCGTGTGCTCGGCACCGGTAGCCACGGCGCTCGCCACAACTGACACGATCACAGTGACGTTCCCCAACTCAAGCGCCCGCGTGGGGCGCGTCGACGAACTCGCATTCGTGGCGCAGACCGCGACGGTCGTGCAGACGGACGGCTCCGCCGTGAACTCGGGGCCTGCTCCCGTGCAGCCTACGGTCACGCTTGGGGCCGCGACGACGAATGCGAATGATGTGCTCTTCGGCGCTATCGGCTTCGACAACACGGCGGGGCCCACGATCTTCACGCCGGGCGGCGCGCAGGATGGCGGCACCGGCTACACCGCGACGGGGGGGGAGCGCAACCCGGCCGTCGGCTGCCAAGCGGGGGCGGTACCACGGGGGATCGATCCCGAATACCAGGTCGTCTCGGCCACCGGCGCCTTCGCTGCCGACGGCACCCTGGCCCCGGCCTCGGCCGACTGGGCAGCGGCTATCGTCGCGTACCAGATCGTAACGCCATTGCCGCCGACGGTCAGCAAAGCCCTTGGGACCACCTGTCTCACCTTGAATGGCGGCGCAACTGACACCACCACCCTGACGCTCACGATTACCAACCCCAACGCGTTCTCGTTCCTCACCGGCATCGGCGTCACCGACGACTGGTCCGCTACCGCGCCCGGCGTGGTGGTGGCCACGCCCAATGGCCTGGTGAACACCTGCGGCGGCACGGTTACGGCAACTGCGGGAACCCAGATGGTGAGTGTGACGGGTGTCACTCTGGCACCCGGTGCCGCGGCGTGCACAGTCACGGTGAATGTGACGAGCACGACATGCGGCGCCCAGTCGGATACGACCGGCGCCATCACCTCCAACGAGGCCGCGGGAGTGGCCAGCAACACCGTGAACTTTGAGGTCGCCTGCGTGCCGACGATCACAAAGACGTTTACCCCCACGTCGATCAATTGCGGTGACACGACAAGCATGAAATTTACGGTCACCAACCCCAATACGGTTTGTGCGCTTACCGGCATCATGTTCACCGACAACGTTGCCGCCAGCGATAACGCGGCGGGTGGCCTCAGGATTGTCAGCAACACTGGGGACCCCTGCGGCTTCACTGGCTTCTTCTTCACAACGTCGCTGACAGTGAATGGCGGGACAGTTCCCGCCAGTTCGTCCTGCGACCTTACCTTCGATATGACCACGAACGACGCCGAGGGAACTTTCCCGAACACGACCAGCGTCGTGACCTCGACCGAGAGCGGCCCGGGTGCGGCCAGCAACACTGCTTCGTTGACAGCAACCGATGGCGTACCCGACGCAACCGAGGATATGGCGCCCAACAGCGGCGACGGCAACTTCGATAGCATCAAAGACAAGTTCCAGTGCCGGGTCGCCTCGCTTCCGCAACACGGACTCCCACCGGGGGGCACGCCTCCGAATCCATACATGACGATTGAGACGCTCGACGGCGGCCACCTGTGCCGGGCCCTCCAGAATGTCATGACCTTCCCGGTCAGCATGTTTGGCGATGGTGATCCGCAGTTCTTCTATCCGTGGGACGTCATCGATTTCGACGTCAAGTGCCCATCCGCTGGCGACTCCGCCCATTTGCGTATGACCTACCACGGGGCGACCGCGGTTCCGGAGGGGGTCCTGTATCGGAAGTTCGGGCCGGAGCAGCCAGGCGGCCCGTTTGGCGACCACTTCTACACCCTGCCGGGCGTGACCTTCATGGTCGACGGGGTCGGAATGCGGGCGGATGTCCCCATAACCGACGGGATGCTCGGCGACGACAGCGGAGCCGATGGCATGATCAACGACCAGGGCGGCCCGGCAGTGCCGCGGGTCGACAAGACGGTGGTCAGCGGCACAACGCACCCACTGTCAGGCAGCCCGATTGCCTTCGACATCGACGTGACTACCCACCCGTGCTCCGCGGGGCCATCGAACAACGTCAAGATCGAAGACCCATTGCCCACCGACCCCTTTGGCAACCCGCAGGTCAGCGTGGTCAGCACGAGTTGCTCCTCGAACGATCCAGGCGCGTCCATCCCTGCCTGCATCGGTGGCGCGGCAGTGGAAGGCCCGGCGGGATTCCTGACTTGGAACTTCCCGGGCAATAGCTGTTCTCCGAGCCGGTGCGTCGGCGGCTCGCGGGTGGGCAGGGCCTGCAGCCTGGACGGCGAGTGCCCTGGCGGTAGTTGCACTGGTGGCCAGGCCGGCACGTGCGGGCCTACGAGCACCGCGAATCTTGGTGGCCCGTGCGGCACGGATGCGGATTGTGGTGGCGTGGCTGGTAGCTGCAATCTGGGCCAACCATTCCAGGTCATCTTGAGCGCCCATCTCAACGTTGTGCTCAGTCCGAATCTGACGGACACGACTCGGGTGTGCGACTCCGCCAAGGCGGAAGACGACGGCGGATGGGTGGTGTTTACGGGCGGCGACCCGCTCGGCGTCCCGCCGGGCCGTGCGGCATGCGTCACGGTCGATTCGGGACAGCTGACCATCACCAAGACCGCCACCGACATGAACGGCGCCGCGTTCGCGGGTGGCAAAGTTGATCCGGGGACGATGATCACCTACACGCTCACGGTGATGAACACCGGTGATAAGGACGCGAACGGGATCGTGATCTCCGACGTGGTGCCTG
>CAZCGA010000184.1:0-10617 GCA_964498075.1 uncultured Binatia bacterium (SeqCode) | reverse complement strand
TTCAGGTCTGCACGGTCCTGAAAGCTCTTCTTGACGTCGCGCTGGATGTCCTCGTCCTGCGCCTTCACGGCGGGTTGCTTGGCACCGGCCACCACCTGCAGTTCGTTCTTTACATGTTTGACGCCGCTCACCTTGCGCACATCGGCCTCCGCCGCCCGCTTGGCTTCTTTTGCCGGCACGATGCCGAAGAGCGTCACCACTCCATCACGGGTGTCTACATTGATGTCGAGCGCCGGCGTCTGACTGTCGGCCAGCAAGCGCATCTTCGCCATTGACGTGATCCACACATCGCGCGACGCGTCGGCGGCGCCGTACTTGGCATTGGGTTTCTGCGCCGTGCGCTCGCGCCAGATCTCCTTATCGGCCAGTGTGTCTGGGCTCTGAATTTCGCTGGACACGTGGCGCACGCCCGGAACGCCGGACGCCACCTCGAGGGCGCTCAGCTGATCCGTCAGCGTCTTCGCCGTGCCGGCAAGCAGGACCACGCCGTTGTTCACGGACTGCACGGTGATCGCGCTGTCCTTCAGTGAAGGCTGCGCCTGCAGCACTGTATTCACCTGCTTTTTGATGTCGTCATCAGAGCGCTGCACGGCCTTCTCGTGCTGCGGCGCCACCACCTCGAGGAGATTACGCACGGCCTGCACGCCATCGATCGTCTTGACGACGGTCTCGGCCTTCGCCTTCTCCTCAGCGGAGCGCACCTTGCCGTGCAAGGTCACCTGCTGGTTGACGGTATCGACGCTCACGGCTGTGGCGCTCACACCCTCGGTTGTCAGCAGCGCCAGCTTGCTCTTCGTCGTGATCCACGCGTCAGGTTGTACTGCGAGAGCAGGGGCGGCCAGCGCACCGCTCAGTAGTGCCGCCAGCAAGGCCTGCTTCGTTGTCAGTCGAGAAATGATTGTCCTTGGTTGCACCACGAGTCTCCTCCTTCTTTCTTCGATGTGAGGGTTGGATGTTCTGCGTTCGGCGACGTGGCACCACGTCGATGCGGTCACGGACCTGCAATGGAACCGCGGCCACCGAGCAGCGCGACCGCGAGGAAGACGATGGCGACGACCGCGAACACCCAGCCAATCTGCGCCGACATGCCGGCAATGCCACGGAACCCGAGTACCGAGGCAATCAGGGCGATGACGAAAAAGACGACTGCGTAGTGCAACATGGCGCTTCCTCCTTTTCAACGGCTCCGAGATTCCTGTCTGGCAGCGTACATCTGGCGTGGCACGAGTGCTGGTTGTTGCTCTTGCGTCACGCCCAAACGGTGACGCACGGCGTTCGCGTCGAGATCGAGCACCGCACAAATGCATTCGAAGGAGTATGGCCAGCCTGTCTCGTGGGCGAGGAACCACCGCTCCGCGTCGTGGAAGAGCCGTCGGCCGTGAGTGTCCGTGGCGAAGCGATGCTTCTCAACGCACTCGAGCGCATCTTGCAGGACAGCAATCATGAGCCGTTGCTCGGGTCCCTGCTTGCGTCGCGGTCCGAAGTGTTGCGACGGGAGCATGATGTCGAGCTGCAGCAGACCATTCGGTACTTCCGCCAGCTGAGGATTCGCATCCATCGCCATGCGTCCCTTTTAGAGGAGGGACGGCAGCGCCGTAAGCTCGGATTACTACGCGCGTGGTTCTACGTGGGCGGCCTTACGCCCTCACGCCGCCGACCACTCTTGCCAGTCAATGGTGCGGAGAAAGGCTTGAACGGGAACCGCGAATCGCGACCACGCATGGGCGGATCCCACACAAAGGAAGGGCCTCGCGGAAGATGGAAGAGTCACGTCGGGAGGCGCATGAGACGCGACTGTTCATCACCACACCAGCGCGGGGAGCGGCACTCTAATCTGAACGGCCACGCCCATAGTGTCGATGTCGATCTTGAGTTTGACGCCGTGTGGAACGCGGTCGCGCAAGCTTGCGAGGAAGGGCACTTGCTCTACAGCTTGGTTGAGAAGGTATCTGGCGAGTAGCTGCTGAGGTTTCTCCAGATTTCGTCCGTCATTCATGGTGCTGAAATCATCGAGCAGGGACGCGATCTGCTCCGGGAGGCCGAGAGAGCGGCCAATGACTCTGTAGTTCGGGCGGCCCGGTTCAAATCCCGAACCCGTGGCGTTGAGGATGTCGATGATCCGGGGCGGCCAACCACGGGCGTGTTCTTCTACGCCAATCGCCCCTTCGTTTGCCCGTCCTCGGCTACCGTCATCGTCTGCCGGGCTAGTCCGCGGGCAACTGATGATGAATAAGCACAGCAGCCATCTCCACTTGATGGTCCGCTGCCGGATGACAGCGACGGTCAGGCGCGGCTCGGGTGCCGACTTTCGGGAAGGTGCGCAGCGCTGCGGGGGCAGAGTGACGTCGGCCTGAAATCTCTCTTTAGGAGCTGCCGCCAGGCGGAAATGCCCTCCCAGAGCCATACTTCCTTATACAAAGAGGTATGGTGGCGCCGTAAGCTCGGAGTACTACGCGCGTGGGTTTACGCGCGTAGTGTTGCGCGCTCACGCAACCCCTGCAGGCATCGGATGCTACGACGTGCGGGTGGCAGGCATTCAAGCGCGCGACGGTGCCGCGCGCGCGCCCAGGACGACGCGGACAAGCTGCGCGGCCGAGGAGACGTCCATCTTCGAGAATACGATGCGGCGGTGCCCTTCGACGGTGCGGACACTGACGTTCATCGCCACCGCGACCTCCTTGGACGTCTTGCCGGCAATGAGCAGCTCCATGACTTCGCGCTCGCGAGGCGTCAGGCGCGCGAGTCGCTCCATCACGACGGTGCGTTCGGTGGTCACCGCGCGTGCCTGGCGATCGCTGTCGATCGCCGCGCGAATACGCTGCAGCAACAGCTTGGGCGGTGCCGGCTTCTGCAGAAAATCCACCGCTCCCGCCTTCAGTGCCCGCACGGAGGTCGGCACATTCCCGTGGCCGGTCAGCACAATGATGGGGAGCATCGACTTGCGCCGGCGGAGATCATCCTGCAGGTCCAACCCGCTGCTCTGCCGCAAGCGAACGTCCAGCACCAGGCACCCCGGGCGCTCCGGGTCGTAGGCAGCGAGGAACTCTTCACCCGAGGCGTACGTCTCGACCGCGAGTCCCGCCGACTCCAGCAGGGCGCGCAATGACTTGCGCACGCCGACGTTGTCGTCGACCACAAAGACGGTCGCTTCGGCGGTCATGTGGCACGCTTCTTCCGCGCCGCCCTCGGCGGCTGCAGCAGCGGCAGCGTGAAGCGGATGGTGGTCCCGCGGGCGCCGTCGGCGCGGCGCTTCACCCAGACCCGGCCCCGATGCGCCTCGAGGATGGAGCGGCTGATCGCCAGGCCCATTCCCAGACCATGTCGCTTGGTGGTGAAGAAAGGCTCGAACATGCGCTCTGTGGCTGCGGCAGAGACGCCGATGCCGGTGTCGCGCACGGCCACTTCCGCCATGCCCTTCGCTGCCCACACCTGGAGCTGGATCTCATGGCGGTCGCTTGGTGCTTCCCGAAGCGCGTCGATGGCGTTCTGCATCAGGTTCACGATGATCTGCTCGATCTGGATGCGGTCTGCGTAGATCGGAAGCGGTCGCGGGGGCACGTCGAGCCGCAGCGTGATCTGCGCCTGCTGGATCTCGCGACCCAACAAACGCGGGACGTTGCGGGCAATCTCACGCAGATCCACCCGCTCGAACTGCGGCTTTCCCTTCTCGATGAAGTGGCGCAGATGCTCGACGATGCTACCGGCTCGCAAAGCCTCGCCCGATGCGTCGTCCAGCAGTGCCAGGAGTTTCTTGGATGCGACCTTGCCCGACCGCACATAGCGTGCACACGCTTCCACCCCATTGGCAATCGCCGAGAGCGGCTGGTTGAGCTCATGCGCCAAGCCGCTGGCCAGCTCGCCGACGGTGCTGATGCGCAGCGCGTGCGCCAGCTCGGTTTGCCGCTGCCGCACCTGCTCCTCGACGTGCTTGAGGGCCTCGCCCTCCCGCACGGCTTCTTGAGCCCGTTGGCGGTCGGTGATGTCTTCAATGGCGAGGAGGATGAGATATGGACGATCGCCGCCGCGATCGATGGCCCGTGCATTGAGCCGCATGATCCGCGGACCAATCGACTCAAAAGTGGGCTCCACCTCGAAGTCGTTCATCACGTGCTTCTCGGGCAGAACGTCTTCAAGCAGCGTCCGCAACTTGGGAATATCCCACTGGCGGTTGCCCAGCTCGTACACCAACTGTCCGACCGTGTCCTCCTGGGCGACGTGGAAGGTCGCGTAGAAGGACTGATTTGCCGAACGCACTCGCAAGTCTCCGTCGAGCACCAGCAGCGGTTCGCGCACCGTGTCGACGATGGACTCGGCATAGAGTCGTGCTTCCTGGAGCGCCTCCGCCGCCACGTCGGAAAACGTGATCACCACACCTTCGGTGCGGTTGTCGCG
This sequence comes from uncultured Binatia bacterium (SeqCode), assembly GCA_964498075.1. Taxonomy (GTDB): domain Bacteria; phylum Desulfobacterota; class Binatia; order HRBIN30; family HRBIN30; genus CAZCGA01. Next base: position 6,225 of record CAZCGA010000184.1, on the reverse strand, counting down.
CGTGCGGTAGGGGAGGACCTGCCGGACGTACCACCGGCCGTCGTGGGTTTGCACTTCCGTCTTCGGCGTTATCGGCTGTTGCAGGACCGCCGCAGTGTCGGGCAGGAGACCGGGGTCGGTGAACTTCTGGGCGATGTCGCCGAACGGGCGGCCGATATCCGATGGGATCAGACTGAAGAGCCGAGTGGCGGCCGGCGTGAAGCGCCGGATGCACAGTTGCGTGTCCAGAAAAAGGGTCGCGATGTTGGTGCTGGTCAGCAGGTTATCCAGGTCGTTGTTGGCGGCTTCCAGCTCCGTGATCTTGCCCTCGAGCTGCGTGTTGGCGGTGGTGAGCTCCTCGTTGAGCGATTGCAGCTCCTCCTTCGAGGTTTCCAACTCCTCATTGCTGGACTGGAACTCCTCGTTGACCGACATCAACTCTTCGTTCGCCGCTCTGAGCTCCTCAATATTCTGCTGCAGATCCTCCTTGGTGCTCTTCAGCTCGTACTCGAGCTGGTGCACGAGCGCCACGTCAGCAGCGCTCGCCGCGGCGGTGGGGTGAGCGGCGGCCGGTGCAGCGGTCTCCGGTTGGTCTTCGAGAGACACCAACCACAAGCCTTCGGTGTCCGTGGTTGTGGCATTGAGTGGCTCGACCGTTATTTTCACGCGTGGAAACGTGTTGCCACGGCGCACCTGAACACCGGGACAGATGACCCGCTGATTACCGCGGATGGCTTCTTGGATGGCGCCGCGCAGCTTGGTGCGCAACCCGCTGCGTGCCTGCGCGATGAGGTCCTGCGTCGGCACACCCGCCGGTTGCATGAGGTAGTCGTCGGTCCGGCCGTGGAAATAGAGGATCTCGCCGCCGCGATTGATGATCACGCACGCTGGTGCGTAGCGCTGCAGCAGCAGGTGCTGCGCCAGTGTTGCCAGCCGGGCTGGATTCGGCAGCCTCGGGGTACGCACGCGCACGGCGGTCGAGGCGGGTGCGGCGGCGAAGGGAAACTGGAGCCTGTCGTGGCGCGTCGCTCCGATACGGCGATAGATGCGCCACTTCGTCGACACCACCTCGAACAGGTCCGCTTGCAGCCCGATATCCTCGGCGCTGCCCAGGAACAGGTAGCCGCCTTCGAGCAGAGCAAAGTGCAGCAGCGGGATGAGTCGGTCCTGGACCGCCGGCTCGAGATAGATGAAGAGATTGCGACAACTGACGACGTCGAGCCTGGAGAACGGTGGGTCGCTGACCAGGCTCTGCTGCGCAAACACGACCGTCTCACGCAGCTCCTTGTTGACCTGGTAGCTGTGCTCGCCCCTGATGAAGAATCGGGACAACCGCTCGGCTGACACGTGGGCAGCGATCCCCTCAGGGTAGATACCAGCGCGTGCCGTCTCCAGTGCCTCGGCATCGATGTCCGAGGCAAATACTTGCAAGCGACAGCTCTTCTCGGCCGCCTGGATCTCTTCGATCAGCACCATGGCGATCGAGTACGCTTCCTCGCCGGTTGAGCAGGCTGGTATCCAGACGCGCAGCGGGGCGTTCGTCTCCTTCTCGGCGACCAATCGTCGAATCACTCGCTCCTGCAGGATCTGCCACGCCGCCGGCTCGCGGAAGAAACTGGTGACGTTGATCAGCAGATCCTTGAACAGCGCGGTCACCTCTGCGGGGTCGTTGCGTAACACCTCCACATACTTGGGCAGCTCATTGAAGTGTCGCAGACTCATGCGGTGTTGGATGCGCCGCCGCAGTGTGCCCTTCTTGTAGCCGCTGAAATCGAATTTGGTGCGCGCGCGGAGTACCTCCACCGCGGTTGTCAGGGAATCGGGCGCCTTCTCCGGCAGCACGGCCATGTTGGTCGCCGCCACGGCCGCGTGCTGCGCGTACGCCAGCAGGGCGTCCGCCATCTGTTCGGCCGGCAAGACGTAATCGGCGCTGCCGCTGACAATCGCGCTGCGCAGCATGCCATCGTGCTGCGCGGTTTGCGGATCCTGCACCATCGTCATGCCGCCGGCCGCCTTGATCTCCTTCAGTCCGAGGGTCCCGTCCGTGCCGGTGCCGGACAAGATGACGCCGATCGCGTGCTCATGTTGGTCTTCCGCCAACGAACGCAGAAAGAAATCGATGGCCATCCGCAGGCTGCGCGGCGCGGTGGGCGCGCTGAGCCGCAGAGCGCGGTCGTGAATGCTCAGATACGTGTTTGGTGGAATGGCGTAGACACGGTTCGCCTCGACCCGCATCCCGTCTTCGACTTGCACCACGCGCATCCGCGTGTACGTGCCCACCAAGTCAGCGGTGAGACTTTCACGTGTCGGGTCGAGGTGCTGGATCAGGACAAAGGCTGCGCCACTGTCGGCGGGCATGGCACTGAAAAACTTCTTGAAGGCGTCGAGCCCACCCGCCGAGGCACCGATGCCGACAATCGGGAACAGGCTCTGGTTGTTCGCTCCGCGGGTCCCGTCTTGGCGGTTCGCCGTGGACGAACGCTTCCGTTCCGTCGGTCTCGCCGATCCAATCTTGTCGTGCTTCATTTCAGCCGGACCATCCGGTACCGGCCGAATCTAATCCATGAGCGATTTTGAGGTCAAGCCTCGATGGAGCAGGCGGAGCGGGGGCATGTCCGCACCGCTGCGACCTTGCGCTGCGCGACGAGGCGCCTGGCGACCGCTACAGCGCTACCCTTGTTGCTCGGGGTTGCTCAGGCGATCTTGGCGTTGGCTGGGCGCGGCGAGTCCGTCCCCTTGTGCGCGCCGCCTTGCGGGGAACTGCACGGATCTCCACACGCGCGGGCGCGGCACAGAGCTCGCGGAAGGATGCCTCGATGTCGTCGACGAAGTCGTGCAGGTCCGGCAGCAGATCCCACTCGCCGGTGAACCCCCAGCACAGCTTCCCCGCGTAGCTGAAGAGCACCACACCGAGGCACAGGGAGTCGATCAGCGGGATGAACCCAAAGTTATCGACCATCCTTGCGCCGAGCATGTAGAGCGGCAGCTGCGGCCCGGGAACGTTGGTCACCACGAGATTGAAAGGGAGAACGCGGGTAGCCAAGCGCGCGCCGAGCGACAGCAAGGTCGATGGCGTCCACGCGCCCACTTGGGTCAGCACCGCGGCGCTGAGGGCTTGCTTCGAGTCTTTGAGGTGCTCAGTGGTCTCGCGGATCTTCGCGAGCCGCTGTATCGGGTCGGGCTCGCCGAGGGGCATGGGCACCATCCACGCCGAGATCCGGTTGCCGAGTGTGCCGCGCTGCTGCTCGGTGCGGACGCTCACCGGGGCCATCACCCGAAAGTCGAGCGGCGCCACATCCACGCCGCGGCGCTGCAGGAAGCGTCGCAGCGCACCGGCAACCGTGGCGAGCACGACATCGTTCAGCGTCCCACCCAGACGCCGCTTGACTCCCTTGAGCGTGTCGAGGTCCATCGTCAGCCAGTCGAGACGCCGATGCGGCCCGATCCGTTGATTCAGCGGCGTGTCCGAGACCCCGCGCATTCCGGTGCTGAGGGTCTGGCGCAAGGCATTCAGGCTGGCGCGGATACCGGAATCCGGGTCGCGTACCTCTTGCAGGCTCTGCGGGAAGCTCCTTGCAATCTCGAGGGGCAGTCGCGCGTAGCGCCCGAGCGCGTCAGTCGCCAGATCCCAACGGCTCGGCGCCGGCCGCGGTATCCACTGCGCTGGTGGTTCGCACGCGTCGGTCGGTTCCGGCTTGAGCAGGACGTTCAGCAGATCGACACTCGACACCCCATCGACCATGCAGTGATGGATCTTACTGATCATGACGAAGTGCGCAGGGTTCGCGAGGCCTTCGAGAATCCAGATCTCCCACAACGGCTTCTGACGGTCGAGGTGCTGCGCCATGACGCGCGCCGCGAGGCGCTTGAGTTGCCGCTCATCTCCCGGCTTCGGTAGCGCGATGTGGCGGACGTGGTAGTGAATGTTGAAATACTCATCGTCCACCCACACCGGATGATTCTCCATCGGGACATGAGCCAGCCGCTGGCGATAGCGGGGAATGAGGTGCAGCCGGGAGGCGACGTAGTCGCGAATCTTATCGATGTCGATGCCGCCATCGGCTGTCCGGAGCGGCCCGGCTTCGAACGTCGCGGTGCCGGTGACGTGCATGGGGCTGGTAGGCGTCTCCATGATGAGAAACGAGTTGTCGAGGAAGCTGAGACGGTCGTAGGCATTCGTGGGCATCGCGATCTCCTCTACTCGGTGAACTGGCGCACCAGACTTACCCCGCCTCGGTCCCAGCCCCGGATGATCCGGAAGTCGAGGCGTGGGATGCAGCCAGGCGTTGTGGGAGGCTTGTGCCCCGGTAAGGCTCGTGCGTGTCGAGAATGGAGGCCGTTGTGCCCCGCGCGCGGGCTCGGAACGTGTTCGGTGGTAGCGCCCTTGTAACAGCCGCGGACGTCGTTGTCGAGTACGCGGAAGGCCACATGTGCCGCCTCTGCCGTGCGGTCGTGAGGTGAAGGTCGCTATCTCGTGCCGGCTTGGAGACGTGTGGACGTGTTGTCCTCCTGGCCGTGTGGCTCGGTCAGGCCGGTGACTTCACGGATCTCCTTCTCGTTGAGAGATTCCGCTTTCAGCAGGGCTTGGGCGAGAGCGTCCAGCTCATGCGCGCGGCCTCGGCGTCGGCGGGCGAATAGAAGTGCGACGGCGAGCAGCCACCACCCGGCGCTGCCGGTGCCCGTCGGCGTGATCGCACATCCGCCGCCGCCGCTCGGCGGAGCCGTGGCGGTGAGAGTAGCGGACGGCGAAGGCGTCGCGCTGGCCGTTGGTGTGCGGGTGACGGTCCGGGTTGCAGTCGTCGTGGGGGTGGGCGACGGGGTCGGCGACGCGCTCGGCGTGGCGCTCGGAACCAGGGTGTTGGTTGGCGTCGGCGTGGCGGTCGCGGTTGCCGTTGGTGTGGCCGTCGCCGTGACCGGTGGCGGGCCGGAGGAGTTGTACTCGTAGGCGCCGATCGAGCAGTTGACTGAGCCTTCGCCGGGTCGCGCATAGTAGCGCTGATCCACACCGTTCACCGGCAGACTCGCGCAGGCCTCCGAATCGCCAGCGTTGATCGCTGGGCTGCCGGCGAGCAGGGCGATCGTCTGGGTCGGCCCGCCGTTGCTCGCCAAACCCGTCGGATCGAGCATGGGGTTCGTATTGCTGAGAGAAGTTCCCGAAAAGCCGCACGTCGTGCCGTCGTCGATGTTGTCGCCGCCATCAGTAGCGCTGCTGCTGCAATTGCCACCAGCAGGGCTATTGGCGACGATAGTGTTGGTGACCGTCAGCGTGCCGTCGTTCCAGATGCCGCCGCCGGCGCCGCCGCTGCCGGTCAGGAACCGTTGCGCCGCGCTATTGCTGACGGTACTGTTGGTGACGGTCAATGATCCATTGTTGAGGATGCCACCGCCGACGCCAGTTGTCTTGCCATTGGCGATCGTCAGGTTCTCCACTGTGAAATTGACACCGGAGTTGACACTGAACACCCCCACGCTGTTCCCGCCGCTGATCGTGATCAGGCCCCCGCCGTCGAAGGTCGTGCCAGCGGCAATGATCTTGGTGCCCGTGCCTGTGCTGATGTCGATCGTCACCGGATCGGGACCGCAATCGAACGTCACCAAGCCGCCATCGGCAAGGGCCGTGTCGAGGGCCGCGTCGGTGCAGCTTTGCGCGCTGCCGGTGCCAACCACGCCCGCGGCTCGAGCGGTCGATGCCGCGCTGATGATCAAGACGGCGGCGCACACGGCGGCGATGCCGCGAGCGACGGATGGGCTGGGAATGTGAGAGCGTACGTTCATGGGCGGGTTTGTCGATCCGACCAGCCACAGGGTCTTCAGCCACAGAGAATTGCGACACAGGGGCGCTATTTCGTGACGGCCTGTAGCCTTGAGGGCGTGTCTTCCTTCTGGCCGGGCGGCTCGGTCAGGCCGGTGACTTCACGGATCTCCTTCTCGTTGAGAGATTCCGCATTCAGCAGGGCTTGGGCGAGAGCCTCCAGCTTGTCGCGGTGCACGGCCAACAGCCGGTCGGCTTCACGGTGACTCTCCTCGACGATGCGGCGGACTTCGGCGTCGATCAGTTCCGAGGTTGCCTCGCTGTAGGGCTGGTGCTGGAAGGCCGGCGGCAAGCCGTCGTCCTGGGGCGCGACAAAGCTGATCGGGCCGAGCTTCTCACTCATTCCCCAACGCAACACCATGTGACGGGCAATCTCCGTGACTTGCTGGAGGTCGTTCTCGGCGCCCGTCGTCACCACTCCATAGACGAGCTTC
>CAZCGA010000183.1:0-10677 GCA_964498075.1 uncultured Binatia bacterium (SeqCode) | reverse complement strand
CGCTTACATATCATATCGGCCACGGCGGTGCGGGCTTTTTCAACGGGCTGCTAAGCCCATCACGCGGCTTCTGTCCTCCCATCCGTTCGCTTCCTTCCCGACGACGACCAGGCGAATGTCAGCCGTTTCATAGTCCGGGTGCACCCAGGCCAAGTAGGGCGTTGACAGGCGCTCGTCACAAGCAAGGAGTTCGCTAGGCACCGGCCAGTGGCGGCAGTAAAGGGAGGTCAGTTTGGCGTTCCTAGGTGAGTCCGTCATGACCTGGTCACGTGTGCTGCTCAACATGAATTCGCCCGGCAGGCCTAGTTCCACTGGCCCAGACTTTGGCGATCAGGCTAGCAGCCACGGCTTGTGGCGCAATCCGAAGAGAGTGCGGGAGATCGGCAGCCCTTTCCTCCAAGTTCGCCCGCACCTTGCCGTCCTAAGAGTCGCCCCTTCCCAACGACGCAGCATGGATAAATCGCTGAAGGCGACGCGTGTTCCTGCGCAGTACGCGCGTACGTCACCGGCAGAGTTTGGGACGTACAGGGCTCGTGCTACGCTGCCAGCCGTGCTGTGTTTGCGAGATATTCACGAGATGGTCAAATGACCCGACTGGTAGTTGGAAGCCACTACGGCGTGATCAACGAGGAGCCCCTGCAAGCGTTTCGCTCTCTCGCCGATTGAGCCCAGTAGGTCGAGCCTACTGCATGGACTTCGTCGACCTCAAACGCAGCTTCGCTCCGATCGAGAAAGATCAGGAGGCCAATCTAGACATCGGCAGGATCTGGGGTCGCAGGATCGCGAACTGGCTCGACTGGCCGGACCTCGTGGAGCACCGTCGCGTGGTGCTGCTCGCCGAAGCGTTGAGCGGCAAGACCGAGGAGTTCCACCACCAAGCCCTGGCGCTCTCCGCTGAGGGGAAGGCGGCCTTCTTCGTTCGCATTGAGGATCTCGCCAACGGCTTCGAAGCCGCGTTGGATCCATCGGATGGACAGGCCTTCGAACACTGGCGCGACGGCGGCACAGACGAAGAGGGTTGGTTCTTCCTGGACTCAGTCGACGAAGCACGTCTCAACCGCAAGAGCTTGGACAAAGCTCTGCGGCGTTTCGCGCGCGATCTCGAGCGAGGGCTGGAGCGGGCGCGCGTCTATGTGTCATGTCGAGTAAGCGACTGGAAGGGTGAGGAGGATCGGGCCGTGCTCGATCGCCTCCTGCCTGTGTGGAAGAAGCCGGCCCCGCCCGCGATTGAGAACGATGAGGAGGCATTGCTCAAGCCGATTTTCGACCAGCACGAAACCCCCGATCCCTTCGGTTTGAAGGAACCCGAGCGCAAAGTGGACGCGCTCTTCGTCGTTCAACTCGTCCCGCTCGACGCAGAGCAGTGGCGCGCGCTCGCTGCCGCTGCTGGGGTCGAACGGCCCGATGCGTTCGTCAACGAGATCCAGAAGAACGGGCTCGACAACTTGGCCGAGAGACCGGGAGACTTGCTAGATCTTGCCGACTACTGGAAGGCAAAAGGTTGCTTCGGCAGTCTGGCCGACATGACAGAGCATGGCGTTGCCCGGAAGCTCGCCGAGCGCGACAAGTTCAGGCCCGACAACAAGGACCTTTCCCCTGACAAGGCGCGTGGTGGCGCCGAGCGACTCGCCGCAGCGCTCACCCTGGCCAAGTCCTTCACCGTGCGCGCGCCCGGCCACGACTCCGACCCCACTCTTGCCGCGGGCGCCCTCGACCCCGTTTCCGTGCTCGACAAGTGGACGGATGCCGAGTGCAATGCACTCATGCGCCGCGGTGTGTTCGCGCCCTCGACCTACGGACGAATCCGGTTTCACCAACGCAGCACTCAGGAGTACCTGACGGCGAGATGGCTTGACCGGCAGTTGAGAGCGGGCTGGCGAGCTGAGGTGTGGGAACTGGTCTTCGCAGAGCGCTATGGCATTGAGACCCTTGTGCCGTCGCTCCACGCAACGGCGGCGTGGCTCGCCCTCGACCATCAGGACATCCGCGACGAGATCATCCGGCGCGAACCGCTCGTGCTCTTGCGCCACGGAGATCCGCGCTCGCTCCCGCTGGGGGTGAAAGAACGCCTCCTGCTCACCTATGCGAGGCGCCACGCGACTGGCGAGATCTCGGATGACAGCCTCGACCACCGGGCGTTGTGGATGTTCGCGACATCGGACCTCGCCAACGCCATCCGCGAGAGCTGGGCCATCAATACTCGGCAAGACTTCCATGTCGATCTTCTGCGCCTCGTCCGCGAAGGAGCGATTCAGCCCTGCGTCGACCTCGCGCGTGGCGTTGTCCTCGACGAAACGGCCGACGACTACCTGCGGATCGTAGCGCTACAGGCGCTTGACGCCTGCGGCGACACCGAGGGCTTGGTTGCGGCCGCGCGATGCTTGAGGGGCGCTTCGGGCCAGGTGAGCACGCGCCTCGGCCCGAGCTTCGCCAAGGTGCTCTTTCCTCGCCATCTCACGGTCGATGAACTGCTCGATCTGATCGAGCGCTCACCGCCGCCGAGGCACAACGCGGTCGAAGGGTTCGGCTACGCGCTCGGCGAACTGTGGAAGCTTTGCCCCGACATCGAGGCGCAGGAAAGATTGCTTGCGGGGCTCGCGGCTCTGAGCCTCGCGCCGCCGTTCGAGGCTGACTATAGGCGCATTTCCGCGCGGCATCACGAGCTCGCCAGAAAATTGGCTCCGCTCACCCACGAAGCGGTCCTCAGCCTGGGAGACGCAGAGCCCTCCGTGGGCCTGGTCCGGATGCTGATGGCCGTCGAGCGCACCGACCGGCACGTGTCAGGCCACGGCGAAGAGCCTCCGCTAGGCGCTCTGGTATCTGGAAATGCGCGCCTTCAGCGCCGGCTCTTCTGGGGCGATGTTGAAGAGACGCGGCAGAACGCGAGCCGTGGCGAGGATCGCCCGACTCAGATCTGGCACGTGCACATCTCTGGAGGGCCGCTGTGGCAGCTCGGACCCAAGGACTTAGCCTGGCTTTTTGAAGACCTTTCCGGCCGCGCCCTAGAAGCCGACAAACGAATTGCACTTAGTGGCGTCTTCACAGTCCTGCGAAGCACGGGCGGGCTCGACGCCGAGATGCCCCGACTGCGCGCGCTGGTGGCAGGCCATGCCGAGCTAGAGAGAGATCTCGAATCTTATCTCGCGCCTCCGACCGAGGATGAAGAAACGCGCCGGTTCCGACACGAGGAGCGGCGTTACCAACACGCCCGCGACGAGGAGGAACGCAAGGACAAAGAGTCTTGGGTAAAATTCCGCAATGAGCTAAAGGCAGAGCCGTCGCTGCTGCGCGACCCGACTCGCCTGACAGATTGGGCCACGGGTGCGGCCAGGCTCTACCACCTAAACCGCTGGCTGTGCCACAAGACCAAGAAGGACTACGCGGACGCGGCTCGGCAATGGCGCTTGCTCGAAGAGGTATTTGGGCGGCCAGTTGCCGAGGCCTACCGCGACGGGATGAAGGCGCTCTGGCGTGTTACGCCTCCCGAGCGACCCATGCACAAGAAAGGTGGCGGCGCTGCCGTCAAGCGCACCACTGTCTTATCGCTCGCCGGACTGGGGGTTGAAGCGGCGGAAGACCCGGACTGGGCTTCGCGTCTGAGTACGGCCGAGGCTGAGCGCGCCGCCCAGCACGCGTGTCTGTCGGAGCAGGGCTACGCGGACTGGATCGAGGCGCTGGTCGACGGGCATCCGGCAATCGTACCACCTATCTTGCGCCGGACCCTTCTTGCCGAGTGGTCAGGGAGCCGCGGAGGCCGTACCGACTTCTTCTCGCACTACAGTTGGGTGAACCGGCCGATCCAGCCTTCCATCCAACAGATCCTGTTCGCGGTCATCACGGGCAAGAAGCCGAAAGCTGCCGATATCCTCGACCGCGGGCTGCGGGTCTTGCAGCGCTTAGACCTCAACGAGAGGCAGTGTCGTCAAGCGGCTGCGCTCGCGCTCCGACGGCTTCGCGCGGCGCGGACTGCGGGCGATGACGAACGCGTGAGAGGCTACCTGGCTATGCTGTTCCTGGTCGACACGGATCGCGCCACGCAAGAGCTTGTTGACTGGCTTGACGCCGCGCCAGCGACGCTGCGCCAAGCCCGCGCCGAGGGCTGCCTGGGTGCGCTGTTTGAACGGCACAGCCCGCTGGCGGCGGGCATGCTCGACAGGGCGTCAGTGGCCTCGTTGGAAGCTCTCGTGCGTCTCGCCTACCGGCACGTACGTCCGGAGGACGACAGGACCCACGAGCGGGCCTACACACCGGACGCCCGCGACAACGCCGAGGGAGCACGCAGCACCCTCCTCCATGCCCTTCTCAAGCGGCCCGGCGCCGATGCCTACCGGGCCATGCGGGCGTTCGCCGCTGACCCGGCGTTCCCCGCACACGCGATCCGGTTCAACGAGCTCGCGCGTGGGAAGGCGGAACGGGACGCCGAGCCACCGCCTTGGACGCCAGCGGACGTGGTCTCCTTTGAGCAGCGTCACATCGCGCCCGCAAAGACGGGCGAGGCCCTGCTACATGTCGTCATGAGCGTGCTCTCCGAGATCCAGTCCAGCTTCAGGCACGCCGACGCTACTTCGAGTGCACTGCTCGAACACGCCAAGAACGAGGGCGAGGTCCAGGGGTGGCTTGCGGAGCAGATGAACCTTCGCTCGCGAGGCCGCTTCCACGCTCATCGCGAGTCTCAAGTCGCGCACGGTGATAAGCCGGACATCATCGTGGCTTCGACGGCGGCGAAGGTCGAGGTCGCCGTGGAGGTGAAGCACAGTGGAAAGGGATCGACAGTCCGGAAGCTCGAACGGGCCCTCACTAAGCAACTCGCCGATAACTATCTGAAGCCGGCGACGCGGCGGCACGGTGTCCTGGTGGTGTCGCACCACGGACGGCGTACGTGGCGCGATCCGGCCACGCGGGTGACTCTGAACTTCCGTGACCTGATCAAACGCCTGCAGACGCTCGCGGCAACAGTGGTGAGGGACGAGTTTGGAGCCGTCGAGGTTCGTACCTGTGGCATTGATGCATCCGAACCTGGTGACGCCACTCGTTCCCCATTCCGCTAGAGTGGTTCAGCCGCACATCCTCCGCTTGCACCCGCACCCGGCCGTGCTAAGAGCCGCCTCTGGGCGACGCGACATGCCTGAGCATCTTTCCGTCATCATGCCGGTGTACAATGAGCGCTATCTCGTCGCCGAGTCGGTCCGGCGCGTGCTGGCCGTGCAGAGCCCGGTGATCAGCCGGCTCGATCTGATCATCGTCGACGACGGCTCGACCGACGGCACGCGGGACATCCTGCGCCGCATCGCCGCGGAGCATCCGGACCGCATCACCTACATCGAGCATGACCGCAATCAGGGCAAAGGTGCGGCTGTCCGCACCGGGCTCGCGAAGGCACAGGGCTCGGTGACGGTCATCCAGGACGCCGACCTCGAGTACGATCCGCAGGACCTTGCGCGCCTGATGTTGCCGTTCGTCCGCGATGGCGCCGACGCCGCCTACGGCTCCCGTTTCGCCGCCTCCGAGTACCGCCGCGTCCTCTACTACCGCCACGCCATCGGCAACCGGCTGCTGACCGGGCTCTGCAACCTGCTCACCGACCTCAACCTGACCGACATGGAAACCTGCTACAAGGCGGTGCGCACCCGCCTCTTCCAGTCGATTCCCATCCGCAGCTGCGACTTCCGCTTCGAGCCGGAATTGACCTTCAAGCTGGCGAAGCGTGGGGCGCGCATTTTCGAAGTGCCGATCTCCTACGCCGGCCGCACCTACGAGGAAGGCAAGAAGATCGGCTTCAAGGACGCCGTGCTCGCCACCGGCGCCATGCTCCATTGGTGGCTCATCGACGATCTCTACAAGCCCGATGAGTACGGCTCGAACATCCTCGTCGGCGCCGCCGGCGTCCCTCACTTCAACCGCTGGATGGCCGACACCGCGCGCCCGTACGTCGGGGCGCGCGTGCTCGAAGTCGGCGCCGGCATCGGCAACCTCACGCGCACGTTGCTGCCGCGCGACCAGTACACGGTTTCCGACGTCAACCCGCACTACCTCGACTACCTGCGCAACTTCGCCGACGGCAAGCCGTACGTCGACGTGCGCAAGGTCGATCTCCTCTCACCCGAGGACTTTACGCCGCTGGCCGGCGCCTACGATACGGTGATCTGCCTCAACGTCCTTGAACACCTCGTCGACGAGGGGCTCGCCCTGCGCAACGTCTTCGGCGCCCTGACGCCGCGCGGCGTGGCCATCATCCTCGTACCGCAGGGTCCGCAGCTCTACGGCAGTCTCGACGAAGTCCTCGGTTACAAGCGTCGCTACACGCGCCCGGGCCTGCGCGAGACGCTGAGCGGCGCCGGGTTCGAGGTCGAGCACCTGTTCGACTTCAATCGCGCCACCACGCCGTTCTGGTGGCTGAACGGCACGCTGCTGAAGCGGCGACACTTCAGCAAGCTGCAGCTCAAGACGATGAACGTGATGATGTGGTTGCTGCGCCGGCTCGACCAGGTTCTGCCCTGGCAGGGCACGTCGCTCATCGCCGTCGCCCGCCGGCCGGCGTAGCAGCATTCTGGTTGAGCGCGGAGCCCTAGTCATCATGTCGGACTTGGCACTCCGGAGCGACCCAACGGGGAGCGGGCCATAGAAATGACGCCGGCCGCAGGCCCTAGAACTGCTGCTCAACCGCTGCGTCGAGCGGCTCGGTAGCAGCGCCGGCCCACTCCGGGATGTACGGGCTGATGTGGTCCCACGGCGGCAACCGCTCTCCCGTCGGCGTCACCTCGAACAGCTCCGTGAACATCGACCATCCGAGGTCGAGGGTGACGTTAACGGTGACGATCCAGTCGGGCTCGACGGTGAACTCGGCCATCTGCTCGAAGCCCGCCTTCTGGACGACGCGCCCGTTGGGGGTGTACACCGTCCCCGCACCGCTCCACTTCAGGCGCAACGTCGTCGCCGGCCCGGTCCAGCGACCACGCCAGACGTGCGTGACCGACGAACCGCAATGCAACGTACTGAAGCTCAGCCCGGTCTGCAGCAGCGCCGGCACCTGCGCGCGCCACACGCGGGGGCCGCAATGGGCTTCGTAAGTCCACCCGTGCTGGCGCAGCCATGACCAGTCGCCGGCGGGGAAATCGACCGAGAAGCAGCGCCCGAAGGTCTTCACGCGCTCGGGACCGAGCAGCGCATCGTAAAAGCCGCGCAGCGGCGCCTGGTGCTGCTCGTAGAGATAGGTCACCGCGCGCCCGCTAGGTGGATACCAGTTTCCCACACCGAGGATCTCGTAGTCCGAGTCGATCAGTGTCCGTGGATGGAAATAGTACCCGAGTTGCCGCGCCACGATGAAGTGCGCATGCGGAGCCTCCGGCAGCGACTCCACCAGCGAGGTCTTCTCCGAATCGAACAGCCATCGGGCCTGCTGCAGCCAGTAGTCGTCCGAGAAGTAGAGCCGGAGACTCTGCACGCTGACGATCAGGACGACGGTCACCGTCATGACCGTGCGCAACACCCGCCAGCGCACCGTGTCGAGGGCACAGGCCGCGGCGAGCGGAATGAACGCGAAGGCCATCATCATGCGATGCGTGCTGGGCGCGCCATCGCTGAGCGCCGCCGGCACCAGCCCGCCGAGGAACCCCGCCAACAGGAACAGGCCGCGGCGTCCGGGGTTGAGCACGACACCCAGCATCGCCAGCGCCAGGATCAATGCTGGATGCAGGGCGCCGGCACGGATCGTCGCCCATCCGTCGCCGGCCGTCGGGTACAGGAAGGTGTTCAGGGTCGCCACCGTGCGATCCGCCACGTCGCGCAGCGGGTGGTCGACCGTCTCGGGGCGGATGTGCTCGGTGAGGCCGCGGAGAGCGTAGTGCGGTCGCTGCGCCAGATAGGGGATGTAGCCGATCAGGGCGAGGACGACGATGAGCAGGCAGAGCACCCGCCGCCAGCCGCGCGCCAAAACCGCCGCCACCAGCGGCATACCGAGCATGGCGCGGCCGCACCAGTAGTCGTAGAGCAGCAGGCACTGGGCGAAGCCGCCCAGCATCACTTCGATCCATCGTCCATTGCACCACACCAGCCGCACCAACGCCGCCAACAGGAGCAACTCGTGGAAGACCAGCTCTCCACCGAGATGAATCCGCCCGTACAGCAGCGCCCACGGCAGGACGGCGATCAGTGCACCGCCCGCCAGGCTCGGGACCACCCGCAATCCGAAGGCGCGCGCCAGCCCGAACATCGCCGGTGTCGACAGCACGCTGGTCCCGATCGAGTACGCGCGGATCGCCCAGCGGGTCGGACCAAGGATGGGCACCAATTGCCCTTGGAAGAGTGCCGCCAACAGCACCGGGATGACAACGCTGCTCTCTCCGAACAGCTTGCCGCCCCGCAACGCCGCCGTAGCCGAGAGGAGGATGTTCGGCTCATCCTCGTACAAGCCGTCGGGGAAGTCGGTCGTGTAGAGGAGGCGCAGCGCCAACGACACCACGGTGAGGGCTGCCAGCACGAGCAGTACCTCGACCGACTCACGCCGCAGGAGCCACCACAGCGCGGCGGCATAGCCGAGGAGGATGATAGTCGTGAGAATGGGCGCCAACATTGGATCGATCGCCGGCAACGAGATGTCGAGCTGCTTGTCGAAGCGCCTCAGAACCGCGGCGGCGCCGCCGGTTGCAGAGACTCACTCGGCGCGGCGTTCTCTTCCACGTACGGGCTGACCCGTTCCCACGGCGGCAGCCGCACGCCGGCGGGGGTCCGTTCGAACAACTCGGCGAGGAACGATTCGCCGACCTGTAGCGTGATACTGACCGTCACGATCGCGTCCGGCTCGACCGTGAACTCTGCCTGTTTCTCGAAGCCCGTCTTCTCCAACACCCGGCCGGCCGTCGACGTGTCCACCGTTGCCGCGCCATTCCAGGTGAGCTGCATGGTCGATGGCGGTCCATTCCAGCGTCCGCACCAGACGTGCGTGACCGGCTTCGGGCACTGCAACGCGTGGAACGTCAGCCCGAAATGCAGCAGTGTCGGCACCTGGCCGCGCCACAGCTTCTCATCGCAGTGCGCTTCGTACGTCCATCCATACTGCCGCAGCCACGACCAGTCCCGCGCCGGGAAGTCCACCATGAAGGCGTGCCCGAAGCTCTGGACGCGCTCGTAGCCGAGGAGGCTGTCGTAAAACCCACGCAGCGGCGCCGCGTGCTGCTCGAACACGTAGGTCAGGGCGCGGTCGTTGGCCGGATACCAGTTCGCCGCATCGAGGATATCGTAATCTCCATCCACCAATGCTAGCGGTTTGAAGAAGAAGCCCACTTGCTGCATCACGATGAAGTGCGGGTGCGGGGGCGCGGGCAGCGCCTCGACCAGCCCCGTCTTCTCCCAGTCGAACAACCAGCGGCTCTCGGCGCCCCAGAACTTCGGCGAGAAGTACAGCTGCAGGCTCTGCGCGCTGCAGATGAGCACCACGGCCACCACCGCGGCCACGCGGACGACGCGCCAGCGAATCGTATCGAGCGCGCACGCCGCGGCGAGCGGCACGAAGGCGAAGGCCATGAGCATGCGGTGCGCGCTCGGCGCGCCTTCGCTGAGCGCTGCCGGCGCCAGCCCGCCGAGAAAGCCCGCCAGCAGGAAGAGGCCGCGGCGGCCGGGGTTGAGCAGCACGCCGAGCGCGGCGACCGCCAGGATCAGCGGCGGATGCATGGCGGCGGCGCGGATGGTGCCCCAACCGTCGTTCGCCGTCGGTGTCACCAGCGCCTTGAAGACCGCCACGGCCCGCACCTGCAGATCTTGGAGCGGATGCTCCATCAGCTCGGGGCGGATGTGGTCGGTGACCCCGCGCACCATGTTGGTCGTGCGCTGGTTGAAGTAGGGCACATAGCCGATCAACGCGAGGACGAGCACCGCCAGGCAGAGGAGGCGTTGCCGGCCGCGCGCCAGGACCATGGCCACCAGCTGCATGCCGAGCATTGCCCGCCCGCACCAATAGTCGTAGAGCAGCAGGCATTGCGCGAAGGCGCCGATCGCGACCTCCGGCCACCACCCATTCACCCAGATCAAACGCGCCAGCGCCGCCAGCATGAGCAGCTGATGGAAGACCAGCTCACCGCCGAGAATGATGCGCCCGTAGAACATGAACGGCGGCAGCACAGCCACCAGCGCGGCCGGCACCATGCTGGCCACGACGCGCAGGCCGAGCGCGCGGCCGGCGGCGAACGCCGCCGGCGTCGCCAGCACGCTGGTGGCGATCGAGTAGGCGCGCATCGCCCAGCGGTTCGGCCCGATGAGAAACGCCAGCTGGCCCTGAAACAGGACGCTCAAAAACTCCGGGATGAGGACGCTGCTCTCGCCGAACAAACGGCCGGCACGCATCGAGTGCATGGCGGCCTGCAGGATGTTCGGCTCATCTTCGTAGAGGCCCCTCGGGAAGTCGGTCGTGTAGAAGAAGCGCAGCGACAAGGACAGGCACGACAGAATGGTCAGCACGAGCAGGGTGCGCATCGACTCGCAACGCAGCAACCACCACAGCGACGCTGCGTAGCCCAGCACGATGAGCACCGCCAGCACCGGCGGCACGATGGGATGCACTTGCGACATCGAGGGCACTGCCTGTCAGAAAGGTCGCCGGGCTGTCAAGCGGGACGCAGGAGGGTCCGCGACGGCCTCGGGCGAGCACCTCGATGCATCTGCGGCCGCTGGTACGTGTGGCGCATG
>CAZCGA010000182.1:8639-10819 GCA_964498075.1 uncultured Binatia bacterium (SeqCode) | reverse complement strand
TTGAGGTGTTGATTGCAGACGAGGCGTTCGGGATCGATCGCGGGGCGCGGCGCGCCGTCCGGAAGGCCGTCCTCGAGGGCGTCTTCTTGTTGTAGTTCCCATTCCGTCTCCTCGACCTGCTTAGTAATCTGCGAGTTCTCAACGAGCCGACAGCGGCGAAGCTTCCAGTGATTCCAGGCGATGTTGATAGCTAGCTCCAGCTCGTGCATTCCGACGGGCTGCCGGCTTTCGATAATGCCGAGCTTGAACTCCTCCCACTCCTCGGGAGATTCAACGTCCTCGATGATGAAGGGGTGGGGCGAGCGGAGCCCGTGCTTGACCGCGTTGCGGCTGGAGCGTGCCTTGCCTTCGGGCGTTTTGGGGCCCCCACGGGGCTTCGGCGTTTCGGTGGGTTCCTTCGGCGGGCTCAGGACAAGCTTGGGGCCGCCACCTTCTCCTCTAGGCATAACGGACCTCCTCTATCAGCAATTCAGCCATCAGCGGTCAGCTTGTCAGCCGGGCGCATTGCCATGCGCCCCTACAAACCCCGCCCCGTGCGTCATTCGAAGTTCGTTTTCGCCGTTTTTGAATCTGGATCGAAGTTCGTTTGGTAGAATCGGCCCTTTTTTCATGTGTATCCCGATAACCCTTCCACCCCACCGAAAGTCCTCAGAATGCATGTCAGCTAGTCAGCCATCAGCCGTCAGGCGAATCGGTGCGCTGCGCGATGATTCCTACCTCCTGTAGAACGGGCGCTCTAACTGGGTGCGGATAATGACAGGTTTTGGAGGCTATGTCAAGGGGAACAGGCAAGGGAGCAAGCGAGTGAATGTTTGGACGGTTGAGGTAACGTTGCGGAGATGTGATTAGCCAGACGGCAGGCGCGTATAATGGCTCGCCATGTCGGTGGAGTTGGAGTGGCAAACAAGGAAGCGGCGCGTCGATCCGAAGCTCGGGCACGCGGGGTGGCCTCCGGCTCCCTTTCGTCTCGAGACTCCTGCGCTGCCCGGTTGCGCAGCGGTCGAAGAATACCCGACGGCGAATGGTCCCGCAGACTATGTCCTGACCGTCGAAGGGCGCGTGCTGGGCGTCGTTGAAGCGAAGAAGGTCACGCTTGGGCCGCAGAACGTCCTGACGCAGGCTGAACGATACTCCAAAGGCGTCGAGAACGGTGCGTTCGATTTCGACGGGTTTCACGCGCCCTTTCTGTACTCAACCAACGGTGAAGTCATCTGGTATCACGATGTGCGCCATCGGCTAAACCGATCGCGCCAGGTCGCCGGATTCCACACGCCCTCCGCGCTCAAAGAGCAACTCGGCAGAGATTTCGAGGGAGCGTGTGACGCGCTCGCGGCGATGCCGAATGACAACCGCTGGCTGAGAGACTACCAGCGCGACGCGAACGCCGCGATTGAAGAAGCGATCCGCGCCCGCAAGCGCCGCATGCTGCTCGCGATGGCGACCGGCACAGGAAAGACGTTCACGACGGTCAACGAAGTCTACCGGCTGATGAAGGCCGGCGTTGCCAAGCGCGTCCTCTTTCTCGTCGACCGGCGAGCGCTCGCTGCACAGGCGGTGCGAGAGTTTGCGTCGTTCGATGCGGAGCCGGGCAAGAAGTTCAATCAGATCTACGAGGTCTACAGCCAGAGCTTCCACAAAGACGATCTCGATGATGCCAAGTTCGATCCGACGAGACTGCCAAACGCGTACCTCACAGATCCTCCTTCCGGCGCTGCATTCGTATACGTCTGCACGATCCAGCGGATGGCGATAAACCTCTTCGGGCGTGATAGAGCGAACTTCGGAGAGGAAGCGCTCGAAGAGGAGGATGCTAACGCCGAACGGCTGAACATTCCGATCCATGCGTTCGATCTGATCATCGCAGATGAGTGCCACCGCGGTTACACGGCGCAAGAGAACTCGACTCGGCGCGACACACTGGAGCACTTCGACGCGATCACAGTCGGCCTGACTGCGACACCAGCAACTCATACAACTGCTTTCTTCAAAGACGTCGTGTACCACTACGACTACGAACAGGCGGTCGCAGATGGTCATCTCGTCGACTACAACCTTGTCGCACTGCACTCAGACGTACGAATGAACGGCATCTTCCTCGCAGAAGGCGAGCAAGTCGACCAAGTAGATACGATGACTGGCCAGCGAAAACTCGATCTGCTGGAAGACGAGCGCGAGTTCGG
>CAZCGA010000182.1:0-8629 GCA_964498075.1 uncultured Binatia bacterium (SeqCode) | reverse complement strand
GGAAGAGATTGAGCGACACGTCACGTCGCCTGACTCCAACAGGAAGATCCTCGAAGAGCTGAAGCGCTACGCCGATGAGCACGAGAAAGAGCACGGGCGATTCCCGAAGATGCTCATCTTCTCGGCGAACGATTTGCCCCACACCTCGCACGCCGACCAGCTTGTCGATTTGGCGCGAGGTGTCTTCGGGCGCGGTGAAGCGTTCGTCCAGAAGATCACCGGGAGAGTGGACCGGCCTCTCCAGAAGATACGCGAGTTCCGGAACCGGCCGGAGCCGGGCATCGTGGTTACCGTCGATCTCCTCAGTACGGGCGTCGATATCCGGGACTTGGAGTTCATCGTGTTCCTGCGCGTCGTGAAGTCGCGCATTCTCTTCACGCAGATGCTTGGTCGAGGTACCCGCAAGGGCGACCAGGCCGCCGACAAGTCGCACTTCACGGTGTTCGACTGCTTCGACGGGACGCTGTTCGAGTACTTCCGAAACGCAACGGATATCACAGCGGAGCCGCCCGACAAGCCGAGCCGCACGGTTAACGAGATCATTGAGGAGATCTGGCAAAACAGGGACAAGGACTACAACGTTCGCTGCCTGGTCAAGCGGCTGCAGCGCATCGACAAGGAGATGTCGGGCGATGCGCGCGAGCTGTTCGCTCCGTACATCCTCGATGGCGACGTTGCGCGTTTCGCAAGAGACCTCCAGCGAACGCTTCGACAAGACTTTACGGAGACGATGAAGCTGCTGCGCCACCCTGCGCTGCAAGACTTGCTGGTGAACTACCCGCGACCGAAGCGCGACTTCCTGATTGCCTACGGCGCCAAGGACACGGTCAGCTCGCAGGTGCTGATCCGCGACGGCACGGGCCACGAGTACCGGCCCGAAGACTACCTGAGTATGTTCGCCCGGTTCGTGCGCGAAAACCCGGTGCACATTCAAGCGATCGAGATCCTGCTCAAGCGACCGAGCGACTGGAGTACGGACGCGCTGAACGAGCTGCGCACGAAGCTCTCGGCCACGCCTGAGCACTTCACGGAGAGCAACTTGCAGATGGCCTACCGCGTCCGCTACGACAAGGCGCTGGTGGATGTGATCTCGATGATCAAACGGGCCGGCGACGAAGCGGCCGCCATCTTCACCGCGGAAGAGCGCGTGAAGCTCGCCGTGCTGCGCGTGACTAGCGGCCAGACGTTTACAGACGAGCAGCGGGCGTGGCTGGAAAGGATTCAGGCGCATCTCGTCCAGAACCTATCGATTGATCGCAATGACTTCGAGCACCTGCCCGTCTTCACGCGCGCCGGCGGCTGGTGGCAGGCCGACAGGTCGTTCGGCGGCAAGCTGGGCGATCTGGTGCGAAAGTTGAATGAGGCGGTCGCGGGATGACTGAAACAGCCCTCACGCCAGGGCGACCGCGGTGTGCCCCTACACGATGGCGAAGGGAACCGAGCGCACACGCAGGTGCGCCCCTACACCCCCGACCCCAGGGCGCATTGCTATGCGCCCCTACAGCCGCAGGGCGACCGCCGGTCGCCCCTACAAGGGCGGTGGCCGCATGACGGACGTTGTTCAGAAGCTGTGGGGGTTCTGCAACACGCTGCGCCACGACGGCATCGATTACGGCGATTACATCGAGCAGCTCACCTACCTGCTCTTTATCAAGATGGCGGACGAGCGCAGCGTCGCGCTGCCCAAGGGCTGCGACTGGAAGACGTTGGACAGCAAGGCCGGCACCGACATCGCAGAGCACTACATCGAAGTGCTGCGAACGCTCGGCAAGGAGCCAGGCCTGCTGAACGACATCTTTACCGACGCGCAGTCGCGCTTTACCAACCCGGTGAACCTCAAGCGGCTCGTCGGCCTGATCGATGAGACGGACTGGACCGGCCTGAACATCGACGTGAAGGCGGAGGCGTTCGAGGGGCTGCTGGAGAAGGCGGCGAGCGAGGGCAAGAAGGGCGCGGGCCAGTACTTCACGCCGCGCATCATTATTGAGTCGATCGTGCGCTGCATGAAGCCCGACCCGCGCGCGAGCAAGGATTTCACCATCTGCGACCCGGCCTGCGGTACGGGCGGCTTTCTGGTCGCGGCGTACGAGTGGCTGATTGGCGAAACGAAGCAAGGTGCACTTCTCGACCGGGCAACCACGAAGCGCGTCCAGCAGCGCACGTACTTCGGACAGGACCTGGTGCAGCGCCCGAGGCGGCTCGCGCTGATGAATCTCTACTTGCACGAGCTGGAGCCGGAGATCATCCTCGGGGACTCGATCTACGAAGCGTTTCGTGGCACGCGGCACGATGTCGTGCTGACGAACCCGCCGTTCGGCACGAAGGGCGCGAACCAGGCTCCTGAGCGCGACGACTTCGTCGTGTCGACGAGCAACAAGCAGCTCAACTTCATCCAGCACGTGATGACGTTGCTCAAGCCGGGCGGCCGCGCGGCGGTCGTCGTGCCGGACAACGTGCTCTTTGCCGACGCCGCGGGCGACGTGTTCGAGTTTCTGACCAAGGACTGCGACCTGCACACGGTGCTGCGGCTGCCGAACGGCGCATTCAGCCCGTACAGTCCCGGCACGAAGACAAACGTCATCTTCTTCCGAAGAGGTCCGCCGACCGAGCGGGTGTGGGTGTACGACGCTCGGACGAACGTGCCACGCATTACCAAGAAGGACCGCCCGCTCACGCCGGAGCACTTTGCGGAGTTCGAGCGCTGTTACGGGAGGGATCCGTTTGGCCACGCGAAGCGCAAGATTGCGGACTCCAAGGAAGACCGCTGGCGCAGCTTCCCGATCGCTGAGGTGAAGGAGCGCGACTTCAAGATCGACAGCCTGAAGTGGCTGCGCGACGAGTCGCTGGACGACGGCGACGACATGCCGGAGCCGGAGGAGCTGGCGACGGACGCGATCGCAGAGCTTGAGAGCGCGATCGTCGAGCTGAACGCCGTGCTGGCTGCGCTGGAGAACGGTAACGGCGCGACACCCGTCGACGCCAAGGTGATAGCGCGCTAGTGGATGCCGAGGAGCTGCCTGAGGGCTGGGCTGCGGCCAAACTGCCGGACGTTGTTCGCATCAACATGGGACAGTCTCCGCCAGGATCGTCGTACAACAACCGGAGGGATGGACTGGCATTCTTCCAAGGAAAGGCGGAGTTTGGCGCAAGGCATCCTACCGCTGTTAAGTGGTGCACCTCTCCGACGAAGATCGCCGAGCCCGGCGATGTGCTCATCTCCGTTCGAGCGCCAGTTGGCCCTACAAACGTGGCAGATCAAACATGCGCAATCGGTCGCGGGCTTGCTGCGCTAACACCTCTTTGCGGAATCCCGACGGACTTCGTCTTGTATGCGCTGCGGTTGCAAGAACCTGAGTTAGCGCTGAGTGGAACCGGCTCAACCTTCACCGCCATCAGCAAGGGTGACCTTGTGGAACTACAGATCGCCCTGCCGCCACTCGCCGAGCAGCAGCGCATCGTCGCAAAGGTGGAGGAGCTGCTGTCGCAAGTGAACGCCGCGCGCCACCGGCTCGCGCGCACGGCGGCGCTGCTCAAGCGCTTCCGCCAGTCGTTGCTGGCAGCGGCGTGCGACGGGCGGCTAACGGCGGACTGGCGGGGAGATGGCACTCCGAGCAACGGTAGCCTTCCAGGTGGTTGGGAGCTGGCTCTCGTCTCCGACGTCATTGTTGAACCGCTAAGAAATGGGCGGTCGGTTCTTACGGCAGTTGAGGGGTTTCCAATACTACGACTCACTTGCCTGAAAAGCGGTCGAGTTGACCTGAGCGAGCGGAAGTTAGGAGCTTGGTCAGAAGATGAGGCCAGACCGTTCCTTGTGCGGAGCGGCGACTTTCTCGTTGCGCGTGGGAACGGGTCGCTGTCGTTGGTCGGTAGAGGTGGTCTCGTTGAGGACACGTCCGACGGCGTTGCATACCCCGATCTATTGATCCGGGTGAGGCCTTCGGAAGCATGCGACGTTCGTTTCCTACGGTTAATCTGGGACTCGCCCCACGTACGCGAGCAGATTGAAGCAGCTGCTAAGACCACAGCAGGCATCCACAAGGTGAGCCAGCAGGACCTATCCAGAATTAGCATTCCTCTTCCCATGCCGCCCGAGCAGCACGAGATCGTCCGGCGCGTCGACGCGCTGTTCGCGCTGGCGGACGCGATCGAGTCGCGCGTGGCCGCCGCGACGGCGCGCGCGGAGCGGCTGACGCAATCGATCCTGGCGAAGGCGTTCCGCGGCGAGCTGGTGCCGACCGAGGCGGAGCTTGCGCGTCGTGAGGGCCGCGACTATGAGCCGACGTCGGCGCTGCTGGCGCGGATACGTTCGGAGCGGGCTGCGGAGCCGACGAAGGCACGCGCGCGCAGGGGGCGCGGCTGACCCCTCGACTGCGCTCAGAACAGGCTCCGTCGATCCTGACGAAGTAGTCCTACGTCCGCCGCCTTCACAACGGCCTCTGTCCGACCGTCAACCGCCATTTTCCCGAAGACATTCTCGAGGTGCCTTTGCACCGTCCGCTCGCTGAGCGTAAGTCGAGCGGCGATCTCTCGGTTGCGGAGCCCTTTCGCAACGAGCTCCAGAACTTCCAGTTCCCGAGTCGTCAGCGCGAACGGATTGCTTCCAGCGTCGGACATTGGAATACCATCAGCTGCACACTTCATTCCTAGCTTGTCGAGTAGCTCGGTTGCTCTCAACTGCATAGCAGTAGCCTTTAGAAGATCGCCGCGGCGCCGGCGCTGTGCGCGCATCGCCGAGTAGTCGACAAGCGTTAACGCGAACTCCGACCATGCCTGGCCACGTTCGAGCTGCTCCAGTGCGATGTCGAAATGACGGATCGCACCATTCCAGTCGCGAAGTCTTGCCGCTAAGCGCCCTAAGACTCGCTGGACCGAAGTACACGAATAGCCTACGATCATCGCCCGGCGCTCCGACCTCAATGCCCTGTAGCACTCTTGCCAAAGGAGCTCCGCATCCACGTCCGCCGCAACGTGACCCAGCATGGCTCTCGACGCTGCGAGCCTAGGTTCGCGCAAGATCCGTCCGGATTCGTCGTCGACCACCGCCTGAGCTTCATTCAGGCGACCTTGCTCGATGTAAGTTTCGGCCAGATAGAGAGCCGACAAAGGCCGCATCGTTTCAGTATCTGATAAGGCTTTTAGAATTAGTTGTTCCGCAGATCGAGTTTCACCCACAGCTAGATACGCGGTTGCAGCAATCATCCGCGCAGTCGCGACCTGATACGTGCCGGCAAGCCGGAAGTCGGCGACCCATTCGTTGGTGAGTTCGAGAATTTCCCGCCACTTTCCCGTGTATCCATAAACATAAGCTTGTGATAGAAGCAGGGTGATACGACCCGCAACGTGATGATGCGCGGTACAGTCCTCGACGATACGCAGATGGTCTTTGGCCGCCTGGTCGTCCAGGATCCCCAGATCGCTTACCAACAGCCCGGTCGCAAGAAGCGCAGCTGTGCTCGTGGCGCCTCGACGCTGCGCTTCCGCCAACCCTTGCTCACCGATCTCGTGCGCCCTCGTTAGGTTGCCCACCATTAGCAGGCCGTGAGATAGCCACCACGAGACGGCGGGGTCGCATCCGCCTTCATGCCAGTATCCGGAAGCTTCTTCCAGATATTCGATCGCTTCCCGCCGGCGATTCTGCAGAGAATAGACATTCCCGATTAGGGCAGTCGCGAGCGCATGCTCCCCTGGCGAAGCGAGCGGAAGAGCGGCTGCTCGTTCCGCCCAATGTTTGGATTCGTCGAGCTCCAGCCGCCAACGATAAACGTCTGCCAACGCGAGCGACACCTCCGCAAGGTGAGGCTCGTCATTAGTCTCCTCAAACAGCGCTACGGCCTCCCGCCACAATTCAGCAGCCTGCTGCCAGCGACCAGAAGCCCAAAGCGCCCAACCAAGACGACGCCTGAACTCAGCCCGCTTTCCGTCACTCGCGTCCCGGCCGCACTCCATCGCTAGTTCCCAAAAGCGCGCGGCTGTCTCGAAAGCGAGCAACTGTTCCGCCTCCTCTGCGGCCCTTTGGCAGTCCTCGGCCGCCTCTATGGCTGTCGCGTCGGTCGAACCAAGCGCGCTATGTCTCGCCAACGAATCTTCATTGAGAACAACCACGCCGTGCTTGGCTCCAACGACTACCCGCGCGTGATACTGGCGTCGATCGCTCGCCGACAATTGCTCGTAGATCCGTTTCGCAAAGAGATCGTGCGCGAAAACATACCGGTTCGACCCGACACCGGGAACGCGGCAAAGGATCTGTTCCTTGACAGCTTTGTCAAGGGCGTCTTGCGCCGCGTCCCGCGCCCACTGGACAACATGTGCGACAGCGGCGCACGAGAATGCCCCGCTGAAGACTGAGGCCCCGCCAAGACACAGCGAGACGGGCTCTGAAAGCCGGCCCACCCGAGCATCGATCATTGCGCCGAGATCGCTTGGAAGCTGTTCTCGTGCCAGAAAGTCGTCTACTAGCTCTGCACTTGGCTCGCCGCGCCGTTCGAAGTGGGTCAGTAGTTCGCGAATGAAGAGCGGATTCCCCTTCGTTGCAGTGACAATCGTCCGGACTTCCGCTGTAGATAGTTTGCCGGTTCCAAGTCGCGCACTCACCATCCCCTTAGTTGCTTCGAGGTCAAGTCCTGCGAGTTCGAGGCGATGCGCTTTTCCTCGAATCGCCGCCTTGAGTTGGACTAGATCGGGCGACGTGCCATCGCCTGACCGCTCGGCAAGAAGGAGAGCCAAGTTAGGTGAACGAACGTCCGTCAAACAGTTGAGCAGCAGCAGAGAACCGACGTCAGCCCATTGAATGTCATCGATAATCAGTAGCATCGGCGAGCGCTGTGCGACGCTGATGATTACGCTGCTAAGTTCTCGCAGGAATCTCTGCCTCGCCGCGCTTGTGTCCTTGCCCAGCCAAGAACTGTTTGGCTCGCCTAGGTTCATGCTTGGCAGAAAGTCGCTGGCTCGTGAGGCGGCGTCCCGCAGTGCAAGCTGCTTCAGCACTTGAAAGAATGGGAAATACGGTCCGGCCTCTTGCGCGTCGTAGCAATGCCCCGACAGCACAAGCGAACCACCGCGGCGCGCGATCCTTTCTGCGTGTCTGAGCAGGGCGGTTTTCCCAATTCCCGGCTCGCCCGCAATGAGCACCGGCGAAGTGTCAGGCCCGAGCTCAAGCAGCTGCTCCAGACAGGCCTCCTCAGTCGTCCGCCCGAAGAGCGTCTCATCCGGTGGAAGCGTTCCTGTATTCAATATTGGGCACTTTAGCGCATGTAACACCGTGCACAGTAATGCACGATAGCTGTGCGATTCGGCCGATTCGCGGCAATGGCCGGTTCCGGGCTCGCCAACGTGAGAGCACTCACGACGACTGGCACCGGTCAAGTTTCTGGCACGCCCTCGGTATTGGCGTGGCTCGACCGCGGCGCGGCTCGAAAAGCGAGAGGAGCAAGAGCATCTTATGGCACACATCGGTGGTTGCGCAGAAACCGTCGATCTTTTGAATGTGGTATTTCAGGCACCCTACATCTTCAACGACGGTCATGAAATTCTTGCCCGGCTGCGGGCAGGAGACGATGTCGTGGAGGTAGTCCAAGGACTTAACGAGAAGTTTGGCCGACGGGCGTATCGCCCGCTCATCAAGGCGCTCGGGAGCAACTGGCCGCCCCAACATCTCGAGGCGATAACGACCATGGTCCATTGGGCGCTCGAAAAACTCGACACTGACGACCGAGTCATGATCGAGTGGAAGGGCAATACACGGCACCGTGAGACAACTACGAGGTTCGAGCTCAAGAATCACCTGCTGGTGATCGAATTCGCCCATCCGCCCGGCGTTTTGTCCGCGGCATGATGGGCAACGGCTAGCACCAAAAGAGAGTCGCGCCGCGGTACAAGCGTCTCTGATATCTCCAATGCAAGGAAGGACTATTCGAATGCGGCTACGGGTGATCATCCTAGCTATGCTATTCGCAAAGGGACCCAACACCGGGTATGGCCTTGGCCGCATGCTCAAGGGAGAGTTTAGGCATGTTTGGGTGGCCAAGCTTCAGCAGATATACGCGGAACTGTCGGGGTTACGCGGGGATGGCCTCGTCGCTGTCGAAGTTTCTGAGAACAAGCGAAACTCGCCAAGTAGAAAGCTGTACAGTCTCACCTATGCAGGCGAAGCGGAACTGAAGCGCTGGTTTGAGACCAAGTCGTTGTCTTCCCGGCGGGACGATTTGCTCGCACGCCTGATCTGCCTTGACCGAACAGGAGGTGTTGCGGGGCTCAAGCAACGACTTCAAGAACGGCTTGATGAGCGCCAAGCCGAGGCGGAGCTTCTGGAGGCGCAACTGTCAGTTGAAGACCGCAAACTCGGCGAACAGCTCGCTCTTGACTTCGAGCTACGAAGAGTAAACGCAGAGTGGGAATGGTGTCGAGATGCCCTTGCGCTTCTTGGGGAGACGAACGGCGCGGGCATCGCCATACCAGGGCGCCTCGCCTAAGCTAATTTGCAGCCTGCTGGTTGAAATTCAAAAGCGCGGCACGGGCGTTTCGGCCTGCGGTGGTGCAGCAGTTCCACAAGGACAGCGGCAATCCCGCCTATAACGTCGATACCGACCGCACTCTGGTGGGGCCGAACGCGTGGAACCTGGGGCCGCCGAAC
>CAZCGA010000181.1:0-10861 GCA_964498075.1 uncultured Binatia bacterium (SeqCode) | reverse complement strand
CGCAGCCGTCGGTTGTCGATCGCTCGGCTCTGGTCGATCATGACCTCGCAATCCGCCGCATTGCCTGCCATCCCGCGCGGCAGAGAGACCCGCAGCAGATTCTCGCCCGACAGGCGGGTGGTACACGGGAGAACCCAGGTGGAGGGGTGATCGGCTTGATTGAGGAGATCGGTCTGGATCACCAGCACGGGTCGCAGCTTGCCCGCCTCGGTTCCCTGTCTCGGATTCAGATCGGCGAGGTACAGTGCTCCGTGGCGAATCGCTGCCTTCAATCGAGTCCCTCGCCGGCGAGATGATCCAACTCCTGGATCTCCTTCGTCGTCGATCGCCGCGTGGCGCGCGACGCCACCCGATACGCCTCCTTGAGCGCCCGCCGCTCGGTCGTCTCCTGCAGCAGCCGTAGCCCGCGTCGGA
Source organism: uncultured Binatia bacterium (SeqCode) (assembly GCA_964498075.1). Taxonomy (GTDB): domain Bacteria; phylum Desulfobacterota; class Binatia; order HRBIN30; family HRBIN30; genus CAZCGA01. The sequence goes on along the minus strand of CAZCGA010000181.1, from coordinate 10,447 downwards.
TCACCTCAACATTGCTCTTCAGCTGAAGGCGCGACTTGAGAGAATGAACGAGTCGTAGTTCCTCCTGCGGCAGCGTGACGCTCGACTTTGCATTGGTTCTCATACTTTTTTCATACCTCAATGGACGACGCCGCCGCAAGCACTCCGCGAGTGGATGGCAGGGCGCGCTGGCCGAGACGGTAGCCGCGTCGGAGTGGCTAGCGTCATCGCGGGATGCGATTAGTTAGCCCTTGGCCGTGGCAGGGCTCTGGAGCACCGAGGTCAGCCGATTGTCCGAGAGATGCGGCTCGAGGAGGGACTCACTGCGGATCCGCGAAGGAGAAAGGCGTGCCCACCGGGGGATGCGACGCGAGCGGAGGAGACCGGGAGGCTTCGAACGTGTTACAGCCACCGCAACCTCTCCCAGATACTCCAGTGCCGCGTCGCGCGTCAGCAGCACGACCGGACGTTGCTTGTCGGGTGCCTTGAACCGATACCAACGAACCTCGCCGCGCCTCATGGCTCGGGCCACGCCTGCTCAGATTCCCAAATGTCGAATTCCCCCTTCCGGACCGGCTTCGCCGCGTAGCCGCGCCGGTGCTTCTCTTCGAGCCGGCGGAGTTGCAGACGACGCAGTGCATCTTGGAGGGCGCGCCGAGCAAAAGCCGACCGCGAGGTGCCCAGCTTCTTGGCAGCCCGATCGATCTGTTCGACGAGATCATCGTCAAGGGTCATCTGTACCGTTCTCATGGGCGCGAGCCTATCGCCATGAGCATAGCTATTCAACTCCACAGCAGCGAGCGAGGAAAGGCCACATCGCTCTCCACTTCTTGGTGCTCTCCATCGGAGCCGTGGCACGTGCTCCTGGCGTGGTTCGCCGTGCCAGTGGAGCCACCGGCCTCCCACCCTCCGGACCACCTGCTCGACCGCCTCCGCGAGCGCAAGAACGAGTTCGTTGCGCGACAGCGCGACAGAGAGTCCGTTGACGCTTTCAGCTCGTCGGCCTAGCGTGGCCCGGGAGGTGGCCCGCAATGCCCGATCAGACGCATCAGTACGAGACGACCGTCGAGTGGACGGAGCACCGGCGTGGCACCCTCGCCGCTCCGTCGCGACCTGCCATCCCCACCGGTGCGCCGCCGGAGTTCGGCGGCACGAGTGATGTCTGGTCGCCCGAGCATTTGTGCGTTGCCGCAGTGAACTCCTGCGTCATGCTGACGTTCATCGCCATTGCCGCCAACTCGAAGGTCGCGTTCAAGAAGTATTCTGCCGCAGCCTCCGGCACACTCGAGAAGGTCGAAGGCCGCGGCATGGAGATCACCCGCGTCGTCGTCAAGCCGCGCATCACCATCGGCCCCGATGGCGACCGCGCCAAGGTCGAACGCCTGGTCAAGATGGCCGAACGGAGCTGCTTCATCTCAAACTCGCTCAAGGCGCAGGTGACGCTGGAGCCGGAGATCAGCGTCGAGTGACTTTCGTGCGCCAATCGGATAGCGAGTCAATCCGATCATGAGCCGACCGAACTCTGCCGTGAAGGCGCGGGCCCAGGTGTTGGCCGGGCCCGGTGAGTTCGAGCTGCGCGAGATAGACGTGCCGCCGCCCGGCGCCGGCGAGCTGCGGATGCGGGTTCACGCCTGCGGCATCTGCGGCTCGGACAAGGTGCTCGCCTACACCTCGCCGCCGGGAGCCATCCTCGGGCACGAGGTCATCGCGGAGGTCGAATCGTGCGGCACCGACGTGAGCGGCTGGCAACCGGGCGATCGTGCCATTCCCATCGGCGATCACCTCGGTGTCGGCGGGACGTTCGGCGGCTTCAGCGAATGGATCGTGGTCTCGGCCGATGTATGCGTCCGCGTTCCCGAGTCGGTCCCGAGCCTGGACGCGGTAGTTGGAGAACCGGTCGGCAACGGCCTGCACTTTGTGCGACGCAGCCGCCTGCGACCCGGACAACGCGTGGCGATCCTCGGCGCCGGACAGGTGGGGCTCTCGATCCTGTACTGGGCGCGCCGCCTCGGCGCGGGTCCGATCGTGGTGACCGAGCCGGCCGCCGCGCGTGCGCAATGCGCGCGTGAGCTCGGCGCCGATGTCGTGCTCGATCCGACGCGGGTCGAGCACCTCGCCGCCGCCATCACCGATGCGTTGGGCGGGCGGCCGCAGGTGGTCTTCGAAGCCGTCGGGCGCGCCGAGGTGGTGACCGAGGCGATTCATATGGTCGGCGCCGGCGGTGGTGTCGTGGTGCTGGCCGGTATCACCCTCGAGGAAGTGCCGATCCGTCCCGCGTCGCTGTGCCTGAAGGAAACGGATCTGGTCTTCCCGCTGGGCACGGTGAAAGAGGAGGTGGAGGAAGTCGTCGCGGCGCTGGCGCGTGGTGAGTTGCCGGCGCAACGTTTCGTGTCGCACCGCATCCGTCTGGCGGACCTGCCGGCGGCACTGAAGGATCTCGGTCGGCCCACCGATCAGATCAAAGTCGTGGTGGACTATGAGCTCGGCTAACGCGCCGCTCAGTGACGCAGAGGTCGAGCAGATCCGGCGCGAGTTCCCGGCGCTGGAACGCTACGCGTACTTCACCACCAACGGTCTTGGCGTGCTGCCGCTGCGTGCCGCCGAAGCCGTGCGCAAGCGGGCCGAGGATCTTTCCCGCAACGCCATCGTCTCGACGATATTCCAGAATGCTCCGGTCCTTGATGAGACCAGGACGCTGGTGGCGCAATTCCTCGGCGGCGACCCGGACGAGGTGGCGTTCTGCCGCAACACGTCGGAGGGTGTGCTGTGGGCGGCGTCCAGCCTGCGCCTGCGCGCCGGCGATGAGATCCTGGTGGCGCAAGGCGAGTATCCCGCCAACGTGCTGCCGTGGATGGCCCAAGAGGCGCGGGGCGTCGTGACCCGGCTCCTACTGCAGGGCGCGCGGCGGATCACCCCGGAGATGGTGGCCACGGCATGGTCGCCGCGCACCCGGTTGCTGGCGGTGAGCTTCGTCCAGTACAACTCGGGCTTCCGAGCCGATCTGCGCGGCTTGGCCGACATCGTCCACGCGCGCGGCGGCCTACTCTTCTGCGACGGCATCCAGGGATTAGGAGCGCTGCGTCTCAACGTCCGCGAGGCCGGGATCGATCTGCTTTCAGCCGGAACTCACAAGTGGCTGCTGGGGCTGCAGGGGCTCGGCATCTTCTTCTGCCGGCGCGACCTGTTGGAGCAGATGGAGATCACACACGTGGCGACGGGCAGCCTGGTCGACGATCGCGATCCGCAAGACCCGGACGCCGCGTACGACCGGGCGTTGGTACCCGCCGCGCGGCGCTTCGAGGAGGGGACGCGCAACTATCTCGGCATAGCAGCGCTCGGTCAGTCACTCCGGCTCATCGAGGAGATCGGTATCGAGCGCATCGAGGCGCGGATCCACGACCTGACCAACAGCGTGGTGCATGAAGTCGAGCGCCGCGGCTTTCGGGTCGAGAGCCCGCGTGGCCCTGGGGAGTGGTCGGGGATACTCCTGTTTGCGCCGCCCCCAGGTGGCCCAACCGCCGAAGAGCTGGTGGCCACGATGCACGGCGAGCGCATCACCATCAACGCCCGCGAAGGCTGCATCCACATGGGGATACACTTCTACAACACCCGCGCGCAGATCGATCGGGTGCTGGCGGTGTTGGATCGGTCGTCCCGTCGCTGACTGCGATCGATCGATTCCTCTTCTTGCTGTCGCGAAACCGAGTCGAAAATCCCTGTTCCTGCTGCGAAGCGGTGTCGCCAGAGTGCCCGGCGCAGGTTGACCCTCCGTCGCGACGAGCGGGCATGTGTCTTGCTCCCAAATGCGCTCGTCATCTCATTGGCAAGTGTCCCCACACTCGGTAGCGGCGCGGCGCGTCAGGGGAGATGAGTCCGGGGTCGAACTGGCAGGAGTCATCATGGACCGAGCGACATCGAAGAGCCACTGGGCGCTGGTGCTGGCGGGTGGAGATGGGACCCGACTACAGCAGTTGACCCGTGAGATCGCGGGCGCACCGATTCCGAAACAGTATTGCCGCCTGCTCGGCGGCCGCTCGCTGCTGGAAGCGACCCTGGCCCGTACTCGACACTTTGCGCCGCCCCTGCGAACCACTGTCATCCTCAACCGCGACCACCTCGACATCGGCCGGGACCAACTGCGAGCGCTCCCGGCGGGCAACCTGCTGGTGCAGCCGTGCAATCGCGACACTGGGCCTGGGATCCTGTTCGCCCTCCTGCACCTCGCCCATCGTCATCCGTGCGCGACGGTTGCGGTGTTTCCGAGCGACCACTTCGTCGGTGACGATCGCGCCTTCATCGCGCACGCGACGCGCGCCGCCCGTATCGTCGCGGATCTTCCGGACAAGGTCGCGGTGCTCGGCATCCGGCCGGACCAGCCCGAGCCCGGATACGGGTACATCACGCCGTCGCAGCCGCTGCCGACCGCTGCCGCCGCGGGCCGCGCCTTTCATGTCGCGGCGTTCCTCGAGAAACCCACGGCCGAACTGGCGCGCGGCCTGCTTAGCCAAGGCGGCCTGTGGAACTCGTTCGTGATGGTCTTCCGCCTCGACCGCATGCTCGACTTGCTGCATGGCCTCATGCCCGCCGAGTTCGCGCGCATGTGGGCGTTGAGCGACGATCCAGAAGGCATTTCCGACGTTTATCGCGATCTGCCGCCGTGGAACTTCTCGACGCATGTGCTGGCGCGTATCCCCGAGCACCTAGTCGTGCTGCGTGTCGACAACGTGCGCTGGAGCGATTGGGGCACGCGCGAGTCCATCGAGCGGACGCTGCGGGCGTTGAAGAAGGTGCCACCCTGGTTCAGAAAACCGGCCCCGGCTGCTGCGTGACTAGTAACGCAATGAAGACCCCAGGCCGCGGATCCCGATCCGCCGTCCCTCAGTGCGTCGCGGCAAACGAAGCGACCTTTGGCCGCACGACTCGGGCGAAGTCCGCGTACTTCATCTTCACCGTCTGCGTGTGCGTCCCGGCGTTGAAGACGATCTCCGCATCGCGGCTCAACGTCTGGTCGACGTAGACGGGGAGGTCGTACAGGTTGCCGAACGGCGGCATCGCGCCCGGTTCACATTGCGGGAACAGGCCTTTGAACTCCGGCTCGGTGGCCAGCGCGAGGTTCGGCTTTCCCAAGGCCGCTGCGGCGCGGTCGAGATCGACCAGATAGGGTGCCGGCAGCACGGCCATGATGAATTCCCGCCCACACCGCAGCATCACAACCTTGGCGAGCTCCAAGCCCGAGACATGCTGTGCCGCTGCTACCTCCTGCGCCGTGAACGCTTGGCGGTGAGACAAGACCTCATACGGAACCTTCTGGCTGTCGAGGAATTCCCGCAGCTTCGTCAGGATGGGCATGAATACTCCTCCTTCCTCGCGCGTGAGGGTGCTTCACGTTCCGTACCAGGGCTCTTGCGCCGAAGGCGTGCCCCTGCTGCACTTGGGAGTCTTCCCAGCTTCAGTGTGCAGCGGTTTCAGGCTTCTCGCCGGTGCGAAACCGCCGGTCACGCCGGCGCTGGGGGGCAGGAACAGACGACGTGCTCGGCCGCCGCTTGCGGAGAGTCGGTGACGAAGAGACTTTCCAAGTCGGCCTGCGAGACTTTGCCTTCGCCACGCACCCGTTGCCGGAGCCAGCGCAGCAGCCCGTCCCAATAGCGGGTGCCGAAGAGCACGACCGGGAACTGGTGGATCTTGCGCACTTGGATCAGGGTGAGCGCTTCGAACAACTCGTCCATCGTTCCGAAGCCGCCGGGGAAGATGAGGAAGCCCAAGGCGTACTTCACGAACATCGTCTTGCGCACGAAGAAGTAGCGGAAGTGCAGCCGCGTATCGATGTAGGGGTTGGGCTTCTGTTCGAACGGCAGCTCGATGTTGCAGCCGACCGACGGGGCGTGGGCCAGGCGGGCGCCGCGATTGGCGGCTTCCATGATGCCCGGGCCGCCGCCGGTGATGATCCCAAAGCCGGCTTCCCCCAGCAGCTGCGCCGTGCGCATCGCGGCGATGTATTCCGGATGCCGGGGCCGGGTCCGCGCCGACCCGAACACCGCGACCGCCCGAGTGAGATGCGAAAGCGACTCGAAGCCTTCGACGAACTCGCCCATGATGCGGAACACGCGCCACGGATCGGTGTCGGTGAAGTCGCCCTGAACGGCCGAGCTGAACAGCCGTTCATCCTGCGTCGGCGGCGGGCACATGCCGGGCGCCCGCGGTTGGGCGGGCCCGCCTGACCGGTGCGACGTGCGGTTCGCGGTCGTTTGGCTACGCGGTCGCGCCATCGGTCTTCTCAGGACTGCGAAGACACCCAGCCGGGCGCTCGCGCGGCGACGGCCATGCTCGTGGCCGCTCGCTTGCTTTGTCTCGTGGGGGAAGGAAACCGCGCATGCAAGTCTGGCAACTCATGTCGAGCGACGTCGTCACTCTAGATGCAGGAACGACGCTGGATATCGCAGATGATCTCATGAAGCTCAAGCGCGTTCGCCATCTCCCGGTGTTGCGGCGCGGTCGAAGTGAGTTGATCGTATCTTGTGAAGCGTGAAGCGTATCTCGTCTGAGAGAGACTCCTACGAGATACGCTTCACGCGGTACGCTTCACGCGCAGAGCCCGTTCGATGAGTGCCGTCGCGTCGGAGGCGGGCGCGGTGGTATCGAGCACCAGCTGATCGCCGTGCTCATCGGCCCCAAATGGTTCGTAGCGCCGGCGTTGTTCGAGGTAGACGTTCCAGTCGGCGTCGGAGGGGCCTTCGCCGCGGCTGGCACGGTGGCTCAGCCGGCGATGCACTTCTTCCTCGCTGCAGCGGCACTCGACGATGAGCAGCGGGACATTGTGCGCTGAGGCCAGGGCGCGGGCTTCGTCGCGGCCGGCACGGAGTTGGAACGTGGCGTCAAGAATCACGCCGCGACCGGCGGCCAGCTGCAGCGCCGCCTCGGCAAACATCGCCTGGTAGGTACGCCGGCTGTGTTCCGGGGCGTACAGGCCCGTGTCGTACGCTCCCGTCCGTTGCGCGCCGGGCGGCAAGCCGGCGAGCCGCTTGCGGACGACGTCGGAGTTGATGTGTGCGAAGCCGGTACGCGTGTGCAGGGCTGCGGCAACGGCGGACTTGCCGGTGCCGCTCAAACCGGCGATCACCACCGCGCACGGACGGTTCGCCCAGGTATACCGATAGGCGAGCGCGAAGTGCCGCCAGGCGCTGCGCCGCGCCGCCGCGCGCTCGGCGGCGCCGACCTCTTCCTCGGCGCTCTTCAGGCTCTCCACCTTGCCGCGCACGTAGGCGCGGTAGCATTGGTAGAACGGCAGCAAACGCGGCAGATCGGCATCGCCGGCAGACGCGCCGTAGCGCGCCGCGAGATGCGCCGCCAGCTCCGGATGGCCATGGTACTCGATGTCCATCGTCAAGAAGGCGATGTCCGACGCCACGTCGCAGTAGCGAAACCTCTCGTTGAACTCGATGCAGTCGAAGATCGTCAGGCCGTCGCTGCAGCAGATGTGCTCGGTGTGCAAATCACCGTGGCAGTCGCGAATGCGGTGCTCCGCCTGCCGGCGGGAGAACAGCGCATCGTTCGCCAGCAGGAAGTCGCGTGCGAAGGCTTGAATGGCGTCGTCATCGCTCGCCGCGATGGTGTCCTCACGGAACGGGCACACGCCGGTATAATTTTCCTCCAGCACTCGCCAGATGGCGGCCGGCGCACCGTTGGCGGTGACCGCGTCACCCGCATCGGCGGCGCGGTGGAAGGCCGCCAGGCGCGCCGCGATCGTATCGATCAGCTCGGACGTCACGGCGTTGCGGTCGAGCAGCTGGTCCAGCATGCGATCCTCCGGCAAGCGGCGCATGTGGACGGCGTACTCGATCGCATCCGGAGCATCATCGCGTGCCAGCGTGTACCCATCGGAGCCGTGACAGATCGCCACGACGCCGCGATACACGTCGGCAGCGAGCCGGCGATTGAGACGGACTTCTTCGTGGCAATAGTGGCGGCGTTTTTCGAGCGTAGAGAAATCGAGGAAGGAAAAGCGCACCGGCTTCTTCACCTTGTACACCTGGTCGCCGGCGAGCAGGACGTACGATATGTGCGTCTGCACGAGGCTGACGCTGGGCGGCCGGTGCGGATAGAGCTCGGGCCGCTGCATGGCCGCGATAAGCGCAGGCAGGCTCAAGAGCAGCCCCCTCCCAACGTCCCCCGTTGCCGGGCCATCCCTTTCAGGCCTGGCGGCGGGCGGACGGTGCGATGAGCGCGGTGACCTCGAAACCAGCCGCTTCGAGGCCGGTGACGATGTCGTCGACCCGGCGCGCTTTGAGGCGCAGGTGCAGCCTGTCGGTGTCGCGGCTATCCGGGTGCAGCCACTTCAGCTCGCCCCGCCCGCTGTGCACGATCTGGCGCACCTGCTGCTGCGCCGGCTTGCCCTTGGCGCCGGAGAGCACGATGCGGTAGGTCGCCTCGCTGACACCGGAGAGGTCCACGAAGGCGTCGAGCACGTCCGATGAAGACAGAATGCCGACGAGCTTGGTCCCCTCAACGACGGGGAGCGCACCGATCTTGTGCTTGCTCAGCTGGCCGGCGGCTTCGTCGACGGACGCGTCGGGCCCGATCACGATTGGCTTGCTGGTCATCAGGTCGGCGACCGTCTTTGCGGTCGATGCGGCGCCGCGCAGATCGCGGTCCGTTATGATGCCGACCAGTCGCTGACTGCGCAGCACCGGCAGCTGGCGGATGCCGTGACGGTGCAGTAGCGTCCGCGCCTCCGCCACCGAATGCTGCGGCCCGACCGTGATCACCTTGCGCGACATGCGGTTGCGCACGAGCATGGTTCGTCCTCCTCCTTGATGAGTGACACGAGGGCGCGCTATTCCAGCGGCCGGATCAGCCCCTCCTGTGCGACCGAGACGACGAGGACGCCGTCGCGGCTGAAGATGCTGCCGGTGGCCAGGCCGCGCCCGCCGAACGACGCCGGCGTGCTTTGCGCGTACAGCAACCACTCGTCGGCGCGGAACGGGCGGTGAAACCACATCACGTGATCGAGGCTGGCCATCATGAGCTTGCGATCCGGCGACCACATCAGCCCGTGCGGGCGCACGGTGGTATCGAGCAGCGTCATGTCGGACGCGTACGTCAGCACGCAGGCGTGCAGCATCGGATCGTCCGGTAATCGGCCATCGGCACGTACCCAAGCGTACTGCGTCGGGTCGCGCAGCTCTTCGGGACGGCGGGTCATAGGGTCGCAGAGTCGGATGTCGATGGGCCGCTCGCGGTCGACCCAGTCGCCGAGCTGCTCGCGAAACGGTTTCAGCCGCTCGGCAAAGGTCGGCAAGCCGTCCGGGGCCGGCACCTCGGGCATCGGCGCGTGGTAACTGAGCCCCGGCTCCTGAATGTGAAACGAGGCATCCAGGTTGAAGATGGCGCGGCCGTGCTGGATGGCGACGACGCGCCGCGTAGTGAATGAGCGCCCGTCGCGGATGCGGTCGACTTCGTAGAGGATCGGAATCTTCGGATCGCCCGGCCGCAGGAAGTAGCAGTGCAGCGAATGCACCTGGCCCTGCTCGACCGTGCGGCCCGCCGCCACCAGCGCCTGCCCGGCGACCTGGCCGCCAAACACCCGCTGCCGATCTTCCTTCGGGCTCACGCCGCGGAAGATGTTGACCTCCAGCTCTTCGAGGTCCAGAAGATCGATCAGGTTTTTCAGCGCCTGGGACACGCGCCCGTCTCCTCGTGGCCGCACACTAACGAAATGAGCGGAGGAGCACTAGCCCGGGCATCAGCCGCGCGCGTTTCGCTTGCGCGTCGCCTGCGGACGCGTATTGGGTAGCCTAGTGAGAGGCAGCGGAATCGATCGATGAGTTTGCTGGAACGTGTTCTTCACAAGATAGACGCGCTGATCCTCCGGGCGTTCTCCCCCATTGTCGAACCCTACTTATGCTGGCGACAGCGGAGGCAGAGAGCGAAGTGGGATCGAGACTGGGAGAGGGAGAGTCAGCGGCCGGTTTCGCAACTGTCGACAATCGTGCCGCGAGAGCTCGTCGAGGCGGTGGAGAGCGGATGGATTCCGCCTTCGTCGTCGGTCCTCGACGTTGGATCGGGCCGCGGCCAGGTCGCGGCCTGGCTGGCCGAGCAGGGGTTTCGCGTGCTCGGGGCGGACATTTCGGAGGAAGCGACAAACCTAGCGAAGAGACACTTCGAGCACCTGAGCGGACGGCTGGAGTTCCGCACGATCGACTTTTGCGTGGACCCCCCGGATGGGGCGCAGTTCGACGTACTGTTCGATCGCGGATGCCTCCACATCATTCTGCCGGCGATGCGGCCACGCTACGTCGCCAACTTGGCGGCCCGAGCCAGAGCTGGTGCACGTCTCTTATTGCTGAGCAGGGTGAGTAAGGGCCATTCCGAGAGCCAGTTGGTGGCAGAACTTCGAGAACTGTTCGATCCCTATTTCGAGGTCATCCGGACGCAGTCCGCCGCCGAGCCCTATCGCCGTTCGGTAGGTCCC
>CAZCGA010000180.1:0-10936 GCA_964498075.1 uncultured Binatia bacterium (SeqCode) | reverse complement strand
AGGCCGGAGAGCGCATGCCTGACGAGGACTCTCACCTCGCTGTCAATGCACGCTCACAGGCGCACTAGCCGGGGAATTCATTCCCCGGATGCGGCGCTCGCGATTGGTTTGGAATGCCGCCCAACTGGTGGCACGCTAGCTGCTCTCTCAGTTCGGCAGCGAAAGGATTGGCCCCATGGTCATTACAGTCCTTCTCATTGCTGCGACGATTGCGCTCGCTGCGTTCTCCATTTCGGCAATTGTCCGCGTCTACACGAGGTATCGAGGTACGCGGCTCGTGACCTGCCCGGAGACCCAGGAGACCGCCGCAGTCCAGCTCGACGCGAAGCACGCCTTCGTAACACGAGCGCTCGGTGAGACACAGCTCCGTCTCAGCGAGTGCTCGCGCTGGCCCGAACGCGAGGACTGCGGTCAGGGATGCCTGCGGCAGATTGAACGGGCACCCGAAGGCTGCCTGGTGCGCCGGGTCGTGGGGAAGTGGTACGAGGAAGAGGCGTGTGCGCTATGCCACCAGTCCTTCGGTGCAATTCAGGAGTGGGGGCACCAGCTGGCGATCATGGGTCCCGACGGAACGACGAGCGAGTGGGGCAGCGTCCCGGCCGAAAAGCTGCCGGCGTTGTTCGCCACCTGCAAGCCGGTGTGCTGGAACTGTCACATCGCCGAGTCGTTCCGCCGTCTGAACCCCGACCTGGTGATCGACCGCCCACCCGACGCGGTGCATCGAAAGACCGCGTAGCTGGTCCAGCAGCGCAGCCGGTCCCGACTGCGCTCACCGACACTTCGCTTCGAAGTGATCTCGCAGCACGCGCGCGATGCAGCAAGTGATGCGCATGCCGGTGGCGAGGTCGAGGAACTCGTTCGGGCCGTGGGCGTTCGAGTGCGGCCCGAGGACACCGGTGATCAGGAACTGCGCGCGCGGGAATTTCTCGCCCAACATACCCATGAACGGAATGCTTGCGCCTTCTCCCGTGTAGCACGGCGGCTTGCCGAAAAAGTCGAGCGACGCGCCCTGGGCCGATTCTTCCAGCCACGGTTCGAGGGCCGGCGCGTCCCAGCCCGAAGCGCCTTCGGTCGCGTCGAACGTCACGGTGGCGCCATGCGGCGGATCCTTCTCGAGTAGCTGCTTCACGCAGTGCGCGGCGGCATGCGCATCCAGCGTTGGCGGCAGCCGTACCGACAGCTTCACCGTAGACAGCGGGCGCAAGACGTTGCCGGCCTTCTCGGGCGCCGGAAAGCCCGCCGCGCCGGTGATCTCGATCTGCGGTCGCCAGGTGCGATTCCGCAGCAGCTCGCCGGCGTCGTCGGTCACCGGCCCGGTCTTCCCGTGGAATGGAAACCACCCAGAGACCGCCGCACCCAACACTGCGGCCGTCTCCGCGATCTGACGGGCGCGCTCTGCGGGGATGTCGACGTACAGCTCGCGCGGAATGACTCTGCCGGTGCGCTCGTCCTCCAGACGGTTGAGCAAGTGGCGCAGGATGCGGAACGTCGACGGCACGATGCCGCTCGCCGCACCCGAGTGCACGCCTTCCGTCAGCGTGCGCACCGACAGATTGCCGTTGATGAGCCCGCGCAGCGACGACGTCACCCAGAGCCGCTCGTAGTCGCCGCAGCCCGAATCGAGGCAGATCACCAAGCTCGGAGTGCGCAGCCGCTTACGCAGCACCTCGATGTAGTGCAGCAGATCGCCGCTGCCGCTCTCCTCACACGCTTCGATGACGATCACGCAGCGGGCGCAGGGTTCTCCCTGCTGCTGCAGCGCCTTGATGGCGGTGACCGCAGCGAACGCGGCGTAGCCGTCGTCGGCGCCGCCACGCCCGTAGAGCTTGCCGTCCCTGAGCACCGGCGTCCACGGACCGAGGCCGGCGCTCCACCCATCCATCGGTGGCTGCTTATCGAGGTGCCCGTACAACAGCACCGTCTCCGGCGCGTCACCCGGGACCTCGACACAGATCAGCGGCGTGCGTCCCGCCAGCCGCAGCACTTCGAGCTGCAGCCCGCGCACTTCCTGCGCGCCAATCCATTTGGTGACTAGCTCGACGGCCGCCTCCATGTGCCCGTGCTGCTGCCAGTCCGGATCGAATGCCGGCGATTGGTTGGGGATGGTGATGTATTCCTGCAGCGCCGGAACGATGCTGTCCGTCCACGTGCGTTCAATGAAACTCCGGGCTCGATTCGCGTCCATCGTCGACGATGAGTACAGGATCGGCACGGTGCTGTGAAGTACCGTCTCGGGTTTCTGCCGCTGTCAGCAGACACCACCAGGAACCCGAGACCAGAAACCAGAAACCCGTTCACTGCTTGACGCCGCTGGCGTCTCCGGACTAAAGCGTTTGGCATGTCGGAGGGCGGATGGGACGCGGAATCTCGGAGATCGGGCTCCGAGGCGTGGGGACCGCATCTGCCTTTCCTGCGCTTTCTGGGAGTGTTCGCCAACGACACCTGTCCAGTGATCCGCTTCGCGGACCAGTGCTTCGTCACCTTCTTCGACACGGTGAACGGGTGGTTGGAACGTGCCCTGGAGAGCGGCTGGACGCCGGTCATAACGCCCGCCACGACCCTGATCGTTCTGGAAACGATCGGGCGCCGCAGCGGCCGGCGGAGGCGCTTCCCGGTCTTCGGCACGATGATCGAGGAGCATGTCGTCGTGCGGAGCTTTCGCGGTACGCGCTCGCAGTGGGCGCGTAACCTGCGCGTCCGGCCGGACACGCGTTACTGGCGCGATGGCACACCGCGACGCGCACGAGCCTTGGTCTTCGTGCCGGGTTTTGAAGTCCCGAGCACGGAGGCATTGCCGTTTACGGTGCGCTGCGTCGCCGCCGCACTCTTGCCCACGCTCTACTTCGGATGGGCATTCATAATTCTGGTCCCCATCGCCTCCACCCGCCAGCCGCGCGCGCCGCGCTGAGAGCCGTTGCACTAGTGCGGTGCCCACGTTAGACGGTGCGCATGGATCTCCATCTCAGTGAGCAACATCTCAAGTTTCGCGATGAGCTGCGCGCCTGGCTGCAGGCGAACCTGCGCCGTCCCTGGCGCGACGAGCTGCGTGATCCCCACGCCACCGAGAACAGCCTGATGGAGCTGCGCCGCGCCTGGCAGCGCAAGCTCTACACGGCCGGCTACCTCGGCATGGACTGGCCGCCGGAGTGGGGCGGCCGGGGCGGCACCGAGGTGGACAACGCGATCATGGAGGCGGAGCTGGCGGCGGCGGACGCCCCGCAGATTCCCAACTTCCTGGGCATCGGTTTGCTCGGCCCGGCGCTGATGCACCACGGCACCGAGGCGCAGCGCCGGCGCTTCATTCCGCCGATGCTCTCCGCCGACGAGGTCTGGTGTCAGGGCTTCAGCGAGCCGGGCGCCGGCAGCGACCTCGCCGCGTTGCGCACCAGCGCCAGGCTCGACGGCGACAGCTTCGTGCTCAACGGCCAGAAGATCTGGACCACCTTCGGTCCGTGGGCCGACTGGATCTTCGTCCTCGCGCGCACCGACGCGAAAGACCGCCACGGCGGCATCTCCTTCATCCTGTGCAAGCTCGACACCCCGGGCGTCACCGTCCGGCCGCTGCGGCAGATCACCGGCGAATCCGAGTTCGGTGAGGTCTTCTTCGAGGACGCGCGCGTGCCGCGCGAGAATCTCGTCGGGCAGATCGGCGAGGGCTGGCGCATCGCGATGACCGTGCTGGCGTACGAACGCGGCACCGCGTCGCTCGTCTACGCCGCACGCTTCGGCCGCGACCTGGCGTTGCTGGCGAGCACCTGCAAGGAGCTGGGGCGCACGGGCACGGCGGTGCGCGAGAAGCTCGGCCGCCTGCTCGTCGAGAATGAAGTGATGCGCGCCAACGGCCTGCGCACCCTCGCCGACCTCGCCGATGGCAAGGTTCCCGGCCCCGAGTCGTCGCTCGAGAAGATCTACTGGAGCGAGTTCGACAAACGCTTCCGCGAGACCGCGCTCGACATCCTCGGCGCGGGCGGGCAGCTGTTACGCACCAGCGCCGAGGCACGGCCCGACGTCGACTGGACGCGCGAATACCTCTGGGCACGCGCCGGCACGATCTACTCGGGCTCATCCGAGATCCAACGCAACATCATCGCCAAGCGCGTGTTGAACCTCCCGACAGAAGGCCGATGAAGTTCGAGCTGTCGGAAGACCAGGCTCTCCTGCGCCAGTCGACGCGCGATTTCCTCACCAACGAGTGGCCGTTGGAGAAGGCCCGCAAGGTCATGGAACACGACCCGCGCGGCTACGAGCCGGCAGAGTGGATGCGCCTCGCCGAGATGGGTTATCTCGGGCTGATCTCGCCGCCGAGTGTCGGTGGACAAGGACTAGGGGCCATCGAGCTGGCGATCGTCCTGGAAGAGGTCGGCCGCGCCTGCATGCCCGGTCCGTATCTCGACGCCGTGCTGGCTGCGGCGCTGCTCGCCGCGGCGGGTGGACAGGACGCGCTGCTGCGAGAGATCGGCGGCGGCAAGAGGTTGGTCGGCATCGCGCGCGACGACGCACCATTCGCCGGCACGGGCCGGAGGGTCACGCGCTTCGAGGGCGGCCGCGTGCGTGGCGCCAAGTACTTCATCCCATTTGCGGCGCACGCCGACGCGTTCCTGGTCACCACGCCGGAAGGCGTCTGCCTCGTGCAGGGACCCTTCATGGTCACGCCGCTGCCGACGTTCGATCTCGCGCAGCGCTTCGGCGAGATAACTTTCGACCATCCCGCAACGCTCGTCGGGCCGATGAGCGTGCTGGATCGCGTCGACCAACTCGCCGCCGTGGGGGCGAGCGCGATGCTGCTCGGCATCATGAGTCGTGCATTCGAGATGACGATCGAGTACGTGCAGACGCGGCAGGCCTTCAAGCGGCCGATCGGCAGTTTCCAGGCGCTGCAGCATCGCCTCGCCGACATGCTGCTGAAGACCGAGTCGTCGCGCTCGGCGGTGTACCGCGCCGCGTGGTGCTACGACACGAACGATGCGGACACCGCGCTCGCCTGCGCGGCCGCGAAGGCCTACGCCGGTGACGCGTCGCGTCTCGTCTGCGGCGAATCCATCCAGATGCACGGCGGCATCGGCTTCACCTGGGAGCTCGACCTGCACTTCTACTTCAAGCGCGCCAAGACCTTGGAGCAGCACTACGGCTCCACCGAGGTGCAACTCGAGCGGGCGCTGCTTGCGGCGGGGTTCTGACCGAACGAGGGTCGGGAGTCCCAACCGCCGGCCGTTGCGCACGAAATACGAAGGGCTTATCGTGCACGCCATGAGCAGCAGACCGAAGATGCGCGTCCTCGGGCGACATATCGTGAGCGCACCCGCGCATTTGTCGCCCGCACGGAGTTCGACGGCGTGGCGCTAGCGGACACTCGCGCGCCGATTCCATTGGCGGATGACGGCGCGACCAACCGGGTGCGGGTCATCCGGGGATGAGCGTGCGCAGCGCATCACGCAGGCGGTGATGCCCGGCCCAGTTTGTAGGATTCCTCCTTGCTCAGTGGTGAAGCTTGCTCGTCGCGTCAATCTTCCCGGCTCAGAGTAGTCGGGGCAACGCCTGACCTACAATTCCAGTTTCAAGGCCTGCTCCCAGTTGCCTGCGCGCTCAGCGAAGAGATCCGGCGCGCAGAGGAGATAAGAGAAGCGGACCGGCGGGTGGCAAGGGTCAGCGAATCGATTCTTACTGCTTTCAGGAGCTGACCCCAATTCTGCGTGTCGTCACCGCGGTGCTGCGCGGCGTCTTCGGCGCAGGGGCGGGAAGCTGCTCGCCGATGTCGTGTTCATTGCCTTGCGCCCGCGCCCTGGGATACAAGCCCCATAGGGAGCAAGGGCGCGTGTACAGCGGTTCAGTTCAACGGGGCCTTTCCGTCATCCGGCCGCGAGCGGTCGTCATCCTCGCACGCATCCTGCGGCCGGATGGCGGAAAAACCCTCTGACGTTAGGCTCCGGAATCGGAATCCGACGGAGAACCATGAACATCGATCCGCGGTCGTTATACGAATCGATGATCGACGCTGGAGCGGTCCTCTCTGGGTTCTGTGGAACGTTCCTCGCGTTCAGGATTCAGCGCGAAGCTGCCTATCACCGGCAGGTGGCCGTCGACTTCGCCTCCTCCCAAGCCGTGGACGTGTATGTCGGGCTCACGAGATTCGGCTGCGCGTTTCTTCTGCTCTGTTTGGGTTCTCTCGCGACCTGCGGGTTTGGGCTTGTGTTCCCGCTCCTTGGCTTGGCGGGAATCCCTTGGTTCTTAGCCCGTTCGGCCGTGGCGGTGAGCGGTGTAACCGGCGCTCTGGTGCTACTGAGTGCGTACTTTGCTGCCGAACTTGTTCACTACCGAATCGTCGGTAAGTCGATCGCACCCGACGCGACAGATTGGCGTCGTGAGTGGCCGATTCTGGTCGGTGGCATTCTCCTCGCTGGTCTGGTTGCTGCGGCGACATTCAATACGCTGGCTGCAGACCAACAAGGCGCCGGAGTCGACCCGCGCGCAGCTAGCAGGCCGGGGGCCGGCTATCATGGGCGCGGGCCGGTTAGATCTCTAGCATGAAGCGAGCGTCATGGGTTCAGATCGTAAGTGGCAGATCCTGGGGGAGGGACTATCGCGGCAGGTTCGGGTAATTGATTTGACGGAAATGGTGGACGACGTCTTGGCTGGGCAGATTCCTGACGCCGTGCAGGAGAGAGTCGACCAGAGCATTGTCGAAGTCCAGCGTATCCTGAAGCTCAATAACTACCCTGTCGATACCGCCGAGATGCAGCGCTATCGAAACTCTCTGATCGAGCGAGATATCGTGGCATTTCCGAATGCTCTGTACTCCGCGCTCTTCGTCACCGCGTACCACTTCTTCGAGTATGACCTTCATGCGCTGTGCCGAATCGCCGGAGAGGACATGGGGCTCGCGCCCCAATATGCGGAGTTCGACAAGGACAGGGGGATTCATCGGGCGAAGAAATACCTCCGATCGGTAGCGCAAATCGCGTTCCCCAGCGCTGGCTCGCATTGGCAGCGCATCGTCAGCTACGGGAAAATTCGCAACTTGGTTGCACACAACGGAGGTCGGCTTGACAGCTCAAGGCCTGCGAGAGCTATCGCACCCTTCATTCGAGCAAATCCCCTCCTGGGCGTTGACGGGAATGGGCACATCCTCTTCACGAGGCTGTTTGTGGTAGAGGCCGCCGACACCATGCACGAGTTTTGGCTGGAACTCTCACCTGTTTTCGATGCTGGTGACGCGGTCACCGACCAGCAGACACCAGGCCGCAGTGGGAATTGAAGCGATGGGGATTCTGTCTCAGCGCCGCGAGACCATCTACAGCAACTCAACTTGAGCATGCGGCCGACGCGCAAGGAGAAGCGCGCGGCTGATTCCTGGTGTTAAGCCACCAGTGATGGACCAACTTCGTGTCCTCGTCATGCTCGCGCTTCTCTGGGTTCCGCCCGCCGTATGCGGACGATCACCCGCACCGCACGCCCCGCGGCTTGACGCGGGCGGTGCTTCGCTTTCCATCGCATCTTGATCCTTCACTGAGCTCAGGAACCGCGCATTGCGGGCATCTCCTTGGGGCATGCGCGTTCGTGGTGATAGGATGCGCCATGCCAACGGTCTTGAAATGCGTTGCCCGTCAGCCCGGTGCCACCTCGATAGTGGCGGAAGATCCCGTCCTGCAAGGCTCCGACACTTTCGCTGTCCTGGTTGGTCCCGGCTCGAACCTGATGCAGCACACCACGGTCCATGATTGTGGCAAACGACACTCAGTTAATTTGCAATGCAGGAGTGTGTAATCCCACGAAGCCGAGGCGCTAGCTAGAAGTTGGGGCGTTACCTAGAAGCCAAGGAAAGAGCACGCGTGGGACGAGTAGGGACGTTGGTTGCGGTAGTTGCAGATTCATCCCGCTGAGCACCTTGCGCAACCAACGTCCCTGCGGTTCCCCCCGAGCTGCGGAACCTTGCGTTTGATCTGACCGCGTGCAGCGTCGAAGGACGACAGCAGACCTCGATGTGCGGACGACAATGATTTACACGCACGTCCTCAACCGAGGTGGGCAGGGTGTGCTCAGCCCAGCGGATCGGCTCTAACGGGGCGGGATCTGGCTTCTTCCGCGAACGGCATGGCGTTGGCGCCGTGCTGCATGGATATAGCGCGGCGGTTGTCCTGTTGGACTGACAAGATCTTGCAAGGGTTGCCCAGGTCCCTTGTATTACAGTCGATCGTGTCTAAGTCACAGGAGCATTGGTGGAATTGACCGCGAAGGCGCAGCAGCGATGCGTATTGGGCTGACAGGAATTCGCAAGGGTTGCCGATTTCAGCTGGTGGTCTATAGTCGTTCAGTAAGTAGCCACCCAAGGGAGTGCGTCATGGCGCAATTCGGGTTCAGTCTCGCGAGACCGGAAGAAGCCGTCGTTTGTGGGGCGCAGCGGCCAGGCTACAAGTCTAAGGAGTCTAAGAGCGTTGACTTGGCTCACGTCAGAGACTGGATCTCGTTTGTGCGGAAGAGAGGAGTTCGTCGCGTTTGCTGCCTCCTTGCGGCGAAGCAGCTCGCGTACTACCGCGTCGATCTGCTCAACACATACCGTGAGGCTTTTGGGGACTCGAACGTGTGCCACGCGCCGATCGAGGACTACCATCTCTGCGATCACAGAACACTGGAAGAGGCGATCCTACCCTTTCTCGCAGCCTCTGACGCCTCCGGCACCCCGGTAGTCGTGCATTGCTCCGGAGGACTTGGCCGGACCGGCCATGTCTTGGCCGCGTGGCTCGTGCGACACCGAGCCCTGTCGGTCGACGATGCGTTGGAAATCGTATCGCGTGAACGGAATCCCCGAGAAGCCGTGGGGTCCTGCTACGCGACGGAGAAAGAGCTACGCTGTCTCCTCGCCGGCAAGCCCTTGCGCTGAATCTCTTGCGTGCTGCATACATGAAGGGGTTAGAGGACGGCGCATGAGCAGGCCTGTTTGTTGACCATCCGCTAACCGGGCTGCAGGTATGATGCGACCAGTTCTTGATTCCAGGTTCCTACGACCCTTGGTGACCGTCGTGGCCCTGGTTGTTGCGCTTTCCGGACTGGCTGCGGCACAGTCCATTACTCAGTTTCCGCTACCACCCAGCTACTCCCGCCCGAGCGACATCACAGGGGGGCCGGACGACAACGTGTGGTTCACAGTTGAAAGGATCGGTCGCGTCACCCCGGATGGCACGGTTACCATCTTTGGCAGCGGCGTTGGCGGCAGCGCTGGTGCAGCCGGCATTACGGCGGGGCCAGACGGCAACGTGTGGTTCACAGTGGACGACGCCAACGGTGTAAATCAGATTCGCCTCATTACACCAACAGGGATGCTCGGCCTGTTCCGACCGGTTCCAACGGCTGGTGCTCGGCCTATCGGAATCACAACAGGGCCAGACGGGAACCTCTGGTTCACGGAGTACGGTGCCGATCAGATTGGCCGCGTTAGCCCAACCGGTACAATCGATGAGTTTGCCCTTCCGACCGGCAACCTTGGCTTCGGAAGGATCACGGCTGGACCGGATGGCAGTCTGTGGTTCACGAAGCCGGACGCAAGCCAGATCGGACGTATTACCGTAGATGGCATTGTTACCGAGTTTCCAACCACAACAGAACACAGCGTACCACACGGTATTACGGCGGGGCCTGACGGCAACGTGTGGTTCACGGAGTTAGGTGCAAACCAGATCGGGCGGATTACTCCAGATGGGGCCGTCTCTGAGTTCGTGCTTCCAACGGCCGGCAGCGTTCCCGTGGGCATCACCGTCGGACCGGACGGGAATCTCTGGTTCACTGAGCAGCGTGCGAACCAGATCGGGCGGATTACGGTTGAGGGGACAATTGACGAGTTCTTGCTGCCGCCAATCCCGGATAGCGCACCGTGGGGAATCACAATCGGCCCGGACAACAACCTGTGGTTCACGAACATCGGCGCAGGCCAGATCGGACGCATTGTGCTTCCGCCTCCCCTCACACCACGCCCAACCCGATCGCCGACGCCCACGAGTACCCCAACACGGACAAAGACGCCAACCCCAACTCTTACCCCGACAATCACCGATACGCCGACGCCGACGCCAACCAGTACCCGCACGCGCACTCCAACGGCGACCTTCACACAAACGAGCACAGCGACGCCGACACCCACGCCCTGTGTTGGAACCTGTCACGGCGGAAATGCTGTCACGGTAAGCGAACTGCTGACGATGGTAAGTGTTGCGCTAGGCAACGCTCCGGTGTCGGACTGCCAAGCGGGCGACTCGAACGCTGATGCTCAGATCACTATCACCGAGCTGCTAGCAGCAGTGACCAACGCCCTGTATGGTTGCGGGGTAACACCGCCAACGCCGCTGCCGACATCTACCCGAACTCCGACGGCGACGGCGACACGCTCCGCGACTATCACCCCGACTCAGACGCGCACACCAACTGCAACTCGAACGGCCACACCCACCCGCACGGTCACACCCACCGGCACGGTCACACCAACCTCAACAGTGACGCCGACAGAGACCGAAACCAGCACTCCAACGGCAACGCCTCAGATCGTGCACATCGACGTGGGGTCGGCGCGTGGTCTCCCCGGAGGCACCGCCAATCTGACTGTCTCGCTCGTCACTTCCGGCGCGAAGGTGGCGGGTACAGGGAACGAGATTAGTTTTGATGCAGAGGTACTGGACATCAACCCGGCCGATTGCCGTGTGAATCCTGCAATACGGAAGTCCCTGTTGGTCGTCGTCACCCAGCAAGGAGCCTTCACCAAGACGCTGAGGCTCCTTGTGCAAACAAGCCAGAACCGGGATGCGATACCGGATGGACAGCTCTACACGTGCACGGCGCATATTTCTGCACTTGCGTTCCCGAACACCTACACACTGCTCAATAAGACGCCCATTGCGTTTAGCAGCCCGTTGAGAAAGCCACCTCGCGATGTAGAGTTGCGCTCGGTGCCGCG
>CAZCGA010000179.1:0-10974 GCA_964498075.1 uncultured Binatia bacterium (SeqCode) | reverse complement strand
GCGCCGCCGTGCATCGCTACAAGGTCGAGCCCTACGTCGTCTCCGCCGACGTGTACGCCACGGCGCCGCACGTCGGCCGCGGCGGCTGGACCTGGTACACCGGCTCGGCCGGGTGGATGTACCGGGCCGGCCTCGAATCGATCCTCGGCTTCCGCACACGCGGCGCGACGCTGCTCATCGACCCGTGCATCCCCAAGGCGTGGCGCGGCTTCGAGATCGTCTTCCGCTACCACTCCGCGCGTTACGACATCACGGTGGAGAACCCACGCGGCGTCAGCCGCGGCGTCACCCGCGTGGAGCTCGATGGCGCGGCGCTGGTGGAGAACCCGGCGCGGATTCCTCTGTCGGACGACAGCGCGACCCATCGGGTGCAGGTGATCCTCGGATGAACGTGCGGTCCGCTGATGGAGCAGATGACGCCGCAGGAGCTCAGCGATTGAAGATCAACTGCACACCACAATCGACACAGAAAGCGCTGCGGTCCCGCCGCGCCGCGGCGTGCAGGGTCTCGCTGCACGGTTGAGCCCGAATACGCTCGTTGACGACGCTGCCGCACTGTGGGCAGTGGCCGACGGGCGCGGCCGACCGTCGATGATTCAGGTTTTCGCAGGGGTTGGGGTCCCCGAATCGTCCCATCAAGCACCGCCTTCCTTGTGCAGCTCCCGCCGCGCGTCAACGCGGCGCAGCTGCGTCGCCGCACGCATGAGGTGGATCATCCGTGTCTCACCAGTGTCCGGGATCGCATGAGCAGTCACGGATCCCGCCGTGAACAGTGCGCTTCCGCTTCACGCTGTCCCTCGCGCAGATCGGCCCAGAAGCGCGCGCGCGCCGCGCTCCGACGGCTGTCCTCCTGACCCCGTTCTCTCTTCGCGGCGATGCGACCCAGCAGTTCGCGCCCCCTGCCTGTTCGTCGCCACACCCAACTGCCATGCCGCGCGATCGCCTGACGCAGACGTTTCCACATTCTCGTTCACACGTACCCGTTCACGAGGCCACCTGATGGCGTCGTGAAAAACGGCACAGCTCGGAAACGCCATCTTTGTGGTCTCCGGGTGTATCGCCGTAGCACGCTGTCTCCTTCCGGAGTCCGCGCCGAGCACACGTGGGTAGGGATGAGGCCTTCTGGACGGACCGTGCTGCGGGGCTTCAAACAGACTCGAATGGACTGTATCGCACCAGTGATAGCGGCGCAATGCGCGAGAGGAAACAGGCTCACAGCTCGGCGCGCAGGCGCGCCACGACGTCGGGGCGCCCCCGTACCCGCAGGCGCGTGCCGGTCTCGTCGCAGGCCTCGGCGAGCACGCGACAGTGTTCGTAGATCGTGCTCACCACCCGTTGCCGTGCGTACGGCACCACGATCTCGTCCTCGACCATCTCGCGCTCGAAGAACTCGACGATGCGCTCGCGCAACCGGGCGACGTCATCGGCCGACTTCGCCGACAGAAGCATCGCCTCAGGAAAGGCCCGCGCCAATGCGGCGCGCTGCTCCTCCGTAAGCTTGTCGCTCTTGTTGAGCAGCAGCAGCCGTGGCGCGTCGACGGAATCGATCTCGGCCAGCACCGCGGCGGTGACCTGCATCTGCGCCGAATGGGCAGGGTCCGAGGCATCCACCACGTGCAGCAACAGCGCCGCCTCGCGCGCCTCCTCCAAGGTGGAACGAAACGAGGCCACGAGATCGTGGGGCAGCTTCTTGATGAATCCCACCGTGTCGCTGACCAGGATGCGCGGCTTGGTCTCCGGCTGCAGAGCGCGCACGGTGGTGTCGAGGGTGGCGAACAGCTGGTCGGCGATCAGCAGCTCGCTCCCTGTCAGCGCCCGCATCAGGGATGACTTACCGGCGTTGGTGTAGCCGACGATGGCGACGGTCGGCTGCGTGGCGCGCCGCTGTCGGCGCGTGGCGGCATCCTTGTCGATCGCCGCGAGCTCGCGCCGCAGCTCAGCGATGCGGTCGCGCACCTTGCGCCGGTCGACCTCCAGCTGCGACTCGCCCGCACCCTTGCTGCCGATCCCGCCGCCTTGGCGGTCTTTGCCGCCACCGCTCTCGCGCAGCCGCGGCGCCATGTAGGCGAGACGCGCGATCTCCACCTGCAGCACCGCTTCGCGGCTGCGGGCGTGGCGCTGAAAGATCGCCAGGATCACCGCGGTGCGGTCGAGCACTTCGGCGCCGGTGGCCCGCTCGAGATTGCGCGCCTGCGACGGAGAAAGCTCGTGGTCGACGAGCACAACGCTGGCCAGCTCTCTGGCCTGCAGCGCCTCCTCCGTCTCTCCCTCGTCGCCGGGCTCGGTCTCGGCATCGCCGGTGCGACGGCGATGGGCCGGGACTCCGGAGGGCACGCGGCCGCTGCCGCCGGTGAGGCGGGCCAGCTCCTTCAGCTTGCCTTCGCCGACCACCGCCGCCGCAGCGAGCCCCGAGCGTTTCTGGGTGATGCGCGCCACAACCGCCAGCCCGAGCGTCTTCGCCAGACGGCCGAGCTCAGCGAGCGACGACGCGTGCTCTTCGTCGCTGACTCCGGGCAGCTGCACCCCGACGAGCGCGGCGCGTGGTTTGTCCTGCGGTGCATTCAGCGGCATGCCCGGAGCATGACCGCACGCGCCTCCGGTTGCAACCGACTCGCGCCCCAGACCTTTGCAGCCCGGTGGGGTCGATGCCGCCCATATTGACTTTGCCGGCGATCTCGTCTTCTCTTTGCCCGTGATCGTCTCCCGCACCCCACCCTGATTTCGGCCGCTCACGGCAGTGATGTGCCGCTCTGTGCGGCGACGCTGGCTGCTCTTCAACACTGGGAATGCAACCCTCCCTTCGGGGGACATCCGCAGCGTGGGTGCCCACGAGTGAACGGGAAATCGGAGATACTTGAGGAAGCTGAGATTGGGCATGAACGACTCGAAGGAACGACTGGAAGCGGAGGTGGCGCGCCGCCGCACCTTCGCGATCATCTCCCACCCCGACGCCGGTAAGACGACGCTGACCGAAAAGCTGCTGCTCTACGGCGGCGCCGTGCATCTGGCCGGGTCGGTGAAGCAGCGGCGCGACGCGCGCCACGCGACCAGCGACTGGATGGCGATCGAGCGCGAACGCGGCATCTCCATCACCACCAGCGTGATGCAGTTCCCCTATCGCGGCTACGAGCTCAACCTGCTCGACACGCCCGGCCACAACGACTTCAGCGAAGACACCTACCGCACCTTGGCCGCGGCCGACTGCGCCATCATGCTGCTGGACAGCGCCAAGGGCGTGGAGCCGCAGACCATCAAGCTGTTCGAGGTCTGCCGCATGCGCCGCATCCCCATCGTCACCTTCATCAACAAGATGGACCGGGACGGGCGCGACCCGCTCGACCTGCTCGACGAGATCGAGCGGGTGCTCGGCATTCCCGCCAGCCCGGCAACTTGGCCGATCGGCGCCGGGGCCGGCTTCCAGGGGGTCTACGACCGCTGGTTGCAGCGGGTGCTGTTGTTCGACCGCGGCGAACGGGCGGCGCACAAAGCCACGATGCAGGTGAGCAGCCTCGACGACCCGGCGTTCCGCGACGCCATCGGCGACCGGGCTCACGATCGGCTGTCGGACTCGCTCGCCCTGCTGCACGGCGCCGGCACGGGCTTCGACAACCAAGCCTTCTGCAGCGGCGAGCTGACGCCGGTGTTCTTCGGCAGCGCCTTGACCAACTTCGGCGTCGAGCCGTTCCTCGACCGGTTCATCGAGCTGGCGCCGGCGCCGCTGCCGCGCGCGACGACTGCCGGCCCGGTGTCGCCCGAAGCGCCCGCGTTCTCGGGCTTCGTCTTCAAAATTCAGGCGAACATGGACCCGCTGCACCGCGACCGTGTCGCCTTCGTGCGGGTGTGCTCCGGGCGCTTCGTGCGCGGCATGGAAGTGACCCACGGGCGCACCGGCAAGCGGCTCACCCTCAAGCGCTCGCTGCAGTTCCGGG
This sequence comes from uncultured Binatia bacterium (SeqCode), assembly GCA_964498075.1. Lineage (GTDB taxonomy): Bacteria > Desulfobacterota > Binatia > HRBIN30 > HRBIN30 > CAZCGA01. The sequence continues at coordinate 7,045 of CAZCGA010000179.1, read as the reverse complement.
CACAGGAACGCACCTTCATCGAGGAGGCCTTCGCCGGCGACATTGTCGGCGTGTGGGACCCGGGCCTGCTGCGTATCGGCGACTCGCTCAGCGAGGCCGGAGGCATCGAGTTCGCCGGCATTCCGCGCTTCTCGCCGGAGCACTTCGTGCGCCTCGTGCTGACCGAGCCCCGCAAGCGCAAGCAATTGAAGAAGGGGCTCGACCAGCTGTCCGAGGAAGGTGCGGTCCAGGTGTTCTTCCACCGCGAGCGCCTCGAGCGCGACCCCATCCTCGGCGCCGTCGGGCGGCTACAGTTCGAGGTCATCCAACACCGCTTGAAGAGCGAGTACGACGTCGAGGTGCGTTTCGAAACCGTGCCGTCGCGTCACGCCCGTTGGGTGGAGGGCAGCTTCGATCCCGCCGAGCTCGAGCGCCTCGGCGGCGTGCTGTGCCTGTACGACGTCGAGCGTCGCCCGCTGCTGCTGTTCAAGAACGACTTCTGGCTGCGACAGACCCTCGATCACCACGCGCATCTGCGCTTCATCGCCGCGGTGCAGCCGGGCCGCAGCGAGCGCGCCGCTGCGTGAGCACAAGAATGTCTCTTGGCTCGACCAGCCAGCGCGTCGCGCATGCGGCGGGCGTGGCCGTCGTTGGCACCGTCAGGCGTTGCTGCCGAGCTTCGCGGCGATCTTGGTGAATTGTTCCAGCTCGGTTTCCAAATCGTCGGCAATTTCCGTCGCGAGGACCCCGGGCGCGGGCAGAGAGTCGGTGTCCGTCAGGCTGCGGTCTTTGATCCAGAACAGGTCGAGGCTCAGCTTGTCGCGCTTGAGCAACTCTTCATAGTCGAACGATCGCCAGCGGCCTTCCGGGTTCGCCTCGGTCCACGTCGGCTTGCGCTCGTGCAGCTTGCCCGGCTTGTAGCAGGCGACGAACTCGTCGAAGTCCTTGCGCTGAATCGGCGACTGTTTGAGGGTGAAGTGGAGGTTCGTGCGCAGGTCGTAAACCCACAGTCTGTCGGTCCACGCCTCGGCCCGGCCTTCCATCTTGTCAAAGAAGATGACGTTGGCTTTCACGCCGGGCGAATACCAAATGCCGGTGGGCAGCCGCATCAGGGTGTGGACGCGACACTTTTGCAGCAGGTTGCGCCGCACTTTCTCGCCTGCGCCGCCTTCGAACAGCACGTTGTCGGGCACCACCACCGCGGCGCGGCCGTGGATCTTGAGCAGCGAGTAGATGTGCTGCACGAAGTTGAGCTGCTTGTTGCTGGTCGAGGTCCAGAAGTCTTCGCGCACGACGACCTGGTCCTCTTTCTCTGTGTCGCCCTCCTCGTTCACGAAGAGCAGGCTTTGCTTCTTCCCGAACGGCGGGTTGGCGAGGACCATCGTGTATTCCGTGCTCCACGGGGCGGCGAGGCTGTCGTGTCCGGCGTGCACCACGACCTTGTCGCCGCCGATGCCGTGCAGGTACAGGTTCATCGCGCACATGCGGCCGACTTTGGGTGACAGCTCCATGGCCTCGACCAGTTCCTCGCGGAGCGCGCGCTTCTCGTCGCGGTTCAGCTCCTTCTCGAACTTCCCGAGCACGTAGTTGTAGGCGTTGAACAAGAACCCGCCCGTGCCGGCGGCCGGGTCGCAGATGCGATCGTCCGGTGTCGGCTGCATGACTTCGCAGATCGTCTGAATCACGGCGCGCGGCGTGAAGTACTGGCCGGCGCCGCGTGAGGATTCCTGCGCCGAGCGTTGCAGCAACTCCTCGTAGAAATCGTGCCCTTCACATCCACCGGCAGGCTCAGCCAGTCGACCTTGTCGATGAGGTTGACGATGAGCTGCTTGAGGAGCGCCGGGTTGTGGATCTCGCAGCGCGCGCTCTTGAAGATGACGCCGAGCATGCCGCCCTTCAGCGCCAGCTTCTCGAGAATCTCGCGATACTTGTCCTCCAGCGCCGCGCCGTCGAGCGGCAGCAGCGCCTTCCAGCTCAACTCCGATGGGATGGTAGCTGGCTGATTGTACGGCTCCTCGGTTCGGCCATCTTGAGGAAGAGCAAGAGGGTGAGCTGCTCGACATATTTGAAGCAGCTCAAGCCGGCATCTTGCAGTACGCCGGCGTAGCTCCACGCGCGCTTGCCGATCTGGGAGGCGTCCATGGGAGGGTCAACCGCGAGGCGTCAAGATCGAGGAACGCGAAGAGACGCACAGCCTCTCAACGGCCGGCGGCACATTTCTCCTGCACCCACAGGTTGAGGAGTCTCTCTGCGCTCAGACCTCGCTTTGCGGCTCGCCGGCGCACCTTTGCAAAGAGCGCGGGCTCGATAGCCACGAGGAATCGCCGCCGCTGAATGTCGACGCCGAAGTCAACGGGCTTGCCGCCCGCGCCGGAAGTTGCGAGGTCGTGCGCATCCCAGTATTCGCCAATCTGCTCGTAGCTCTGCGCCTTTGACGTGCTCGATATTGGTTTGCGTGTCATTCGTTTCATAGATTCCGTTCCCTCCTGCTCGGTCCCCGCGCGCTCACCACCAGTGCCTCTCGGGTGCGCGGCTTGTGGACGAAGAAGACGATCAAGCTCCGTCCTGCCGCCGTCTTGCCGATTGCCGCGTAGACGTCTTCTCCCCGCCGGTGTCCGCGTTCAACATAGCGGAAGCGTGGCTTGCCGGCGAAGACTTCTTCCACCTCTTCGAGAGACACGTCGTGCTTGCGTTCGATCTTCTCAACGATCGCGTCGAGCCAGATGACACCTTCGATCCTCACCGCCCACTTCCGTTCACCCCGAGTAGGAGCCCGTCTTCTGGGCTCCGTATCGAGGGGTTCTTCGTGGTCGGCGGCCGGCCTTGGACTTCGGTCGATTGCGCTTGGCGGCAGCCGCCTGTCGGGCATGCTCCTCGCGTTCGGCGGCGATGCGCTTCAACAACTCGGACGCCGGTTCGTCGTTCGGGTGCTGCGGGACGAGCTGGCCGGTGAAGGCGTGGCGCAAGATGGATTGGCGCAACGCCTGTGCGGCCTTCAGCTTGGTTTCGAGATCGGCTTCGATGTGGTCGACAACGGATAGCTGGTCTTCGACGGCTTCGACGATAGCTTCCTGCTCGTCGAGCGGTGCAAGCGGAACGCAGTCTTCTCGCAAGTCTTCTAAGTGGATATGCTCGAGGCCCGATCCCTTTGGAACCATCTGCCTCTGAACTTGCGGCGATGACAATGCCGTCCCAAGGAAATCGCTCATCTCAAAGCGCACTGACTTGACCATCGCGACGGACACAAAAATACTGAACTCGACATCGGTCCTGATCACTCTGACCACGCCGAGGGTTCCATCCTTCGAGACGAGGATGTCACCCCGCTGTGGCTTGGCCCGCTTGATGAATTCCGCGTGGTCCTCTGGTGTAACGTAATTTAGCCTTTCGAAGCTGATACCCGGGCCCGCCGTGAGGTTCCGGACAGTGACAAACGGAACGCCTGACGATACGTAATTTGGCTTCTTGTGGACACCGTCTACTACCTTGGTTGAAACCTGCCCAACCGTTGCCCAGCACCAACCGTCCGGCAGCCCCGGCAGCTTCGTTTCGTCCGGCGCGGCAGGTTCCTTGTACTTCGCCTTCCAGTTCTTCGGCGGCTCCTTGCCGGCGGCGGCGAATTTGTGGAGTTGCTCTAGGCGTTCGGCGAGGATGCGGGTGAGCAGGGCCGCGGCGGGCTCAGTGTTCGGGTGTTGCCCCCGCCATTCGGCGGTCAACGCGCCTTCCACCGCCGCCTTCAGCACGGCCGCCCGGTAGTGCGCCAGCTTCCGTTGCACGCGCTCCAACGCCGCGACGCCGGCGTCGAGATCGGAGAGGAGTTCGTCCACCGCATCAACGATGCGCTGCTGTTCGTCGAACGGGGCCAGTCGAATCGGCAACTGCCGGAAGCGATTGTGGGTCAGGTTCAGACCACTATGGCTGATCCCGGTTTTCATTCGATCAATTGCTACCTTCACCTCATCGGTCTGGAGGTAGGCCTCCAAGAAACGCGGCTCCATCAAGCCGTCGCACACTCGGAACCGATACATTTTCCCCGACATCATCAGGCGTTTCCGGGTCGTCCGGACAAGGCACGCAATGCCGCAACGAGAACGTGGTCCCGCGCAGGTAATGAGGATATCGCCCGGATTCACCTCAAGCTGTGGCCGAGGGTTCAGGCGATCTGGAAGACGCTTATTGTGTTCGGGAAGGAAGACGCCGGGTTGAATTGCTGTCGTCTTGAGCACGCCCCAATCGTCCTCAGATTGCGAAGGCTCTCTTTCGCACTGCGGGCTCCAGCCGTGATGTAGCATTCGGCCATCCGCAAGAGGCACGAACAGTTCATCGATGAGGGCTTCGGTCCAACCTGAGGGGAGAGTCATCGGCGGGTCACTCAGTCGGGATCGCAGGCGTTCAGCAGATCGTGCGACAGATCGGGGAAGGACTTGCCGCCCGCAAGCTCCTTCAGCTCGCTGAGCTGCGCGGGGGTGAACTCGTGCTGTAGGCGGGCCAAGCGCCCGGCCAACGTGGTGAGCGCGTCGGCGTCTTTGCCGCCCTGCGCGACGTATTCGAGCAACTCCTTGAGCACGGCGGACGGCTTGCGGTTGAGCGTGTGGGAGTCGGTCTTGTCATGCTCGCAGACACCCACGGCGTCGACGATGATGAAGCGCTCCTTGGCCCTGGCGCTCGGCGTCACGACCCGGAGCTTGTCCGGTGAGATGACGCGCACACCACGCCTCTTCATCTGCTCGAAGAAACCTGCGGACTTCACGTTGCGCAAGAAGAAGACGCGCTCGATGGGCTTCACGTCCGTGCCGGTGGAGATCATGTCCACGGTGACGGCGATGCGCGGGTAGAAGCTGTTGCGGAAGTTGGCGAGGATCTCATCGGGAGTGAGGCTCGACGTCTTCACCCACTCAGTAACCTCGGACTCGGTACCGTCGTCGTTCGTCACCTTCTTCGTCAGCTTGGTGAAGCCCGTGCGGTAGGTGATCTTCTGGCAGAAGTCGTTCCCCTGCGCGAATTCCTCGCGGGCGATGCGCACGATGTCATCGGCGTGAGAATCGTCCTTGGCGAAGATGAGCGTCTTGGGAACTTCGGTGCGGCCGGGGAACGCGTCGGGCAGCACCTTGTCGCGGAACTGCTGGATGACGGTGCGAATCTGACTCTCGGAGACGACGTCGCGGTCGAGCTCATTGGCGGTGTAGGTGAGGTCCTGATTCAGCCACGCGAGACGCTCGGCTCGGGTGAGCTTGTGGCGCTTGTCGACGTACACGCCGGTGTCGCCGGCGACGATGGTAGAGCCTTGCTCGGTGATGCGTGTGCGGATGCGGTAGACGTCGAAGTCGACGTTGACGCCGTCGGTCACCGCCTCGTCGTGGCCGTACTGCATGACGAGGTTCTGGTTGAAGAAGCCGATGGTCTTGCCGGCGGGTGTGGCGGTGAGGCCGACGAGGAAGGCGTCGAAGTACAGCAGCACCTGACTCCACAGCTCGTAGATCGAACGGTGGCATTCGTCGACGATGATGCAGTCGAAGAACTCGGGCGGGATGCCGGCGTTGTACACCACATCGGGCGGCTCGCCTTGTCACGGCTTGGCGGAGTCGAAGGCGGAGCCTTCCTCGTTGCCGGCGTCGAACTCGGCCTCACCCTTGAGCATCGAGTACAGGCGTTGGATGGTCGTGATGACCACCTTCGCGGCCGGGTTGATGGCGTTCGTCTTGAGCCGCTGGAGGGTATAGAGCGTCGGGAACTTGCGCGGGTCGTCGGTGGGCTCGAAGTTGGCGAACTCGTCCTCGGTCTGCCTGCCGAGGTTGCCCCGGTCCACGAGAAACAGAATGCGCTTCGCGCCAGCGAACTTCAGCAGGCGATAGGCGACGTTGACGGCGGTGAACGTCTTACCCGAACCGGTCGCCATCTGGATGAGGGCGCGCGGGTGGGCATCGCCGAAGGAGTGCTCAAGGTTCCGAATCGCGACGCCTTGTACTTTCCACAGCTTCGAGTCGTCCAGAGGTGGAAGCTGGTTCAGGCGAGCGCGAAGTTGAGCCGCCTGCGTAGCTAGCTCGGCAAGCGTCTCCGGCCGCGGGAAGTTGAAGACCTGACGGCTGCGCGGAAGCGGATCGAGACCGTTGGTGAAGTAGGTCACGGAGCCGTTGGATTCGAAGAGGAACGGCAGCGGGCGCTTGTGGGCAGGGAGATTGTCGGGCAGGCCCGCCGCATATTTCGCCGACTGGGCTTCCACGCCCGTCAGCGTGCCCTCGGGCTTCGCCTCGACGGCACCGATGGCCTTGCGGTCCACGTAAAGCAGATAGTCCGCGAATCCGAAGCCCGGCTTCATCGTGAAGTTTGTCACGGCAACGCCGCGGCCGGCGGTCAGGTCAAGCTCGTCGCGGCTCTGCACGAGCCAGCCCGCGGCGGTCAGGTCAGCATCAATCTCGCGTCGGGCTTTCTGCTCCGGATTCTCGGGCATTTGAATACATCGCCGATGGAATTCTTCAGATCGCGCAGTGCGATCGGATCTGGCCCATCCCTACGCCCTATTCACTCAAACCTCTCCCCTATCCCCTCCAACCTGTCCGCAAGGGCGTGTCGACTGAGGACAGTATCTGCATCTCCGGCATGCCACCGTCATATCGTCCCGCGGCGTCTCCTGGCAACCGCCGGCTACACGCGACCGCCGGACCGGACAGCGGCTCGGGCGTCGGGGTCACAGCTGGCTCACCCCCCAAACTCTGATGGTCTCCGCCTCGCTTTTCATCGCGGACTGTGCGATACATCCACGCACTGACACTCCCGCCCCCCGCTGCGCGGCTCCGCAGAGTATGCGGACGTAGCCGAGGGGGGTGATCGGAAAGGCAAACCACCTCAACTACGACGTCTCGCTGTTTGCTCCCTTGCACTCCCCTCGGAGCGTTTCGCTCGCACCGAGCGGCCCAAGGCCGCCAATCCGTCTCGCCGCCGTCCCGGCCGCGTCCCGCGTCGTCACAACCTCTGGAGATACCAATGACACTATCAATGAACGAGTTCGACCTGATTCCAGCCCTGGCTGAGGCGGTGGCGGACATGGGATATACGCGCCCGACGCCGA
>CAZCGA010000178.1:0-10992 GCA_964498075.1 uncultured Binatia bacterium (SeqCode) | reverse complement strand
CGCCGGTGAGGCGGAGATCACGCGCGACATCTTCGCGGTGCTGCGAGGCGGGACGGTGTCGCAGCTCACGGTGCAGGCACAGGGCCGGAGCTTGAGCGACTTGGGCGGTCGCGACGCGATGGTGATCCAGGGCACCCTGGCGCACGGTCGGATCCACGTTCCCGGAGTCGATCTCGCCTTGGATGACGTTGAAGGGGACGCCTCCGTTGCGCATGGCATGTTGATCGGAGACCGGGTGACCGCGCGCCACGGAAACTCGCGCGCACGCTCGGGAACCTTGAGGGTGGGTTTGACCGGCGACAGACCCGAGCTGCGAGTCGAGACGACGGTCCAGGCAGACGCAGCCGAGCTGCCCGCCCTGCTGCAGCGATTCATCGCCAGCGAGACGTTGGCGCGCGAGCTACGGCGTATCCACGACGTACAGGGCACCGCCTCAGGAAGACTGACCCTCAGCGGGACTACGGACGACGTCGCAACCAAGGTCGAGGTGTCGGACTTGCACCTATCCGGTCGCGTTCAGGGAACGAGCGACCCGCTGCAGATCGACGGCGGTCGCGTGCGCTATGAGGATCGAGCCTTCGAGGCAAGCGACTTGAAGGTGGCGCTGGGCACGTCTCGGTTGTCGCATCTTTCCGCGCGCGTCGATTGGAACGCGACGCCGGCCTCTCTCGACGTCCGCGCCGGCGCGGCGCGCATCACGTCGGGCGAGGCCTACCCTTGGCTCCTCGCAGCCGGATGGCTGCCGGATACGCCGTCGAACCCCAAGGCGGTCAGCGGAACGCTCACGTTGAACTCGTTGCACGTCACCGGGCCTGCCCCTGTCCCCGCCGAGTGGCGGATCGAATTGGCGGGAGCGGCGGAGAATCTGGAGATCGACGCGCCCCAGTTGCAGCAATGGATCGCCCCTCGTTATCCGCTGTCGCTGTCCGATCTGCGTGTGGCGCGCGATCCTGAAGGCGTGTCGTTTTCGGCGAAGCTCGCGGCGCCCAAGGGCGTGAGCGCGGTCGTCGAGCTTGCGGTGAACCCTCGAGAGCTGAACATCAAACGCCTCTCCGTTCGTGATGCGCAGTCGGACGCATCGGTATCGTTGCGGCTCGGCGACCGGCGGCTCGACCTGGCATTCGAGGGCAGCCTGGCCAAGACGACACTCGACGCGCTCCTGTCGGACAACCGGCTGCTCGGCGAATCAGTGAAGGGGAATTTTCGCACGCACATCCTCCTCGACGAGCCGATGCGCTCCACCGCTGAGGGAAAGCTCGAAGCCAACGATATCGTGCTGTCGGAAACGGACACCGTCCGGCTGAGGGTCGAACGCATCTCCCTCGAAGCAAAGAGCGGCCTGGTGATCGTCGACTCGACGATCGATGCGGGCGCGCACAGCGGCCTGCATGTGCACGGAAGTGTGAGGCCGCTGCCGGAAGCGCTCGTCGCTGACCTCGACCTCACCGCCGAGCAAATCGACTGGGAGCGCCTCGAGCCATTCGTGAGTCGAGGCGACGGAAGCAGCGGTGCTGATGCCCCCTCGTGGAATCTGCCGGTGCGCGGCAGGCTGCGAGTCGCGGCGGGCGCCTTCACCTACGCCGGCTTCACGTGGCGACCGCTGCGTGCCCTCGTCGACGTCGCGCCGAGCCAGACCACGGTGATGGTGACCGAGGCCAATCTGTGCGGTATTGCGACGCCCGGAAGGATCACACGGACAGCGAAGGATCTCGAGTTGACCTTCACGCCTCGGGCGAAGGGTCAGCAACTGGGCGCGACGCTGGCGTGTCTGGCAAACGAACAGCAGCTGGTGACCGGCCAGTACAGCCTCACGGCGCACGTTTCAGCGCGCGGCAGCGCGGCTGACGTAAGCCAGTCGTTGCAGGGGCACGTGGAATTCAACGCCAAAGACGGACGCATCTATCGGCTCGGGATGCTGGCGAAGGTGTTGGACGTGGTGAGCATCGCTACCGGCTCGCTGCTCAACGCTTCCGACGTCACGAAGGACGGTCTGGCGTACAAGAGCATCGACGTGAAGGGCGACGTTCGGAACGGAACCCTGGTGTTGAGCGAAGCAGTCATGGACGGGCCGTCGGTGAAAATGGTCTGCGAGGGTTCGGTGGACCTGACGCGCCGGACCGTCGATCTCACCTTTCTCGCCGCGCCGCTGAAGACCGTCGACTCGGTCGTGAGTCGACTCCCGCTCATCGGCACTGTCCTCGGCGGCAGCTTGGTGTCGATCCCGGTGAGGGTGACCGGTGAGCTGCGAAACCCGAAAGTGACTCCCCTCTCAGCATCAGCCGTCGGGAAGGGTTTACTGGGGGTGATGAAGCGCACCATCAAGCTCCCGTTCACCGTGATTGAACCGCTGGTGCGTTGAGCGCGACGCCGCTTAGTTGAGCGCCACGCCGTTTACATGAGGGAGAGCTCTGGAACTTGATAGCTCAGCAACGTCTTGAACGTTGCGACCGTTCGCTCCCGGGAAGCTCCCGTGCTTGATAGGCCGTTCCGCACCCAGATTGCTAGCGGGTTCTCCAGTTGAAAGAGTTTGCCAAGCCACCACGATTGTCTCGTGATCATCGCGGTCCGACGGCGCCGAGCCTCCTCGTAGCTACGGAGCCCGGCTTCGGTGAGTCCCTTCCGATGTAGAGAGTCGGCGAGGACAACCGCGTCTTCCAGCGCCTGGCATGCGCCCTGGCCGAGATTCGGAGTGGTCGGATGGGCCGCATCGCCGAGCAGCGAGATCCGCCCCCGACCCCAACGACGAACGGGTGGACGATCGAGGATGTCGTTGCCAAGAAGTGCGCTCTCTTCAGTCGCTTCAACCACCGCGGTCACAAGCGGGAGCCATCCCTTGAACCGCTCCAAGGCCTCACGCTTGAAGCTCCCGGCTGGATTGTGAGCCCCTTGCGGGCCGTTGATGGTTGCGAACCAATAGATCCGCCCCGCACCGCAGTGGAGAAGGCCGATCTGAGTCCCAGCGCCAAGACCGAGCTTCGTGACGCCTGGGGGGAGATCAGGATGCTCACAGACCGCGATGCCGCGAAAGGCGAAATAGCCGGCGTAGCGGGGCGGCGCGTGACCCCACAGCTGCCGGCGTACTGCGGATTGGATTCCATCCGCGCCGATGAGGATGGATCCACGCGCTTCGCGGCCGTCTGCGAAGCGGACAGTGACGCCCTCTGCATCCTGGTCGACGCTGGTACACTCCGCCCCCAGTTGAACTGGCTGTGGCTCGACGGCTGCCAAGAGCGCTTGCTGCAGATCAGCCCGATGGACACCGACGGAGGGACTCCCGATCTCCCGCCCGAGGTCACCGATCGGAACCTGGCTGAGGATACGACCCTGTGCGGTCAGCGTCACTGCGGATTCGATCGTCGAGCCCTGCTCGACGATGACCTCCTTGAGCCCCAGCCGGGCGAGAGCCGTGACCGCGTTCGACCAGAGTGACAGACCGGCGCCCACTTCTTGGAGCTTGGCGGCGCGTTCGAATAGGGCTGCCTGAATTCCTACGCGGCGCAAGGCCGCTGCGGCGGCCAGCCCGCCGATGCCGCCGCCGACAATGAGTACGCGATCAGCGGTCACGGCGGCAACTGGATGTCAGCGAGCCGAACGCCGTGGCGCTCAGGCGCGGCGCGCTTTTCGCCGTCGCCTGGAGCGGCGAGTTAGGCCAGACCCGCACTGCGCTGAGGTGCCGAACCTCAACAACCACTGGGGTCCTTCGGGAATTTCCAAAACCCTTTGCGTGGCGCCTCAACTGAAACTTCGTCATTCGCCGCTACTCTTGTTTCCGCGAAATCGCCGAGTCGGCTCCCTTCCACACGACGAAGGGCAGCCCAAAGACGCCCACGAGAAGCGTCCACTCGAACAAGTGCACTGCGAGACGACCCGAAAAGTTCTCTGCGGTCCAGGGTGGGTCGGAATAGTCATCATCAGTAACCTCGCGGGGCCAGTAGACGTATCCCGTGACGAATTGTCGGCCAAATCGGTTACGAAAGTCGTCGCCGTGACCAAACACAGCGAAAGAGATCGCAACAACGAGGATCATCAGGATAACCCTCACTCGCCGCAAGCCAACGACGGTGAAGCACGCCATCAGCGATCGATGGTTCAAAAGGCAAGCAACAGCCGGTAGGGCAACCCAGCCCAGCATGAACAACAGCGTGTAGGCGCGAAATGCCTCGCCAAGCATTCTCGCGGCGACGAGCAGGACGACAAGGCCTGCAATTCCTGCGATCCAGTCTTTTAGAGTCAAATCGGCGTCGTCATCCATTGTTGCTCGGTAAGCAGCACCCGCCGCGTGCTTGGGAGGTCTCCCAGCACGCGATGGAAGTCAGAGCGCTCGGCAAGCTTGTTAGAAGACTCGTATGAGCTGCGATCATGAGCGCACGAAAGCGAGTCGAGGGCCTCCTCTGAAAGGCTACACGACCCTCCGTCGCAACCCGAACGCCGGTGTCTCTGATTCCCACATTGAGCGACTCATCCTCGCGCGGACGACCTCGCTTCCAGATCCGCATGGGCCTTCATGAACTTTGCGAGCGGTGGAAAAGATGCAGCATCGACCACGGGCAGGTAGAAATGTCCGGTTCGGCCTAGTACCTGCGCTTCTGGAAATGGATTCGTACTATTGGAGGCAGCGTAGTGCCATGCGCAGCCGCCGAATATTATGATGTATGTCTTGACTCCGTTCACTCGTCCGGCGGCCGACGCCATGACGCAAGCCTCGAACGGTCCACGTGACGTCGGATCACGCAAGATAGACCCGGACACCGGGTAGATGAAATCGCTTGGTGCTTCTTCCTTCAGAAGGACCTCTCGCAGACGCATCTCGTGGGGGCCGAGCTTCACCAAGCGGAACGCCTCGGACTTGGCGACCCCCGCGCGCCAGAGTACGGACAGGTGAAAGAGCTTGAAGGCATCGTACGAGAAACCAGAAACGCAGAAGTGCGGCTGAGTGATCGGTGACGCGAAAAGACGGGCTGGCTTCCAAAATTTGCAGAAAGCATTTTCCCATCTCCCAAATTTCTGTTCGCACGCTCCGCACAGTAGTCTTTCACGGAGTCCCTTCTGAACGTAAGGGATGGATGCACGCCGAAGATCGAGTGCGGCGGCCCGATGTTTGGTGTCGTACACTGGCCTATAGACGCACTCTGGGATGACGTGCGAGTCGCGAAGGGTTCCAGACCTACCACAAAGCCGGCAGCTCTCGTCGGTCATTTGATCGCCCTGCTGGGCCTAACGCCAGCGTTCACCCGCGCGCGTCTTTCCGCGCAGCCGAACCGAGTGACTTCCCCGCGGCGCGGCTAGAGCGGCGTGAATTGACGGTGCCTGCGCATCGCTGGCCCCTGCACGATTCAGGGCTCGCCGCACGGCTGCTATCTCTTCTTGCAGAACCTCAATTTGCTTCTGCTGAACTTGAATCGCCGCAACGGCCATACTCAAGTACCCGTACAAATCGACTACCCCTGCGTCGCTGTTAACGCCGGGGCTGGGCTCTACGTCCTCGATCACGAATCCCAAATGGGGCCGCGCGGAACCTTTCTCGTGCGTGTAGCGAAAGGTGGCCAGCTTGGTTCTAAGGACCTTCCCGTGCAGGTCCTCCAAGACGGCTCCGCTCAGATACGCGATGTCCTGCTTGTAGCGTCGACGCGACACGGGGCAGATTACCGGAGCTTCCCTGCTACAGACTAACCCCGTGTTGCAGTTTTCTCTGAACGTGCAGCCTTCGCCAGACTCGCCGCACTCCATTCCGTCCTCTTGGTCCGCGCACAAGACTACATCCTGTTCTCGTAGGAGTTTCTCGCACCCCGAGACCGTGAAAGGGATGGCGGGACCGCACGCGGCATGCCAGTGGAGTTGATCGTTCTCGCCGTTCCCGCATGAAGTAACCGTGAGGGCAAGTAACGCTGTGGCGATCGTGATGCACGGCAGCGACACTGTCTGTACTCGCATACGCAGCCTCCTGACATTGAGAGATGGACGACTCACCAGCAACTCGCTAACGGCTCAGGCATCAGCCGCGCGCGTCTTCTTGCGCGTCGGTCTGGATGCCTTGGTTAGATGGGCTTTCGTGAGTGTCAACGCCCCACCGGAAACGCGAAGTATACATCGTCGTCGAAACTCGGAGGCGCATCTCCTGGTGAGGCAGCGAACTTCCTCCAAGGTGGATCGACGCCTCGTGCCGTGAGGCGGCACACGTCGACCAGCCTAGCCGCGTCGACGAGTTCAATCGACTCGATCAGCCTTCTCCGGGTTGCTTCACCCGCGACAGCATTAGCCATCGCGCTGAATCGTGGGGCGGTCGACACGAAGATGCCTCTGATGGCACCGTGCAGGAGCATTGCGCCCAAGAACTCCCGGATACCCGATACCGCTTCCGCTGTGGTCGGGGAGGTACGCCGCTTGACTTGAACCACATAGCTCTTGTCGCCAGCCACGAGAATGAGATCGATCCCGCCGTCACCTGGTCCGCCGACATGAATCGCCTCGCACGACATGAACTCGCCAAACACTTTGCCCACTAAATCCTCCAGTTTCCTCGGACTCACAAACCGAAGGTCCGTCGGATGGCTCGCAACATACTCGCGGAGGATCTCAAGGGGAACCTCGCTCCCCCCTACCGAAAACTCCCGCAGCAGGGCGCGACGACGCAACTCCCTGCTTCGGTACCAGCCGTCATCGCGTTGCTCCAGCTGACACTCGTCGGAAGACTCCCACCAACCACAAGTCGGGCACGCCCTGACGACAATGCGGCCAAAGACGGCGTTGAAGGCGCGATTGCTCTCGTACGCGGTGGCCAACACCGTATCGCAGTATTGGCACTTGTCGTAGAGGTCTCCGCTCCCGAACAGATCGAGGCGCTCTCGACTGTACTCCACGATCTGGGATCCGAGGTCGCCCGGAAAGAAGCGGATAGCACCATTAGCGGGCGCGCCGAGCTGATCGGCGGCAGCGACGATTCCCATGGGCCTCCGGCCAAACGAGCCGCACTCTTCCTCGTCGACCACCTCGACGTAATGCGAGTAATCGAGAATCAGGGCTTCGGAACGCATCGTCCTTCCTTCGACTTGAAAATGGACAGTTCAACGTTTCTCGCTCCGACAGGTGAAAGGTAGACGACACCCGACTCCTCATCGAACTCGATAAGCCGCTTCTTGTGCAAGGGCCGGAGTACATTTCGCTTGAACATGGACGGTTGGGAGTATTCCACCCAGTTGCAGAGATCCTCGGCGAGGACAAAGGACGAGGGATCGGAGTACAGCAGGAGAAGCACCTGCTGCGATACTGAGAGCCCGTCGCGCAGAACCCTTTTCTTCCCTCCGACCAGCCAGATGTCGGGGAGCGATCGCGCGGCAAGATTGTCGACAAGGTCCTGTGCTTCCTCCAGCGACAGTCCATGGTAGATCCGGACCAGTTCACAAACGGTCCAGTCGGCCAGACGTGCGAGGGTTGCGGAATCAATCTGGTTGGCCTCGACGTCACCGCCCACATGCCCGATCCCGCGCTTATTCCGCATTGCGTACATGAACACGACAGCGCGGGGCACAATCGTCCTCAGGGATTCGACAGCGGAACCCGCGGGACTCGCGACGAGTTTGCGGCATTCGTCGGCGAAGTTGGCGACCCTGACCCCCCAAGGGGTATTTGAACCGGTCACGGCATGCTGCAGAAGACGCAGCACAACTTCACAGAACTTCCCTGCCGCGAGGCCTGCCCCCTCGTACCTGCCCTCGGCATGGTCGCGCTTCAGGTTCTCGTACGCCGTTATCAGCCGTTTACGGAACTGAGTGGGAATGCCTGCGAGCGCCTGTTCGAGGGGCGACTCAGGCCTGCGAGTACTCATACTGCTTGTCGGCGTTCTTCGTGCGCTTGAGCTTGCCGTCCCGAGTCAGCCGGCCGAGAGAGCCGGAGAAGTCGGACTGCTTATACTTGAAGGCCAGATTGTGCTCGCAGTGCTCGACCAACTGTTTGATCGTCCTGGGCTTCTTGAAGAAGCCCTCGCTGAGCAGGCGATCGAGCATCAACTTCCCGCCAGGGCGTCCGACACCCTTGGCCTTGCCGGCAGCACCTTCCTTTTGCTTAGCCGGCCTTGTCTGCGATCGAGCCTTCCGCCGGCTGGTACGTTCACGATCCGCCGCTCCGCCTTCGCCACCGCCCGATTCTCGTCCAGAACCGGACTCGGCCGCCTCGAAGACTAGTTCGATCAGGCGTAGCTGCACGGCCTCCGACTTGAACGTATTGATGACCTCGGCAAGTTCGCGAAGCTGCTCCTTGATAACGTCGAAGTTCTTGATCATCGATCCCTCCCGCCCATCTAACGCTGGCCTTCAGCCGCGCGCATCTTTCCGCGCGTCGGCTGCAAGGGCTGAGTTAGGCCCCATTTCGGACGCTACCGGAACGAGGCGACCCATTCTTCATACGTAGGCCGATAAGCCTCGAGGCTCTCGGCCTTCAACTCCAGCAGAATCTCCGTCGCCTTCTTCAATACGGAGGCCTTTGCGTGCTGGAGGGAGTCCGGCCCGCCCTCGTAATATAGGACTACTGCTTCGCCGGAATGCGTAGGGATTGTGACCTCGCTGATCATGCGAAGGCGACCTTCGCGCAGCCACTGGTGCGCAAATGCTCGACGCTCGTCCACGCCCATACGTTCGATCTTTCCCACGATGTTGATCGCAATTGTCGGGAGCTTCCTCCCATGAGGTCGGAACTCAGCTCCTTCGAGGCCCGTGATCCGGTTGAGCAACCTGGTGAACAAGCCAACCTTCTTCCAGCCGGGAGGAATGTTGACGACGAAGGGGACCTGCGCGTTGGCGTAGTACTCGGGGGATGACCGCATTATCATGCGAAGCGTACGGGCATCCTGCTCAACGTGTTTCGCCCATCCGATTAGAGTAGGCTCTCCGCCAAGCACTTCTGCGAGAGTTCCCGCTGTCGCTTCTTGCTTCACGAGCGTCAAGGCTTGCTGCATCTCTAGGAAAGCTTCCGCAGGTCGGTGCTGGTGTCTGAGGGCGCTCGCAAGGTAGTACCTTGCGGGACCGGATGTGGGATCGATTTCGAGAGCCTTGCGGGCGTATTGCTCCGCCTCGGCAAAGTTGTCGAGCATACCGTGATCGGAGGCGAGGTGAACGAACGCATCCGTAAAGTCGGGTCTGTCGCCGACTAGAGCGGAAAGCAGGGTTATGGCTCCATTGTAGTCGCCGGTGGACTCTCGCTGCATCGCTTGGTCAAAGCGCGCGTCTTCCATACTGTCCCTCGTGAATGGCGCCTAACGCCTTGCCGCTGAGCCGCGGCGGGTCGACGAGACCGTCATGCGAGCCGCGCAGCTACCACCCGCCGTCGGCTCCAGCGGCTGGTTCGGCATTCGCATACAACCGTCGGATTCCTTGTGGGCGAGCTCAGATTTCATGTGTCCCGACATCCCGCTCGACGTTTTCTCACGCGGAGTCGCAGAGAGCGCAGAGAAGAAACACACGATTCCACGTCTGCCAAAGTCATTCTCTCCTCTCTGCGTCTCCGCGCCTCCGCGTGATACATTCTTTGGTCCGCTCAAGCCGAACGCCGTGCCGGTCAGGCGCGGCCTTTTGGCCGTCGCCTGGAACGGCTGGTTCGGCGCTCGGCAACACCCGGCGCCGGCGCACCGCGCAGCAGCCCTTCAGTGCTGAGGTCTTCGTCGAGGTCGGGCCAGTGGATGCCATATCCAGCAGCGCACGGTTGCCAGTTTTCACGTTGCTTGCGGGTCCCCGCGAGGAGCCTTGGATACCACACCAGCGGGACGGAAATGGTGCGGCCGTCCATCAGATCGACGGTCAACGTGTCGTCTGAAACTCGGACGTCACGTACTCTCTCGTCAGCGCTTAGTGCCAGGATACCCATGCCATGCCTCCAGCAACCTCTTGCGATTCCGCTCGATCAGATCTCTGACATCGCGTAACTCATGTGGTGGGAAGCCGAAGTTACGAGCCAACGAGCGTGAGCGGTGAGATCGCGCTCAACTCAGGGTGTAACACCCACCCCTCGCCGCTTGCGTCGACGATCTTGAAAGTCCGACCGGCAGGGAGCTCAACTTTAGCGATGCGGCGCTCGAACTGCTGCAAATTTCCGCCAGCGACGAGTTCCCCTTCGACGTTGCAGATGATCGGAAAACGCGGCCAGCGGGACACACATTGCAATTCGCCCATCGCTCTCTCTTACCACGGCTCATCCCCGAAACGGAACGTCAGCTTCCTGCGCCGCCGAACGCCCTGCGGCTCAGGCGCGGCGGCGCCATGAGAAGCCGGCTCCCGCCGCCGTCGCCTGCAAACCGCTATGAGTTGAACTAAACCGCTGCGCGGTGGGCTCTGGCTCGCGCGGCGTTCTCACCTGTCATTCACACGGTAGATCGATGCGGGGCGCCCGCGGTCACGCAGTGCGCCACAATGACCTCCACACTGGGCGTGGTCGTGATCGGCCCGATCACGGCCCCAAACAAAGGAGGTCATCATGGGCGAATTACGCGATCAGATGGAGCGGGACATGCGGGTGCGCGACTTCTCGGTGCGCACGATCGAGGCCTACGTGGCGGCGGTGCGCGGGCTGGCGAAGTACTACCGCAAAGCGCCGGACACGTTGAGCGACGAGGAGATCCACCGCTACCTCATCTACGTCAACGAGGAGCGCAAGCTGTCAGCGAGCACTCGCCAGCAGATGCGCTGCGGCTTGCGGTTCTTCTACGACGTCACGGCACGCCGGCCGCACGCCTGCCTGGCCGTACCGGTGGCGCGCCAGCCGCAGAAGTTACCGGAGATTCTCAGCCGCGAGGAAGTCAGCAGCGTCATCGAGGCCACCCGCACGGTGCGCGAACGGTTGCTGCTGATGCTCGCCTACGGCGGCGGTCTGCGGGTCAGCGAAGTGGTGCACTTGCGTTGGAGTGATCTGGACCGCGACCGCGGGGTGATCCGCATCGAACAGGGGAAGGGCAAGAAGGACCGCTACACGGTACTGCCCCGCTGTGTGGCGGAGACGCTCGATCGCTAC
>CAZCGA010000177.1:0-11084 GCA_964498075.1 uncultured Binatia bacterium (SeqCode) | reverse complement strand
CACTGCACGTCGTGCACGACCCTCAATCGGCGAGGGCTTCGATGACGAAGCCGCACTCCTCCTTGATTTGCCTGCGCAGATCATCCGGCGCCGGCTTGGTGAACGTCGGCTTGCTGTAGCGCCTGAAGGTCACGCCCGGCAGCCGCTGGGCGAGCCGTTGCTCCAGCTGATCGATAAGCACATTGCCGCGCGGCTTGGCGATGTCGAGCAACCCTACCGTGCCCGAGATCTTCGCCGGGCGCGGCGCCAGCGCCCGCCGGATCGGTGTACGCTCGTCGGTCGGATCGAGAATCTGTCTCATTGGCTCACTCCTCAATTTTGCGCGTCGTCATGGTCGACCCCATCGGGCCGCTGAGCCATCCTTGCAGATAGGCGCCAAACTTTCCCGCCTCGCCGCCCGCAACGACCAACTGAATCATGTCGGCAGAGCGGAATTTCGGCAAGGGCATCTCCGGGTCCATAGTCTTCGCCCATTCGCGTGGAATGCCCTCGGCACAGACGTCGTCCTGCACCCACTCGCGCAGCGGCCGCGTCGTCACCTCCTGGATGCGCGCGCGGATCTGGTCCTTCGTCCACCCGTCCTTGGCAAAGGTGTCGACGTGCTCCGGCGGCACGATGACGACGATCTCGCCGTGGAAGCAGTGCTTCGGATGACTGGCCGCCGCGAGCACGAGGCCGTAGCTGGTCGCCAGCGACTTCGCGTCACGCGCCAGCTGATCGACGAACCCCATCGGCGCGCCGCCCGCGTACACCGTCACGGTGCTGTCCTCGGGCCGGAAGCCGCGTTCGACGTGCAGCGGCTTCCAGCGACTGCGCTCCTCGTATTCCGCGAAGCAGCAGGTGTACTTGCCCGGTTGCCCGATGGTCGACCGATCCACCTCGCCGGGGCGTCCACCGCCGACGTTGCGCACCACCAGTTGCACGGCGCGGCCGATCGTGGCGTTGGGGCGGTTGCCCTGGCCGAGGCAGTTGATCTGGCAGTTCATCCCGATACGGTTGCGGATCGGCCCGTTCACGATGATCACCGGTGTCGGGAAGTGCGTCGTCGCCAGCACGCCGTGCATGTTGAACTCGTCGGTGCACACCGCCTCGATGGCCGCGAGGACCACCGGCAGATACTCCGGCTTGCATCCGGCCATCACCGCATTGATGGCGATCTTCTCCACGGTGGCTGGCGCCACGTTTGGCGGCACGATGGCGACGACCTCCTGCGCATCCCGCTTGGTGCCGGAGAGCATGCGTAGCACGCGTTCGGGCGTCGGCGGAATCACCGGTAGGCCGTCGGTCAGCCCCTGATCGAACATGAACTCGAACGGGTCATCGGCGTCCGCGATGTCGATCTGCCGGGCGCGCAACGGGCTGCCGCCCGTCTCCGCGGCAAGTCGCTCGGCGACGCCCGGCTCCACAGACTTCGAGCCGCAACCGGGACGCGACTCGGGGTAGCGTGCCCAGTCGATCACCGGCACCGTCCGCGCGGTGAGCTGGCTGAGCTGCACGTACAGCTCCTGCCAGTCATGCTTGCCGAAGCCCACGAAGCGTCGCAGCGCGTGACCGGTACCGTCCGCCAGCACGAGCGCCGGCACCGTGTCGAGACCTGACGCGTAGGAAACCCGCAACGCTGAATCGTTCAGCAACGGCAGCGCGACTCCGTGGCGCGCTGCGAGCGAGCTGCCACCATCCACATCCTGTGTGATCGCCCACACGTCCGCCGCATCTCCGAAGGCGCGCGCGGCGGCTTCGATGAGTGGCAACGACAGCACACAGGTCGGGCAATCTTCCTTGACGAAGCAGAGCAGCACCGCCCGTCCCGTCGGGAAGGCACGCACGTGTCCACCGGAATCACGCAGCGAGAACGCCGGCAGTGATGCGCCGCTCATCGACTTCCCCTGAGGTGTGTCTGGTGCTGCACGGCGGCGTCCTTGAACTCCGCGGGGATGCGTTGCGGCCGTCCCTCCTCGTCGAGCACGGCGTGCAGAGTCGATCCGTGCGCCCGCACGTCGCCGTCGAGCCCGGCGACCTCGTAGCTGATCTGCAGGCGTGCCCGCCCGACCTCGCTGACCGCGGCGCGGATGATCAGCTCCTCGTCGTAGCGCACCGGCTTCACGTAGCGGCAGGCGGTTTCGATCACTGCCAGATACAGCCCCTGTGCGATGTACTGCGGAAACGGCTGCCCGAGCTTGCGGAAGAGCTCGGCGCGGCCGATCTCGAACAGCCGGAAGTAGCTGCCGTAGTACATGATGCGCATGGGATCGCAGTCGGCAAAGAGGACACGATAGCGCGCGACGTCGATCAGCCCGCTGTCGGTCATGCTCACTTCCGGTACAGCTCGTGGCGCAGCTCGATGGCCAGGTTGGTGCCGTCCAGACGCAAGTGGCGCGGGTTGTAGTCGGGGTGGCGGACGGAGAGGACGATCTGCGACGCGGCCACGTCCGCCGGCGTGGCGAAACCGGCGACCCCGGCTTCGTTGGTGACCACCTTGGTGACCGCGCGCTCCGCCTCGACCGCGCCGTCCTCCGCATGGGCATGCACCAGCACTTCGGCGCCAGCCACCGGCGGCTGCTCGCCAGACGTGTCGGCATCGTTGTCGAGCACGGTCACCCGCGCGGTGCGCCCGTCGGGCGCCGGCTCCACGGTCACCGCCAGATCGCGCAACCAGATCATCGGCTCGCCGGTCACGCTCTTCATGCCGATGCGTTCCGGATGACGCGCCGGGTTGGCTTTCAGACCGACATCCTGCACCGCCATGCCGTGGTCGGCGGTGAACACAAAGAGCGTGGAGTCGAGCAGCCCCTTCGCGGCCAGCATGTCCAGCACCTGACCGAGACGCCGATCGGTCTCGGCGATGGCGGTGCGCAGGCCATCGCCATGCGGGCCGTAGTCGTGCCCGGCGCCGTCGGTGAGGGCGAACTCGTGGGCCACGAGCACCGGCGTTGGATGAGACGGGTCGTCGAAGAGCACCATGAGCTGCGCCATGCCGCGCGCATCGAGCAGGGCTTCGCGGTATACGCCTTCCTTGCCGTCGGCGGCGTAGCGCGGGTTGATGCCGGCGACGAAATCGGGCGTCATTGCCCTCAGCCGGTCACGTGGGCCGACGATCCGGCGTTCCAGCGCGGCGTGGTCGGCGCCGCGGCCCTGCGGCTCGTTGATGTTCGCGGTGAACGCCTCGGCGCCGAGGACGCGGTGAAAAGCTTCGTACAACGTTTCGACGCCGCCGCCGAGGTAGCTCTCGGTCATCATTCCCTGACCTTGCGGCGCCAATCCTTGCCGCAACTCGCGCGCGTAGTAGGTCGGGTTGACGATGTCGTGATGCCCGCACCACGCGCCGGTGAAGATGGCGCTGTGGCTCGGCCACGTGATGCTGGGGAAGTTGACCGTCGAGCCGAACGTGAAGAAGGCGCTGCGGTCGAGGAGGCGACGCAGGTTGTGAATGGCGGCATCGTCCGTCTCGATCAGGTGGCGCAGCTCGCTGTTGCTCAGCCCGTCGAAGATGACGAAGTACACTTGCTGCGGCCGCGCGTTGCCGTCGAGGATCTCGTCGAGCACGCGGCCGTCTTGACGCTTCAGGTATACGTCCGGCGCCGCCCCCCGTTCGCCGGCGGTGCGGCCGGTGTGGTTCTTCCCGTCGATCTGTGGGAAGCCCATCATGCGGCAGACGGTCGGCGCGATGTCGATGTGTCGCGGTGACGACTCGTACCGGCCGGGCTTGATGCCCGGCCCGGCAAACGCCAACGGCGCGCGTGACTGCACGATGTCCAAGGCGCCGTGCTGGCCGAGCTGCAGGCCGAAGGCGTAGCACTTCGGGCTGATCACGATGTCCGGTGCATACGGGCTATCGAAGAGCTGGGCGATGCGCTCGTAGGCGTAGGGGTAGCTCACTTGTCCGGGTTCGATGAAGGCGCGGTTCACGTCCTCGGTCGGGCGACCGGAAGCGGCTGCAGCCCGCAGCTCCTCGGCGCAGGTCGCGATCGGCGTGTGCCGCTGGTCGGCGATCGGATTCGTGCCGATCTGCTCGACGATCGGGAACTCGAGCTGGCCGTTGCGGACGACGCGCTGGAAGCGGACCATGCCGCGGTCGGCCCACACCTCGTATGTGTCGTCGCGGCAGGTGATGACCAGGTCCACCTGATCGCGCACCTGCGGGTCTCGCAGGAGCGCCAAGATGGCGCGGTTCCCCGATTCTTCTTGATGGTGATCGAGGCCTTGCCCACCGGGACGCTCCCGGCGCATGACGTGCTCCATACCGCTCCCCTCTCACGGACGCATTGCTCTCAGGTTTCATTGCTGTAATGAAGGGATGAGTCAATGAATCCACGCGGTTTCGCTGTCGGACTCCGCATAGAACGCCCGATTTGATTATGCTAGGGGAACCCATGATGCAGTTGCACGCACCGATAGGTCTCCGCAAGGCGGCACTCATCACCGGGTGTTGCCTGTTCCTCGGTGGGTGTGCCGCGATGCAGAGGAAGGCTCCCACCGCGGAACAGTTCCCGTGGGCGATGGAAATGGGAACGTCCGAGCAGGGCGCGACGGAGTTGCCTGCCGACGCGCCGGCGATGGGCCACTTTCTCAAGGCAGAGATCGCCATGAGTCGGGGCGATCATGCGACCGCGACGAAGGAGTACGACGCAGCCGTAGCCGACGATCCGAGCTCGCCGCTCCTGCGGCAGCGCTTGGCGATGCTGTACGTGCGCGCCAACCGGTTGCGAGACGCCCTCACGCAGATCCAGAAGGGCGTCGAGTTGGAACCGGACAACGTGCAGGCGCGTGTGCTGCTCGCCGGTATCTTGTCGGCGCTGGGGCAGGACGCGGATGCGGTCACCCAATACGAGTCGGTGCTGCAGCTCGACCCGAGCAATCAAGATGCGCGGCTGTTTCTGGGTGCGCTGTACGGCAAGCGCGGCGAGTATGACCAGGCCGTAGAGATCCTCAAGCAACTGACCCAGCACAATCCGCAATCGTTCCTCGGCTACTACTACCTCGGACGCGTGCAGGCGTCGGCGCGCAATTTCCCCGAGGCCGAGAAGACGTACAAGGAGGCGCTCCGACTCAATCCGCAGTCCGAGATGGTGTTGCTCGACATGGCCTTGCTCTACGAAGCGCAGGATCAGGCGGACAAGGCCATCGAGATCTATCAGCGCATGCTGAAGAACGACCCGCAGAGCGCCGTGGTCCGCAAGCGCCTCGGCGGCTTGTACGTCGGGCAAAAGAAGCTCGATGAGGCGCTTTCACAGTTCAAGGAGCTGGAGAAGACCGAGGCCGACCCGCAAGAGACGCGCGTCAAGATCGGCCTGATCTACTTCGAGAAGGGCGACTACGACAAGGCCGCAACCGAGTTCACTCTGGTGCTGGCCAGCGAGCCGCAGAATCACCGCGTGCGCTACTATCTGGCGTCGGTCTACGGCGAGCTGAAGGACACCGATCGCGCCGCCGCCGAGTTCGAGAAGATTCCGCCGGAGTCGGAGTACTACTCCGACTCCGCCGTCCACATCGGCTACATCCTGGAGAAAGAGGGGCACCTCGACGAAGCGATCGCGCACGTCAAGAAGGCCATCGACGCCAAGGGCGGCAACGTCGACCTGGTGGGTTTGTTGGCGTCGATGTACCGCGAGAAAGGCGACCTGCCGGAAGCCATCCATCTCGTCGAGACGATGATCGAGCGCGATCCCAACAACGACAAGTACCACTTCACCTTGGGGGCGCTGTACGACGAGGCCAAGAACAGGGAGGCCAGTGTCGCGGAGATGCGCAAGGTCATCGAGCTGAATCCGCAGAATGCCGCCGCCCTGAACTACCTCGGCTACACGTTTGCGGACATGGGCGTGCAGCTGGATGAGGCCGAAGACCTCATCCGCCGCGCCCTCGCCATCGATCCGAACGACGGGTTTTACGTCGACAGCTTGGGCTGGGTGTACTACCAGCGCGGCGATTTTCAGAAGGCCGTCGAGCAGCTGGAGCACGCGCTCGAGCTCGCCGGTGACGACCCCACCATCTCGGAGCACCTGGCCGATGCCTACCGGCAGACGGGCAAGTCGGAAGACGCCCTGCGGCTCTACCGCGACGCGCTCGAGCGCTCGAAGGAGAAGGACCAGGTGGAGCGCATCCGCGGCAAGATCCACGTGCTGGAAGGCGGACATTCCGAGGATGGCAAAGACTCGTGAGGCGCGGCGGGCCCTGTACGCTCCTCGCGCTGGGGTTGATGATCGCGGGCTGCACGGCGCGGCGGCCGGTGGCGACGCGCCCCGCACCGGCGTCGCTGCCCTCGGTCGCGGACCTCGAAGCCGCCTTGGCGTACCGCCGCACGGCGCTCTACAGTCTGCGTGCGCTGGCGCGGCTGCGCTATCGCGATCCGACGGAGTCCAACAGCGCCAAGCAAGCGATCGCCGTGGCGCGCCCGGATCGCCTGCGCGTCGAGGTGCTGTCGCTGTTCGGCTCGGTGTTCGTCCTGGCAGCCGACGACGGCGTGATGGCGGCGTACGCACGCAGCGAGCACACCCTCTACCGAGGGCAGGCCTCGGCGGACAACTTGTGGCGGTACGCGCGCGTCGGGCTGCCGGTGACTGATCTGGTCGACATCGTCCTCGGCACGCCGCCGCATCGCCACGCGCAACGGGCGCGCGTGTCGTTCGACGCCGGCGCCGGCGCGGTGCGTTTGGTGGCGGACCTCGATCGCGGTGCGCAGCTCGTGTGGTTTAGCGACGACGCGCTGCCGATCGCGGTGGAAGAACGCAGCGCCGACGGCCGGCCGCAATGGCACGCCAGCTTCGGGGAGTATGAAGACCACGGCGGGCTGGCGGTGGCGACGCGCATCGGGCTCGAGCTGCCGCCCTGGCAGCGTATGGTGGAGATCTCATTGCAAGACGTCGACGTGAATCCCCCGCTGGATCGCTCCATCTTCGCGTTGCAGATTCCACCCGGCAGCACAGTGGTGGAGCTTGACCGCGTCACCGACTGATGCGCCGTACCGTCTCCGCCTTCGTGCTGCTTGCGCTCCTCTGCAGCTGTCAGCCGAGCTCCGAGCCGGCCGCCACCGGCCCACCCACTGCGGCGGCGACCGCGCGCCCACGGGCGCAGCGGCTGGTCACCGCGACCATCAGCGATCCGAAGACGTTCAATCCGCTGCTGGTCGTCGACAGCGCGTCGGCGGTTGCCGTCGGCGATCTGTTCGACGGGCTGGTGCGGCTGAATCCGGAGACGACGGAGATCGAGCCGCAGCTCGCGGAGCGCTGGGAGTACAACGCCGCAGGGACCGTATGCACCTTCCATCTGCGGCGCGACGTCCGCTGGAACGACGGCGTGCCGCTGACCACTGCCGACGTGGCCTTCACTTTCGACGCGATCTTCGACGACCGCGTACCGAACAGCAGCAAGCACACCTTGCTGGTCGACGGAGAGCGCATCAAGACCGAGGTCGTCGACGACTACACGATCCGGCTGATCGTGCCGCGCCCCTTCGCGCCGTTGATCAACTCCGTGGCGCAGGCGATCCTCCCCAAGCACATCCTCGGTCCGGCGCTGGAGAACGGCACGTTCAACCAGACCTGGGGCATCGACACCGCGCCGGAGAAGCTCATCGGCAGCGGCGCCTATCGCATGCGCCGCTACGTTCCGGCGCAGTTCATCGAGTTTCAGCGCAACCCGAGCTACTGGATGAAAGACGACGGCGGGAAACCGCTCCCGTACCTTGAGGCGCAAACCGTACTGATCGTTCCGAACCAGGACACCATGTACCTGAAGTTCCTCGCCGGCCAGACCGACATCCACTATCCGCGCCCGGAGGAGGTGGCGGACCTGAGAAACAAGACCGCTGAGCTCAAGATCTCCGTGCCCGACGTCGGACTGGACACCGGCTCGACCTTCGTGACCTTCAACCGCAACCCGCGCCATTACGTCCAGGAGGGCAAGCGCGATCCGCGTCTCACCTGGTTCAGCGATCTGCACTTCCTGCAGGCCATCGCATACGCCATCGACAAGCAGTCGATGATCGTCAATTGTCTGAGCGGCTACGGCAAGCCTGCGGTGGCGGAGATCTCGCCGGAGAACAAGCTCTACCACGACCCGAACCTCACGGATTACGCCTACGACCTCGACGAAGCGCGGCGGCTGCTGAACGAGGGTGGCTACATCGATCGCGACGGCGACGGCGTCATCGAGGACGGCGCCGGCAACCCGATCGAGTTCAACCTCAACACTAACGCCGGCAATCAGGTGCGGGAGAAGATGTGCTCGATCCTCAAGGAGGATTGGACCAAGCTCGGTATGAAGGTGAACTACCGCCCGCTCGACTTCACCACGCTGGTGGAGAAGCTCGATCACACCTATGATTGGGATGCCATTCTGATCGGCTTCACCGGAACGACCGAGCCCAACAACGGCGCCAACCTGCTGCGCTCCAGCGGCAACTTGCACATGTGGAACCCGAGTCAATCGACCGCCGCGACGCCGTGGGAAGCCGAGATCGATCGCCTCCTGGAGCAGGGCACGCGCGAGCTCGACACGCAGAAGCGCCGCGCCGTGTACTGGCGCATCGAAGAAATCCTGCACGAGCAGCTCCCCATGATCCAAACCGTTCGCCAGACCCAGTTCATGGCGTACAAGCACCTCCTCCAGAACATCCGGCCGACAGTCTGGGGTCTCTACCGTCCCGAGCTCATCCGCATCGGAGAGGATTGAGTCATTGATTCATCGGTTCATTGGTTCATTGCAGCAATGACTCGGTGACTCAATGCTCAGCTACCTGCTCCGCCGTCTGTTGCACATGATCCCGCTGCTGCTCGGGATCACCTTCCTCGCGTTCCTGATCATTGATCTGGCGCCGGGGGATTACTTCAGCACGCTGAAGATGAACCCGTCGATCTCGCCCGACGTGATCCGCCAAATGGAGCAGCAGTTCGGCTACGGCGACCCGCTGCTGTTGCGCTACGTGAAGTGGCTGTGGCGGGTGTTGCACCTCGACCTCGGCATGTCGCTGGCGTATCGCGTCAGCATCGTCGCGCTGATCGGGGCGCGTGCCGGCAACACCGTGATCCTGGCAGTGGCCAGCATGTTAGTGACCTGGACCCTGGCCATTCCGATCGGCATTCTCGTCGCGCTGCGTCCGAACTCGATCAGCGACCGGGTGCTGTCGTTCATGGCGTTCTTCGGGATGTCGCTGCCGAGCTTCTTCCTTGCCTTCCTGCTGATGTTCATGGCGCTGCGCACCGGATGGTTTCCGATCGGCGGCTCCTTCTCGATCGACTACGACAGCCTGTCGCTTTGGGGAAAGGTCGCGGACCGGATGTATCATCTCTGGCTGCCGATGATCGTGCTCGGGATCGGCGGCATGGCGAGCTTGATGCGGCTGATGCGGGCGAACATCCTGGACATCAAGCAGGCCGACTTCGTGCGCACGGCGCGCGCCAAGGGGCTCTCCGAGCGCGCTGTTGTCGGCAAGCACATCCTGCGCAACGCGCTCAACCCGTTCGTCACCCTGGCCGGATATGAGTTGGGCAACCTCCTTGGCGGTGCGGCGCTGGTCGAGGCGGTGATGAACCTGCAGGGCTTGGGGACCTTGATGCTCGACGCCGTCCGTTCCTTGGACGTCTACTTGGTGATGGGATCGGTGCTGATGGGTTCGGTGCTGTTGCTGACGGGCAACCTGCTTGCCGACCTGGCGTTGACCCTGGTCGATCCGCGCATCGACTTCACGCGCTTGGAGAGCGGACGATAGGAACGTGAAGCGTATCTCGTGAAGCGTGAAGCGTATGAAGAAGCGTCGTCCCGGTATCATCGTATGCGCCAGCGGGCTGCTGTTGGCGGTCTTCTATCTTACGGCAATCGGCGCGCCGTTCGTGGCACCGTACGACTTCGCGGAGCAGAATCGCAGCTTCCCGAACTGCCCGCCGTCGAACCTGTACGTCAATCCACCGAGCGCGTGGGGCGAGGCGTTGCTCTACACACACCAGTTCGTGTTGACCGATCCGATCACGCGGCACTACGACGAGAAGACCGAGGTGCGCGTGCCCGTCCGCCTGTTTCACCGCGGGCATCTGTTCACCACGGTGCCGGGCGACCCGAAGTTTTTCCTGTTGGGCACGGACAGTTTGGGACGGGATCTGTTCTCGCGCATCGTCTACGGCAGCCGCATCAGCCTGTCGATCGGTGTCGTGGGTGTAGCGATCAGCTTCACCATCGGGACATTGGTGGGCAGCATCGCCGGCTACACCGGCGGCTGGGTCGACAACCTCATCATGCGGCTGGTGGAAGTCGAGATGTCGCTGCCGTCGTTCTACTTCCTGCTGGCGCTGGCGGCGGTGATCCCGTCGAATCTCTCCTCGGCGACGACGTTCTTCCTGATTGTTGTTTTGATGAGCTTCATCAGCTGGGCGGGCTTCGCGCGCATCATTCGGGGCATGGTGGCGTCGCTGCGTGAGTACGAGTACGTCACCGCGGCGCGGGCGTTGGGGGCGACGCGCTGGCGCATCCTGACGCGCCACATCATTCCGGGGACGTTCAGCTACACGATCATCGCCGCGACGTTGAGCATCCCGAGCTTCATCCTCGGCGAAAGCGCGCTGTCCCTCCTCGGCCTCGGCATTCAAGAGCCCAGCGCCAGCTGGGGCAACCTCCTCGCCGACGCGCAGAACGTGCAGAACCTGGTGAAGTACCCGTGGATACTGACGCCGGGCGTCTTCATCTTCCTGACGATCATGTCGTTCAATTTTCTCGGCGACTACCTACGCGACCGCCTCGACCCCCGCGCCGCGTCGGGGTGAGGGGGGGAAGCACGCTCACTGGTGCAGAATTTCCAGTCGGCGCAGCCGAGCGGCGAGCATACGATCCATGCGGCTCGCGATGCGGTTGAGGTGGCGCACGACGGCGCCCACCTGCGCGATCGTGTCGGACAGCACGCGATCCTCCCGCTTTCGGCCCTTACCTTCCGCCGATGATTGATATCTTGCCCTTTGCATTCTCCTACCCTCGGTCCCATCTATTCCGGGAGGGATCCCTCCGGATGGCGGAGGAATAGCAGGAAATAGATGGCTGACGTACTGTGGACTTTCGCACTTTTTCGGGATCGAGTCACTCTCGGCTCTCGGCGAGCTTCA
>CAZCGA010000176.1:0-11135 GCA_964498075.1 uncultured Binatia bacterium (SeqCode) | reverse complement strand
TCTTCGTCACCAACCCGGCGATCATCCGCCAGGGTATCGCCGAGGGCGTGGCCAACGGCGTGCTGATCAAGCTCAATCAAATCGGCACCGTCACGGAAACCATCGAGGCGATCCAGGTGGCGCAGCAGGCCGGGTACCACGTGCTCGCGTCGCACCGTTCCGGCGAGACGGAGGATACCTTTCTCGCTGACTTCACGGTCGCGACGAGCGCCGGGCAAATCAAAACCGGCGCGCCGTGCCGCAGTGAACGCACGGCGAAGTACAACCGTCTGATGCGCATCGAAGCGGAGTTGGGACCGGACGCCCGCTTCGCAGGGCGCCAGGGTGGTGGCGCATGAGCGGCCGCGAAACGGCTGGGCACCCATCCCCCGTGGCTCAGCCGAACAACAACGGCGCAGGTGACGCCGGCGCAGCGTCTTCATGGTTGAACCGCAACGTCGTCGGCATGGGACTCACCAGCCTGCTCAGCGACGCCGGCCACGAGATGGCCACGGCGGTGTTACCAGCGTTCCTCGCCACGATCGGCGCAGCGGCGGCGGCTCTTGGGGCAATCGAGGGCGTTGCCGACGCCGTCTCCAGCTTCGCGAAGCTCGGCTCTGGTTGGTGGAGCGATCGCATCGGCCATCGCAAGAAGATCACCGTCGGCGGCTATGCGCTCACCGGTGCCTCCACCGGCATCTTCGCTTTGGCTGCCGGCTGGCCGCTGGTGCTTGCCGCGCGGGTGATCGGCTGGTTTGGCCGCGGCGTCCGCGGATCGCTGCGTGACGCCATGCTAGCGGAGTCGGTCGATCCCGCCCACGTCGGCAAGGCGTTCGGCTTCCATCGCGCCGGCGACACCCTCGGGGCGATCATCGGGCCACTGCTCGGCGTCGCGGTCATCGGACTCCTGCACGACCGGTTTACCGATGCATCGACGCCGTTTCGCATCGTCTTCTTACTTACCCTGATTCCAGGGTTGGGTGCGGCGCTGGCCTTTGCTGTCATGGTCCGTGAGCGCCGCCGCGCGCCGAACCACGACCTCGCGTTCTGGCACAGCGTGCGCGGTTTGCCGCGGCCGTTCCGCCGCTTTCTCGTGGGCGTGTTCGTCTTCGGCCTCGCCGACTTCGCACCGACGCTGCTCATCCTGCGCGCCACCGACGTGTTGTCTCCGGCGCACGGCATCGCCCACGCGGCGCAGCTTGCCGCGCTACTCTACGCGGTGCGCAACGTGTTCTATGCCGCTGCCTCCTTCCCGATCGGCGCGCTGGGTGATCGCATCGGCAGGCGCGGGCTGCTGGCGGGCGGCTACGTTCTCGCGGCGCTCACGTTCGCGGGCTTCATGTCCGCCATCTCAACGCTGCCCTATCTGCTCCTCCTCTTCGCCGCCGCCGGTGTATTCATCGCCATCGAGGACGCGTTGGAAGGGGCGATCGCCGCGGAGCTGCTCCCGGCAGAGACCCGCGGCCTCGGCTACGGCGTGCTCGGCAGCGTCAATGGCGTCGGCGACTTGTTTTCGAGCGTTGTAGTTGGGCTGTTGTGGACGCATGTCTCGGTTTCCGCCGGCTTCCTCTACGCCGCCGTGCTCAGCGTGATCGGGGCCGGTTTGATCTTACGGGTGAGGTGAGCCGACGGGAGCTTCGCTGGAGCGCTCATGTCGCAGTCTCCGTTACAAATCGGCGCGGCGCTCAAACGCCTGCGGACAAGCCGCCCGGCGCTGATTGGCCGAGACCAAGAGCTCGCCACCCTGCGGGCGTTTATCCAGGCGCGCCGCCCGGTCTTCGTCAGCGGCCCGAGCGGAGTGGGCAAGACGGCCCTCCTGCACGCCGTGTACGGCGAGTGGGACGCGGACCGTGCAGGGTTCCGGTCTTCTACTGCGGCGAGAGCAGCAAGCGCCGCAGCATCGCCACGCACGTGTTGGTGAACCTCCTGCTGCATCGCGGCCCTCTGCGGAGTGAATACATCGAGCGGCGCACGACGGTCGCCTCGTTGAGTGGACTGCGGCGCTTCGTATCGCGCCAGCGCTTGCCCGACCTGACGCGTCTGATGCATCAGAACCTGCAGGGGCGGCCCGCCTGTTTGCTACTCGACCATGCCGATCAGCCCGACCCGAAGGTCGCTGCCTTGCTGGAGGTGTGGCTCGACAACACACCGGTGGTGCTGGTGGCGCGCGGCGCGGCTAGCACCGGTCGGGCGAGGTGGCTGCTCTCCGCGTTCGAGCACCTCGAGGTCGCGCCGCTGCCGGCGCTCGTGGCGCAGCATTTGGCGCACGGCGTCGCCGCAACCCTCGGCCGGTCGCTGCGGGATGTCGACCTGCGTGAGCTGGCGCAGCGCGCCGCGGGCAACCCGGGGCGTCTGCATGCGCTCCTCCGCCTCGCCGTGCGTCCCGAATATCAGCGCAACGGTGCCGTACAGTGGAATGTAGTGGACTTTGATGCGCGCACGTCGGCTCTCGGCCTGGGTCGGCCGCAGGGATGGACCGCACGGTTCCGGACCCCGAGTTGACTGGTACCAGGGCTGCGCTTACACTTCGACGGCAAATCGGCGATGGGGTTCGCCGCATAACCACCCACCAGGGTTGATGACCCCTACCAAGACAGAATAGGAGGTAGGGGTGCACCGTTCAAAACTCACTCACGACGTGTCGGTCCCTGAGCGCCACTCAAGGGCGTCCGCCGCCGGCTCGTTCTGACGACTGGCCGACGGAGAGCGTATGCGCGGGAAGCGAATGACCATCTTCACCGGCGAGAGCGACCAGTGGCGCCACCGGCCGCTCTACATGGCTATCCTCGAACACCTGAAGACGGCAGGCTGTGCCGGCGCCACGGTGACGCGCGGCATCGCCGGCTTCGGCGCCCACTCACAGATCAAGACCGCGAACATCCTCACGCTGTCGGTCGACCTGCCCGTGGTCATCACCGTAGTCGATGCGGCCGAGACAATCGAGCGGGTGCTGCCCGAGGTTGCGGCGATGCTCAGCGGCGGTCTCATCATCGTCGAGGATACGGAGATCTACTTCCACTCGGCGGCCTTCCGCGGCGGGCTTCCGGACCTGCGGGTGAAGGACGTGATGAGTCCCGACCCGGAAGCGGTGACGCCGGACACGCCGATCACCGAGGTCGTCGAACGCCTGATGGCCCGCGACTACATGGCGCTGCCGGTCGTCGACGGCAGCGGTCGCGTCGTGGGCGTGATCAGCGACACCGACATGCTGAGCGCCGGCGCGACGCGCTTGAGCGTCAGCGTGCACAAGGTCATCGGCGCAGAACTGGTCCGCGCCGCTCTCGCCAAGCGGAAGCAGGAGATCGGCACCGTCCGTGACGTGATGACGGCACCCGCGGTGACGGTGAGCGCGACGGCGTCGCTCCGGGAAGCGGCGCACGTCATGCACACGCGCCGGCTCAAGCGGTTGCCCGTCGTGGACGAGGCGGGGCGGCTGATCGGTGTCCTCGGCCGCCTCGATGTGCTGCGCAGCATTGCCAGCGGCTACACGCACCGCACGGCGCCGCACGCGGGCACGCTCCCCCAAGAGCACCGCACCGTCGCCGAGATCATGGAGCCGCAGATACCGACCGTCGCGGAGACCGCGCCGCTGGCGGCCGTGGTGGGCAAGCTGCTCGATTCCGACGTCAAACGGGTGCTCGTGCTGGACGCCGGCGGCAAGCTCGCCGGCATCGTCACCGACACCGACCTGGTCGCCCGCATCGATCCGGATCAACGCCCTGGTTTGCTGACGATGCTGCGCAGCCGCTGGAACAGAGAGGCGCAGCGGCAAGTGCAACGGGCTTACGGGCAGCGCGCCGCCGATGTGATGACGACGCCGGTGGTCACCGTGCGCGACACCACCTCGGTCATCGACGCGCTCACCCTCACCGTTGAGCGGCACGTAAAACGCCTCCCGGTGGTCGACGCAGACGGCCGCCTGATCGGCATCGTCTCACGGCCGGCGCTGCTCGCCGCCTCGCTCGACCTCGCCGAAGCCACGGAGACGACATGAAGGAGGCGCTGTGGGTGGGCTTGGGTGGCTTCGTCGGCGCGAACGCGCGCTACTTCCTCGGCCTGTGGGTCGCCGCGCGTTTCGGGACCACATTTCCCTACGGCACATTCCTCATCAACATCACGGGCAGCTTCATCCTCGGCCTCATCATGGGCACCTTGGAAGGGCACGTGCTCTCGCCCGTAGTGCGCCTGACGGCCGCGATCGGCTTTGTCGGAGCGTACACCACGTTCTCGACGTGGACCTACGAAACGCTGCGGCTCATCGAGAACGGCAGTTGGTTGCTGGCGGCCACCAACGCCTTCGGCAGCTTGCTCGTCGGCATGGGGGCGGTTATCGCCGGGATCGCCGCCGGACGAGCACTCTGATGTATAGGAGGTGACTCGATGGAACACGTCACCAACATCTGGTTCGTGGCCTCAGCGTGGATGCTGCTTGCTTTTGTGGCGAGCATCCTCTCGATCCGCACGGGCGTGTCCGTCGCGCTGGTCGAAATCGCCATGGGGGTGATTGCGGGGAACGTCATCGGCTTCCACACCAACGAGTGGATCAACTTCCTCGCCACGTTTGGCGCCGGCCTGCTCACCTTCCTCGCGGGTGCGGAGATCGATCCAGACTCGCTGCGCGTCCATCTCAAGGCAGCGCTCGTCATCGGCTTCGTCTCGTTTCTGGCTCCGTTCCTCTGTGCCTGGGCGTTCGCGTACTGGGTGGTGGGCTGGACGTACAACGCGTCGCTGATATGCGGCATCGCTCTCTCGACGACGTCCGTCGCCGTCGTCTACGCGGTGATGGTCGAGACCGGCTTGAGCCGGACCGACATCGGGAAGATGATCCTGGCGGCGTGCTTCGTCACCGACTTCGGTACGGTGCTGGCGCTCGGCGTATTCTTCGCCGATTTCAGCCGGTGGATGATCGTCTTCGTCACCGTGCTCGCCGTCGTGCTGCGTTTCCTGCCGAGGCTGGTGCGCTCGGTGATCACCACGTTCGGCGCGACACGCGTCAGCGAACCGGAGGTGAAGTTCCTGTTCCTGGTGCTCTTCTTCCTCGGCGGGCTCGCCACCACCGCACGCAGTGAAGCCGTGCTGCCGGCATACCTGGTTGGCTTGGCCGTCGCCGGGGTTTTCCTGCAAGATCGGATTCTGGTCAACCGCATGCGTTCGATCGCCTTCACCATGCTGACGCCCTTCTACTTCATCAAGGCGGGCCTGTTTGTGTCGCTGCCGGCACTGGCGACCAGCGCGGGGCTCGTCGTCGTCCTGCTCGGAGTGAAGCTGGTCGCGAAGTGCATCGGTGTGTGGCCACTGGCGCGAGCCTTTCGGTTGCCACAGCGCGAGGCGATGTACACGACCTTGCTGATGGCGACCGGGCTGACTTTCGGCACTATCTCTGCGCTCTTCGGTCTCGAGAACCAACTCATCGACCAGACGCAATACACGGTGCTGGTGACGGTCGTCATCGGCAGCGCGGTGGTGCCGACGCTCATCGCGCAGTCGTTCTTCCAGCCGCACGTGGCCATACCGGTGGCGGATGAACGCGAAACGCCCGTGCCGATGCCGGCGCGGGCCGGGCAAGGGAGGTGACCATGTACGCACGCATCGCGGTCGGGCTCGATGGGTCGGACGGTTCGCGCCGCGCCCTCGAAGCGGCAATGGAGCTGGCGCGCGTCGCCAAGGCGGAGCTGTTCCTCGTGTCGGTCGAGGAGTTGCCACGCTACCCGGGCGCCGTCGACGAGACCAATGGCGAGCAACGTGCCGCCGAGCGCTTTTTTCACAAGGTGCAGAAGGAAGCGGTGGCGCGCGTCACCGCGGCCGGCTTGGTGGCGCACTGTGAAATCCGCGTCGGCCATGCAGCCCAACTGCTGCCGCACTACGCGCTCGAGGTGGGTGCGGATCTGCTCGTCATCGGCCACAGCGGCCACTCCGGCATCTGGGGCCGGCTCCTCGGGACGACCGCCGACAAGGTCGTCGAGAACGCTCCGTGCTCGGTGCTCGTGGTGCGCTGAGTCAGTCGAGGTCAGCCGGGTTGCTCAGGCTCTACACGATCGGCCATTCCAACCGGCCACTCGACGAGCTCCTCAACCTGGTCGCGGCGCACGGTGTGGGCGGCATTGCTGACGTCCGCGCCTTCCCGTCGTCGCGGCGCTGGCCGCACTTCAATCGCGAGCCGCTCGCCGAAGCGCTGAAGGCCGCCGGCGTCCACTACGACTGGATTCCCGCCCTCGGCGGCCGGCGGCACAGGACATGCGCCGACTCCCCACATACGGGGTGGACGGTTGTCGCCTTCCGCAACTACGCCGACTATACCGAGACCGACGAGTTCGCGCAGGGGCTCGACCAACTCCTCGCTCTGGCGCGCCAGCGCCGCACCGGCTTCATGTGCGCCGAGGCGCTGTACTGGCAATGTCATCGCCGCCTGATCGCCGACCGGCTCGTCGTGACGGGACACTGCGTCCTGCACATCCAGACACACGAACGGGCGGTCGAGCATCGCTTGCCCGATTTCGCCCGCGTCGTTGATGGCCGCATCATCTACGACGGCGGCACACAGTTGGAGATGCTGTGACGCGCGCTCGACTGTACGTGGCACTCGCGCTCACGCTCGTCGCAGGATGCTTGTGGCGCGGGTACGCCACCATCTTGAACGTGCACCTCGATGTGCTGACCCAAACCGCCGACAAGCTCTGCGGCGTCGTGCAGGCGGGGAAGGGGCCGAAGGCCGAGGACATGGCGGAGTACGTCTACCCGCTGCAGCGGGCGCGCGAGTTCCAACGCCAGTTCAGCAACTACCGCGAGCGCCGCTCGTATCAGGATCTGGATACGCTGCTCGACCGCTACGCCGCCCTGGTGCGCGACGTCGACGCGGCGCGCGCGCAGGGGCACGACCTGCAGGCGAGCGTGACGCGTTTGACCGCGGAGCGCAACGCCCTCGCGCAGCTCGCCGCGCAGATCCGGGCCGAGCTGAAGAACGAATGAAGCGTGCGGCTTTGAACTTTGGACTTTCGACTGCCTCCCGCTACAATGCGGGCATGCTGCAGCGCTTGGGGCCACACGCGGCGAATGCGCTCACCGCGTCGCGTGTGCTGCTGACACCCGCGTTCGCGGGAGCGGTATGGTGTGCCGACGCGCACCAGCTGCTGCGTCTGGCTGCGGTTGCAACGTTCTGCATTGTGGCCGCCAGCGATGTGGTTGATGGACGCGTGGCGCGGCGCTTCGGCAGTGCCAGCAGCGCCGGCCGTGCGTTCGACCACTACGCCGACATCGGCTTCATCCTCATCGCGCTTTCCGCGTACGTCGGCCTCGGCCTCGTGCCGTGGTGGGTGCCGGCGGCGATCGCCGGCTCGTTTGCCTTCTACGTATTCGATTCGTGGCTGCGCACCGGTCCCGCGACGCCGAGCCTGATCGGCAGCCGCATCGGGCACGTGGGCGGGGTCTGCAACTACGTGCTCGTCGGCGTCCTGGTCTTCAATAACACCGCGCAGATTCTGCTGCTGCCGGCGGCTGTGCTGCACCTGCTGTTTTGGCTGGTGCCCGTGTACTCTGCCGCCGCAGTCGTGTCGCGCCTAGCAGCGCAGCGGCTGGCCGTTTCGATTCCCGAAGCCGCTTGACACCGTCCGCGGCGCTCTGTTAGCGGCCTCGCCACATGGAGAAGATACACGCACTTGCACGCAAGGTGTCGAACTGGGGACGTTGGGGCGCGGAGGACGAGCGCGGTACGGTGAACTTCATCACGCCGGACGTCGTGCGGCGTGCCGCGGCGTGCGTCAAGCGCGGCCAGGTGTTCAGCCTGGGGCTCGCCTTCGATGCCAACGGACCGCAGATCGGTCAAGGCGGGCGCGTCAACCCGCTGCATCTGATGAGCGCGTTGCACGGCGGCTACGGCGCTGACCCGGAAGGCTTCCGCTACAACGACGACGTCGTCGTCATGCCGTTGCAGTGCGCCACCCAGTGGGACAGCCTGGCGCACGTCTACTACGGCGGCCAGCTCTATAATGGCTTCCCGGCGTCGACGACGACATCGGCCGGCGCCGCGCGCAACTCGATCGACAAGCAAGGCGACGGCATCGTCTCGCGCGGCGTGCTGCTCGACGTGGCGCGCGTCGCCGGTGTGGACCGGTTGCCGGCGGGACGGGCGATCACCCCCGACGACCTCGAAGCCGCCGAGCGCGCCCAAGGCGTACGCGTGGAGAGCGGCGACGTGCTGTTGGTGCGCACCGGCCACATCACCGTCTTCAAGAACGACGGCGACCGCGAGGGTTACATGCGCCGCATGCCCGGCCTCGGCATCGCCTGCGTGGAGTGGCTGCACGCCCGTCAGGTGGCCGCGGTGGCTACCGACACCAACGCGGTCGAGGTGATCCCCTTCGAGGATCCGGCGACGCCGCTGCCCGTGCACCTCCTCTGCATCCGCGACATGGGTCTGACGCTCGGCGAGATGTTCGACCTCGAAGCGCTGGCCGCCGACTGCGCGCGCGATGGCATCTGGGAGTTCCTCTTCACGGCGCCGCCGCTCAAGGTGACCGGCGGTGTCGGGTCACCGCTGAATCCCCTGGCCGTGAAGTAGACGCACGCGTCATCGCGCCGCGCTCACCCGAGCGCGCGTTCCACAACCGTGTTGACGCCGCGTTCGACGGCCATCGACCCCATCGTCAAGACAACGGTCGCCAACCCTGCCAGCACGACGAACGTCGGTAGGGTCACGTCGTGCACCGCAGCGCCCAGCCAGATGACGTAGGGCTGGTGCAGCAAGTAGAGCCCATACGAGTAGAAGCCGACCAGTGCGAGGGGCGTCTGCAGCAGCGGCACCCGCTCCATGCGGACCGCCGCATAGGCGACGAACAGCGTCAGTCCGCAACCGATGAGCGCATCAGTCAGGACATAGGTCAGTCTCCCACCGTACGGGTACAGCCCGGCCACGTACAGCGCGACCCCGAGGGCTGCTGCTGGCAGCGAGAGCACGCGCCGCTCCGTCCGCTCACGATCGCGCGCGTACGCGGCGCCGATCACCATCCCGACAGTGAATTCGAAGAGCCGACAGGTGAACAGCGCGCCGCCGAGCAAGGCGCCGCTCGACGCCGAACCCAACGGAAACAGGACCACGTAGCGGCTCGCAAACGTCACCAGCGCGCTGCCGGCAAGAAACCAGCCCGCCCCCACCCGCTCGCGCCAATGATGCAGCACCGGGAAAACGAGGTACAGCTCGAGCAGCAGGCCGAAGTACCACCATGCCGGATTGGCGTAAGAGGACATCTCGGGCAGCGGGTAGACGCGGTCGCCCAGGATACTCAGCAGGAAGCGGTAGTCGATCGGATCGCGATGCCCCGGTGGCAGCGAGATCACGTAGATGAGGTGCGCGGTCCAGTAGAGGGGAAACAGACGCAGCAGACGGCTGCGGTACCACGCCCGCCAATCCGGGCGGGCGGCACGCTGGCGAACGAGCGCAAAGCTCAGCGTGAATCCGCTCAGCACGATGAACACGCCAACGCCGTGGTAGCCGAGAAACGAGAAGGCGATGAAGAGGGCACGGCCAACGCACCGCGCTGTGGCGACGCCCGACTCCGCCTGTCCGCACATGCGCTGCCAGAATCCGCCTTCGAGGGGCCCCGGAAAGCGGTTGCCCGCGAATTCCTTGAAGGTGTGGAAGTAGACGATCCACAGAATCGCCAGGCCCTTGACGGTATCGGGCCAGGCTACACGCCGCGCGGCCATACGCCGACGTCTCGACTTAGCGTTTCGGTTCCTGTCGTGCGGCGCGGCGCGAAGCCTTCGAGCCGATCGCGGGCCGCGGCGGCCGGCGGCAAAAGGCGCGCTCGATGAGGCTCTGCAGCCGCTGCACCAGGTGCGCGCGGTCCGCTTGCATGGCGGTGGCGACCCAGTCGGCGAGCAGCGCCTGATCCATGGCGCTGTACATCTTCGCCAGGTACTCCGGAGGCTCGTCGACGAAGACGCCCTCGGCGATGCCGCGGCGGAAGATGTCGGCCTGCAGGGTGTGGATGTCCTTCCACAGCTGCACGCGCGTGTCGGTGCCCGGCGTCGGGCTGAGCACCCACGACGTCCCGTCACGCAGGTGCATGCGCAGGAAGTCCGGATGCGCGAAGAAGTACTCGATGTACGCGGCGCTCAGCGCCTGCAGCGCCGCGTGCGCCGGCGCCGCATGCGCCGCCACGTCGCGCGCCAGCTGCAGCAGCTCGCGGCCGCGCTCCTCGAGAATCGCGCGGAACAAGTCTTCCTTGCCCGGGAAGATGGCGTAGATCGTGCCCATCGACAGACCGGCCAGCTTGGAGATGTCCTGCACCTTGGTGGCCTCGAAGCCGCGCTCCGCGAACACCCGCTCGGCGGCGGCAGCGATATGCTGGCGGTAGACTTCGGTGCGCGCCTGGCGCGCCTCGTGGCGCGGCTTGCGCTTCGCGGGGGCCATCTGGGGAAAAGTTCTTACCATGCAAGAAAACGATTGACAACTCATAATTCCGAATGGTAGTTCGGGAACTCGAATCGCCAATCCTTCAGCGTGGAACGGAGGGCCGTATGGAGTTCGGAATCTTCTCGCAGATGCATGTGCCGCCTTGGGACGACGAGCATTCGCGCTACCTGCGCGAGCTCGAGGTCGCGCTGGCCGTGGAGGCCGCCGGCTTCAAGTACGACTGGTCGCCCGAGCACCACTTCCTGCAGCACTACTCGCACCAGCCGGCGCCCGAGGTCTTCCTCAGCTGGGTGGCGGCGCGGACGAAGCACATCCACGTCGGCACCGCGATCACCAACATCACCGCCCCGGTCAACCATCCGGCACGCGTCGCCGAGCGCATCGCAACGATGGACCATCTTTCCGAAGGGCGCGTCGAGTTCGGCACCGGGCGTGGCTCGTCGACGGCCGAGTGGGCGGGCTTCGCTATTCCAACGGCGAGCGAGACCAAGCCGATGTGGCGCGAGTCGCTCGAGCAGATCCCGCGTATGTGGCTCGACGAACCGTATCAGTACGACGGCAAGTACTTTCGGATGCCGGAGCGCAACGTGCTGCCCAAGCCGTACACCAAGCCGCATCCGCCGCTCTGGGTGGCGTGCTCGAGCCCGCCGACCTTCATCGAAGCCGGCGAGCTGGGGCTGGGCTCGCTGTGCTTCACCTTCGGCACGCCGGCCGAGATCGCCGAGCACGTGCGCAACTACAAGGA
>CAZCGA010000175.1:0-11361 GCA_964498075.1 uncultured Binatia bacterium (SeqCode) | reverse complement strand
CTCGCCGTGCGCCCGCCGCCACCTTAGAAAGGAGTCCCATGCCTGACCACAATTTTTCCTTTGACGCCGACATCACCAGCCCGCTAGGCGTCCGCCAAATGATCCATATCAGAGCCGACACCGTAGAGGAGTGGAAGCAGCGCCTGTCGGAGGCAGGCGGGCTGTTCCCGGCCCTAGTCAGCCAGCAGGCCGCAGCTGCGCCGGCGCCCGCCGCAGCTGCACCACCACCCCGCCCTCGCGTCCTGGACCCGCCTACCGGACGGGCAGGCAACGCCGGTAACCCACCCTGTCCGGTCCACGAACGGCCCATGCGTGAGTCCAAATGGGGAGGCTGGCACTGCACCGCCCAGGAGCCCGACGGCTCATACTGCGGTGAGAAGATCCGAAAGGCCGGCTGAAGGCGTAAGCGCGTGAACCCGCTACATGAGATGGCAGCTATCTACTTCGGGGTCGGCCCACTCGCGCCCGGCCCTCGTAAAGGAATGCTCAGGTGACCCTACCACGCCTCATCATCCCCCGCTTCGTAGAGCGCTCAGAACCGGACTGCCCCAGTTGCCAAGGAGGCCCGCATGACCCAGGCCCGCCCTGTCGCGGCTGCCTCTGGGGGCCCGGCTCCCACTGGTCGACTTGCGCCCCTCCCCGCCCCCGTCTCACGGGCTACTGCTCAGCCCACCGCATGCAACCGCGACGGGTGTAATCCACTCTGAAAGGAGACCGAAATCGACCACAAGAAGCACCTCACCCTGACCATCCAGGCCACAGCGATGGCGTTCGCCCTCGCCAGCGACCTCCCCACCAGCGACACGCTTCCGCTTTCCCCTTACGCGGCCTCAGTCGAGCGTGAAGTATAGCTGGTTCTTAACCGGAGACGATCACTCGCCCGGGTCGCCGTGCCGCAGCGTCCACCAGGTCCGCAGCTCCTTGGCCACGAACGCACAGGCGAAGGCGCTCAGCGCTACCGCCGCCCCGCAGACCGCTAGCGCCGCCGCCAACAGCGCCGTCGCCGCCGCCTCCGGATCCGCGAGCTGATTAATTACCTCCATGCATGCCCTCCTCCAGCATCGCCGTTTCTAGAAGCATCTGCCTCATCTCGTCGAGAATCGAATCGGTCGCGTCAAAGAGCCGGTCCGCCGCCCCGCCCCGCATGGCGAAGTGTGTCGCCACCGTCCGCGTCAATTGGCCGGCCACCTTGCAGAGGATGTCGAAGTGCTCCGGCATCACCTTAGTCGCCTTCCACAGCCGTTCACGAAGAAAGGCGATCTCTTCCGTCAGGTCCGACACGTCGAGCGCCCGCGCCTCGCTCAGGACCTCCCGGCTTATCCGGTCCAGGCCCCGGGAGTAGAAGCCGTGCTTAAGCGCGTTCAGATTGCCGGGTTGCGCTCCCCGCTTCCTCGGCCGTTCCGTTTCGTCCGTCACTCAGGTCCTCCGCCAGCTGCTCGGCAGCCGCCACAATGATCGTTAGCGCCACCAGCTGCGCGCCCAGGTCCTGAAACTCCAGCGAAGGGTCGAGCAGCCTCGCGCCCGCTGCCAGCGTGCTCCCCTCTATGCGCTCCTCGCGTATCTTCCGTGCCATCATCACCCCACGATCTGCCGCACTCTGTCCAGCTTAGCGCGCAGCTCCGCGCACACATCGACGGGCGCGGGCGGAGGCGCAGGAGGCGGCGGGGGCGGCGGCGCTAGCCGCGCGTCCCGCTCCCGGCGCCGCTCGTTGATGAACTCATCCAACCAGACGTTCTGGTCCATGCTGAAACCGCCCCATGACCCGACCTCGTATTGCTCACCCACCACCGCCCACCCGGCCCACGGCGACGCTATCGCCGCCTCGTCGCTGATCGTCGGAGTATGGTCCAGCGACGCCACCCACAGCCGGCTACGGTTCACCACCAACCCCCAGTCCTGCGGGCTCCCACCCATGACCGCCCCCCAACCGCCCTTATTCGAGTACACGATCCCATGCAACCCCGCCCGCCCCGTCGCCTCCAGGATCTCCATCACACGCAACATCCGCCACGGCAGGCTCGCCCGGTTCATCGACGGGTAAGGTTCCACGTCCACAGCTACAAACAGCAGCTCGCGGATATCCAACCCACCAGCCGCCACCGCCACCGCATCCCCCACGAACAATGACCCGTGCTTATCGATCTCATAGTTCGGCAGGATATAGATCGACAGGTCCTTACAACCCGCCGCCTTCGCCGTCGCCAATTGCCGCCCGCAGTGCTCGTTTACGCCGTCATTCCGCACCGCCTGCACCGTCACGACCGGCCCCTGCGCCCCCAGTGCCCCGGCCACGGCCTCCACCGTCACGCCGGCCTGATACTTGCTGAAGTCCACGCCGCCAATCATAGGCCTAGTCTAGCAGCACCAGGCGGGAGGCCCCGGCCCCGTCGGGCGACGGACCCCGGGCACTCGCTCCCCAGCGGTCCGCCAGATCGCCCCACGAGGCCAGGACCATGAGCAGCCACCACAGCGGGCAAATCATCACAGCCCCTCGATCGCCCGCTCCCTCGCGGCCCGCACCGCCGCCTCCCCGGCAGCGTGCGCCTGCTCCCTCAGTGACTGCGCTTCCTCTGCCAGCTCACGGCGTAGGGCGAACTCGCGCAGATGGTACCCAAGGAACGCGTCGAGATCGTCGGCCCTGCCGGTCGCCGCATTGCTCGCCTCGGCCAGCAACTGCAGCCGCGCCTCGGCCGCCGCGCTCAGATCAACCGCATGCTTGCCCATCGCCCTAACCTCCTAAATCACCGTATTGTAGGCGATCTCGGTCCAGTCGCCAACAGCGTTACTGTAGACCAGCAAGATCGAATCCCGTGGCCCAAGCGCTCGCGTCGCCGCGCCCAGCCTCAGGTTCGAGCCCGCCAGCGTCCCCTGGTCCTGTAGCGTTATCACATCCACCGTATCGACGCAGCGGATAAGGCACTGTTGGCCATCATCGCCGTTGATGACCGTAGGCGTGGACGTCAGCGTATAACTCGCGTTCGCGGTGAGCTCAACGAGCGCGTTGGGCGGTATCGTCGTCGCCGCAGCCACGATATTCAGCGGCGTCGGAAGGTAGGCCAGGGCGCCGACGACCTGAAATTTCGTCGACCCGGGCACCTGTATAACCCCGGCCAGACCAGGAACCAGCTTCGCCGCCGGCGGCGCGCTGCCGAGGCCCATGTGCAGCTCGCCATCTTGGTTGAACTGGATCCGCGGGTATGCATCCGTGTCGTAGCCCAACCCTAACAACGCCCCGCCGGCGCCCCTTAACTCGACCGTCACATCGCCGCCGATGTCGTGGATCTTGAACTTCCGGCCCCCGCCCGCGTCATTCCACTTCCAAAACACGTCCTTACCGGCCGTCAGCGTGCTCTCGTCGGCGTCGTCCAGACTGTGCTCGTTCGTCAAATCACCGTGGAGACCGAACGTGAAGTAGC
Source organism: uncultured Binatia bacterium (SeqCode) (assembly GCA_964498075.1). Lineage (GTDB taxonomy): Bacteria > Desulfobacterota > Binatia > HRBIN30 > HRBIN30 > CAZCGA01. Next base: position 7,945 of record CAZCGA010000175.1, on the reverse strand, counting down.
GCGCACCCTTGGGCGCACCGCTCACCGGCAGCGCCCCCTGCACCGACACGACCACCCCGTCATCCGGGTTATCATCCGTGAACAGCAACACCGCGCACTCGCGCCCCACCACCACCTCGGAAGATGGAACATTCGTCGCCACCGGCACGCTCAGCGTCCGCGTCGGCAGCGACTCGATCGGCTGCACGTCGGCCCTGTGCGTCCCCGCTGTGTAGGCCCGGATCACACCGCGCAGCAGCGTCGTCACGGGTTCCCCAGCTCGAGCTCGTGAACATAGGTGGGGCTCCGTCCCCGGCTGTACCGCAGGCGCAGCCCTAGCACGCGCCGCTTCGCCGCGCTGAGGCCGACCCGCGCGTCGGTGACGGCGATCACGTCATACATCTCGACGCCGGCGTGCACCGGCGCCACGACGAAATCGGCCCGGGCCGCGAGCTCATGCTTGCGCCCAATCGCCGCCGCCCGGCTGGCCGCCTTGGCCGCCGTATCCATCTCCCGGTCCGCGACCAGCTCCGGCGCCGCGTAGTGCCGCTCGACCTCGCTGTAGTCGATCGACTCCCCCACCACGCTCGCCGTCGCCCCACCGAGCACGCGGACGTGATTCACCGCCCGCAACCCCTCACGGTAGCGCCCGCTCGTCAGCTCATGCTCGCCGCTCCCCGGCACGCGGCTGTACGTCCAGTCCGCAGCCTCCGCCGCCAGCGGCTCCGTCAGAAAGGCGAACTCCGAGCGGGTGAAGATGACATCAGCAAGCCTCGCGAGGATCCGCGACACGGCCGGGAGCCCTCGCTCGCCCGCCGCTATCGCCACCGCCGGCAGCAAGTTGGCCGAGTCGGCGCTCGCACCGGAGGCCGAGAACTCAAAGCCCACCCGAGCAAACAGGTCCTGCAGGATCCCGAAGGCGTTCTTCGACCCCGCCGCGTGCTGAATGACACGCGGCGCTATCCAGCGATCGACGTACGCCCACAGGTTTAGACAATGCAGCTTGAGGGTAGCCGGTTGCGCCAGGTAGTCATGCTCGAGCGCGTCGATCCACACCGTCGGCCCGTCGCTGGACAGCGCGTTGTTGCCCGCATCGTAGTAGCCAGGACTAATACGCACCTCCGCCCCGCGCTCGATTGGCGCCGGCAGCGTGTTGTAGGCGCCGTCGCTGTTGTCGAGCGCTATGACCGTGCGCCGCGTGCTCGCGCCCTCCCGGTAGTCACAGCTCACCACGTCGGCGGTAACGTCCAGGCTCACCGCCGCGACAGCCAGCCGGTACACCTTGCTGTTCGTAGCCAGGCGCAGCACCGTACCCGCCGCCTCGATCTGGAAGTCGAGCGCCAGGCCAAAGACATGGTCGTAACCGGCCCCCGCCCGGGCGAACGGCTGGGGCTCCTTCCAGAGCGCGAGCGAGAAGTCGGCCGTCGCCGGCGAATGGCTCATCATGACACGGCTGTAAGCCCCGGTCCCGGTCCATTGCTCCCGGAAACTCAACCGCCAGGTGTCCGGCTGTGCAACGAAGGGCCGGCGGTAGGTCAGACTGGCATTATCCGAGCGCAAAATGTTCCTCTCCGCCGACCAGGTCCCCGCCGCCTGGTTGAACCCGTCGCCGAAGATGCGCGCCGTCAACCGGTCCGACGTCGCATACACCACGTTCCAATCGTTGCTGTACGCGACGGCCACATCGCGGCAGACACCGATCGACGACACAACGACCGCGGACACGGCGGCGCCCCAGACCCCCGCCAGGCGGCGCCGGGCGTAGACGTTCAGCGTGTCATCGCAGTAGATCAGGGCCACGTCCCCATTGCCCTTGTAGGCCACCGCCACACCGGTGACCGTCGCGGTATGGGTGAACGCCAGGGCGAACGCGCCCCAGCTAGCGCCGCCGTCCGTCGACTCCGCCACATGCACCTGCGTAGGTGTCAGGTTATCGACGGTGGCCATGATCATGTCATCCGTCGCCGGCTTCGTACCGATGGCGCAGAGCCGCGAGACCGCGCGCCGCAGCGTGAACACCAGCCAGCTCGACCCGTTCCACAGGCTACTCTCGAGGTCCGTCACGTTCACCCGCAGCCGCACCCCGAGGTTTGTGCCCGCGTCGTGACTGCAGGCCAGGGCGTGCGACATAGCGGCGTCGGCGTTGCTCAGCTCTTCCGTGGGCGATAGACGCTTCACGTTGGCTACCCGGTCGCTAACAGCGACCTTTAGATAGGGCTTCCGCGTCCTCTGCTCCTGAGCCAGCTTCAACGCGGCCGCCAGCGAGCGGGCCATCTCACGGACCCGGGTCCGTCGACTGCGACGGCAGCGGCTCCGCAGGCTCGTACATCTCCCGTCGCCGAATCCCCCGCCGCCGCTGCAGCTCCTTGCGAAACTCGCGCAGCGCCTCGCGACCCTGGGACCCGTAGTCCCTGTCAACATTTGCACCGCCGGTATTCAACGTATTAACACCCGACGCCGCCTGCTGCATCAGCGCGAAGCCCGCCGCCCCCAGCGCGAGGACCTCCTCTTCAGCTGAGGGAAGGGTAGTCCCCGACCCGTCCAGCACGTGCTGCGCCGTCCAGTAGACAAAGACATTCTCAGTGCCGGGCGTCCCGTCGATGAGGAGCGTTAGCGTCGTCACCCATACCGAGAACCGGACGAACACCTTGGGGTACTGCAGCGTAGGGTACTCCACCGCGTCGATCTCGATCCGGTCGGTCAACGCCGTCAAGGACAGATCACGCGAGCCGGGGGTGGACACGAGCGTGTTCTTCTTCTGCTGAGGTAATTTCGCGCTGAGCTCACGCAGGGCCCGCGAGATGTGGCGGTCCAGGTCGGCGTCCGACCAGATCGCCGACGTACCGTCGTCAAGGTCCGTCCGCAGCCGCGTCCGGATATCCGACAGCGTCGGCACGGGCTACGCCGCTTTCGAGGGCTTCTTGGGCGGCTTGGGCGCCGCGATCACGAGCACGGCTTTGCAGTTGCTGCAGCGCCGTCCGTCCTGTTCGAGGATCACGCCCGTGTTGCAGGCGGCGCAGAAGATGCGCGCCATGAGCTAGTTAGTCCAGGCGGCGCCGCTGATGCCCGTCAGCCGGGCGAGACACTGCCCGCTCTTAGCGATCAAGGCCGTATACGCCTTCACGCGCATCCGGTTAGCGTCCTTAGTTTCGAGCGTCCCGACGTTCTCCAGCTGAATGATCCGCTCGAGGTCATCCTGAGCGTTCGGATCGTCGGCACTGATGCCGCTGAAGAACCCGTCGCCGAAGGCCACGGCGAAGATCGAGCTCGCCGTCCCGCCGGTCTTCGTACTGAACAGCCCACCGGCAGTCAGCAGCTCCACATCCCCGATGAAGTCGCAGATCAGAATCGGCGTGTCGTTGTAGAAGCTCACCGGCTTACTGATGCCGCCCACCGTGGACAGCGCCAGGTCCCAGCCCTGAGAACGAGCGAGGGACTGGATGCCGCGCCGACTGCGACGGCTCATAAGTAACGCGTCGGCGCGCGGGCGCACCGCGTCCAGCAGCGTGTCGAGGTTCGTGAACGTGCCCGGGTCCGGCGTCACGTCGACGCTGGTATTGATCGTCTGCCCGGCGGCCAGCGCCAGGATGAGCGTATGCAGCCCATCGAACTCGTTGGCGTCGATCGCGATCGAGCCGTAAATCGCCTTGTCACCCCAGGTGTCGGCGAAGTTGCGGGCCTTCATGGCGATCAGCTCCGCCTCAAGGTCCTGGTCCTTCGAGCGCGTGATCCGCAGGAACTTGTCAATGTCGGCGTCCCCGATCAGGATCTTCAGGGCCGTCGTCACCAGCGTCGTCGTCGGCGTGCCTTCCGTGACCGTACCGCCCGGCGCGATGAACGTCGGCGCCGCCGCCGCCAGCTCGCGCTGGTACTGCAGCGCGTTGCCGCGAACCGGAATGAAGGGCGTCATCGCCAGCATGGGGTTTGCGTCCATGCTGATCTCGGCGACGCCCACGAGCTGCTGGTTAGTCGAGTACTTGTCTGCTTCGGCCAGCGTCAACGCCATCGGTTACCTTCCTCGCGCCTGTTCGATACCGTAGCGAATGCGGTCAACACCCCGCGTCCCATCGGGCGGGCCCACCGGCGCCACCCGCTGCGTCCCACCGCCGACCGGGACCTGCGCCGCTGCACCACTTTTCGCCGCTTCCGCCGCCGCCGCTACCGCCTCGCGAGCGAGCCCCACGCGGTCGTTGACGACCGCCAGGCTATCGCCCTCAAAGGCCCCTTCCGGCAGGCCCGGGTTCGCCGCCTTCAGCGCATCGCGCGCCGCCGCGAAGTTCGCCCCAGCCTCGGCTCGAGCTGCGTCCCGCTCGGCAATCGCCGCCGCCAGGTCGGCAGCGGAAGAATCCCCCGGAGGCGGCGCGGCTCCGCCCGCCAGGGGATCACCTTCGCCAGTCGCAGGGGGGTCTTGCTTATCCTCACTCATCATCGCCCGAATCTTTACACGCTACCGGATACGTTGTCAATTGCCCAACAGCGTCTGCTTCCCAAGCAGAGGGTCATGGGTTCGAGCCCCATCTCCCGCTCCATAACGCGACAACGCGGCCACCCAGCCGCTACAATATCGACGACTCCTGGTGGGGCGGGCTCCTTCGGTTAGCTAGCACTTCTCGACGACCCGCCCCACCCTTTCACCTCTTCACCGATGGACGGCATAATCGCCCTCGCGCTTCTACTGGCCGGCGCGGCCCTCAGCCTCGCCGCGCTCATCGGCGCCGAGCGCCTCTGGTCCAGCCGGCGCCGCCGGCGCTAGCTGTCAACAAATCCACACTTGACATCGCCAGCCACCACGGGTGTATTCTCCTCTCGCTAGCTAACTTCATAGACCGGAGGAGGTTCCGCTTTGACCCGACCCGCACGTACCCACTTCCCACCTGATGTCATCGACATCAAGGCCCCGCAGCTTCCGTTGCTCGATCCAAAACCACCACACACACCACCACCACACCACCACACCACCACCACCGACAGGCGCGCGCCCGCGAGACCCCTGAGCGACGACGAGCGCCACCTCGCCGCCGAACTCCGCACAACCTGGGGCGTCCGCGGCGGCCGTCAACTCATCCGCGATCACGGCTTCGACGCCATCGCCGAGGCTATCACCCTCCTGCGCAACGAAACCGGCGTACGTCATCCGGCCCGCTTCCTGCGTTGGGTCATCGAGATCGACGCCGCCGAAGAGGCCACCGGATGACTTGCCCATCCTGCAACCGCCCCCTATCACCCTACCGTCGACGCGGCACCCGCTTTTGTTCCCCCGCTTGCAAACAGTGGGCCTACCGCCACCGCCAACGCATCGCGGCCATCGGCGCCAGGGCCGTAATCGCCGCGCTCGAACGTTACGGTTCTCGAGCAGCCGGCGGGCCAGCCCGATGAACGACGACAACGAAGAAACCGGCGTCCCCTCTAACGCCCATATCTGGGAAGACCTCCAGACCCTTGCCCACCAGCTGCACGTCTTCAAGCAGCGCATCTCCCAACGACACGCCGCCTTCCTGCGCGGCGCCGACGAGCTGCGACAGGCCGAAGAGCGCTGCGACAAGCTCCTACACGAGCTCGCCGAGGTCCAGCCATGAGCGGCCGCAGCAACAGCACCCACCACCCGGACGCAATCCGCTCGGAACTAGCAGGAGCCCGCACAATCCGTCGCTCCTACCTCAAAGCCCACCCACGCGCTCACCCCGCCAAGGTCACCCGCCTTACCGCCGACGAGCGCTTTCCGTCACCCGCGGCCGTCCGCCGCGAACGCGACGAGTACCTAATCTGTCGCTGCGGCATGACCTGCCCCAGCTGCGCCACCGACACCGCCCTGCAACGCACCTGCCCTTGCTTCGCCGAAGGTCTACTCTTCGCAGCCAACGATGACAGCCCGCCAACCGTCCTACATAGCAGGTGCGCCGGCTGTCGAGCCTACGTCGGATGGCACCAGCTAGACCAGCGATGGCAACCGATCGACGAAGACGGCACGCCCCACAACCAACGCTGCCCCGCGATCATCAAGAGGCGGCTGGCATCGACACGCAAAGCGCCGTGACCGCCTTCCTGCTCGCCCGCCAAGCCCGTGGTTGCAGGCCGAAGACGCTCACCTGGTACGCCACCATACTTAACGCCCTGGCCCGCCGGTACATCTCTCTACCGGCGGCGCCGGGCGACCTCGAAACATTCCTGGCCGGCCTCACCCACGTCGCCGACGAGACCCGATTCGCCTACTGGCGCGCACTCCGCACCTTCTACCGCTGGACCGCTGAGCGGTACAGCGTGCCAAACCCCATGCTCGCCATCGCGCGCCCCTTCCGGCGCCGCCAGATCCCGCCCTCCCTCTCCGAGCGCGAGGTCCTCGCCGTCATGGCAGCCGCCCGCTCACGCCGGGACAAGGCCCTCCTCACACTCTTGCTCGATACCGGCCTACGCATCGGCGAAGCCCACTCCCTCACCTGGCACCGCGTCGGCGCCGAAGTACTCACCGTCGAGGGCAAGGTCGGTGAGCGCGAGGTACCCTACTCGCAGTACACCCGCTGGATCCTGCTCGGCGTCGATCTCCCTTGGACCGGTCGCAACGGCTCACTGTCGCTAAGCGGCATCCAGCAAGCCCTACGCCGCTGCCTACGACGCGCGGGCATTACCCGCGGCTCCTGCCACATCCTCCGTCACACCTTCGCCCGCCTCTACCTCCGCGCCGGCGGCGACCTCTTCAGCCTCCAGCGCATCATGGGCCACCGCGACATCGCGACGACCCGCATCTACGGCGAGCTCGAGATGACCGACGTGATCGAGCGCCATCACCGTTTCTCGCCCATTGTCAGGCTCCTCGAGCAGGCCGCCGGATGATCTGCACCTGGTGCGGCAACCCCTTCACCTGCCGCACGATCGGCTGTTATGACCGCCTCGTAAGGATCCTCACCGGCGACTGGTACCACCTGAGGTGCGCCTACCGCTTCACCGGTCACCTTCGCGGTCGACGGGAGACCGAAGAGGCCACGCCAACCTGGGCCACGTGGACAGCAGCACGACGCCCACCTCCCGCATGAAGTGCCCACACCCAGACTGCGGCTGCCGCCACGGCGCGCCGTGCTGCCTCAACTGCCCGCTGGCCGAGTGCGTCCTCATCACCGGCCCGCCCGACCCCTGGCGCCACCACCGCACCCGCGCCCGCGCCATCGCCACCTATAACCAGTCCACCACCCGCACCGCCACTCGCTTCGGCGTCAGCACGCGGACCGTCTGCCGCATCCGCCGCGAGCACAAGATCGACTACCACCGCGAATACGTCCGCGACTGGAACACCACCTCTACCGGCCGCCACACTCGCGCCGCCTGGCGCAAGGCCAACCCCGGGCGTCTCGCCGCCTACATGCGCGCCTGGCGTACCCGCGCGCTATCCTGAACACGTGACCACGCTCCGCCCGTACCAAGTCGAACCGTTTCGCGCCATCGTCAAAGCCGCCATCAACAACGACGGCGGCACCTACACCGTCATGTTCGCCCGCCAGGCCGGCAAGAACGAGACGAGCGCCCACGTCGAGCGCGCCCTCCTCGCCGCCTACCAGACCCGCCGCGTCACCGGCATCAAGGCCGCACCCACCCTCAAACCCCAGGCCGACATCTCCCGCGACCGGCTCCGTAAGCTCATGGACCTCGCCGGACTCGCCACCATCTACCGCGACCGCGACCACTTCCTCTACCTCGTCAAGGCGCGCTGGGCCTTCCTCTCAGCAGGCAAGGAAGCCAACGTTATAGGGCTCACCGCAGACCTCCTCCTGGAAGCCGACGAAGCCCAGGACATCGACCCCGCCAAGTTCGACAAGGACTTCCGCCCCATGGCCAGCACCACCAACGCCCCCGTCGCCATGTGGGGCACCGCCTGGACAGACGACACCCTACTCGCCCAAGCGATCGCCGCCAACGTCGCCGCCCACCCCGAACGCAACTTCCGCGTTCCGTGGGACGTCGTCGCCGAGCACGTCCC
>CAZCGA010000174.1:0-11724 GCA_964498075.1 uncultured Binatia bacterium (SeqCode) | reverse complement strand
CGGCTTCTTCGACGACGACGCCGATCTTGGCGATGAACTCCGCCTTCGAGCGGGCGCGGCAGACGGCCCGGTAGTTCGCCGCCACCGAGGTGGCCGACCGCAACAGCTGCCGCCCATGACCCGTGCCTCGTCCGTGCGCGGCAGCGACCGGAATAGGCGCACAATGGAAATTGCAGACCGCTTCGTCCTCTCGCGTAGTTCCTCGGCCCGGCGCGCCATGGTTCTTCAATTATCTCAACAAGAGAATCTTGCTCGAGAACCGCGCTTTTCTTCGAACCATGCGCGGTATACCAAGTTGTTCGCAAACAGAGTTCCGAACAACGCGTACGCGGCGAGATCCAGACCAAAGCCTTTCGCGAACAACGTCATGCCGATCACGTGAGCAAGGACTGGAAGAACCCAGAGAAATCCGGCGGGGTGACGTATTCCCGAACTTGTAGAGCTGGGATTGCGGCGAGCGATCCACTCCTGTATTGGGCGGAGCGACCCATAGCTAGTGAGCACAAGGGAGTGGGCATTGCCATTCTCGACATATTCGATCCTCAAGGCCGGGAAGGGAGAATACCATCTGAATAGGCACCACCTAGTAGCCCGGATTTCCCGAAGGGGGATGCACAGGGCCCGAAGGAAGGGAAAGTAGCGGAGGCCCAGAGCTTCATCACCGATCCATAAGACCCCGCCAACGTTCCACCCGCTGCGGTCGAACCGGCCGATGATTAGCCGCCAAATGAGCCCTGCCATCTTCAGCGATACCTCCCAGAGATTGAACCAGGGGAAGTATATGTGGAGAGGGATGTGATCGAGAATCCCCTAGTAAGTCCTGCGAAGCTTGGAAACACAGCCACTACATATATGTTGCCCGCAAAACTGACTTGAACGCTTGCATAGACTTGGCTGTTGATCTCGACGGTGACGAAGTTCCCTCCGAGCTGGAATTGCGAGGTCGCGTTTGTTCCGAAGACACCGAATCCGAATCCCGCGCTCGCACCGACAGCTGTACTATTGGCTTGGCCCGCTGGCGCTCCCACGGAGTATGGGCCAACTCGAACAAACGCGCCTCCTCCCACTGCCTCGCCGTAGCCCCCTGCGCTGAAGCGTTCATCAGAGCCTGAAAAGTAACCCATCACACCAGTCAAATCACCAGCGGCGCTAGCCGCAGACCCAACGCCGCCGGCGAGGTTCGCGCTGAAGGCAATACCGGAACTGTTGAGGGCGACGCTCGCGTTCAGCGGAGAAGCCAGCACGGGGTTCGCCGCGGTCATTGTTCCGCCGCCTTGCAACGTAGCGAGGATCTGCGGGCCAAGTACCGGGTCGCTGAGCGCATTGCCGAGCACGGTTAAGCCCAACGTCTGAAGAATGCCCTCGATACCCGAACTCCCGCCCGGCCCTCCATTAGCTGAGGTTAGACCGCCACCTTGCGCTACCCCACCGCTTCCGGCGGTGTAATGCTCGGCCAAGCTACGGCCGATTTCGCCCAGCCCAGCCCGCTCAAACATCAACTGGATCGTGACAGCCGCCAGCTCGCTGTACGCGCCCGAGGGGTCCGCAAACTTCACCGGATTCCAGCTCACATACGCGTACGGATTCATGTACTCCCGCGCCGGATCCTCGCTGATGAAGTTCGCGACGCGCGGATCGTAGAACCGCGCACCGTAGTAGTACAGCTGCGCTGTCGCGTCCCAGCGTTGGCCAGAGGTGGGAATTGGGTCATTGGGCGATTGAGTCATCGGGTCATTGAACTGGAGGCTCTTGCGGTGCGTTGCGAGGCCGCGACGATCGCTAGGATCTCCTGTGCTTCGGCGAGTACCGCAGCGACGCGATCTTTGGGGATGATGGCTGACTCCACTCCAACCAGAAGACCGTCTCGTCAGCCTCTTCGACCACGACGCCGACCTTCGCGATGAACTCCGCCTTCGAGCGGGCGCGGCAGACGGCCCGGTAGTTCGCCGCCACCGAGGTGGCCGACCGTAGCAGTTGCCGCCCAATGACCCGTGCCTCGTCGGTGCGCGGCAGCGACCGGAACAAGCGGACCACCGCAATCGCAAACCGCTTCGTCCTCTCGCGTAGTTCCTCGGGCCGGCTCGCCATGGTTCTTCAATCACCCGGGAATTGAGTCATTGAGTCATCGGGCCCACCCAATGACTCAATGGGCCAATGACTCAATTCCTGCGTAGCTCCAATCCCCCGTGTCGCCGTCGGCGGTGGTGTACGTACCGCTGACGCTGTTCCGGTAGATGGAGCCGGTGAAGGTGCCGACCTGGCTATCATGGTCGTCGACCAGCACGCCGTAGACCTGCGTACCGTCGACGCGGCCTTCGAGGCGCGCCTGCTGCAGCCGCGGCGAGCCGACGATGATGATGCGCCCGGAGAGCGAGTCGTCGTCGAAGTGTTTCATCTGAATCTGCCAACCGCGCTTGTCGAGTTGGTCGCGGTGGCTCTGCCAGTTGCCGCCGGCGACGAACTGGCGGACGACGGCGGGCGGCCTCCGAGCCTGCACCGAGAGTCCGACCGTGGCGATCAACGACGAGAATGCGATAAAGGCGGCCAGACCGACGTAAAAGCGTCTCATGTCAATCCTCCCTCTGCCAATGACTCAATGACCCGATGGCTCGATGACCCAATTCTTCTCTGGCTTTGCCAGTTCCCCCCAGCGACGAACTGGCGCACGACGGCAGGCGGTTGCCGGTCTTGGAGCCGTCCTGCGGATGTTGCTGCACGCAGATGCTGAGAGTTGCGGTAGATGAAGAGCGACACTAGGCACCAGCGAAGAGACTCTGTGTTGGTCATCATACGCCCCCACCGTCGCAGAGACTGGCTCAGCTGACGGTTTCGCTCCTTCCAGGCTCTTGGCTAGCAGTCCGGCCGAAAAGTCGGCTCGTTGAGCATCCATCGTGATGCGAACTGTGATAAGTGGAGACCGGCAGTGGTGGAGGGGTGAGGATGCTGGGACGCCGAGCAGCACAGCAGGAGTTGTTTCGCAGCGATCACCTGTTTGGTGCGCATGTCGGAGCGGACACGTTTTACGGATCGCTGAGGCGGCTGGGTCCGGAGCTGTTTAAGGACGAGGACTTTGCCGGACTGTACCGCGACGAGTACGGGCGGCCCAGCGTGCCGCCGTCGCTGCTGTGCATCGCGCTGCTGCTGCAGACGTACGATGGCGTGTCGGACGAAGAGGCCATCGAGCGCAGCGCCTATGATCTGCGCTGGAAAGTCGCGTTGGGGTTGGAGCTGGACGAGAAGCTGTGTGCCAAGAGCACGCTGCAGCTGTTTCGCGCGAAGCTGGTCGTGCACGAGCAGTATGGACAGATCTTCGAAGGCAGCGTAACCGCCTGCCGGCGCCAGGGCTTGCTGAAGCGGCGCAAGCTGGACGTGGCGATCGACACCACCCCGATGCTGGGGCGTGGGGCCGTCAAGGACACCTACAACTTGCTCTCGGATCAGATCCGCACGGTGGTGCAGGAAGCCTGTGCATTGAAGGGCTGGGAGCCTGACGCGGTGATCCGCGAGCAGGGCTTGAGCCGGCATTTCGCGGCCAGCCTGAAGGGGAGCGTGGAACTCGATTGGGATGACCCGGCGGCGCGCCGAGCGTTGGTGGGGCAGGTGGTGGCCGATGCGCGGGTGGCGTTGGCCCTGGCGGCGCGCGCGTTGCGCGGCTTTGCCCGCAGCGCCGCACACACACAGGGCTTGCGCGCGGCGCGGGACCTGTTGGCGGACTTGCTGCAGCAGGACATTGAGGAGGAACCCGCCGACGGTGGAGGGCCGGCGCTGCGACAGGGGACCAGTCGCGATCGTATTGTGTCGACCACCGACCCGGAGATGCGCCACGGGCACAAGAGCAGCACCAAGGGCTTCGAAGGGTACAAGGGCGCGGTGGTGGCCGAGGTGGAGCATGGAGTGATCCTGGCCACCGACGTCCGGGCGGCCAACGTGGCCGATGGCGCGGGAGCCAAGGCATTGATGGAATCGGCGGGCCAGTGTGCGCAGCGGCCGATCGGTCGGGCTTTTGGGGACACGGCCTACGGGAACACCACCGTGCGCCAAGAGCTGAGCCGCTGCGTGCAGACCGTGGTTGCCAAAGCTCCGCCCTTGTCGCACCGGCGTGGGTGTTTCTCGCTCAATGACTTCCGCATCGATGCCCAGCGGGGCGTGGCCCACTGTCCGGCGGGCAAACGCTCGATCCGGCGCAATCAGGTCCTGCGGCCCTACCCGGGATGGCGCTATGTGTTTTCGCTGCTTGATTGCCGCGCGTGCGCGTTGCGCGCGCAGTGCACCACCGGGAAGCTGACCGCCCGCAAGCTCACCGTCACCGAGGCGACCGAGGCGCTCCAGAGACTGCGTCGGCAACAGAGCACGCCCGCGTTTCGCGCGCTGTATCGGCGGCGAGTCGTCATCGAGCATCGTCTGGCGCGTCTGCTGCAGCTCGGCATCCGCCAAGCTCGCTACTTCGGACGCTCGAAGACCGCCTTCCAACTCGCGATGGCGGCGGCAGTAGCCAACCTGTGCCTCGCAATCACTCACTTGGGCTCGTCCTTCGTCCAGCTGTGGCCGCATTTGGTCCGGTGTGTCGCCGTCCTCGCTGTCTACGCGCTCAGGAGCGACTCCCACCCTCGTTCGCCCCACTTCACTGCCGATGCGCTCGCTGCGTAACTCAACTCTGAAAAACGGCCATTCTCGGCCGGACTTCCAGGCCCCTTCATCGTGCGCGTTCGTCACGTCGAACCACTTGGCCCAGCGTGTACGCCAGCAACGCGTATATTGGCAGGAGCTGGACGCCCCTTGGTATCGGGAACCGCGTTCGGTCAATCCACACTAGCACCGCGTAGATTGCCAAGGTCACCACCCCTGCGATGAGGATACGTCGATTTAGCGGGCTCCGCAGACTCCAGTCCCGCGCCGGAGCGTGCCACCGCCGCGGCGGCTTAGTTCGCCACCCGTCGTCGCGCGGCAACCAGTTGCCTAGGTCTTTCCTAAGGCGTTCCGGACGGCTGAGAGGTCCAAAGTCGGCTACTACCAGACCGTGGCCCGCAGCCCACTTGACCAGCCCTGCTAGCACCTGCGCGGTCCGCGTGTGCACCGGAATCAAGGGCGAGAGAAGTGAGGCGTCGCGCACGGCAATGTATGTTCCCGTCTGGTCCGACAAGACGCGTATTTCCAGATCGCCCTCGTCGACCATCACCCGGACACGGCAGGTCAAGTCTGTGTCCCCGGTTCCATCGTCCGTCCAGACCAAGGTGAAACACTCGGCTATCAAGAGCCGCATCTCGTCCAGGAATTGCCTTGGGGAAACCCGGAGGCTGACGGCGCGCTGGTAGCCTTGCACCGATGGTGACAAATCCTTGAGCTGGAACTCGTTAATGAGGCGGCGCGCTCTTGGCATTCCAATCAATCCTGCGACGATCATCGCGGGGCATACAAATCCCCACCCGATCAACATCATCGCAACAAAGAAAGACCACTCGACCAATTGAGGAGGTCTCGCGAGCGCTGCAAAAGTGCGAGCGATTGCAAAGATGGCGAGGCCTGTGACTATACCTAGTAGGTTCGACCTAGTGATGAGTCGCCACACAGGTGTCGCCTCCGCGTTCCGCTCGTGGAACCTACCACGAGACGCTCGCTGACATGTCGCGTGCAGCACGGTTCCTTTCCATGGTCCAGAACAAACGCTGGGAAGTTCCCATGCCTTAGGGAAGCCCGAAACCAGTACCCAATCCGACTAGGCCTGGACTAAGGTTCTGAGTGTATATGATCATCGTGCGCCCGCTAGGGTAGTCGACATACATCGTTGGGCCGTCGAACGATACACTTGCTCCGTCGGTGTTCATGCCCCCGCTTCCTGCCCCGGCAGCTGGCGCCGGCGCCCCGCCGGCACCGGCTGCACCGCCACCGAAGCCACCCCCTGGGCCGTTGGGGCCAACGCCGAACCCAGCAAAGCTGCCTAGACTTGAGACTCCTGCTCCGAATCCACCCAAGCCCAGGCCGCTGATAGCAAGTTCGCGGGTCGACGCGGCATTCATCTGTGCGCTGAAGAGAAAGCTCGTTGCGCTGCCCCCGATCCCAGCCGCAGTTGGCGAGGATCCGAAAAGCTCTACGCCCGCAGATGCACCGACTCCAGCCATGAGACCACCGAGCGCAGCTCTTCCGAGTACCCCACCAACGGTCGCGTTCTCTCCCTGAGTATAAGCAGTACCGACAGCTGCCCCGATGCCCCCGGAGATGGCTTTCCCCAACACCAGGCCCTTGGCCCCTGTAATGCCCGCAACTTTTGCCAATGCCCCGCCTACCGGGCCGGTCGAAAATCCGACCAAGAATGCCAGCCCAACGCTGCCGGGTGTCGCATCTGATGCAGTTCCCGCTGAAGCCGCAGCAAACGCGCCCCCCACAGCATTCCCCGCAAACTCTGGCGCCAAGATGGCAATGAGCACAGCCAGAGTCGTCGTGCCCCCCACTGCGACCGAAGTGTCGAGATAGGCCCCCGTCGGATCGACATAACGCACCGGGTTCCACCCCACATACGCGTACGGGTTCATATACTCCCGCGCCGGATCTTCGCTGACGAAGCTCGCGATGCGCGGATCATAGAACCGCGCGCCGTAGTAGTACAGCTGCGCCGCATCGTCCCAGTGCTGCCCGGTGTACAACCGCTCGGGGACGAACGTCGCCGTGCCGCCGCTCGGACCGGCGGAGGTCAACGCCGTCGTCACCGGCACCGCCGAACCGTCACCGGCATACGCCGTCACCTGCCCGTACGCATCGTAGCGATAGTAGCGCACCACGGCGCGATCGGCACAGCCCGTCTGCTTGTAGCAGGTGAGCATCGTCGTCGACCCCAGATGATCGGTGTGCACGAAGTAGACCGGGAACACCGGTGGGGGCGGTGGCGGTGAGCCACCGCAGGTTGTGCAGTTCCCAGCCCACGCCGGCTGCAGGCGGGGCAGCGGAAGCAGCGTCGCGATGCACAGCACCACCAGCACCGTCACCGGTCCGCGCCGCACGCGCCCGACCACCGCCACTCGCACTCGCCCCGGCAGCCACATCAGCCCCACACACAGGAACACCGCGCCGCCGGCGACCATGATCGCCACGCTGCCGCTGAGTGCTACGACCGGCCGCAGCCGCTCCGGGTTCGCCGCCGCCTCCGACAGCGTCCGCGCCAGCATGATGCGCTCGTGCGGATCGTCCGACGCCGCGAGATTCAGAGCGCCCGCGTCAATCGGACTCTCCGCCAGCAGCCGGTTGCCGAGGTAGATGTGCCGCGTCAACGTATTCCCCATCACCTCCGCCCAGCGGCCGTAGTAGAAGGTGACCGTTTGCGCGGGAGTGTTCTCATCGACGATGCGCGCCACCCGCTCGCCTTGCGCGTCGTACACCGAACGCACCGTGTGGCCGTTGACGGTGACGGTCTTGACGCGCCCGTCGGCGTCGTACTCCAGCGTGTGTGCCGCGTCCGCTCCGTTGCCGTCGACGTCGGGTCGCGACATCAGCCCGCCATCCGGCTCGTACCCATAGGCCGGCGTGGCGCTCGCTGGCGTCGAGCTCGAAATGTGGTGCGGCGCCGTGCCCGCGTAGGCGAACGACAAACCCCCCAGGGTCTTCATGTTCCCCAGGCCGTCGTAGGTCATCGCCGTCGCCGCCGCCGTGCCGCGCTGCGCACTGCGCAAGCGGCCGAGCCCGTCGTACTGATACGCCCAGCTGTTGGCGAGGCTCATCCCCGGCGCGTAGCTCGTGCTGTCGGTGAGCTGCAAGAGATTGCCCGTCCGATCGTACCGGTTCGCATAGTCGAACCGCTGCAGACTGTCGTTGCTCGTCGCGTCGGGGGCCGTCCGCAGCTGTTGGAGCCGGAAGCGATCGCTCCCGGTGCTGTCGTAGGAGGCGTGCTCCACCAGCCCCGACCCCAGGGTCCACTGTGTGCGACGGCCGAGGAGGTCGTAACGCATGTTGAAGGCATACGTCTGCCCCGGGGTGTAGACGCTGACGAGCTGTCCAAGGTCGTTGTAGGAGTAGGACAAGCCTTCCGTGCCGGCATTGGTGGGGTAGGTCACAATCGCCAGGCGGTCCGCGGCGTCGTAGGTGTAGCCAAAACTGGCGCCCCCGGAACGCCACTGCCCGGCAATGACCACGCTGCGGAACAAGTCCTCCGCGGTAACGCGCCCCCGCGCATCGTAGGAATACGTCGTCCTCGCAGTGGAGCCATCCTCTTCGAGGGTGCTCACCTCCGACAGCCGGCCCGCGCCGTTGGCCCACATGTCATACGAGTACCTCACCAGGGCCTTAAAGGCAGCCGGAGTCGGGGTCGGCGTGGGGGTCGGCGTAGATGTGCTCGTACCACACCACGCCTGATAGGCCGCGCTCGGCAACGGCGTGTCGCCGGGCGGCGCGACTTTCAGCGTGACGCGGTTCAGCTGGTCGTAGCAGAACTCGAGGTGTTGGCCCATCCGCGGGTCGTCCTGATACACGAGGTTCCCGGCGTCGTCGTAGTCGTACACCCAGTCGCCCGAGTCGGGATCGGTCAGCTTCGTGCGCCGCCCCAGCGAGTCGTACTCGAACCTGGTGGTCGCGAATTTGTTCGTCGCCGCGTCGGTCGTGGTGCTCGTGGTCACGCGGCCCAAGCCGTCGTAGGTGGTGTCGCTCGTGGTGATGAGCGTGTCGCTGCTGCTTTGTGGGGGCCTCGTGTACTGTTGCTGACGGGTCACCCGTCCGAGGGCGTCGCGCGTCTCGACCGTGCGTGCGCCCGGATACGCTCCACTGGTGTAGTTCTCGTCGCTGGCGCTGAGCTGCCCGGCGACGCCGTAGTCCATGCTCCGACTGGTGCCGTCGGGATTGGTGGTGGAGATCACCCGGTCAAGCACATCGTACGTCACGCTGGTCTTGGGCGACCCGTCGAGTGGAGCATCGTAGGTGGTGAGGTCGTTGGTCGGTGCCACGAACGGGGCATAGCGCGCGGCGACGCGCCCAACCGCATCGAAGCTGACGGCGTCATGCACAACCATGTAGGCAAGTCCGTCGATGTACTGCTGTTGTTTGCTGCCCAGAGGCCGCCCCAGCCCATCGACGAACGAGGATACGGTGCGAAACCCGAGGGAGGTGTCGTTTGGCTCGCGGATCGCGGTGTCGATCCGGGTCGCCCTCGCCGGCGCCGTCGCGGTCGCTGCGGCACCGAAGCTGTAGGTGAAGGTTCGCCACTCGTGTGGGGTGCTGGACCCATTGTTGGGCAGATCGAGCGGCCGCGTGACGGCGGTGAGCCGGCCAAGCCCGTCGTAGGTGAAGGTCGTCTTGGCGTTGTTGGCGTCGGTGATGCTCAGCGGCTTGCCCCAGCGAAGATCGTAGGTCTTGTTGATGCGCATCGTGGAGTAGGAAGTGGTCGGCAGGGTGATCTGGCAGGGATAGAGGCCGTTGGTATTGCAGCTGGGGAAGCCGGTCGCATACTTGAGCGTGGTGGCGTTGCCGCGGGCATCGGTGATCTTGGTCGGTTGCCCGGCTTTGGCGGCAGCGGCATCGGGATTCTGACTGCTCTGATCATAGTCCAGCGTCGTCGTCACGAGTCGCCCGCCGGATGCCGATTGTCCGCTGGCAGCGAGCCGGGCGCTGATCGTCCGCAGGTTGCACGCGGTGTCGTAGGTGAAGTCCCGCTCCGAGAGGTCGAGGCTGTTGCTCGTGACGATCACCCGCGTCGGCTGGCCGTAGCACGGCGCCGTGCTGGCGTAGGTCGCCGTGGTCACGATCGGGGGGAAGTCGTCGGTCGTGGTGCTGCCGCTCACGCTCTTGCCATACGTGACCTCGGTCCTTGCGTTGTTGAACTCGTCGTAGGAGCTGAAGAGCTCGATGCGTTCTTTCTGCGTGGCCCCGCCGCTAACCGTGTAGGAGATCTCCTTGCGTTGGCCCGTGTGGACCTGCACCCGGCCGACTGCTGTGGGGTCAGCGCTCCAGCTGACCCGCATCTCACTGAGGCGGTTGCCGCTGTTGTCCAACACCTGCTCATTGAACAACTTGAACGCGCGCGATGGAGGACTGGCAGGCCAGGAGGGAGACGCAGTCATAGGAACGGGCGGCGGCGCGAACTGGCGCCGGATCTTGCGCTCATGCTGCGGATCGTGCTGCGGATCACCGAGGCGGTGTTCGAGTGATTGCCGAAAGCCACGAAACTGATGACCCACCGGATCGAAGTAGCCGCCGGTGAATGTGAACTCGGTAACGTAGCCATTCGCGGGGTCCGTGAAGCCCGAGCGCGCCGTTAGGGTATCAACGACCCACGTGGGAAATGGCAGCCGCGAGCAATCGGGACAAGGCTCCGCGCAGGTGCCGGCACCGGGGCACTCAGTGTTGCTGAAGCACGGCGCTCCGGCATTCGTACCGCCGACACACCCGGAGCCAGCAGCGGCTCGGTTGCTGGATGCAAGGTAGACGACGTCGCTGGAGCCACCCAGCCCGTTTTCTTGGTGGGCGAGCAAATCGCCGCGCGGTCCGACTCCATAGCGCGCTTGCAGACCGCCGCTCGGCGCCACCTCTACTACATCCGCGATCCCGTCGCCGTTGAGGTCCATCGTGTCCCAGGCGAATTCCTCCTTCACGAGCGGTCGCCCTTCCGCCCCCGCCCAATCGACACCCGGGGCGAAGCCCGCACCGGTGTTGAGGTAGACCGTCCAACGGGGGGTTGTGGTCGCATCCACGTAATCGGGCAGGCCATCCCCGTTCATGTCGCGCAGCGCGCGCCGCAACCCGTAGTCGTCAGCGGCGTCGTTGGAGCTGTCTTCCACTTCGATATCGTATGGTGGAGTAGGCCAATTGGCTGCCGCAATGAACCCATGCCCGGTGTTCAGTGCCACGTCCCAGTGTCCGCTTCCTAATGACGAGCGCGAGCTGGCTAGATCCGGGAGCCCGTCGCCGTTGAGATCCACCAGCTTCTTGATCTGGGTGCGCGAGCCGGTGGTTCGAATTTCGGCGGCCAGCGGGGTGCGCTTCGTGGCATCCCCGTCGCTCATGGTCGGGATCGTCAGCGGCACGGGGTCGGCGAAGCTCGCGCCCGTGTTCACATAAAGGCTGCACAGATATGAGGTGGCACTCGGGCAGTCGACGATGTCCGACAAGCCGTCGCCCGTCAGATCGATCAACTGCGCCGGGGGGCGCTCCCATATGTACTCCATGACGCCGAGCGGCGCCGGCAGCAGGGAGCCGAGATCCGCGGGAACCCCGGGCCACTCAACGACGTGGACCGCCATCGTGGTCGCGGATGACCGGGCACCGCCGAGGTTGAGCGCGACGTCCCAACTGCAGGTGGCACCAAACCCTGGGCAGCTGGAGTTCCCGTCCCTTGATCGGACGACATCCGGCAGTGCGTCGCCATTGATGTCGATCAAGCCCACGCCGAGGGCGGCGATGACGGGGGCGTAGGTCACCAGGGCGGCGGTGAGCGCGGTCCAGACTCCGTTGTCTGCGCCGACCCTCTCAAATGATCCATCTCCCCGATTGCGGTACAGCTGCAGGCCGTTCCCAAGAGGTACCGGGAGGGGCTCACAGGGAGGCGGGGTGCCTTCAACGACGCCGTCCAAAAAGTCGGGCAGCCCGTCTCCATCTACATCGAGAAACCCTCGCGACAGCCCGCCGGCATACGCTCGCGACACATCGGGCCGGCAGGGAAGACCGCCGACGAAGGAAAGCAGGCCCGGAGGCGCCATGGCGCGCGCACTGTTGCTGTATGTGAAGGTCGTGGCGGGCGGCGCTGTCGTGGGG
>CAZCGA010000173.1:3863-11800 GCA_964498075.1 uncultured Binatia bacterium (SeqCode) | reverse complement strand
CCGAAGGCTTCGACACGCGCGACCTGAAGGACGCGCAGGCGCTGTTGGGGGAACTCGGATGAAACCAGCCGAGCATTGACAGTCCACAGTTGAGAGTCCCCGCTACCGCTCACGCTCGACTCTCGACTGTGACCTTCCGCTCCTCCGAACCTCAGCTCGCCTTGGGCAAGGGTTGCGGCAATCGAGTCATTCGACGCGACGCGCGGTAGCTAGATGGAGTTGGTCACACGCCTATGCCATACCGATCACTGATCACTGCACCTACCCACCGGCAGCGTGACGGTGAACGTCGAGCCGGCGCCGGGGGTCGACTCGACCGTCAGCGTCCCGCCGTGGCGCTGGACGATGCCGTACGACACGCTCAGGCCGAGGCCGGTTCCCTGTCCGACGGACTTGGTCGTGAAGAAGGGATCGAAGATCCTGGAACGGATGGCGGGAGACATGCCGGTGCCGTCGTCGCGGATGGCGATCACCACCATGGGTCGGGTGCCGACTGCGGGTGCTTGCGACACCACGCGGGTCGAGAGCCATATGTTGCCGGCCGACGCGCCGATGGCGTCCGCGGCATTGGCGAGGAGGTTCATGAACACCTGGTTGAGCTGTCCGGGCAGACATTCCACGTCGGGGAGCGCACCGAAGTCGCGGTGCACCGTCACGTGATCGCGCAATCGGGGCGCCAGGAGTGCGAGCGTGCTGTCCAGGCCGCGATGCAGATCGGCGCGCTGCCAGTCGCCGCGTTCGTCGCTGCGCGAGAAGGTGCGCAGCTCGTTGACGATGCGTTTCGTGCGCCGCGCGCCCTCTTCGCAGTCGTCGAGCAGCCCCGGGAGATCCGCCAGGGCGGTATCGAGACGCAGGTCGCGGCGCAGCGCATCAAGGCGCATCCGCTCGTCCACCGGCAGGTTGGCGCCGGCATAGGCATCGAGCGCCTGCGCCATCCGGTTCACGTACGTGCGCAAGTGCTCGACGTTGGCCGACACGAAGGTGATCGGATTGTTCAGCTCGTGCGCGACGCCGGCGACCAGCTCACCGAGGCTGCGCAGCTTTTCCGACTGGATGAGGTGGGCCTCCGTCTGTTTGAGGCGATCGTACGCGGCGCTGACTTCGGCGTGTGCGGCGCCCAGCGAGGACAACGCGTCGTGCAAGCGGCGGTTCTTCTCTTCGAGGTCACGCTCGCTCGATCGCAGGCGTTCGGAGATGTAGCCGCCGAGATACACCAGCAGCGCCAGGCAGTAGAAGAGATAGGCCGCCCAGGTGCCGTGGTACAGTGACGACCGCAACGCCGCCGCCGGCGGCCGCGCCACGAACAATCTGGGCACGTGGAGGAATCCTTCCACCAGCAGGCTGACGCCCGCCACCCACAAGCCCATCGCCAGGAGCGCACTGACGGCCGCCACCGCCGTATCGACAAGCATAGCCGTGGCGAGCACCTGCACGACGTACATGGTCACGAACGGGCTCTGCACGCCGCCGGTGTTCACCACGACGTAGGTGATGAGCACGTGGTCCATCGGGATCGCGATCGCCGTCACCGGAACGAGGTAGCGGCGGCGTCGCACGCACCACTCGTTGACGCCGTTCATCGCCGCCCCGACGATGCCTGCGTAGACGCACGGAACGATCGAGGCGAACAACCCGAAGGTGTGCGCCGCCATCGCCAAGACAAAGAACCCGCCGATGACCAGCCAACGCACCCGTACGGCCCAGAGTAGACGATCGGGCACGGAGAGCAGGGCCTGCAAGCGAGCTGAGAGGGTCGCCATGAGCGTCTTGGCAACTGACGGTATCCTACAAGTCACATTGTACACAAGGGTGCATACGGCCATCGTCCGGGTCGGGTGCCGCCTATCGAATAGGGCCCCCTCCGGCCGACCTTGCTTGACACGGTGGGGGGTGCATATTACCTTTCGGTTCGCGCGCTGCACGCTCCGGTACACGGCGAAAGCACTCATAAATAAAATGGTCGGCTGTTGCGTCCAATGCCCAGGAGGTAGCTGAGATGTCGAATATGCTGAAAACGACCCTGCTCCTGGGGCTGCTGACCGGGATCATCCTGTGGTTCGGCCAGTTCCTGGGCGGCTCGCAAGGGCTGGTGGTGGCGTTTGTCTTTGCCGCGGTGATGAACTTCGGCAGTTATTGGTTCTCGGACAAGATCATCCTGTCCATGTACAAGGCGCGGGCCGTGGACCTGAACGATGCGCCGGAGCTGTACCGCATCGTCCAGGGCCTGGCGACGCGGGCCGGCATGCCGATGCCGAAGCTGTACATCATTCCTAGCGACGCCGCGAACGCGTTTGCCACCGGGCGCAATCCCGAGCATGCCGCGGTTGCCGTGACCGAGGGGATCCTCCGGCTGATGTCATCGGACGAGCTCGAAGGTGTCCTGGCGCACGAGCTGAGCCACGTCCGCAACCGCGACATCTTGATCAGCTCGATTGCCGCGACCCTCGCGGGCGTCATCATGATGCTGGCCAACATGGCGCGCTGGGGCGCCATCTTCGGCGGCTTCTCACGCGACGAGCGCGAAGAGGGCGGTGGGCTGCTCGGTTTGCTGGCGATGTCGATCATCGCACCGCTGGCGGCCATGCTCATCCAGATGGCGGTCTCACGCTCGCGTGAGTACCAGGCCGACGCCAGTGGGGCGCAGTTGCTGCACAGCGGCGAGACCCTGGCGCGGGCGCTCGAGAAGCTGGAGGACGCCTCGCAACGGCTGCCGCTCGACGCCAGCCCGCAGACGGCGCACCTGTTCATCGTCAACCCGCTCAGCGGCCGGTCGCTGGCGAAGCTCTTCAGCACGCACCCGCCGCTCGATGAGCGCATCCGGCGCTTGCGCGCCATGCACGGATGAGCGCGGAGGTACGAGCTGAGACCATCGCCCCGATGCTGCCAGCGCACGTCGGGCCTTTTCGTAGATCACCATGAGCAGTGACGCCGACAGCCAAGAGAAGCGCGGGTTCAAGGTCGAAGATCGCCGCCGGTTCTCCGACAGCGGCGAGGCACGGCCCGGCGTCGAGGACGACGTGCCGGAAAGGACAACGGCCGCCGCCGGTGTCGCGGCGGAACCCACGGGTCGCGACAGCCCGCACATCGAGATCAACTTCTCCACCTTCGTCATCAGTCTGAGCACGCAGGCCTTGGCCCATCTCGGCGAGATCCCCAGCCCGCTCGACGACCAGCTCGCGGTTGATCTGGGCGCGGCAAAACAGCTGATCGACATCCTCGGCTTGTTGCAAGACAAGACGAAGGGCAACTTGGACAAATCGGAGTCTGGGCTGTTGGACAACATTCTGTATGACCTGCGCCTCAAGTATGTGGAGCGGGCGCGGGCGGACTCCTGACAGCTCCCACACCGTATCCAGAGCTCCGATGAAGAAGGAGGAAGCATGAGTGCGCACGTGCGCGCCCGTCGAACGGCCTTATTGGTGATTGCGGGGTTCCTCGCAGGCGTCGTCGCGACGGTCGGATTCAACCTGGGACAACGAGTGGAAGCGATCAGCTTCTGGGGGGAGCAACCGACCGAGCCGGCACCGACGCCACCGGCGGCAGCGGAGCCGCAGGCCCAGGCGCCCATGAGCAGCTTGCCGGACTTCTCGCGTCTGGCGGAGAGGCTCAGCCCGGCCGTCGTCAATGTCTCCACCACCTCGCAGGGCGAGACGCCGCACATGGGTGGCCAGGGTGGCCAGAACCCCTTCGGCCAGGGCGACCCCCACGAGTTCTGGGAACCGTTCGAACGCTTCTTCGGACCAATGCCGAAGCGGCCGTTCAAGCAGCGCAGCCTGGGCTCCGGGTTCATCATCAATCGCGATGGGTTCATCCTGACGAACAACCACGTCATCGAGAACGCCGACGAGATCGTGGTGAAGCTCGCCGACGGCAAGGAGCTGAAAGCCAAGGTCATCGGCCGCGATCCCAAGACCGACATCGCGGTGATCAAGATCGACGACGACCACAGCCTCACGCCCGTGACGATGGGCAACTCGGACGAGTTGAAGGTCGGCGAATGGGTGATGGCAATCGGCAACCCCTTCGGGCTTGAGCACACCGTCACCGCCGGCATCGTCAGCGCTATGGGCCGGTTCATCGGCCAAGGGAGCTACGACAACTTCATCCAGACCGACGCCGCCATCAATCCGGGCAACTCCGGCGGGCCGCTGATCAACCTGAAAGGCGAGGTGGTGGGAATCAACACGGCGATCTTCAGCCGCTCCGGCGGCAACATCGGCATCGGCTTCGCCATCCCGGTGAACGTCGCCAAGGAGCTGCTCCCCGAGCTGGAAGAAAAAGGAACCGTGACGCGCGGCTGGCTCGGCGTGATGATCCAAAAGGTGACCCCGGATATCGCCGATTCGCTGGGCCTCAAGGACGCCAGGGGCGCGCTCGTCGCCGACGTGATGAAGGATGGGCCGGCACAAGAGGCAGGCGTGAAGGTGGGTGACGTGATCGTCGAGTTCGACGGGCACGCAGTCAAGGAATCCACCGAGCTGCCGTTGCTCGTGGCCCGCACGCCCGTGGGCAAGGCGGTCAAGATCAAGATCATCCGCGACAAAGAGACGGAAACGATGTCCGTGAAAGTCGGCCAGCTCAAGGAAGAGGAGGTGGCCGCCGCGGGAGGTAAAGAGGAAGGCTTCGGCCTCACCGTGCAACCGCTGACGCCGGAGATCGCCGAGAACCTGGGGCTCAGCGGTGACCTCAAGGGCGTGGTGGTGTCCGCCGTGGAGCCGGGCAGCAGCGCCGAGGAAGCCGGCCTGCGCCGCGGCGACGTGATCCTGGAAGTGAACCGAGAGGCGGTGAAGGATCTCGCCGGTTATCGCAAGGCGCTCAAGTCGGGCGGCAAGGGGAAGAGCGTCTTGCTCCTGGTCCGCCGCGGCGACAACACGATCTTCCTGGCGCTCAAACCGTCCGAGTGAGCGTCCCGGGCTCGGACCGTTCACCGGAGGCCGGGGAGCCTTCTCCCTGGCCTTCTTTTTTCTGGAAGACTAGCTGACCGCTTCGTCATGTTGCGCCGCTTCGCATTCGCACTCCTGCTGCTGCTCGCTGCCGCCACGACGGCGGGTAGCGTGCTGCTGTGGAGCGCCATGCAGCGCTTGGATGCGGTCGTCTCCGAGCGGTTCCGCACACATCGCTGGCAGTTCCCCTCGAAGATCTACTCCGACAGCCTGCTCATCTATCCGGGAATCAACCTCAAGGCCATCGGCTTCTTGCCGCGGCTGCGCGATCTGGGGTATCGGCGGGTGCAGGACGCCGTCACGCGCAAAGGCGAGTTCCGCGTCAATGAGGCCGACGGGTATATCGACCTGCATCTGCACGACGTCCCGCCGCCGGCGTTCGATGGCGCCGGCCGGCCGGTGCGGCTCTCCACGGCGGGCAGCATCGTCACCCACATGGAGGACCTGGAGACGCAGCAAGAGCTGTACGCGGTCGAGCTCGATCCCGAGCTCATCAGTGGCCTCTACGCAGGCGTCTGGCAGGAACGGCGTCTGGTCACGCTCGACGCGGTGCCGCCGCTGCTGCTGCGGGCGATCATCGACGTCGAAGACCAGCACTTCTACGAGCACCACGGCATCGACGTGTCGGGCGTCTTCCGCGCTTTGTGGGTCGATCTGCGTCGCGGCCACATCGTGCAGGGCGGGAGCACGCTGACGCAGCAGCTGATGAAGAACTTCTTCCTCACCGACGAGCGCAGCATCAAGCGCAAGCTGCGCGAAGCCCTCATGGCCATCATCGTCGAACGCCGGTTCTCCAAGGAAGAGATCCTGACCAACTACATCAACGAGATCTACCTCGGACAAAAGGGGGCGCAAGGCATCTACGGCGTCTCGGAAGCGGCGCGCTTCTACTTCGCCACCGAGCCCAACGAGATGTCGATCGCCGAGATGGCGACGATTGCCGGCTTGATCAAGGCGCCGAGCCGCTACTCGCCGTTCCGCGATCCCGATCGCTCACTACGCCGCCGCAACTACGCCCTCACCCTGATGCTGCGACAAGGTGACATCACCGCCGAGCAATACGCCGCAGCGATCCAGGAGCCGCTCCGCCTGGCGCCGGCGGTCAACGAAACCAGAGACGCGCCCTACTTCGTCGACTTCGTGCGGCAGGAGCTGTCGCAAATGTACCCGGCGGACGTGCTGACGACGGAGGGCCTGCGCATCTATACCGCGCTGGACATGCACCTGCAGAGGTTGGCGGAGCTGATACTGCAGAATGGACTGGCAAAGCTGGAGGAACACCATCCGCGTCTACGGCCTGAGAAGCCCACCGAGCAGCTGCAAGGTTGCCTGATCGCGATTCAGCCGCAGACCGGAGCGATCAAGGCGATGATGGGCGGGCGCGACTACCGCTTCACCCAGTTCAACCGCTGCACGCAGGCGATGCGGCAACCGGGATCCGTCTTCAAGCCGTTCACCTATCTCGCCGCCTTCGAGCACACGCGGCACAGCGAGCACCCCATCCTCGCCACCACTCGCCTCGACGACGAGCCGTTCGAGTGGGCCTTCGACCAGCAGGTGTGGAGCCCGGCGAATTACCGGAAGGAGTACCTGGGCAGCGTCACCGTACGCCAGGCGCTCGAGATGTCGCTGAACGCCGCCACCGCCCACCTGGCGCGCGACATTGGCGTGCAGGCGATCATCGACATGGCGCATCGGATGGGCATCAACTCGCCGCTGCCGCCGTTTCCGGCGGTCGTGCTCGGTGCGGCGGAGGTGACGCCGTTCGAAGTGGCGCAGGCGTTTACGGCGTTGGCGAACAACGGGCTGCGCACGGTGCCCCTGTCCATCAAGAAGGTCGTGGATCGCAGCAACCAACCCATCGAGCGCAACCCGGTCCAGGTGGAGCAGGTCGTTCCCGCCGACACGGCCTACCTGGTGACCCATTTGATGGAGGGTGTCATCGATCACGGCACCGGCCGCGGCGCGCGCGCCCGCGGCTTCTCGCGTCCCGCGGCGGGCAAAACCGGCACCACCAACGACTACAAGGACGCGTGGTTCGTCGGATTTACTCCCGACTTGCTCACGGTCGTCTGGGTGGGTTTTGATCACCATCGCCAGATCGGCCTTGCCGGTTCGGAGGCGGCGCTTCCCATCTGGACGGAGTTCATGAGGCAAGCCACCGAAGGCCTGCCGGCCAACGCGTTCGTGCCGCCGCCGGGCGTGGTGCTGGAACGCATCGACCCGTACTCCGGACTGCTCGCCACGCCGCAATGTCCCGAGACCATCGAAGAAGCCTTCTACAGCGGCACCGCCCCGACCGCGCCCTGCCCGCTGCACCCGGTCCGGGAGAGCCTGCCGGATGTTCCGCGCGAGCCCGCGCCCGCAGGGCAACCGCCAAACAGCGCCGGATAGGTATCGAGCATCTTCGCCACCGGTTGAAGCGCGGAATGAACGTGCGCTATGTGCTTCTCACCAAGGAGTGTTGCAGAACAACAGGACGAAGCGGGCCGCGATGTCTCAAGTCGTGATTGAGAACCCGATCCTGAATTCGCCGTACGTCGAGCCGACGCGGCACTTCCGCTTCGCCGACGAAGGCATAGCGGCGCACGCTGCGCGTCATCACCGTGTACGTTCCGCAGCGACCGAAGTGGGTCGATCCGAGAACCCGAGGAGTGAAGGCATGAGAAAGTTCGCTGATTGCACGTTCTGTGGCGGGCCGGTCACGGCAAAGCGGATCGAGTACGACTATCGCCGCAAGGGTCGCCTGCTGGTGATCACGAATGTCCCCGCGGGCGTCTGCCGCCAGTGCGGCGAGAAGTACTTCCATCCCGACGTGCTGAAGCGGATGGACGAAAGCTATCACGACATCTTCGACCGCCGGCGCCAACCGCAGCGCATGCTGGAAGTTCCCGCCGTGTCGTTTTAGGTGGTGGCCAATCGACGAGGCGACGCGTGAATGCCTGGTACATCAACCGGCGCAGGCGCAGCTGCTCCATACTTTGGAGTGCGGCG
>CAZCGA010000173.1:0-3853 GCA_964498075.1 uncultured Binatia bacterium (SeqCode) | reverse complement strand
GCAAGCTCCCGCACTCCAAAATGACTGACTGGCCACACTCGCCCATTCACCGTCTCGCCGAGGCCGGTGCTTACATCGTGACTGCGGGTACGTATGGCAAGCTCCACCACTTCAGCACGCCGGACCGCCTGTCCTTTCTCCAGGAGCAACTGCTCTCGCTCGCGCGAGCGCATGGCTGGCAGCTGCAGGCATGGGCGGTCTTCTCGAATCACTACCACTTCGTAGCGACAGCGCCCGCCGAGCCGGGCTCGCTTCGGGTCCTTGCCCGCCAGCTGCATTCGATTACCGCGCGGGAAGCAAACCGGCTGGATGGCGCGAGTGGGCGCCAGGTCTGGTTCGAATATTGGGATACACATCTGACATTCGAGCGATCGTATCTGGCGCGCCTGAACTACGTGCTCCAGAATCCCGTGCATCACGGGCTCGCCCCGGTGGCGAGTGCGTATCCCTGGTGCTCCGCACGGTGGTTCGAGCAGTCGGCAAGCCGCGCGTTCTACAAGACCGTCACTGCCTTCAAGATCGATCGCGTAAACGTGCGGGACGAGTATGAGCCTGTGGAGTGCGGCGGCTCGCCGCCGCTTTCGGGCGGGACACCGGCAGCGGACCCCACCACCCCACCCCAAAGCGGGAGCAAGCTCCCGCACTCCAAAGTGAGCTAACGATGGCGCGAAAGAACACCAAGGCCGTGGCGGTCGACTCCGTCCGCCACAAGGACAAGCGCAAGAACATTCCCACCGAGGAGCTGTGCGCACGTTCGTCGCCGCTACTCGACGAAGAGCCGTCCTTTCGACCCGCCGGCAACCGGCAAGATCGCCATCAAGGTGATCAACCACTACGACGATGAGGTGCTCAAGGTCTACGATACCGGAAGCGACGGGACCCGCGCTCCCGATCGACCGCGGCTCGCACTCTGATATGATCAACGCCGATGAGGGGTCCTTTGCTCCGTTCAACGTGCTCGCGCATCGGATTGATGCCACTGCTGCTGCTTGCCGCGTGCGCTACGACACCGCCACCGCGACCGGCGCGCCGGGTTGCGGCGGTTCCGGCGGTCCCGCCAGCCGCGGCACCGCAACCCGGCACGCCGCGGACGGCTGCGCTCGAAGAACGCGACGTCGGCGAAGCGCCCGAGCTGCCGCCGGCTCCCGAGGCGCTCGCTGCCATCCCGCCGGGACCGGCTGAAGAGCTGGAAAAGCCCAGTACGGCAAGCGTCCCCGCCGAACCCGACTCGCTGCTGAGCCGCATCGGCCCGAATACCCCACCGAACGTCGCGGCGGCGTTGCGGCTCATCGAGGATGGACGACAACAGCTGCAGCAAGGCAGCGCGGACCCGGCGCTCGAACGCTTCGAGCGCGCGGTCGCGATTGACCCGGCCAATCCCTATGGCTACTACTTCCTCGCTCAGCTGCACTATCAGAAGAAGAAGTATGACCAAGCGATTGCCTTTGCCAACCGCGCCGTGGTGTTCAGCGCGCGCACCGACACGGTCTGGCAGGCGCGCGCATACAGCCTGCAGGGGGCGGTGTACGAGGACGCCGGCCGCTACCCCGACGCGCGCTGGGCGTACCAGAAAGCGGTCGAGGCCGACCCCAACAATCTTGCCGCCCGCGTCGGCGTGGCGCGGCTGACGCCGAGCGAGAGCCAACCATAACACCCGTGCGCATCCTCGGCATCGAAAGCTCCTGCGACGATACCGCGGCCGCCGTCCTCGCGGACGACACGGTCCAGTCCAGCGTCGTTGCATCGCAAGACGATGTGCATCAGCCCTACGGCGGCGTGGTGCCGGAGCTGGCATCGCGCTCGCACCTGCGCAACATCGTGCCGGTGATCGAGGCGGCACTGGCGCAAGCCGGGGTCACCCTCGACGACGTCGATGCGATTGCCGCAACCGCGGGGCCGGGCCTCGTCGGATCGTTGCTGGTCGGTCTGTCGACCGCCAAAGCGATCGCGTTTGCGCGTCGCCTGCCGTTCGTCGCCGTCAATCACCTCGAGGGCCACCTGCTGTCGGTGCAGCTCGATGCTGACGTTCCGTTCCCGTACGTTGCGCTGCTGGTCTCGGGTGGGCACACCAGCCTCTATTGCGCCGAAGACGTCGGCCGCTACCACTGCCTCGGCGCCACCCGCGACGATGCCGCCGGAGAGGCGTACGACAAGGTCGCCAAGACGATGGGGCGCGGCTACCCCGGCGGACCCATCATCGACGCTTTGGCCCGCCACGGCGATCCACAGGCGATCCGCTTCCCGCGTGCCCGCCTCAAGCCACAGCGCGGCGCGCCGACAGACACGGACGCCGCCTTCGAGTTCAGCTTCAGCGGTCTGAAGACGGCGGTGTGGCAATACCTGCGCGATCATCCGGTCGACGGCGACGCGATGGCGGCGGACGTGGCTGCCAGCTTCCAGGAGGCGGTAGTGGACATGCTCCTCGATACGACCTTCGCGGCGGTGCATCGATTGGGCTGCCGCCGCCTGGTGATCGCCGGGGGTGTGTCGGCCAACTCGCGTTTGCGGGCGCGGGCGGGCGCGGCGGGCGCGGAGCTCGGCGTGACCGTGCACATCCCGCCGATGCGCTACTGCACGGACAACGCCGCGATGATCGCGCTGGCCGGCGGCCGGCGGCTGCGACGCGGCGAGTCGGATCCACTATCCGTCAACGCCGCAGCCGACCTGGAGCTGTGAGGCCGTGCGCCGCCGGCCGCACGCAGCGCGGACCACGGAACCACCGAGTCACCGCGACCCCCGTCGCGCCGCGGATCGGCCCATCGGCACCGTGCGCCGCGAGTTGGCGCGCCTCGGACGCTATCCGCGCAAGCGCCTCGGCCAACACTTCTTGTCGGATCCGGGGGTGGCGCAGCGGATCGTCGATCTGGCTCGGCTCGCCAGCACCGACCGCGTCGTAGAGATCGGACCGGGGCTGGGTGCCCTCTCCGATGTGCTCGTTCACCGTGCCGGCGCAGTGTGGCTGATCGAGATCGATGCCGATCTCGCGGCGCGGTTGCGATCGCAGTACGCGGCGCTCCCGCATGTCCACGTGGTGCAGGCGGACGTGCTCACCGTCGACTTCGCGGCGCTGCTCGGTCGGGGAGCGCCCGCCGTGGTAGTGGGCAACTTGCCCTACAACATCGCGACCGCGGTGCTGGCGCAGCTGTTGGCGCAGCACGGTTGCTTCGCGCGCTTGGTGCTGATGCTGCAACGCGAGGTGGTCGAGCGCCTGCGCGCGCGGCCGGGCGGCAAGGACTACGCGGCGCTGTCGGTGCTGACGCAGTTCGCGGCACGCCTGCGGCCGGGGATGCGCGTCGGTCCCGAGGCGTTCGTCCCACGCCCGAAGGTCGAGTCGGAAGTCGTCATCATCGAGCCGTATGCCAGAGCGCCGGTGGAAGTGGCCGACGCGGCAGCGTTCAGGCGGCTGGTGCGTACGGTGTTCACGCAGCGGCGGAAGCAACTGGTGAACAGCTTGCGCCCGTTGTGCGCCGATCCGGCCGCGGCGCTACGCACCGTGGGCATCGATCCCATGCGCCGTCCGGAGACCTTGACGCTCGCCGAGTTCGCGGCGTTGAGTGACGCGCTGGAAAGGAAGACAACAGACGATCAGACGACAGACAACGGACAAGAGAGACTACACCGATGACGACGCGCCGCCAGTCTGCCGTCAGTTGTCTGTCGTCTGTTGTCGGTTGTCTCCCCCTCTGTCGTCTGTCACCTCTGCCCCATGCCCGAGCTTCCCGAAGTTGAAACCGTCCGCCGTTCCTTGTTGCCCATCGTCGGACGCCGGATCGAAGGTGTTGACGTCGCCGAGCCGCGCCTGCGGCGGCGCGTGGCGCCAGACCTGGGGCAGCAGCTGGCAGGCCGGGTGATC
>CAZCGA010000172.1:0-12120 GCA_964498075.1 uncultured Binatia bacterium (SeqCode) | reverse complement strand
GGTTGGTAGCCGTATCGATGACCAGCATGTTGCGGAGTGGGCTCACCACGTAGGCGCGCCCTCCGTTCGGGGCGATGGCTACTCTTGCTGCAGCGGACAGACTCCGCCGTGGGATGATGACGTCAGCAACTTGCGTGGTCGCCGTGTCGATGACGTCCAAGAAACAGTTGTCGGTAGTCACGTAGGCGAAGCGTCCGTCAGGGGTGATAGCGATGCTGGCGGGTTGCGCGCCCCGAGGGCGCAGCTCACTGCACTGATTCAGCAAGCCGAGACCGAGGGTCCGGGTGATCGTGTTGGTGCTTGTATCGATAACCGACACGGTATCCGAGTCGTGGTTGGTGACAAAGGCGCACGGCTGCGCGACACCCATGGCACCGCCGACGTGCAGCAGCAGGGCTACTGCGGCGCACATGAGCGACACTCGGCGTCGGCGAAGCTTGGTGCCAACACACGGCATGCCCGGCAGCGTAGACCCGGCAGCCGCGAGGAGTCAACATGGCGACCGTGTGCTGCTCGTTCGGGCGTTGCGACACTGTATGAACCGAAGCTATTGACAATGAGAACCTTGGCGAGTTAGAGAACGGCATAGCTCGGGGGTGACTGCTATGGCCAGTCGCAGTAGGGCTCTTGTGGTGCTGCAGATTACACTGCTGCAGCTCTTGATCCACGTTGCACGAGCGCAGGACGTGGAGCCGCCCAACACGGACCCTCTGCAGGCGTGGCAGGCCTGGTACGAACCACGTGCTTACCCGTTGGGTTATATTCCAGCTGGCGCGCGCATCGATGCGGCGCAGCAATGGGGCCAGGCTACGGTCGCCGCGGGAGGGAGTGCGGGGGCGGGGGCGGCTTGGCTGAATATCGGACCGGCCCCAATTCTCATCTCGCGCTTTGGAATCAGCTTGGGGAGTGGCCGGGTGACGGCCATCGCGGTAGATCCAGCGCTGCCGAATCACTGGCTAGTTGGTGCGGCCCAAGGGGGCATTTGGGAAACCGGTGACGGCGGTTCGACGTGGGCGCCGCGCAGCGATGACCAGGACTCGCTCGCCATCGGCGCGATTGCCTTTGCCCAAAGCAATCCGCCGGGACAGAAGATCGTCTATGCAGGGACCGGAGAGATTGACCACGGCCAGCCCTCTCTGGGCGTTGGTTTTCTAAAGTCCACCGACGGGGGAGGCACGTGGCGGCTCGTTGCCGGTGCCCCGTTTCTCGGGCGACTCTTCAGCCGTATTGAAGTGGACCCGGCGGGTAGTCAGGTCGTCCTCGCAGCGACTTCAACCGGAATTTACCGATCCACCGACGGCGGCCTCACTTGGCCGGAACAGCCGTTGGCGCGGTTCGTCACCCGACTGGAGGTGGATCCCACAAACTTCAATCGGCAGTACGCCGGCGTCGCGTACGACGATGATGCGGCTGGACTTTACCGATCGGTAGACGGGGGGCGAAATTGGGGCCCGGTCAGTGGGCCTTGGCTCCATGCTCCGCCCCAGCCAGCAGGCGACGTCGGGGTCGTCGCGCTCGCCATCGCCCCCACGAACCCGAACGTCCTCTACGTGGGCATACACAAGCGAGGGCCGGCGGCAAACCTAAAGGGCCTCTGGCGAACGGACAATGCTTGGGGTTCCGCGCCCACCTGGAACTCCATTAGCACAGCCGCGACGGACGCGTTCGGTAGTCCCTGGCTGGACTATTGCGCCTATTTTGACCCTCTTGCCAACGGCCCGGCCGGCCAGTGCTTCTACGACAATGTCCTCAGCGTGGACCGCGGCACGCCGGACATACTGTATGCGGGAGGGATTCCAATGTGGAGGTATGACCAGACGTCTCTGCCGGGTACCTGGAGTGATATCGGCGACAAAACAGTGCCGCCCGGCCTTCAATTAGACGTGGTTCACGTTGATCAACACGCCATCGCTTGGACCGGAAACCGTTTGATCGTTGGCAACGATGGAGGAGTGTACAGCACGACGGACGGGGGCGACACGTGGAGCAACCATAACACGGGTCTCTCGATCGCGCAGTTCTACCGTGGCTCGCTGCACCCCACCAACCCAAACGCTGCATTGGGTGGCGCCCAGGACAACGGGTCGAGCCAATTCACGGGTGCCAGCCGATGGGAGTTCGTCTATGGGGGAGACGGCGGGGATAACTTTTTCGCGTCGGTCAACCGCGATCCCGACCAGAACTTTGCCGTTTCATTTGTTCAGGGGTTGTTCATACTTCGGAGAGTTGCCGGCATCAACGGTCTCTGCTCCACGGAGCCCGATCCGGACTCCAATAACGTACCCTTCAATTCTCCATTCGAGAAGTGTCCCACCAGCGACGACATTGTCATCGCAGGCAGCCACGACATCTGGGAGACGAACCAGTTCTTCAATCCCGTCTGCAGCCCGCCCCCGGTGACCAACGTGCCATGGACCAGACGCTGTCTGGGTACAACGCAAAACGAGCCGATCACCGCACTGAGCTTCGCGCCGCTGAGCCCCGCCTGCAGCAAGTACGCCTTCGGCGCCAGAGATGGTACGCTCCGCCTGAACACCTTCGGAACGGACAACTGTGCGGACCTCAACGCTAACCCCGACGGCGGCAGACGGGTTCCTAACGGGTCGGTGACGGATCTCGCGTTTGATCCCACCAACCCGAATACGCTCTACGCGACGCTTTCCGGTTTTCAGTCCGGGCACGTCTTCAGGACCGCCAATGCGCTCGCACCTGAGGGGCAGACGGAATGGTTCGACGTGACGCCGAAGGTAAACGGGATCTCCATCAACATGCCCTTCAACACGGTAGCCCTCGATCCGGCTGCACCGAATTTCGTGTACGTCGGCACCGACATGGGCGTCCTCGTGAGCCCCGACTGTGGCGCGACGTGGACCGCCCTCTCCAACGGGCTCCCGAAGGTGCAGGTGAACGACTTGCAGGTGAGCGCCTCGGGTGATCGGCTCGTGGCCTTTACCTTCGGTCGCGGTGCATTTCAGCTGCAGTTAGCTCCCCAGACACCAGCGACGTGTCCCCCGCCACCCACTGCCACGCCGACACCGACGAGGACTTCGACTCCCACTCCCAGTACAACTCCCACGGCGACTCGGATCCCCGGCCCCTGCGTGGGCGACTGCAATGACGACGGCTTTGTGACGTTGTCGGAAGTGGAAACCATGGTCGACGTCGCGCTGGCGAACCTCGCGCTCTCGTCCTGCCCCGGCGCGGACGCTGACCACGACGGAGCCGTGATGGTGACCGAGATCGTCCAGGCGGAGAACGACGTCTTCGGGTGCACGGCCCCGGGCGGGCCGCCAGGCAGCGCCCTCGTGCGGATCGGCTCCGCATCGACCAGCCCCACTGCGCAGGTCTCGGTTCCGGTCTCCCTCGCGCAGAGCGGCGGTGCCGTGGCCGCCGTGCAATTGGATCTGTTGTATGACTCCAGCATCTTCCGCGATCCCAGCTGCACGATCGAGCCGCGCCTGGGGCAGCATACGCTCTACACCTCCCTTCCCACGAGCCCTCCGGCGCCGGCGGGACAGACGCGGCTGCGGTTGATGGTGCTCAACCCGAGCAGCCCGAGCCTGCTGACCGACGGGGTGCTGGCGCGCTGCAGGTTTTCCGTCGCGAGCACGGCGGCGGCCGGAACCTACGCAATCGTTGGCGAGCGCCTCGGCGGCTGCGACGCGGCAGGGGTCCCCTGTTCAACGGGTGTGACGAACGGGCAGGTCACGGTCAGCAGCGCCTATATCCGCGTCGTGGCGAACTATCCAGGCGGGGGCCGGGCGGTGGGCGCCGGCCTGCAGGACTACTTCGGGGTGATACTTTCATCCGGCGCGTCCGTCGACGTCACCGTCACGACGCTGACCCCAGGCCTCTGCCGCGTCTGGTCGGCGTCGCCGGGTGACGGAGTGTCCACCACGATCACCGCCGCCAGCGCGGCGAATCTCTTCTGGGTGCAAGGCGTCGCCGGGGCGCTTGGGACCTGTGAGCTGATGGCGGCCGCGGCAGGCTACGCCACCGGGTTCAGTTGGCTCAGCATCGTCAGGCCCGCCATCGTCATCGCGAGTCTGCCAAACAGCATTGTCTACGCCGCCGCCAACGCCGTGATCTATGTCGAGACCGGCATACCAACCGGCGACAACTACGCCCTCGCTGAATCGCAAGCAGTGTGGGAGGGCGGTCCTGGCTTCGACATCACGGTGAGCAATAGCAACGCGAGTGTGGCACAGCTCTTCTCGCCAACGTCCCCGGCTGGGGCGCAGGTCGTCACGGTCACCATCCCGGCCGGCGACTACTACAACAGCGATGGCGGCTTGCAGTTCGACCCGCTGGCGATCGGCACGACGACCGTAACGGCGCGCCACCCGGTGGCGTTGGCGACCACCCACGCCACCCGCGCAGTGGAGGTCATCCCCATCCCGCCAGCGCCCCCGTCGTGCAGCGGCTGCTGCTAGCGGCGGCACGCGACCAGGAAGCGCGCATATGGGTTGGAGGATTGCCATGGGAAGCCTGCGAGTCGTCGGAGTGCTGGTTACGCTGGTTGCGTTGCGCAGTCTCGCGGTGGCGGACCCGCCGCCGGAGCCGAGCGCCATCCATGGCCGGCGCGTCGCCGGCGACGGGGGGTGGGAAGTGCACCACGACGAGCACGGGCGCGTGTTACGCCGCCCGCGTTTGCCCGACGGGCCGCCCGAGAGCAAGCGGTGGCACGCCGACATCACCGTTGCGGATGACGACTCAGTCACAGGCAGCATCGCGGTGCATGTCGCCGGCAACCAGCTGATCACCAACGGCCGCGTGCGCGGCCGTCGGGCCGGGCAACGGATCTGGGGCGAGGTGCTCGACGACGATGGGATTCCGGCCGCCACCTTTGAAGGGGTCATCGGCGCCACCGGAGTCAGCGGCACCTTCACGGCCCGCAACGATGACGTCGGAGCCTGGTCGTGGGATGGGCCCATCACCTTCGACGCCGGAACGCCCGCGCAGTAGGCCGAAGGTGAGAACAGGGACGCAGGCGCGCTAAGGTCCAGATGCATCCGAGCGTCGGACCCGTACCGGCATTCCTCGTCGGCTGGAGTCTTGCCGTCGCGCTCGGGGGCGGCAGCTTGATCGAGCTGATGCGGCGCAGCGGTTTCGGGGCGAGGCAGATTGCCGTGACGTTGCTGGCCATGGTCGCAGCGCTCGTGGTCGGCTCGAAGCTCCTCTACTTGGCGGAGGCCTGGCCGGTGTGGATAGGCGATCGTTCCGAGTTCCGCAGCGCCCTGTTCGCCGAGCGCTTGCGCCTTCCGGGTGGATTCGCCCTCGCGATTGCGATCGGCCCATCGCTGGCGCGCTTGCTTGGAGTACCGTACCTCCGCTTCGCGGACACGGTCATACCTGCCGCCGGGCTGGCGATCCTCGGCATCCGCATCGGCTGCTTCCTCGCCGGCTGCTGCTACGGCGTGCCGTCGTCGTTGCCGTGGGCGATGCGCTTCCCGGCCGGGAGCGATGCCTATCACTCGCAGGTACAGCACGGCTGGATCGCGCCGACCGCGCCCGCCACGCTTCCAGTGCATCCGCTGCAGCTGTACTTCGGCGTCGCCGGCCTGCTGATCGCAATCGGCCTCGCGCTCCGTCAGCCCCATAAACGCTATGACGGCGAGGTGCTGCTGCTGTTCCTGCTGACGTACTTGTGGAGCACGTACGTGCTCGAGCAATGGCGCGCGCTCCCGCACGACCTCACGCGACACCTCGTGCTGATCGGGGCGCTCAGCGTGACCACGCTCGCGAGCACCATCAGGCGCATGAGTGATGGAGCAAAAGTGCCGAACCTTCGCCCCGGTCCCGAGGCCCGCTAGGGCATGACCCGCACGATCATCTGGCGGGCGGGACCCAGGACCCCCATCTCATCGCGCACCCGCGCGGTCAGGACCGTATCGCCGGCGGGGAACCGCAGCGCACGATTGATGAAGGCGCAGAACTCGATGGTCGCGTCGGGGTTGACAAAACGCCCCAGCAAGTCGCCGTCCGGGAAGAGCGCGCACCCGTCGGACGCTTCACGACCTTGCGGCTTGCCGGTCCCGTCATTGAATCGGCACCCGAAGTCATTGATCGCGTCGGCGATACGCTGCGTGGCATCGAAGCTCGGAGGGTCAATCCCCGGCACGCCGCCCAAGAGCGGCACTGCACCGTCGCACACGGCGGCGCTGCCATTCCCGAGGCTACGTGTCGCCTCCATCTGCAGGTCAGGCCGTACTGCGGGATCCGCGAGATTCGAGTTGAACGCCGACAGGCCCACGTCAACACCGTTGGTTCCCGGACGGGCCTCGATGACTATCTGAAAGCCCATGTCCTGATTGCGGCTTCGACTGCGCAAGAACACCGGCCGATCGAAGGCGTCGTAGCCCTGCAAATCGAGCAGCGTGTCATCCGGACGCAGCACGCCCATGAAGACGACGTTAGCGCCGAGGGTCGGTGTGGGTGGCGGAGTGGCCCGCAATGTCGGAGTCGGAGTCGGCGGCGCAAAGCTCGGCTCGGTCTCGCCGCAGCCAGCGACGCCGAGCAGTATCAGAACCGCCCCGATCTTCCGTGCAGTCATCCGCCCCCTCCCGCCCAGTCGGTCATTTTGAAACGGCCGCATTATAGGCAGATCCGACGGCGAAACGGTAGGCGGCGGGACCCTCATTGCGGGCCAATCCGCTCGGCCTCTAACCCATTCTCAGGGTTCGACAGGTCGAGGACAATTGCACTGTGATCGCTGCCGGCCACGGGAACGACACGGAAGTCCTCGACCGCTGCGCCCGTCACCAGCGCGTGATCGAGGCGCAACAGCCGCGTGCCGCTGGGGTTTGGGCCCCAGGTGGCCTGCGGACGTACGCCCCGGCGCGCCGCTGCGACGACCGCCGCATCGGTGAGGCGGGCTGCCAGGCGCCGATAGAGTGGCCACCAGGGCGGCGAGTTGAAGTCGCCAATGACCACGCGGGCGCACTGCGCGGCACGGTCGAGATACTCCTCCAGCCGCGACAGCTGCCCGCGGCGGCGGTGCAGCGCGGGCCAAAACGGAGGGATGTGTGGCGCCGCGATGTGAACGTTCACGACTTCGAGCGATTCTACCAGGATCGGCCATTCCTGGGGCGTCAACCGCACGACGTGTGCGTCGCGGCAGGGGAGGGGTATCCGCCGAACCGGTGCCGGCCGCCGCAGCGCGATACCCATTCCAGTATGGTCACTGGCCGGAGCAAGATCGCCATACGGCAGCACGGCGGCGAGCGCGTGCGCTTGCCGGGCCTCGACTTCCTGCACCGCCACGACGTCCGCGCCCAGCGTCGCAACCAGCTCCGCGAAGGCCTGCGGGTCGGCCCCACCGTTCAAGAGGTTCGCCGAGACGATCCGTAGTCGACGCGTGCCATTATTTTTTCGTTCGTTCCCGTTCATACAGATTGACAACGCGATGCACCTCGCATACAAAACGGCGTTGGCTGCGTGGGGATGAGGAGCTTGCGGGAGAGGACATTTACCATAAGAGAGGCACGGATCACAGAGGGCGCACTGCCAAGCCCCTCATCGAGCCGTGAAAGGAGGACAAGAAATGGCAGTAGCAGATGATGTGAAGGGGATCTTCAGCGCGATGCCGCAGAACTTCAACGCGGACGCGGCGAAGGGGATGACCTCGGTCATTCAGTTCAACCTGACCGGTGATGGAGGCGGAACGTACCACATCGCCATCAAGGACGGCGCCTGCGCGGTGAACGAGGGCGCCCACACGTCGCCGAACATGACGATGACCATGGTCGCGCAAGACTACGTCGACATGATCAGCGGCAAGCTGAACGGACAGATGGCGTTCATGAGCGGCAAGCTGAAGATCGCCGGAGACATGGGTCTGGCGATGAAGATGCAGAGCCTGTTCAAGCGCCCTGCCTGACGAACCGCATATCTGATGTACGGAGGCGAGGCGCTGCTCGCACCTCGCCTCCGGCACTTCACGGCTTTCACCCCTTCATTGATCCAGATCAGAAGACTGCTGAGCTGCTGACCCCACGGTCGATGGCACGGTGGTCGGCAGCGGTCCCGGCGCAACCGCCCTAGTCAGCCTGTCGGACTTGGCACTCCGGAGCGACCCAACCCTGTCCTGAGCGAAGTCGAAGGAGGGGAGCGGGCCATAGAAATGACGCCGGCCGCAGGCCCTAGTCGATTGCTGAGCACTCCGCCTTGGCGGGCGGCGTCCGCTCACAGGCCAAGCTGTCCGTTACGCCGGCAGCCAGATAGGCGCAGGTGTTGGTTGTCGCGGCGTTGCGTGCCTCCTGCTCCGTCGGTCCCTCAACCGTCCGGCAGGCGCTCTGCCCCCGAAAATCAATGCACACGGCGCAGCGATAGCCAGCGATGTGCAAGCTGCGGTAGACGATGAAACCCATGAAGAGGATCAACCCGCCAGCCAGCAACCATGCTGATTTGCGGCGCGGGGCCGCTGATCGCTTCATAGGAGGCAGGGGCGGCTAACCACCGACAACGATCACGCAGCACTCCGTAATGATGCGCAAAGGCTGATCGGCCTCTTCTACTGTTGCTCCCCTTGCGGTTCACCCTCGCCCTCCTCGACGGTGATGTCGATCTCGTCAGAGGCGGTGGCGCCGTCGGTCGCGGACACTGTAACCGACGCGGTGTAATCGCCGGGCTTGGCATACGTGTGCGACGGGTTGGCTTCGCCATTTGGCGGCGAGCCGTCACCAAAGTCCCACTTGTACGTGGGCTGACCGCCGCTGCACTCGGCCTCGGCGCTGAAGTCCACCTTCAACGGGGGTGGCCCGTAGTCAGGATTGGCGTC
Organism: uncultured Binatia bacterium (SeqCode); assembly: GCA_964498075.1. Classification (GTDB taxonomy): domain Bacteria; phylum Desulfobacterota; class Binatia; order HRBIN30; family HRBIN30; genus CAZCGA01. Next base: position 3,341 of record CAZCGA010000172.1, on the reverse strand, counting down.
GGCCACCACGATGCAGTCGCCCTCGTTGTCCGGCTCGCCGGGCGCCGGGGGTGCGTTGCCGGCGGCGGGTGCCATCGGCGTGGCGGCTACGGCAGCGGGTGGCGCCTGCTGCGGGGCCTGAGCCGGCCGGCCAGCCAGGGTGGGCTGGAGCGGTGCGACCTGGATCTTGCCTTCGGCTTGCGGCGCCCCGGGCTTCGGTGCCGCCGCCCCACGGCCAGCCGGGGCCTCTTCGCCATGCTGGCACCCTCCACAACCACTGAGGAACAGAAACCCGACGAGAACTATTCCGGTTGTTTTCATGCTGGTTGCCCTCGCGAAGTCAGTCGGACCGCGCCTACTTCTTCTTCTGCGGCCCCGGTTTTTTTGGCGGCGGTGGTTGAGGCCGCACGATGCGCATCTGCTTGACCGGTCCAGGGTTCCCATCAGCGTCACGCAGCCGCACGCTGAGCACCGTCTGGCCGATCGGATACTGGTAGGAGCGGGCGACGATCATGCAGAACTGCGTCATCGTGTCTTTGCTGACGAACGAGTAGTCGCCGCTCTTGCTGAGCGTGCACGACGAGTCCGACTCGATGAACGTTTCGAAGCGGCACGAGAAGTCGTTGATGGCGTCGCTGATCTTCTTGGTTTCGGCGAAGCTGGGTGGATTGATGCCCGGAACCCCACCGACAGTCGGCCGGCGCCGGTCGCAGACAGCGGGGCTGCCGTTCCCCATGTCGCGGCTGGTTTCGATTTCCAGGTCGGGCCGCAGCTTGGGGTCGTCGGGATCGTACGCAAACACACGCCGGCCGGGCTCCAACTCGCTCTTCCCCGGCTTCGCTTCGACGACCAGCATGAAGCCCGATCCCACCGCGCTGTGATACGTGGGGATCCCCTTCTTATCGACGGACATCGGTTCCACGGTGGTGCCGTCGGCGCGCGCCGCGCCGAAGTAGGTGATGATCGGTCCAATCAGCTCGCCCTTCCGCGCCTTGATCGTTGCGCCGGCCGGCCGCGTCGGCACGGGGGCCGCCTCGGGCAGCGGCGTCGGCACCGACGGTGGTACCGTGGGCATCGGAGTCTCCGTCTCTTCGGCCATCGCGGCTTTTGATCCCTTCACTGGTGCGCGCGCCGCGCACGCGCTCAACCCAAGCCCCACCGCCGCACACACACCCACCCGTACCAACCAACGTAAGCCGTTCCGCATCTGCACTCCTTGTTGCGCGCGGTTTGTAACCGGCGGTGGAAAACGAGTCAAGGCGCACTGCACCGGGCTACCGATGGCGGGTCACGCCGCGTCGTGGGCAATACGCAGCGATCGGGCAGCGGCTGCACCAGGGCGACGTCGGCTGGCAGATCGTTTGTCCGAAGGCGACCAGCAGGTCGTTGTATTCCATCCAGTACTGGTGCGGCAGCTTGCCCCGCAGCGCCATCTCCGTGGCGTGCGGGTCCTTGGCGCGTACGTAGCCCCAGCGGTTCGAGATGCGGTGCACGTGCGTGTCGACGCAAATGCCCGGCTTGTGGAAGCCCTGGGTGAGCACGAGATTGGCGGTCTTGCGGCCGACGCCCTTCAACGTGAGCAGCTCGTCCAGCTCAGCGGGCACCCGGCTGCCGTACTGATCGATGAGCGTCCGGCACAGCTCGAGGATGGTGCGCGCTTTGGTGCGATAGAAGCCGACCGGGTAGATGGCTCGCTCGATGTCTCGGGCCGCGAGGGCCACCATGGTGTGCGGCGTGTCGGCCAGTTGAAACAGGCGGCGCGCGGCCGGCCCGGTCGTTTCATCCTTGGTGCGCAAGCTCAGCAGGCACGAGATCAGGATCTGGAACGGATCGGCGGACTGGTTGGCGATCAGGGTCACGACGGGGGCATTCCAGCTCGGTGCGGCGGCGCGCAGCCGGCGGATCACCCGGTGCATGTCGAACGGCCGGCGCCGGCTGGGCGATGTGGGCATGAGGATCGCTGCGGCTTCTAGTGAATGGGCGCCGGCATTGCAATCGAATCAACTTGACCCTGCGAGACGGCTTTCGTACTATCGCCGTAATTTCGGCGGTTTGACGGAGCCCAAGCATGCAGGTGAGTTTTCCATCGGTTGAGTTCTTCCAGGCGTTGCAAACGCTGATGCGACAGGAGCGCGAGCATTTCAAGCGGCTCGGCTACTTCGACACCATCTTCGGCGTGCGCGTGCTGAGCGGCGCCGCCGGCAAACATGAATACGTGCTCGGTTTCGAGGTCTTCGACTGCACGCAGATACGGGCGTGCAAAGACCTGGGCACCGAGGCCGTCGACTTCATCCTCGAGGGCGACCTCGACACCTGGGTGGAAATGCTGCGCAACATCTGCCAGCACGGCGCCGCCGACGTGGCGCACAGCATCAACACCCTGACGCATCTCGGCGAACGCATGCGCGTCGTCTACGACGACCCCGACGGGCACGACAAGCTGTACCGCTTCGCTGAAAGCGTGCAGGAGTTCATCGATTTGGCAGCCAAGATCGACATTCAGTATCCGCACGGCCGAGCGGAAGCGCGGGCCAGCGCCTGAGCGCGCCCGGCGAGGAGGATCCGATGAGTTATTTGAGCAGCGTCGACTTTTTCGAGGACAAAGAATTCCTCGACCGCTACCAGTACACGATGCGGACGGGGGAGCTGGATCTCTCCTGGATGAACGCCAACACCGAGAAGGTGCAGTGCGAGCCGCAGAACGCGCGCCGCGGCCTCACCTTCCGCGACCTCGACGTCGGCAGCTACGGTTTCACGGACATGCCGGAGGTCATCCGCCACAACCGCAGCTTCGCCCCGCGCGGCGCGGAGATCCCCGCCGGCGTCCCGGACCTGCAGGCCGAGGTGAATCGTAAGAGCGAGGTGTGGGCGTACAACGTCGAAGGCTACTACGAAGAAGCCATGAGCCGGCAGTGGAACGCCACCACCGACGTGCCGTGGGATGAGCTGAGCAAGTACGAGCTGCCGGAAGAGATCGGCAAGGCCTACTCGCAGCTGCTCACCTTCCTCACCGAGGTGGAGATGATCGCCACCGACGTGCCGGCGAAGTGGGTGGGTCGGCTCAACGCCGACTTCTTCGAAGTGAAGAACTTCATCGCCACGCAGGCCATGGACGAGGCGCGGCACGCGGAGGTGTTCCGCAAACGCGCCCTGACCACCGGCTGGGGCCTTATGCGCGCCAGCCGCGCCAACGAGATCAACCTCAAGTTCCTGCGCGACGCCGACAGCTTCGCAGAGGCCTCGCTGACGCTGCACCTCCAAGCCGAAGGCATGGTGCTCACCATGTTCCGCTTCAGCGAGCTGATCAGCCCGACCGAGGTCGACAAGAAGATGTTCCGCCTGGTGATGCAGGACGAGGCGCG
>CAZCGA010000171.1:0-12128 GCA_964498075.1 uncultured Binatia bacterium (SeqCode) | reverse complement strand
ACTCGCGCACCTTCAAGCGCAACGCGTCGATCTCGGGAGGAAAGCTGAAGTCGATGGCCATGGTCGTGTCCTTTCTCGGTCAGCGTGTGGCGGGTATCCGCTGCCCTCTTCAATGACGCCGCTCCCGTCGTGAATCAAGTAGCGCCGGTCAGGGCCCCGCAGTAAGCAACCGTTCATTACGCAGCATCACGTTCCGCCCCAACGTGCCGCGGCGCATTGCCGCTCCGCCCGACGGAGGAAGGAGTATTCCCGGACGACGAATGCGAGATGGCCTTTCGCCAAGTCTCGCCAGTAGTGCTTGAGGAGGAGCTTTCGGGCGGCCAGCTTGGCGGGCACGTTCTTCGAGAGCCCGTCCGTCTCGTAATAGCGGACGAGCGCCTCGCGCAGGTGATGGAACCGGTAGCGCTTCGACAGCCGGATGAACAGCTCCAAGTCTTCGAGTGCGGGAAACGTCTCGTTGAACACCCCGACGTGCTCGAAGCATTCCCGCTTGATGACGCTCGATTGAATGCCGAGGTTGCGGAACTGATAGAATCGCGTATCCGGATCGATCAGCGCGTTCGGGACGATGGTCGGCGATTGGTGGTACCGGGCCGTGGCGTCGCGCAGCACCCGCTGCATGTCCGAATGCACAACGCCGACCTCAGGCGCGCACATGTCGAACGCGCCCAGGTGCCGTTCCAGTTTCGCCGGCAGCCACTCGTCGTCCGAATCCTGGAAGGCGAGGAAGCGCCCCTTCGATTGGCGAATACCGGCGTTCCTCGCTGCCGCCGGCCCGCGGTGGTTCTCCAGCCGCACGTAGCCGATTCGCGCGTCGCCGAACCCGGTGACCACCTGTCGTGTGCGGTCGGTCGAAGCGTCGTCGACGACGATCAGCTCGAAGTCTTGATAGGTTTGATCAAGGACACTGCGAATCGATCTGCCGATGCACCATTCCCGCTGATAGGTTGGAATGACCACGCTCACCGTGGGCGGCTCGACACGGCCGCCGTCGGAACCGTATGCACGGCGCGGAGGTGCCGTCATGGACGCGATTGCGGAGCCGCGGCACGGCCGACCGCGTTCCTCGGCCAGGAGCGCAGCGCTTCAACCAGGCAGCCGATCCAGAGGTGCAGCTGCCAGCGTGCCTCGAACACCTGCCGCTCGTTTCCACGCGCGCGGCCGGACGCCAGGTTGCGGGCGGCGCGGGCGAGCGCTGTGCCGATCTCCTTGCCGCGGCGGCGGGCGGAAGGACGACCTGCGACGGCGTGCTGATGCGCGTCGCGGTACAGGCATCGGCCGAGACGGAAAGCCCGTTTCAGTATCCACGACCTCGTCGTCATTGTCTGGCTGACGACATGGCGCACTTGCGCCGCCTTGCAATGCCAGCACTCGACGTGCTCCGCAATCGCCAGACGCAAGGTGAGCTCGGTCTCCGCACCCATGGCATACGTCGAAGAGCCATCTGGACCGATGCGCTCATCGAATCGATAGCCTCGGCTGAAGTACTCGGCGCGTACGGCCATATTGCCGCCGAACACGCGCGCGGGATCACACGGGCCCTCGTCCCAGGCCGGGTCGGTAATGCCGAACACCGCAGGCAGGGAAATGCACTGCAGAACCCAGTCGTCCGGTTGTGCGTCCCACAGCGGGCCGATGGCTCCGCCGAACACCGCGAAGCTCGAATGAGCAGCGGCGGCACCTCGGAGTTGCACCAGCCAGTCCTCGTTTGGAACGTTGTCGTCGTCGCTGAAGACGGCGAGGTCTCCTTCCAACTCGCGCAGGCCGGCGTTGAGCGCACGATTCTTCCCGCGCCGCGGCTCGACAATACACTGCAGCGGGAGGCGGCCGGCGAAGGACCGTGCCAGCTGCTGGGAGTCGTCATCACTGCCGTTGTCGATGATGACTAGCTTCCAGCCGCCGTCGGGCGGTTCCAACGCGGCGTACGATCCCAGCACGCGCGGCAGCGTGTCGGCGCCGTTGTACGTTGCGAGGAAGACCGTCAGCACGGCCGCGCTCTCACTGTGCCGGGGGTTGTCGGGCTCGCCACCGCGTTGCACAGGAGTTGAGACCTAAGGTTCGGGCGTGTGCGCCACATCGTCAGTTCGCCCGTGGACACTCGAAGATCAGGTCCGCCGCGCGCGAGCTGCGCTGCGGTCTGGCCGGCCAGGTCGGTGCCGGCAGCGCGGCGGCCGCCGGCTTCGTAGCTGTCCGTGTCCGAGAACATGGTGAAGGCGACGCGCGTAGCGCTGGTGACGCGAAAGCGTTGCACGTCGTTCCCGCCGCTCCTGCCACCTCTGGACGGCTTCCGTTAGAGTTCGTTCAGAATTGTTGCCCGCTTTGCTCATACTCCTCACGAGTCAGGACGCCGTTATCGAACAGCCTCCGGACCATCCCTTCGCACAGCGGCCGCAGGTACTTCTCCTTCTGCGCGTCGTTGGCCCAGTGCAGCAGCGTGTGCATGTTGCCCTCGTCGGGCGCTTGCGCGTTCAGGGCGTACGGTCCGAAGCCCGACTTGGCGGCCTCCGCGGACACCGCCGCCATGGCCACGTGGCCGAGCCCCATGCCGCCGAGCTCCTTCGGCATGTGCGGCAGCCACAACCCCCAGTCCTTGGCCGCCACGCGCATTTCGATGATCGATTGGATGAGGAAGCGGCGGTCGTTCTCACGCTCTGCGATGCGCGTCTCGGCGGGGCGCACGACCTGTGTGATGAACTCGCGCACCTTCAAGCGCAACGCGTCGATCTCGGGAGGAAAGCTGAAGTCGATTGCCATGGTCCGTCCCTTCGTCTCAGTGAAGTGACTGGCCGCCCGGTGTCCGCGGCGCAGCCGCCGGGTCCAGCTCCTCTTCAATGACGCCGCTCCTGTCGCGAATCAAGGGGTAGGACCCGTCGGCTCACATGTCGGCGGGAGGGAACGGACGGTTCAGCTGCGGCCGCGGCGGCGCGTGGAAATCCGGGACCGATCCCGCTTGGTGGATGTACTCGGCGAAGAACGAGAGGATCCCCGCTTGCTGCAGGGCGGCGTCGAGCCGCTCGCAGCGGTGTGCCACGTAGCGGGCCAGCAGCGTGGCGCGCGCCTCACGCAAGAAGTCGGTGGCACGCACGGCGATGCGTGCCCCGTTCATGAAGACGATGTCGGCGACGCCGTCGACGCAGGCCCGGCTCACCCACGGGAGGTAGAGGCGCTTCAGGTCGGCGAGCACCGCGAGGAACGTCTGGGACACGTCGCGGGCGTCGTCCCAGTCGCCGAACCGCTGGTCCTCGGGTTCGAGTAGACGATGCGTGTGCTGCACCACGCTGGGCGCGTCCGCCTCGACCCAGCGGCGGCAGAGAGGATCGTTGACGAAGTGGGCGGCGTTGCCGCCGAAGAGCGCGAAGTCGGCGAGCGACGGGCGCTCGCCGAACAGGTAGGGACGGTGCGCGAGATGCGCGCCGAGCACGCGCATCCACGGCCGCAACACGTCATCGACCCACAGCTGGATGGTGTCCGCGGTCACGCCGAGGGGCGGGCAGCTGCTGCGGACGTGGGCGCGGACGGCGGCGTGCGCCTGATCGCAGGGTACGGGCGCTTTCACCGCGATGTCACGTGCCAGCTCGAAACCGCCCACTGCGGCGTTCTCCTCGAAATGCCACCGCGTCCCGACCGCCGGTCGATAGAGCCATTCGTCGGCAACGTCCTCGACGACGTAGCAGAGAAAACGTTGCACCGGGTCCGCGGGAAGGACGGCGGGTTCCGGAAAGCACAATTCGAGATGGTGAATCATCGGCGTCGAGTCCCACATGAACTCGCCGTCGGGCGTCTCCACCACCGGCACGCCGCCCGAGAAGCCGGCGGCAGCCGCCTCGGGGCTTACGCCGGGGAAGCGGCGGAACAGCCACGGGATACCTTTGTAGTCGAGGTACCCCGTCATCTTGCGGGTAAAGTACGACTGCATCATGCCGTGGACGCGGTAGGTCTGCCGCATCATATGGTCGCTCCCTCCCCGTGCACGTTTGGCACGGAGAGCGCCCTATCGCCAGTGCACGGTCGCGAGAGCCAGGGCTTGACAGATATAAGATCCAATCTTACTTTCGGCGCATGTATGTGCCGCGGAAACTCACCCCGGCCGTGAAGGCCGCGCTGCAGCAGTTCCCCGCCGTGCTGGTCACCGGACCGCGGCAGTCGGGCAAGACGACGTTCCTGCGCGAGGAGTTTGGTAGAGGAGCCCACTACGTCAGTTTCGACGACCCGCTCGAACGGGAATACGCACGCCGCGATCCGAACGGGTTCCTCGATCGCTTCGGCGGCGAGCGGGTGATTCTCGACGAGATTCAGTACGCACCCGAGATCCTTTCCTACTTGAAGATCCGCATCGACCACGCTCGTCGTGCGTACGGTCGCTGGCTGCTCACCGGCTCGCAACGCTTTCAGCTGATGGCGAACATCAGTGAATCGCTCGCGGGACGCGTGGCGATCTTGGAGCTGCTGCCGTTTAGCTTGCTCGAAAAGCCCGCCTCGGCGACGGACTTGGGGACGGTCATCTGGGATGGCTTGTACCCGGAACCGGCGCTCGAACCGGCAAAGCGGGACCTCTGGGTCAGTTCATACGTGCAGACCTACGTCGAACGCGACGTGCGCCAACTCCAGAACATCCAGGACCTGCGCACCTTCGAGACGCTGCTGACGCTGTGTGCCGCGCGCCACGCCCAGGAGCTGAACCTCGCCGCACTGTCCCGGCTGGTGGGCATCTCACAGCCCACCGTAAAGTCGTGGGTCGGCGTGTTGGAGGCAGCATATGTCGTCCTGCGCCTGCCGCCGTACTTCGAGCACTTCGGCAAGCGGGTGATCAAGACACCGAAGCTCTACTTTCTCGATCCGGCGCTGGTCTGTGCCTTGACCCGCCAGCCGAGCGCCGAAGCGGCGCTGGCCGGAGCCATGGCCGGGGCGCTCTTCGAGGGTCTCGTCGTTGCCGAGGCGATGAAAGTCTTCAGCGTGTTGGGCAAGCGACCGGATCTCTACTACTGGCGCTCGCACGACGGGTTGGAAGTGGACCTCCTCGTTGCCGCGGGTGGCCGTCTGGTTCCCATCGAGATCAAGCTGAGTGCCACGCCGACCGCGGGGCATGTCGAACCGATCGAGCACTTGAAGAAGGTTGGAGGCAAACGCGTCGCCGCGAGCGGGTTGGTCGTGTGCCGTGTTCCGAAGCCGCGCCCCCTTCCATCGGGTCACCTCGCCATGCCGTGGCAGGATTTTCCGGCGTGGTTGGAGGCGAATCTGCGTTGAACGGTGTTCGTCGACGGAGACAACGTCGACATCCGCGTCAGCACGGGAGACGCCTCATCAGGCTGCAACGTGCACGGGCGGGCGGATCGATTCGTCACACTGCCTGCGGCGCGCGCAGGACGAGCAGCGCGATCTCCGGCGGAATGCCGATGCGCATCGGGTAGCCGTAAAAGCCGACGCAGCGGGTCACGTACAGGCGCATGTCGCCGCGCGTGAACAGCCCCTGGTCGGGCAACCCGGCCAGGCCGACCACGGTGATGGCTTGTGATGAACTGAGCTGCACACCGATGTGCCCGCCGTGCGTGTGGCCCGACAGGACGAGATCGGCGCAGCGGTCGGGCAACGCATAGAAGGCACTCGGATCGTGATTGAGCAGAATGCGCGGTGCGCCGCCGCGCGGTTTCCAGCCGGCAACGATCCGCTCGTAGGTGGCCGCCCGCTGCGAGCGTTCATACTGGAAGTCGATCCCGGCCAGTTCGAGGACCACGCCGCGCAGCGACCGCGCGACGACCCGGTTGCGCAGCACGGTCACGCCGCTGTCGCGCAACCGCCGCTCGAGCCGCTCCGGGTCGTCGAAGTCGTGATTGCCCAGGCTTGCCCACTGCCCGTGCGGCGCCCGGATGCGCGCCAGCGCGTCGTACAGCGGCGCGTCGAAGTCGCCGCTGCGGTGCGTGAGGAAGTCGCCGGTGTGGAGCACCAGATCGGGGCGACATCCGTTGGTGAGCTCCACCACCTGCAGCAAGCGGCGCCGGTCCATCGAGCCGCCGACGTGAATGTCGGAGAGATGGACCACACGCAAGCCATCGAGGGCCGCGGGCCAGAAGGGCACGGTGATCTCCCGGTGCTCCACACGGAAGTCGTACGACAACGGCACGCTGGAGACGGAGATGCCGAACGGCACGGCGACACCGAAGAGGCCGGCGCGCTGCAACAGCTCGCGTCGCCCGATCGACGGCTCGTCGACTAGCGGCGCCACCGGGCGGAGCACTGCCACGAGGCGCCGGACGGGCATGCTCCCCAGCCGCACCAAGCCGGCGAGCGCGTAGCCGAGGAGCAACAGCGCGTGGGCGCTGAACCAGACCGCGCCGATCCACGTGACGCCCGGCGCCTGCAGGATCGGTGCGCCGAGCGGCTGCCGCGCGCTGAGCAGCTGCGCCGCCATGATCGCGTCGAAGGACAGACCGGCTGCGGTGAGGGGCCAGACGAGTGAGCGCGCCAGACGGGCTTCGAGAAAACGATGCAGTCGCGCGCGCGCGTACGAGAAGGGAACGAAGACGAGCGGCACCATGGCAAGCAGGAACAGCGCGCGCCGGTCGGTCGTGGCGGCCAACGAGACACCGACGAGCAGCAGCACGGCGTTCAGCACCACCTGGCCGGCGAGCACCCAGCCCGCCGGGCGCCTTGTGAATCGATCGTAGAACCTGGTCATCACGTCAGCACACAGAGTCGCGTCACGCCTGCGCAGGTTGCACCCGGAGTCCTCGAACACGGCGAGATCATATCGGTGGCGGAAGCCTTCCGCAAAGGAACCGGCCTTCAGATTCAGAACCAATCCCCCGCCCAGAGGCGTTGGCAGAACAGCTGCCAGGGCCAGATCTCGATGCCGTCGGCGAGCCGCCGCGGTTGATCTCCGAGGCAGACGATCACACCACGCTTCAGCTTCTGGTCTTCGGCGAGCACGCGCAAGCCGCGGGCGTCGCCGTCGCCGACTTTGGCAGACGCTTTGATCTCGATCGCCAGCTCGAGCTTACCGACGATCAGGTCGACCTCGATCCCGGTGCTGGTGCGCCAGTATGCAAGCGGCCAGTCGCGTTCCCTGTACGAGAGGTAGGCGCGAATCTCTTGAATCAGAAAGTGTTCGAAGGCGCGGCCGAACTCCTCCGTGCCCGGCTGCACGAGGCGCATGCCGGACAGCGCCCGGACGATGCCGACGTCGAAGAGGAAGTACTTCTCGGTCTCGATGAGGCGGCGCTTGCGCACCTTGCGCCACGGCGGCAGGCGGAAGCCGAGCAAGGTGTCGTCGAGGATCTGATAGTACTCGCGTACGGTCTTGGGCGAGACGCCGCAGTCGCGTGCGACGGTCGCGTAGTTCAAGAGCTGCCCGTGGGTCGACGTGACGGCGTCGAGGAAGCGGGCAAAGGCGGGGACGTTGCGCACCAGGGCCTCGGCCTGGATCTCCTGCGAGAGATAGTCGAGCACGTAGCCGCGCAGCAGCCGCTCGGGGCGAGAAGCGAGGTAGTGCTGCGGGATCAGGCCGCGGTTGAGAATGCGGAGCAGCGTTTCGCCGGCAGCTTCGGCGTTCTCCGAGACGCCGATTTCCGCCGTCGTCAGTGGGAACAGCTCGAAGCGCCAGGCGCGTCCGCCGAGCAGGTTGGCGGCGCCGTGGCGCAGCTTGCGGGCGCTGGAGCCGCACAGGATGAAGCGCGTCGGCGTCGACTCGAGCAGCAGGTGGATCTCGTCGAGCAGGGCCGGGACCTTCTGGATCTCGTCGACGATCACCATCCGCGGCCGCGTCGCCAACACCCGTTCGCGCAACGTCGCCGGCCGCAGGGTCAGCTCGGTACGCAGGTTCGAGTCGAGCAGATCGAAGCTGGTGGTCCGCGGGAACTGCTGGCGCAGCAAGGTGGTCTTGCCGACCTTGCGCGGCCCCCACAGAAAGGCCGCGTTGTGGTCTTCCAGGTTGATCTTCAGGAGGCGCTTGATCTCTGATAAACGGGAGTTCACTCCCGATTATCTAGATTATCGGGAGTTGATAGACAAGCCTCAGGCGTTCATTTCGTACGCGCCGTCGAGCGCTAGGACCCGCGCCCACACCGCGTCGTAGCGCCGCTCGTCCTGCAGCGGCTTCTTGATCATCTGCAGGCAGAACCGCATCTGCTCGGGCGTGCTGCTCGGCTTGTTGTAGAGCTGCAGGGCGAACTCGGAGAAGTCGCGGACCATGAAGTCGAAGATCTGGTCGACGAGGTCGGGCTCGATGCTGTAGATCTGCGCATTCTCGATGATGAGCTGCGCGTAGACGACCAGAGCGAACAGCTCGCCGCCGGCCATCAGGAAGTCTGTGTCCTTCATCTGTGCGTCGTTCGGCGGCGCGGTGGCCAACAGCTCGCGGAAGGCTTCCACTTGTTCGGCGAAGCCCTTCACGTTCGGGAGATCGAACGAGGCGAGCGTACGGCGGTAGTCGTGAAAGCGGATGCTGCCCAGCCCCTTCGTGGAACCTTGATTGAACAAGAAGGCATCGTTGGCCGCGTCGTCGCGCCGTGGGATCTCCGGGCAGTCGGCCGGAGCGAAGAAGAAGTTCGGCATGAACTTCACGATGAGAGCGATATTCACATGCACCGTCCCCTCGAGCTTCGGCAGGCCGCGAATGTCAGTCGCTGCCTGCTCGAAGTACATGCCCTTCTCGAACCCCTTGGCGGCGATGACGTCCCAGAGCAGATTGATCACGCGCTCGCCCTCGGTGGTCACCTTCATCTTCACCATCGGGTTGTAGAGCAGGTAGCGCCGATCGTCGGGCGAGGCCGAGCGCATGTAGTCGCAGGCGCGCAGCGCGAAGAGCTTCATGGCGACCAGGCGGGCGTAGGCGTCGACGAACATCCGCTTGACGTGCGGGAAGTCGGTGACGCGCATCTTGTAGAGCCGGCGGTTGTGGGCGTGCGTGACCGCCTCGTACATCGCGTGGGTGCAGATGCCGATCGACGCCCAGCCCAGGTTGTACTTGCCGATGTTGACCGTGTTCAGGGCCGCGTCCCACGCCTCGCGCCCCTTGTGCAGGATGTCCGCCTCGGTGAGCGGGTAGTCCCGGAGGGCGAACTCGGAGACGAAGTTCTGGCTGGCACAGACGTTCTGCACGCACTCGAACTTCTCGTGCTGCGAGTCGGCGGCGAAGAACACGTAGTCGCCCGACGCGAGCTTCCCGAAGGTAGAGACGATGGCCGCCTGGTTGCCGTTGCCGATGTAGTACTTGCGACCGCTGGCCGTGTACACGCCCTCGTCGCGCGGCGTCACGACCATATCCGTCGAGTAGATGTCCGCGCCGTGAGCCTTCTCCGAGAGGCCGAAGGCGAAGATGGCGCCGTTGTCGAGGAGCCGCGCGGTGCGCTGCTTGATCTCTTCGTTGCGGCTCATCCAGAGCGGGCCGAGCCCGAGGACCGACACCTGCCAGGTGTACCAGTACTGCAAGCCGTAGAATCCAAGGATCTCCGCGAACTCGCAGATCCGCCAGGTGTCCCAGCGCGCGTCCGCCGCGCCGTAGCCGGCGGGAGTGCACATCGTCGCGAAGATCTTCTCGCGCTTCACGAAGTCGAGGAAGTCGGCGTACCAGACCCGGGCGTGATAGTCCGCCTTGAGACGGCGCTTCCCCTTCTGTTCGAAGAACTCGATCGTCTTGCGCATGACTTCGCGCGAGCGCTCGTCGGGATACGAGCGCTCGTGTCGCTTCGGGTTCAAGAGGATGTCCATGGTGGGCCTCCAGGTTTCGGCGCGCACGCTACGCCGGTGTGGCTTCGGCGGCAAGCGCGCGGAGCGTGGGGCACGACGCGACCGGGACTACGCGCTCACGACGCCGTTCGGGCGACCGGCCGGACGGTGGGCGCGGCACTTCGGGTTCAATCAACTGTCCGCCTGGCTCGCCCATGCAGACCCTATTCCGGATTCCGCCCCCGCTGCGCAACCCCCGACACGCAGCAGAGGGGGTTGGACTCGCGTCGCGGCTCGGATAGTGTACGGCGCATACTCGTACCCGGGTCGTGAGCAGACGCGACCGCGCACGAATGAGTGCAACAGTAATGCAGATTCCAGTCTGACAAAACGTTCGGAAGGAGGACGACGATGCAGCTCGGAATGATCGGTCTGGGAAGAATGGGTGCCAACATGGTGCGGCGCCTGATGCGCAACGGCCATCAATGCGTGGTCTACGATATGTCTCCCGACGCGGTGCGACAGCTGGTGAAGGAAGGCGCGAGCGGGGCGACCTCGCTCGATGACTTTGCCGCCAAGCTGACCAAGCCGCGCAACGCGTGGATCATGGTGCCCGCCGCGGCCGTCGACCAGACGCTGGCCGACCTGGCGAAGCGGATGGAGAAGGGCGACGTCGTCATCGACGGCGGCAACTCCTACTACAAGGACGACATCCGCCGCGCCAAGGAGCTCAAGGCGCGCGGCCTCGACTACGTCGACGTCGGCACCAGCGGTGGCGTCTATGGCCTGGAACGCGGCTTCTGCCTGATGATCGGCGGGGAGACGGCGGTCGTGCGGCGCCTCGATGGCATCTTTGCGACCCTCGCACCGACGATCGAGTCGGCGCCGCGCACCCAAGGGCGCGAAAAGGTCGGCGGCACGGCGGAGCACGGCTATCTGCACTGCGGTCCGAACGGCGCCGGACATTTCGTGAAGATGGTGCACAACGGCATCGAGTACGGCATCATGGCGGCCTATGCCGAGGGCCTCAACATCCTGCGCCACGCCAACGTCGGCAAGCAGCAGCGCAGCGTCGACGCCGAGACCACGCCGCTGCGCAACCCCGAGGACTACCAGTACGACTTCAACCTCAGCGACGTCACCGAGCTATGGCGCCGCGGCAGCGTGATCGCCTCCTGGCTGCTGGATCTCACTGCGGGGGCGTTCCTGCAGAGCCCGGACCTCTCCAACTTCGCTGGCCGTGTCTCGGACTCGGGGGAAGGTCGCTGGACCATCGAGGCGGCCATCGATGAGTCGGTCCCCGCACACGTGCTCACCGCTGCGCTCTACGATCGGTTCAGCTCGCGCGGCGAGGCGGACTTCGCCAACCGCGTGCTGTCGGCGATGCGCTTCGGCTTCGGCGGGCACCTTGAGCGCGCCAAGGAGTAGTGCGGCGTGGCGCGCGCGAGGGAAGCCATGACTGACGCGGCGCGTGCTGACGGCGTCCGCCCCGCCGACCCCTGCGTGATGGTGATCTTCGGCGCCGCCGGCGATCTGACCAAGCGCAAGCTGTTGCCCTCGCTCCAGAACATGTACCGGGCCGGCATCCTCAGCGAACAGTTCGGCGTCGTCGGGATCGCCGTGAACCCGTTGACCGATGATGCCTTCCGCGACGCGATGCTGAGTGCCGTGAAACAGTTCGGCGCGCATGCGGTCGATCCGTCCAAGGTGGATGAGTTCACGCGCCGGCTGCACTACGTCGCCGGGAACTTCTCCGACCCGGCCACGTACACCCGGCTGAAGGAGCGGCTCACCGAGGTCAGCAAGGAGTGGGGGACGCACGGCAACACGCTCTTCTACCTGGCGACGCCGCCGCAGTTCTTCGGCGAGATCGCCGCGCAGCTGGGTGCCGCCGGCCTGGTGAAGGAACCCGAAGACCCGAGCGGCTGGACGCGCATCATCATCGAGAAACCGTTCGGCCGCGACCTCGATTCGGCCCGCGAGCTGAATCACCAGGTGCTGTCGGCGTTCGACGAAAGCCAGGTGTACCGCATCGATCACTACCTCGGGAAGGAGACGGTGCAGAACATCCTCATCTTCCGGTTCATCAACGGCATCTTCGAGCCCATCTGGAACCGCCGCTACATCGACCACGTGCAGATCACGGTCGCCGAAAAGATCGGGATCGAGGGGCGGGGCGCGTTCTACGAGCAGACCGGCAACATCCGCGACATGATCTCGACGCACCTGTTCCAGGTGATGACGTTCCTGGCGATGGAGCCGCCGGTCTCCTTCGAGCCCGATCGCCTGCGGGACGAGACCGTGAAGGTCCTGCGCGCGACCGAGATCTCCGGCATCGACCGCGTGGTCCGCGGGCGGTACGAGGGCTACCTGCAGGAGTCCGGCGTGGCACCGGACTCGACCACGGAGACGTTCTCGGCGATGGAGCTCGAAATCGACAACTGGCGGTGGGCCGGGGTCCCGTTCTA
>CAZCGA010000170.1:0-12194 GCA_964498075.1 uncultured Binatia bacterium (SeqCode) | reverse complement strand
TTCGCTACAAGGCTGAGGGCGACGCGCTCTTCAAAGGCCAGTGCCATTGCCGGGAGTGCCAGTACATCTCGGGCGGGCACCCCAATGTCGTCATGGCCATGGCCGAACCCGGCTTCACGTACACCAAGGGCGCGCCGAAGCAGTTCCGCCGCAGCGATCTCACGAATCCGGTGACGCGCGAGTTCTGCGCCGAATGCGGCACGCAAATCCTGGCCAAGTCTCCGGGTATGCCCGGCGTCTTGATCATCAAGGTGGGTACGCTCGACGATCCGAGCGTCTACGGTGGACCTCAGATGGTGATCTTCACCATCGACAAGCAGGGCTTCCACCACATTCCGGAGGGCGTGCCCGTCTTCGAGCGCACTCCGGGCTGAGATCGCGCGGCCGGGAGGCTGAGTCGGCGGCTACGCCGCCTGCGGACACCGCCCGGCTTGGCCGGGCGGATTAGATGGAGGCGGGGGGAATCGAACCCCCGTCCGGAAGCGGTACACCGAAGTCTCTACGTGCGTAGCCTCGTGCTTTGCTCTCGCCGGCGGAGCTCCCACGGACAGGATCTCCGACAACCAGCTCGTGAGTTTTCGTCGGCGGCGCCCGAGCGCTCGCCACCGCTTATCCCGATTTGCGTCGCCTCAGCCGGCCCTACGGGCGCGAGCCGGTGAGACGTGGTTGCCCTTAGGCAGCCAGTGCTAGAGGTTCGTCTGCGTTTAAGCAGCCCTGGGGTTTTACGGTACCCAGGATCCCGTGCACGCAACCGCGGCTTCCCAACCCCCGTCGAACCCAGATCGCCCCCGTGAGAAAAAAGTGCTGAGCCAGCGGAACTCAAAGAGCTTGCGCCTCTTCACGAGCGCGAACGAATGCTAGCGACACCACGCTGACCGCGCAAGCTTCCTGCAGTTTTACTGGCCGCGCAGCCCCTGAAGGATGCGGAGCACGTCGGTGTTCGAGGGCAAGTCGCCAGAGTGCCGGGACCGATACAGGTAGCGCAGCATCCCGCCGCGATCGACGATGGCCAGGCCCGGCAGCTGAAACCAGTCGGAATGACGCAGCAGCGAGCCGCGAATGCTGACCCGATGGCCTTGCCGCATCGCCTGGTTCCCGGCGCGCATCGGCTCCAGCACGATCTCGCGCCACCCACCACGCGGCAAACCGAACGCCCGGTAACTCTCTTTCGCCGGGTCGCCGAGACACGGATACGTCGCGCCCAAGCTGCGACAGAACCGCTCCGCCTCCTCTGAGGAACCCTGCCCGATGGCAACTACCTCGGCACCGGCGGCGCGCACCGCGTCGTAGTCGCGTTGCATCTCGACGAGATGCTGGCGACACACCGGTCAGCCGAAGTGGCGAAGAAAGATGAAGACGGTCGGCTGCGCGCGCCAGAAGTCTGACAGCTGCACGTCGCGGCCGGAGGAATCGCGGAACGCCGCGTCCGGCGCGGGCTGCCCCGCTTCGAGGGTCATGAGAGCCGCTCGATGATCGTGCCGGTTCCCAGCCCGCCGCCGCAACACATCGAGATGAGGCCGTAGCGACGGCCGGTTCGTTCGAGTTCGTGCAACGCGGTGGTGATCAACCGCGCCCCGGTGCAGCCGGTCGGATGCCCGAGCGCAATTGCACCACCGTTCGGGTTGACACGCTCCGGATTGGGCTCCAACTCCTTGATCCACGCCAGCACCACCGACGCGAACGCCTCGTTCACCTCGAAGACGTCCATGTTGTGGATCTTCAGCCCACTCTGCTTCAGCACCTTGCGGGTCGCAGGGATCGGCCCCTTCAACATCGTCACCGGGTCCACACCGACCAGCGTGGTCGCCACGATGCGCGCCCGCGGCTTCAGTCCCAACGCCTGCGCGCGCTGCGGTGATGCGAGCAACACCGCGGCTGCGCCGTCAGACACTTGCGACGACGTGCCGGCCGTGTGCAGCCCACCCGGCTCGACCGGGTTGAGCGCCGCGAGCTTTTCCAGCGTGGTTTGGCGCAGCCCCTCATCGCGCGTCACCGTGCGCTGCTCTCCCGTCGGCTGGCCGTTCTCGTCCAACAGCGGGGCCTCGATCGGCACCACCTCGCGCTCGAAGCGTCCTTCCGTCCACGCCTGGTTGGCCAACGTCTGACTGCGCAGCCCGAAGCGGTCGGTATCTCCGCGCGCGATGCCGTACTCCTTCGCAATCATCTCCGCGCCCTGGAACTGCGAGGCAAAGGCATAGTGGCGCGCGTAGGTCGGCGGCAGCGGCGAGCCACCCTTCATGTTGGCACCCAGGGGCACGCGGGTCATCATCTCGACGCCGCAGGCGAGCACGAGGTCTTCGATGCCCGCGCCGATGAGCCCGGCCGCCAGGCTGGTGGCCTGCTGGCTCGAGCCGCACTGGCTGTCGATGGTCGTCGCCGGCACTTCCATCGGCAAGCCTTGCGACAGCCACGCCGTGCGCGCGATGTTGAACGACTGCTCGCCGACCTCCGAGACGCAGCCGCCGATGATCTGCCCGATCTCCCTGGGATCGACGCCGGCGCGGCTGATCGCCGCCTTCTGCACGATGCCCAGCAGGTCCGCCGGGTGCAGGCCTGCGAGCCCACCCTTCCGCCGTCCGATCGGACTCCGGACTGCTTCAATGATCAGAGCTTCTTGCATGCGCTCCTCCGCAATCAGCGTGGATCAGGCTATCAAACCGTCGGGCCAGATGCAGCGGCACGCCGGACTAGCTTCCCCCCAATTTTCGCGGCCACCAGGCCGGGTAGGGTCGGGCGTGCAGATGGTAGTGGTCGGGGATCTGGCGCATGTGATCGTCGTAGTACCAGCCGCGCGGATACTTGCTGTCGGCGATGCGCGACAGCTCCTGCTGCATGGCGGCGCGCTCCTCCGGCGTCGGGACGGCGCGGTGCGCACCGAGCACCGCCATGGGGACGTCGCAGGAATCGCAATCGAGAATCGCGAAGCGAAACGGCGCGTCGTACTCGCCATACCACGTCGTCGTCCGCGCCAAAGCGCACAGCTCACAGGCCGGTCTCATGCCTGTGGCGGTTGCGGCGGGAGCCACACGCGAAAGGTGCTGCCGGCATTCACTGCGCTGTGGACGGTGATCCGCGCGCCGAGGATCGTCACCAGCAGCTTCACCATGTAGAGACCGAAGCCCAGCCCGCCCGATGGTTGTACCGGGTTGCCATCAACTTGTCCGAATTTGCGGAAGATCAGATCGAGGTTCTCGCGAGCGATGCCCACGCCGGTGTCCGTCACGGTGATCTCCACACCGTCGCCCACCGGCGTAGCGAGCAATGAGATCTCACCCTGCTGCGTGTACTTGACCGCGTTCGAGAGCAAGTTGCGAATGATCTCCCGGACCTTCCCCGCATCGCTGTCGAGCTCCAGCGCCGGCGGGATCTGCCAGTTCAGGCATACGCCTCGATCGCGCAAGAGATCGCCCGTGGTCTCGCGCAGCGCGTCCAGCACCGGGGCCAAGCGGAACGTCGACCGTTGAAAGGGCAGGCGTCCGGCTTCCAACCGCGCCAGGTCGAGCACGCTATCGACCAGGTAGAGCAGCTCGCGCGACTCACGCGCGATGCTGCGCACGGGCTGCTGCAGCTCCGCCGCGAGCCCCGGCGTCTCGTTGAGTATGTCGGCGTAGCCGGTGAGGATAGCGAGCGGCGTACGCATGTCGTGCGACAGTCCACTGAGCAGCTCGGTGCGGGTTTCGTTGGCTTCCTGCAATCCTCGATTTGCGTCGCGCAAGGCGCTCGCCTGAGCGAACAACTGGCGGCGGTACTGATCGATGTAGAGCGCCCCGAGCGTCGACAGCACCGCATTGGCGAGGATACCGATGTAGTCATACGGTGGCACCGGACCGACGCGCCCGCCGCCTCCCACACCCAGCGCATAAGCTGCGATGACCCCGCAGTTCAGACCGAGTTGAAAACGCGCCCCCCACGGGATGAACATCGCCGACACCAGCATGAAGGACAGATAGGTGATCAAGACGTAGAGCATGTCGCCGCGCACCGCGGCGTTGTAGACGCCGAGAATGGTGCACACGCACACGTTGGTGATCAGCACGATCCAGGCGGTCCGCGGGTGTATCGAGGGGCCGCGCATGGCGATCCACGCCACCGCGATGACCACGGCTTGGGCCACGTTGGCCGCGAGCAGCAGTGGGCCGCGGTCCGGATGGTACTGCCACTCGACGAGGGCGCCGAGCGCGGCGAAGATGAGATAGACCGTGAGCCCGATCTTCCAGCGATGCGCGGTGAGCTCCCCGGTCTCGCGTGCGAACTCACCTCCGGGCTCCTCCAGCGGCATCACAATCGCTCCCCCGTGGCGCGCCATAGCACGGCGCACCGTGACTGTGAACCCTGGTTGTTCAATGCGACCGCGAGCTGTGGACTGTGGCGGCGCGCCGCGGTACATGACCGTACGTTAGAGAGGATGCCTGACTGCGAAGCGGAAAGACGCCGAGCTATGTTGGGCGAGGAGGTGTGCCGTGCGAGTTGATGTGTCCGACCTGGAAGCGTTGCGCGGCGAGGCGCGCCGCGTGTTGCCACAGGTGGCCGGTGAGATCCGGCTGCGCGGCCTCGAGCGGCCGGTGACGGTCATCCGCGACCGCTGGGGGGTGCCGCACATCTACGCGCAGACCACCCGCGATCTCTTCTTTGCACAAGCCTTCGTGCACGCGCAGGACCGCCTGTGGCAGATGGAGCTGCGGCGGCGCATCTCGGCGGGACGGCTCGCCGAGGTCTTGGGCGCCGGCGCGCTGCGCCGCGACCTCTTTTCCCGCACCCTCGGCTTTCAACGGGGATTGGCGGACGAATACCAGCACTACGACGACGAGGCGCGCGCCATCATCTCCGCGTACGCTGCCGGCGTGAATGCCTTCATCGCCGACAACCTGGACCGCTTGCCGATCGAGTTCCAACTGGTGGGCTTCGAGCCGGCGCCGTGGACCGATCTCGACGTGCTGACGCGCGCCGTCGCCTACAATCAAGGCGGTATCTGGCCGCGCAAGATCCTGCGCGCCCGGCTCATCGCGCGCCTCGGTGCCGAGCGCGCCCGGCAGCTTATGCCCACCGACCCCGACGTTCCGATCGATGTACCCGACGGGCTGGACTACGGCTGGCTGGACGGTAGCGCGGTTGCCGACCATCTCGATTCGCTCGGCTACCCCAGCGACGACGAGCTGCGCGGCCGCAAACTCGACCTGGCTCCGGGTGCAACTTGGTCGGGCAGTCGGGAGGTCGCCGGTGACAGCGTCGTGGGTTCGAACAACTGGGCTGTGGACGGCTACAAGTCCGTCGGCGGCAAGCCGCTGCTCGCGTCCGATCCGCATCTCGGCATCGCCCATCCGTCGCATTGGTACGAAATGCATCTCGTTGGACCGGGCCGCAGCGATCGCGGCGACTTCGACGTGATCGGTTGCTCGACGCCGGGACAGCCCGGCATTGTCATCGGCCACAACCGACGCATCGCCTGGGGCCTCACCAACGCCTCGGCGGACATCCAGGACATCTACGTCGAGGAGTTCGATCCCACCGACCCGCTGCGTTACCGCACGCCGACCGGGTGGGCACCGGTCACCGCGATCGAAGAGGAATTCCCGGTTCGGGGCGAGTCGCAGCCACAGCGTCAGACGATCCGCATCACGCGGCACGGCCCGATCCTGCATACGTCACCGGACGGCCGTTGGGGTTTGGCGCTGCGCTGGACCGCGTACGAGCCCGGCTCGGTCTTCACGCAGATGCTCGACGTGAACCGGGCACGGGACTGGAGTGAGTTCAATGCCGCGGTGCGCACCTGGTCGGCGCCGCCGATGAACTTCCTGTATGCCGACGTTGACGGCAATGTCGGGCACATCGCGGCGGGCTTCTACCCGCGGCGCCGCCGCGGCGTCGGGCTGGTGCCGGTGCCCGGCTGGGTCGATGACTATGAGTGGGACGGCTGTGCGCCGTTCGAGCATTGCCCGCAGACGTTCAACTCCGCCGAGCACTTTCTCGCCACCGCCAACCAGCGGACGACGAGCGCCAGCGCACCGCATCCCGTCTCGCACGAGTGGGACGCCGGCTTCCGCGCCGCGCGCATCAAGAGCCGCTTGCACGCGCAGCGCCGCTGGAGCGTCGCCGACATGGCTGCGCTGCAGAGCGACGTCGCGTCGCTGCCGGCGCAGATGATCGTCCCGTATGTGCTTGCGGCGATCAGCCAGGATCGGCACGGTGACGCCGTGCTCGCCGCGGAGTTGCTGCGTCGCTGGGACGGCGTGCTCGATGCCGGCAGCGCCGCGGCGGCGTTGTACGAGGTGATTCTGCACCGCTGGTTCGCGAACGCGTTTCGGCCACGTCTCGGCGAGGACCTGTTTCCGCACTACATCGATCAGACGAGCAGTGTCCTCCTGGCGGCGCTGCGCCTCCTGGAACAACCCGATGCGTTCTGGCTTGCCCCCGCGAGCGGCGACGCCACTGCCGATCCGGCGCAGATGCGCGACGCCGTGTTGCGCCGCTGTGTACGGGAGGCGGTCGCCGAGTTACGCCAGCGGCTGGGTGACGATCCGCAAGCCTGGCGCTGGGGCCGCCTGCATACCATCTACTTCGTCCACGGCGCGGCGCGCACGCCGGAGCTGAAACGTCTCCTGAACGTCGGCCCGTTCGAGATGCCCGGTGACGGCTTCACGCCGAACAACACCGGCCAAAACTTCCGCTTCTCCTACCGGCAGGTCGCGGTCGCGTCGTACCGCCAGGTGGTCGATCTCGGCAACCCTGACGCCTCGCTCTCGATTCATACCATCGGGCAAAGCGGCCAAGCGGAGAGCCCGCACTTTGCGGACTATGCGCCGCTCTGGGCGCGCGGCGAATACCACCCGATGCTGTTCACGCGCGCGGCGATCGCGGACGCGGCAGCGGCCACGCTGGTGTTGCAGCCTGGTGTGTAGGTCGACGGGCATGGTCGGAGCGACCCGGTTGGTCGCCCCGACAGTCGGAGCAACAGTTCACGGCGCGATGTAGTACGATCCCAGGAAGATCCACATCTCGTCCTCTGTGGTCACGCCGCCGTGCAGCGGACAGGCGTCGCAGTCGCCATCGCCGGCGCCCAGGGACGAGTCGCAGGCCACGTTGCTACCGTTGCACAGCTCGTTGTGGTGCGGCCCGTCGATACAGCGGGTCTGCGAGACCAGGCAGGGGCCACCCAACGGTACCGGCGGCACCGGTGAGGTCGAGCGACGTTTCACCGTGCTATGATCCGCCGCGCCGTTGTCGTAGAGCGTGCAGAACTTGTAGCTGCGGTGCGCTGCATCCAAACCACGCAAGTCGATGGGCGGGGAGAATGCGAGCCGAACCGGGTCGTTGTACTCGGTGCTCTGATAGAAGGGTGGATCGGGGTTCGGTAAGCAACCGCCTGCCCCCGTACACGTCGTGTTCTCGGTTGCATTGGGGGGCGCCCAGATGCGGAACAATACGCCGCGTTTGTGCCGGTGCGAGCTGAACTCGAAGGCGTGCGAGTTCGGCGGGAAGGTGAACGTCCGACAGTATTCGCGGGTTTCGAACGCCGGCACGTTCTCGACGAAGATCTCGGTGTCGTCGAAGGCGCCCTGCAGCGGGTAGCTCTGGTCGGCCGGCTGGGCAAAGGTAAAGTTATAGTACTGCTCCATCGTGGTGGGGGTGTTGGTGAGGTTGAACGCGTGCGAGTTCCACACCACGATGCCCTTCATCGGCAGCACGCTGTACACCCCTGGGGCGTAGGTCTGGTCCGTCAGCGGCTCCTGCGAGCCGCCGAATGTCGGCGAAACGTTGTTGAAGAAGCCATAGTCGGGCGGTCCGTAGAACACGCATCCGGCGGTGCGCTTCGCTTCCCCGGTGCAGCCGCTGCGCGGGCCGCACTCGGCGCCGCCCGCGGACACCGGAACGCCGAGCTGCTTGGGATCACAAGAAAGCCCGTCGTTCACTCCGCCCTTGCAGGTCCATTGGCCCCATCCAGGATCAGTGGTGTCATAGGCTCCGCGGTAGATGTGAATGATGCTGTGATGGGATTGCGGGTCCTGTGCCAGCTCGGTCTCGTGATAGCGGAGGCACGTCTGGCTGGAACCGCCGAGCGCGGCGGGGCACGGTGTCTGCGCGCTCAGCGGTACGAGCGCTGGGTTCAGGCTGAAGTCGTAGTAGGTGGAAAAGCACACCTCGTTTTCGCTCTGCGGGAGCAAGTTCCACGGTGGCGCGTATAGCTGCACGCCAGTTCCCGCTGCCGGCGGAGACAGCGGCGGAATCTTCTGCGGTGACGCAGGTGGCAGGCAACTGCTGAGCAACGGCGCCGTCCCTTCGACGACGCCACCGACCGGCGCCCCGGCGCGGATCCACAACCGCAATGCGGCCAGGGCATCGGTGCTAATGGGCGGATTACCGCCGGCGGGCATCGGTGAGCCGGGAATGGACGACGGCGGATACTGGCCGGGAAGTGTCGCCGCGGCCAGCTTGAGGTACAGAAAGCTCAGGTCCTGATCCCCCGGTTCGACGCGATGCAGCCCGCTCGCGGTCGACGCCACGTTGACGAGGTTCGCGTGGGCGTTAGCCGGGCGCAGATCGAGGCCGCCGGCGGGCTGCACGGGTGGCGTGCTGCCGTGGCAGATGGAATTGGTGCAGCCGCCATCGCTGAGAATCACCTTCTGGAGCGCCTGCCACGTGCTGTCGAAGACCTGGCCGCTGCAGGTCCCCACGGTGCAGCTAGTAGTGCAGCCATCGGTGTTGTTGAGGTTGCCGTCATCGCATTCTTCCCCGGACTCTTGGATGCCGTTGCCACACACCGTCAATGGGCACGACGCCGGGGCGTTAGCCTTCTTCGCTCTGACGAAGCCCGCCTTGTTCCGGGTGAAGGTGCCACCGAACTGGGCGCAATACCACTCGTCGCCGACCAGGAAGTGCACCCACACCGAACTTTGCGCCCCAGCCGGCGACCAGGGCCAGTTGGGCCCGCCCCCGCTGATCGTTAGGGTGCCACCGTTGGTGGTCCCAGGCTTGTAGGTGATACTCCTCACGCCGCCGCGCGAGCGAGTCTTGTCGAAGTACATATACCCCGGCTTGCTCCCTGCCGGCCTTCCGAGTCCGCGCCAGTGCGTCGGATCGAGTTGAATCAACCCCGTCTTGCCGTCACTACCGGCGACCACCAACGCTGAGCCCTCGGTGATCGGGTTGTGGTCGATCACGATGATCGGTTGGTTCACCGACCGGAAGCTGAACATCCGTCTCTTCGCGGCGCCGTTGGTGTAAACGGAGAGCTTCGTCCCGTCGAGCGGCAGCTTTTGGTTGTGCGCATGTACCGCACCCGGGGCGAAGACCACGCACAATAGAGGCAACAGTTGCCACACACCACGACGCATCGACATTCGGTGAAACCTCCCCTTCCACTAATACGGCAGAGCACCCACTGAAGTAAACCGCGAAGAAGATCAAAGCGCTGCCGCATGTGCGTGACCGGGCACAGCGGTGATCGAGTGGTCCGATCGCGCCCTCTGGACGACGGAAAACGACACACCGGCTACTACGTGTACGATGCGGCCAGCGGCGCGCGGCTCAAGGCGTTGCCGATGCCGGCGGCGGTGTCTTCCGGAGCCTCGATCGTCGACGGCACTGTGTACGTGGGATACGGCGTCTTCGGCCCGATCGGAGGCGTGCAAGCCCTGGCGCTTCCGTGAGACGACCGGCGCCATCTCTTCGGCGCCCGGTTCTTTGACCTCAGACTCGGTGGCGGCTATCCTGCCGCATCCGATCGATCGCCAACCAAAGGAGCCCGACGAGTCTGCTATGCCAAAAACGTGGATCCTGATCAGCGACGCCAGTCGCGCCCGCTTGTTCGCTATTACCGGCAAGGGACGCCCCTGGACCCTGGTGCAAGAGCTCAACCATCCTGAAAGCCGTCTCAAGGGGCTGGACCTCGTGTCCGACACGCCGGGGCGGATCCCGCAGAGCAAGGGAGTACGAAGCCGCCCCGGTATGGCTCCCACGACCGAGCCCAAGGAGGTCGAAGCCGAGCATTTCGCCGACCAGCTGGCGACGGTTCTCGAGGACGGCCACGGCCGCAACGCCTACGCCCGCCTGGTGCTCGTAGCGCCCCCCCACTTCCTGGGCTTGTTGCGCAAAGGGGTCAGCGTGCAAGTCGGCAAGCTCATCACGACCACGATCGGCAAGGACTTCACCCAGCTCAAGGAACACGAACTGCCGGCGCGCCTCGCGGACATCGTCTGACCCGAGCCGTGTGACCACCGCAGCGAACTCGCGCATCGAGGAGCAGCCGCAGGCGCGGCGCCTCGCTGTGCGGCCGCGTCGCAGCTACGTCGGTAGCCTGTCGCTGCTGGCGGCGGTGGCGGGGGCAGCGAGCTGCCGGATCGCGCTGGCCAACAACGTCTGGCCCGACGCCGTGTGGCTGCAGCTGGCGGCCGCGGGCTTCGAAGCCGCCACGGTGGGTGCCCTGGCGGACTGGTTCGCGGTCACGGCCCTGTTCCGCCACCCGTTGGGCTTGCCGATTCCACACACCGCGATCATCCCGGCGCGTCGCGCCAAGATCGTCGAGGGGATCGCCTCGATGGTGCAAGACGAATGGCTCTCGCCGGAGGTCATCGGTGCGCGGCTGCAGCGCCTGGCACCGAGCGA
Organism: uncultured Binatia bacterium (SeqCode); assembly: GCA_964498075.1. GTDB lineage: Bacteria > Desulfobacterota > Binatia > HRBIN30 > HRBIN30 > CAZCGA01. Next base: position 1,595 of record CAZCGA010000170.1, on the reverse strand, counting down.
GCTGATCGTCGATTGGCTGCGCGACCCGGTACATGTGGAACGCCTCGGCGCGCCGGTGCGCGACCTGCTGCGGGGGCTGGCCCGCATGCTGACCGAAGATGAGGTCGTCCAGTTCCTCGACCGCACCATGCAGCGCCAGTTGCGCGAGCTGCCGATCGACGCCTCGGTCGGAGATTGGCTCGCACGCGTCGGTTCCAGCGACAGCGCCGCCGCGACCTTCAAAAGCGTCGCGCTGTCACTCGCCAACCTGGTGCGTCAGCCGACCACCGCGGAGAGCTTGTACCTCTGGCTCGATCACACTGCTCGGCAGCTGCGCCAGGAGGGCAAACGGCTCGTGCCGTTGTTCCTGCGGCGCAAGTTTGTCCAGCGCAGCATCGTCGAGGCGGCTTGTGACGCCGCCTCGACGGAGCTGCTCACGGCCGCTGAGGACCCGCAGCATGCGCTGCGCCGGTGGGTGTTTGGGGCGGTGCAGCGCTATGCGGAGCGTCTGGCCGGCGCCGATCCGGAGACCTTGCAACACGTGGAGCAATTGCGTCGCGCAATAGTCGAGAGCCTCGAGGCCGCGCCGTTGGTGCGCAACCTCCTGGACCGCCTGCGCCGCCAGCTCGAGCAGGATCTCGACGCGCCGGGCGGCTACCTGTCCGGGTTGGTCGACCGCGAGCTGCGCGCCGGCATTGTCGAGCTGCTCGAAGATCCTGCCCGGCGTGCCGCCTTCGACCACTGGGTGCGCACCACGGCGACCGATCTGCTGCAGCGGCATCACCACCAGATCGGGCTCACGGTACGCGAGAATCTCGAAGCGCTCGACACCAGCGCGCTGGTGGCGCAGATCGAGGACCGGGTCGGTGCCGACCTGCAGTTCATTCGGCTCAACGGGGCCATGGTGGGCGGTGCGATCGGCGTGCTGCTGGCGCTCGCCCATCGACTCGCCGGCTGACGTAACTACGGAAATGACTCGGACTACCCTGGACCCGAGCAGTCCAGCCACCATGCGACTGTCGTCATGTCGAGGACGGGATCATGATTCCTTTGACAAGAACACGCATCATGTGGCAGCACATATGGAGGTGACTGGTCTGGCTACCCGTCGCGGTGGAGGCCAAACGAAATGTCCTCTCGAAAGCGCTTTGTACCGTTCGTCTTCGCCTTGGTGGTCCTTCTTTGCAATTCGATTCAACCAGCGGCGGCTGCCGAATTGGTCAATTCAGCCATCGGATACAAATTGACGTATCCTGACGATTGGCGTGCTATCGTTCCCGCGTCGGGCGAGCCCGTAGATCTTATCAACGTCCGTGAGCTGTTCCACGGCGGTCTGATTCCGCCCGGTGGTGCCACCATCAACATTCAAGTTCTCGCGCCCTCAGAGACGAACGAGACGGCACTCAATCGACTGTTGAGAACTCAGCACCCGGCACGATCGTCAGTGGTGGTTAGCGGCGCTCCCGCAGAGCGCCTCGACACGACCTATGATATGTCGCCATCGGATCAATATCGCCGGATCGCCATCGCTCAGCGGCGCGGCGGGAAGCAGTTCTTATTCATTGGGTCTTCTCCAAAGTGAGTGGGTGGTTTTGAAGCATTGAGATCACGGAAAT
>CAZCGA010000169.1:0-12382 GCA_964498075.1 uncultured Binatia bacterium (SeqCode) | reverse complement strand
CTTCGAGGAGATCGCCAAGCTGCGCGCCGCCCGCCGCATGTGGGCGACGATCATGCGCGAGCGCTTCGGCGCGACGCAGCCGCGCGCCTTGCAGCTGCGTACGCATACGCAGACGGCAGGCTGCAGCCTGACGGCGCAACAGCCGGTGAACAACGTCGTCCGCGTCGCCATCCAGGCGCTCGCCGGCGTGCTCGGCGGCACGCAGTCGCTGCACACCAACTCGATGGACGAGACCCTGGCGTTGCCCAGCGAGCCGGCCGTACTGGTCGCCCTGCGTACGCAGCAGATCATCGCCGAGGAAACCGGCGTGACCAACATCGTCGATCCGCTCGGCGGCAGCTACGCCGTCGAAGCGCTCACCGACCGCCTCGAAGCCGAGGCCTATGCCTACATCCATCGCATCGACGAGCTCGGCGGCATCGTCCGCGCCATCGAGCTGGGGTATCCGCAGAAGGAGATCTCCGAAGCCGCGTACCACTACCAGCAGCAGCTCGACCGCGGCGAGAAGGTCATGGTCGGCGTCAACAAGTATCAGATGGACGACGAGCCGCCGTTCGAGGTGCTGCGCATCGGCAACGACGTCGAACGCAAGCAGGCGCAACGCGTCCGCGAGCGCAAGCAGGCGCGCCACGCCGGCGCCGTGCGCGCCGCGCTCGCCACCGTGAGGCACGCCGCCGCCGACGGCACGAACCTCATGCCGCCGATCATCGCCGCCGTGAAGCACGACTGCACCGTCGGCGAGATCGCCGACGTCTTCCGCGACGTCTTCGGCGTGTACCGCGACCCGGCGTGGATATGAATGACAAGAGGAGCGTAACCGCCGATGAACGCCGATGGACGCAGATGAGGAACGAGATGAATGGCTTTCTATTCCATCGGCGTGTATCGGCGTGCATCGGCGGTTGCATTCTCTGAGTCATGGGCTCCCGACGGCTGCGTATTCTCGTCGCCAAGCCGGGCCTCGATGGGCACGACCGCGGCGTCAAGATCATCGCCCGTGCCTTGCGTGACGCGGGCTTCGAGGTGATCTACACCGGCTTGCACCAGACGCCCGAGATGATCGCCGAAGCCGCCGCACAAGAGGACGTCGACGCCATCGGCTTGAGCATCCTGTCCGGTGCGCACCTGACCCTGTTCCCGGCGGTGATCGAGCAGCTCAAAGCCCGCGGCATCGACGACATCACGATCTTCGGCGGCGGCATCGTGCCCCCCGAAGATATCGACCAGCTGAAACGGCAAGGCGTACGCGAGATCTTCACTCCCGGCGCGACCACCGATCAGATCATCGCGTGGGTCCGGGAGCACGTCGCGGCAAGGTCCTGAGCAGGACTGACCGATGGAACGCCGTCCAGTGGTCATCGTCGGGTCCGGTCCCGCCGGCAGCGCCAGCGCGCTGTTCCTGCAGGCGGCGGATCCAGCATTGGCGCACGACACCGTGATCCTCGAGAAGGCGCGACATTCGCGCCCCAAGGTCTGTGCCGGCGGACTGATCCCGCACACGCTCCGTTGCCTCGAAGAGCTGCACGTGCCGCTTTCGGTTCCCAACGCCACCGTCCACCGTGCCAGCGTCGCGATCCCAGGACGGACGGTGGCGTACGAGGGGCGGGAGCTGTGTCGCGTCGTGCGCCGCGACGCGTTCGATCACTCGCTGGTCCGCGCCTGCCGGGAGCGTGGCGTCGAGGTCCGTGAGGATGAGAAGGTCATCGACGTGCAGCGCGCCGACGGCGGCGTGCGCGTCGAGACGGAGCGCGGCAGCTACCATGCGCGCGCGGTCATTGGCGCCGACGGTTCGGGAAGTCTGGTGCGGCGGCGCCTGGTCGACGGCGGCCGCGAGTGCGTCGGCAAGGCCGTGATGTGCGACCTGCCGCTCGAGCGGATCGATTGGGACGGTTTTCGCAGCGAGCGCTACGACTTCAGCTTCGTGCCCGTGCGTGACGGCTTGCGCGGCTATGCGTGGGCCTTTCCCTGTCTCATCGACGGCGTGCCGCACGCCAACGTCGGCGTGTACTCCGTCACCGCGCCGGGCAGCGGTGCGCAGCTGACGCGCTGGTTGCGCGCCGAGATCGACCGCCTGGGCGGCGCGGCGGTGCCGGTGCAGTCGTTTCCCATCCGCTGGTACGGCCGCGGCGTGCGCATCGCCGCACCGCACGTGCTGCTTGCGGGTGACGCCGCCGGCGTCGATCCGCTGATGGGGGAGGGGATCTCGTACGCCTTCGAGTACGGCCGGCGCGCCGCCGCCGCGGCGACCCGGGCGTTCACGAGCCACGACTTCGCCTTCGCCGACTACGAACGCAGCGTGGCCGCGTCGTGGATGGGGAAGAAGCTGCGCCGGCTGCATCTCGCGGTGCGGCTCTTCTACGGCCCAACCTGGCGCGTCTGGTTCGCCCTCGCCGCACACAGCCGTTCGGCGCAGGAGATCGGCATCCGCTGGTACAACGGCGTCGATGGTTGGGACCAGCGCAGCGGTTGGGAAGCAGCGCGCGCCTGGTGGCGCGGCGACGTCTCGGCGGTGCGCAACGCGTGAGCGTCCCGTATGCCTAGGCGGCGCCGCCGGCGCACGATGCGGCGCGTGCTCGCTATCGCCGCGCTCCTGCTCGGCGCGGCGCTCGTCTCCTACGCTGCCTTTTCATACGAGTTCAGCCGCGTTTGGAGCAAGGCACATCCGGCGACAACGGGGGCGCCACAAGCGACCAGAGAAGCCGTGCCGGCGCCGGGCGGCGAGGACTTCAGCGCCGGCGAACGCCGGGGCCTCGATGACGTCTTGCGACGCAAGGCCAAGGAGCACCCGTGAATTGCCACCAGGACGTTTAACGTCCAGGAAAGCGCCGGACAGCCGGTGGATACTTGCCTCGGGTGTCACGACTATAGTAGTCGGTCAGGCGTTACTCTATGGAGGAGCTTCGACGGGTCGTGGGGGCGACCGGGGTCACGGCGCAAATCGCTTGACCTTCCGGGCGTGCCCCTACAGAATCCTCTCAGTCCCTGCATGGCGCGCGACTCGTAAGGAGGCGTTGATGGCGAGTACCGATCCGCGGCGGCTGCCGCGGCTGGTTTCGGTGGTGGTGTGCATCCTGATGCTCGGTGCGGCCGCGCAGGTGCGCGCCACCCCGACTGGTATCACCAGCGATGTGTGGGCTGGTGCCCCGGCCTTCGGGTGCAATATCTGTCACAGCGGGGGCACGGCACCCACGGTCACATTGACCGGACCGTCACCCGTGTCACCGGGTTCGACGAACACCTACACGTTGCAGATCATGAACATCGGCGGTCAGACGGAAGGAGGGTTCAATGTCTCAGCTCCCGCCGGCACGTTTGCCGTCGGCGGCTCGACGGACGCGTTCTTCAGAACCAAGACCCTTCTCAACCCCAGCCCCTCGGGCCGGCTGGAGATGACGCACAGTTTTCGGAAGGCTGCCTCGGTTTCCGGCTTCACGATCTTCTCGTTCAACTGGACGGCACCGGCCTCGTTCTCGAGTGTGACGTTCACTGGCTGGGGAAATGCAGTGGATGGTGTCAACGGCGCCTTCGGAGATCAGGCGAACTTCGACACGCTGACGATCTTCTCTTCACAAGCCGGCGGGCCGTGCTCGTCCGGGACGGAGTGCCTCACCGGCTTCTGCGTCGACGGGGCGTGCTGCACCACAGCGTCGTGCCCGGGGGGCGAGATCTGCAACGTCCCGGGCGCGAACGGCGTGTGTATGGTGCCGCCGACGTCGACCCCGACGCCGACGCAAACACCGACACCCACGCAGACGCCGACGGCGACGACGGCGATGCACGATGCCGTCGTCGTTCCGGTCAAGCCGGTCAACGTCACCATCCCGACGGCGCACCCGACCGTAATCAAGAAGGTGCGCGTCAAAGTGCGCAACGCCGACCCGACGACGCAGAAGACGCCGGTGCCGCTGACGCTCTCCGCCGCCGCCGTGGATTGTGGCAGCGGCGTAAGCGTCTGGACGCCGGACTTTACACCGCTGACGCCCCTGACCGCAGACGATACCGCGCTGATCGCCGGCGGCAAGTCGAAGACCGCGGTGGTGCCGGTGATGATCGACAGCGCCATGATTACCAGCCACAACTTCAAGGCGCCGTTCCGCTGCCATCTCACCTTCACGGTCGACGTGGGCGTGCCCAACCTCGACCCGACGATCGGGAACAACGGCGTGACCGCCGAGCTGAACACCATCGACAAACACGACCCGCCGTTGGCCACAACGGGATTGCACGAGTCCGTCGTCAAGAGCATCAACCCGATAACCGTCACGATCGGCAAGCTGGCGGTGCTGCCGGTGATTCGGAAGGTCCATCCGATCGTGGTGAACGCCGACGTTGAGACGACCAGCGACGGGATCACGCTGGCGGTCACCGGGACCAACTGCCCCGGCGGCGTCGTCGGCGATCCTGACTTCGTCACCAGCAACATGACCCCGGACCCGGGGACATTGGTGAAGGGCGGAACGTCGAAGACGGCCACTCTGCCGCTGACCTTCGACGCGGCGTCGTTCCTGACGCCGAACCCGTTGTCGCCGGTACGCTGTACGGCGACGCTGACGGCGATGGGCCCGAATGCGGAGGCCCTCCCGAACCTCGATCCGACGAACAACACGACGACGCTGGTCATCGACGTCGTCGACAAGCACGACGTGCCCTGACATGAGCTGTGACCATCCGACTCGAAAGGAGCCTGCCATGACAAAGCTCTTCAAATCGGTTGTCGCCCCGGCGGCAGCGATGCTGGTTCTCAGTCTGTGCGGCGTAGCGCCCGCCGCGATGATCAACTTGGTCGCGACGATCAACGGCGCACAGGAGACGCCGGCCAACGCCTCGCCGGGAACCGGCAGTGGTACGTTCGTGCTGGACACAACGGCCCACACCCTCTCGTACAACGTCACGTTCTCCGGCTTGTCGTTGGCGGAGACCGCGGCGCATATCCACTGTTGTGCACCGCCCGGAACGGCCGCGGGCGTCAAGTGGCCCTTGCCGTTGGGCAGCCCGAAGATCGGTACGATCATCGGTCTGCTCGCTGCGGACGAAGCCAATGTCCAGGCCGGCCTCACCTATGTGAATATCCATTCGTCCGGTGCGTTTGCCGGTGGCGAGATTCGCGGCCAGATCGTGCTCGCACCAACACCAACACCGACGCTGACCCCGACGGAGACGCCGACGCCGACGCCGACGAATACCGGCCAGCCGACCGACACGCCGACGGCGACGGTGACGGAAACGCCGACCGCGACGCCGTCGTCGCACGACTCGGTCGTTCTGGCTCACGCGCCGATCAATGTCACCATCCCGACCACGGCCGTCACGCCGAAGGTCAAGAAGGTGATGGTGAAGGTGCGCAACGCCGATCCGGCGACCGAGACGGTGGGGCATACGATTGCGTTGTCGGTGAGCACGGTAGACTGCCCGTCGGCGGTGACGTTCACCCAGCCCGACTTCCTGCCGAAGACGATGCCGATCGACAGCTCGATCATCGTCAAAGGTGGGATGACCAAAACTGCGATGGTGACGGTCACCATCGATCCGAGCCTGCTGACGACCTTCAACCGCAAGGCACCGAACCGCTGCACGCTCACCTTCAGCATCGCTCCGCTACCAGGCAACGCCGACCCGACGGGGAGCAACAATACGGTCACCGCCGAGCTGAACATCACCGATCGCACCGATACCGAAGGCACCGCACTGCACGAGACGGTGATCAAGAGCATCGCGCCGATGATGCTGACCATTCCCAAGCCGATGCCCAACAAGACCAAGAAGGCCAGGCCCACGGTGATCAACGCCGACCTCGCTGTGCCGCACGAAGCGGCGACGGCGCACTCGATCACCCTCGCGGTCAGCAACGATACCTGCGCTCTGCTGGGCACGCCGGACTTGGTGCCGAGTACGATCCCGATCGACAACTCGGTGGGGGTAACAGGCGCGGGGAGCAAGATGGCCAGCATCCCGGTCACCGCGGACATGAACAACTTCACCACGCCGAACAAGAAGGCGCCGACGCGCTGCGAAGCGACGCTGACCGCCACCGGGCCGGCGGGTGACACCGAAGCCACGAACAACAGCACCAAGTTGATCATCGACGTCGTCGACAAGAACGACGTGCTGCCCTGAAGGCGGGGGCGGTCGGTTGCGCAGGCTGGGAGGGCACACGCCCTCCCGCCGCGCCGACTGGGGAAGCCGGCGCGGCGCCTTCAATTCGTCTGCGGTTGTGTGCGGTCCGGATCGAGCTCGTCGACGACCTTGACGAGTACCACACTGGCGTTGTCCCGGCCGCCGCCTTCCATGGCGAGGCGAATCAAGGCCTGGCCGGTCTCCTCGAGGTTCTGCGCGTTGGCCAGTTGGGCGCTGATGCCAGCGGCGTCCACCATGCTCGACAGGCCGTCGCTGCACAGCAAGAAGAGGTCGCCGGGGCGCATCTCATCCGACTTCGTCGGGATGACCACCTCCTCGTACACACCGAGTGCCTGGTTGAGGGTGTTGGTGTGCGCCAGATCGGTGGGAACCACCGACTGGTTGGCGTAGGGCTCGCCGTATGCCGTGTGATCCGCCGTGAGCAGCGCCAGTTGCCCGTCGCGGGCGCGGTACAGGCGGCTGTCGCCGACGTGGGTCCACGAGGCGCGCAGCTGGTCCGGCACGAGCTTCAGCACCACCACCGTGGTGCCCATCGGGCGCTTTTCGGGGTCGGGGTTCTGGTGCCCGAGCTGGTAGATGCGCTGATTGGCGAGACGCACGACGGTCTCGAGCTGCTGGCGCTCCGACGCCGCGGGAATCGGTTCGGTTTTCTCGACGCGCAGGAGGCCTTTGAACCAGTGGGCCAGCGCCGCCCAGCCGGTCGGTTTGCCGGGACGTTGGCCGTCGAAGAAGGCGTGGACAGTTTCGACGGCGGTGCGGCTGGCGATCTCACCATCGGCATGGCCGCCCATGCCATCGGCCACCACGAAGATGTTGAGGTCCGGGAAGCAGCCCACCGAGTCTTGGTTGGATTTCCGGACCAGCCCGATGTCCGAGGCGGACCACGCGTCAAGTTTCATAGGAGCGCAGGCAGAGTGCCAATTTCAGGCTGTCCCTTCAAGTAGGGATCGGCACGTGGCTACGATTCGCACAAACTTCCAGTTAGACCACCCACGCACTGCGCACCGCCTTCCGTTCTCACGGTTCTCCCCGCGGATCAACGAACGGGCGCGTAGTTGTATATCGAGAGCGGGCAGGTTGGCAACGCTCTTGACGACGTTTCGGTTGGTGTAGTAAGTCCGCGGGCCGGGGGGGCGGGAGTGGAACCTTCAGGAGGAGACGGAATAACCAGGTGGCGGCGGTGCAGGCCGATGCTGTTGCTCCGGCGGCTAGCGACGGCCGGCAGCGGGGTGCGCCGGCGGCTGGTCCTACTGCTGTGGTTGGGCTTCTCCTTCGACGCGCCGGCGGTCGCCGAGGCGGAAGTCCAGGTCACCGGCATGGCGGTGTTCAGCACCGACTCCACCGGCAACTTCTCCGGCGGACAGCTGTGGAGCACGGCCCCGAGCGACGGCATCTCCGATCTCTGGGTGACCAACGCGTGGGCTGCGGCCGCACCGTTCATCAACGGTCCGACGGACGCCGCCGTCGCCATCAACACCGCGCTGGCGCCCTTCGACAACTACTTCGGGATGTATGGCGAGCCGGGCTTCGACACCGGCTTCTTCGGCATCAACGTGTTCTTCAACGGCGACAACACCAAGCCGGGCATCTCCGCGTTCGCCGCGACCGCCACCAGTAGCGATGATAATGTTTTTCCAGCCTTCTCCGCCATCCCGCTGAACAAGCTCACCCCGCTCCTCGATGGGAGCCTCGTCGCCGGTTCCGGCACCTTGCTCACGTTCGTCGGGGCAGAGAGGGTGACACTCAGCCCCTTCGCCTGGTTTCGTCCGCAGGCGCTGCTGCGCGACCGCGTCGGTACGCTCCAGGTGGGTGCCAACGGCATCAATGACTTCGTTGGTAAAATTAGGCTTGCCGTCGATCCGACCGGCTGCTGTGACGAAATTTCTGCGTGCTCCAGCACGCGGTTTTCTCTCTGCGGGGACATCTTTACGTTCACCATCGGCGCAACCTGCAGCGGCGGTGTCACCTGCGTCCTGCCCGCTTCGACTCCGACGCGCACCAAGACGCGGACGGCGACGCGTACGCCCACGGCGACTCCGACGCGGACGCCGACCACTACGGCGACGCGTACCACCGCGCCGACGCTGACGGCCACGCGCACCGCCACGCGTACGCCGACGGCGACGCCGACACGCACGGCCACATTCAGCGGCACCGCGACACCGACCCGTACTCCCACACGCACGCCGACGGCAACGCCGACGCCGACCACCGCACCAACATTCACCGCGACACCGACCACGACCCTGACGCAGACGCGAACCCCGACGCGGACACCGACGGCAACGCCGACGTACAGCACCACGCCCAGCGCTACGGCGACGTCGACCACGACCAGTACACGCACCCCGACGCCGACACCCTCGGCGACGCGCTCGCAGACCGGGACCGCCACCGCCACCAGCACGCGGACGGCGACGCAGACCGCAACGACGTCCGCAACTCCCACGAGCACGAGCACACCGACAGCGAGCCGCACCAGCAGCGCTACGGCGAGCACGACGCCCAGCAGAACGGCAACCCTCACGGCGACGAGCAGCCCATCGCGCACGCCGCCGAACAGCGCGACGCTCACGCCCACGCGCACCGCTAGCCCGACGGCGACCAGCAGCGCGACGGCGACCGAGACGGCCACAGCCTCGCCGTCGCGCACCGTGACGCGCACCCCCAGCGAGACCGCAACTCGGACGCCACCGAGCAGCGCAACGCCCACCGCGACGCCGACGGTGACGCGTACGGCGTCGGCGACGGCGCGCGCAACGCCGACCACGGCGCTCACGGCAACGCCCACGGCAACCGCCACGGTCACGCCTACCCCGACGGCGACACCCAGGAATACAGCGACGCTGACCGCCACGCAGAGCGCGACGCGCACCCCGACGGTGACGGTAACGGAGAGCGCGACGCCCACCGCGTCGATGACTGCGACCGTGACGGCCACCCGCACACCTCCGCCCGTGGCGACCGCCACACCCAGCGCCACCGTCTCGCCCACCTCAACCGCTACGACCACGAGCACGCCGACACAGACGCCATCCGCGACGCGGACCGCCACGCCGAGTCAGACCGCCACGGTGACGCGCACGGGCGTGCCGAGCGGCACACCAACCGGAACGGCGAGCGCCACCACCACCAGCTCCGCATCGCCGACGCCCAGCAGCACCCGGAGCGCTACGCTCACGCCGAGCGCTACACCGACGGCAACGGGTACCCCAAGCGGGACGCCGACCGCGTTGGACACGGCAAGCGCAACACCCTCGCACACCGCTACCACGACGGCGACGCGGACTCCCAGCAACGCGCCGAGTGCGACCCGGTCACAGACGGCGACCGCGACACCGAGTCAGACCGCAACGCCGACGGCCACGAGCACGGCGACGCAGACGCACACTCCGACGGCCACCCCGAGCGCAACGCCGACGCGGACGCCGACGGCAACCGAAACGGCGAAACCAACGTCCACCGCAACCGGTACGCCGACCTTCACCGCAACACCCACGGCGACGCCGAGCAGCACACACACCGCTAGCGCCACACCGACCACCACGGCGACCACGAGTCCCACGGCGAGCGCCAGCGGCACGCCGAGCGGGACGCCCACCGCAACCGTGAGCGCAACGGCGACCCCGACGCCGTCAGTGACGCCGACGCGCATGCCGACCTTGCGCAGCAGTCTGTCCGGACGGGCGGTCAACGTGGGCATGATGGGCGGTGCCATCGTCGCCGTGGCTGCCGCCGCGCCGGCCGGCGGCGCGGGCGGGGCGGCGGCGAGCGCCGGTGCCGTCATCGATCTGGTCTTCGGCGGTGCCGACGCGCCGTCGCTGACGCGGCTGCGGAACGACGGCGCGGGTGGCTTCAGCGCCGGCGACACGGTGAGCTTCGCCGAGGTGAGCGGTGGGTTCAGTGACGCGGCTGTGGCCGATGTGAACCGTGACGGCATCGCCGACGTCGTGGCGACCAACGCTGGTGCTCGGCGTATCGTCGTGGCGTTCGGGGAGGCCGGCGGTGCACTCCGCGTCGGACCCAGCAGCGTGGTCGGTGCCGAGCCTGGCCGCCTGGTGCTGCGCGACGTGACTGCCGACGGTGTGCCCGACGCGGTGATCGCGACGGATCGCGGTGCAGCCGTGTTGCGCGGTCGCGGCGACGGCGGCTTCGAGCCGCTGGCGGCGATCGACCTCGGAGCGGCCGCCAGCGATCTGCTGGTCACCGATGTGACGGGTGACGGCATCGACGATCTCATTCTGGCGACGCCCGAGCAGCACCGCGTGCACGTGCTCCGTGGAGATGGAGGAGGGCGGTTCGCTCCCGCGTCGACGATCAACGGCAGTGCGCCGATCGCGCTGGCTGCCGGCGACTTCACGGGTGATGGCCGGACCGATGTGGTGATCGCCGATGCCGGCGATCAGACGCTGCGCGTGTTCCCCGGCGGGGCGATCGGTCTCGGATCGCCGGCGACCGTGACGAGCGACGTGCCGGCGGCGCGGCTCATCGGCGCCGACATGAACGCCGACGGCTTGGCGGACTTGGTGGCCCTCGATACAGTGACGGGCAGCGTGCGCCTGCTGCTGGGGCGTGGCGATGGGACGTTTGAGAGCAGCGGCCGGCTGGAGGTCGGCGAGTCGACGCGCGGGATCGCCGTCGCCGACCTGAACGGCGATCGCCTGCCGGATGTGGTGCTGACCGCCCCGGCGGCGCAGGCGATCGTGGTCGGGACGAACACGTCGCCGGTGCAAGTGCGGGTGGGAGACTTGAATGGCGACGGCGGCGTCGGCGTGACGGATCTCAACCAGCTCGTCGCCGAGCTCTTCGACGGTGACGGTAGCAGCGCGGAGAGCTGTCGCGGTGGGAGCGTCGCCTCGGGAGCGGAAGCCGACGTGAACGGCGACGGCGTGATCAGTGCGGCCGACGCGGTCGGCCTGCCCCGGCTGTTCAGCCCGTGAGTGAGGTAGCCTCGACCTCCGAGCGGGAAGTTGAGCGTGGCCTTGCGGCATGTGAGTCATTGACGCAACTGAAGCAATGACTCGATGATCCAATGGCTCAATGAGTCAATTCTTCAGAACCGGATGCCGAGCTTGCCCGTCGTCGACTCGATCACCGGGGGCGAGTTGCCGAGCAAGCCGCTGGCGCCTTGGCTGTGCTGGATGATGTCGTCCGCCAGCACGGGGGCGCTGGTGGTGAGCTTCGGCTCGGCTCCACCCGGACCGGCGGGCTCCTCGGAGACCACAAACGCCGGCGCGCCGGGCACGGAGGCGGCGCGGTCAGGCTCCGGCACGACGTTGCCCGTCGCCAGCGGGATCGCGATGGTCAGACTCTCCGCCTTGCCGCCGCCGACGAACTCGAGCTTGTCGAGGTACTGGCGGAACAGCTCGTCGGCGATGCGCCGCGGCGGCGTCGGAAACTTCCCACGCTTGACCGAGGTCAGCTCCTTGGCTCGCACCATCACGCCGTGCCCGATGGGGTCGAGGACGCTGTGCACTTCGGCCCGTCCGCTCACGCCGACGACCTCGGTCACCTCGGCAACCGGATCAAAGGCGATCACGAACTCGGTGCCGCGCACGCCGGAAACCGCGGTCACCGTCTCGATCTGGAAGAACGACCGCGGCCGCTCGTAGTACTCGCTCACCAGGGCGCGGATCTTCCCCTGTACCAAGCGGATTAGCGAGCGCGACACGGCACGGTTTGGATCGAACACCTGCTCGTCGATACGGATCTGCGTGTTGTCGGCGGCGGTGAGCACACTGCCGTCCTGAAAGACCACGCGCACACGCCCGGCGCCGGTGCGCAGCTCGTCACCCACCATGATGCCCGTCCCGATGGTGGCGGGTATCCAGGTGCCGCCGCGTCCCAACTGGACGGTGCCTTCCAGCGCAGCGAGCGTGCCGATGTCCTGCGCCCGCGCGACGGCGGCACCGAGCAGGAGGAGAAGGAGAACCGCCCCCAGAATATCGCAGTGCGGCCGGCGCGCGCGGCGGACCGTCAAGAAGCGGGAGCTGTCTGACCTCGCGCGCTCGCCGGGGAATGGAATTCCCCGGCTGAGTCGTACTAAGTCGGCTGAAGCCGACTCACCGGATCCTGAGTGAGTCCCCTTCAGAGTCTGTCGATTTTCGCCGAGGCAGCCCCTCGATACGGCCCCTGAGAAAACGGGGCCTACTCGGGGCGAACGGATTTCCGGATGTTTGTTCGAAGACCTAACAGCCCGTTGAAGAACCCCGCCCCGTGCTTCGACAGGCTCAGCATGAGCGGTTCC
>CAZCGA010000168.1:0-12436 GCA_964498075.1 uncultured Binatia bacterium (SeqCode) | reverse complement strand
CTTGCCAGACCCGGACAGGTGTTGATGTCGTCTTCGGTGGCCGACAGCGCGCGGCAACGTCTGGAAGCCGACGCCTTCCTGCAGCCGGTGCTCTGGCGCGCCCACGGCAGCTACGCCCTGAAGGGTTTCGACGAGGCGCTGCAGATCCGCGAGGCAGGGCTCGAGGGCTTGGCTTCATTCGAGGCGCCGGCGGCGAGCGAGAAGGCCACGCCTACACCGCCTGCAAACTCGGTGATGCCGCGGCGCAACACGCGGCGCGTCGCGCTCCTGTTGCTGGTCGTGCTTGTCGCTGTGGTCGCATACCTGATGTGGTCCCGCCCCTCGCATCCTCCGACCGTGACCCCCGCCGGCGGAGCAGCCTCCAGCAGCGCGGAGACGACCGCAAGGGACGCGCTCACCGTCCAGGGCTTCGGCAACCGGCCTGCCATTGCGGTCCTGCCCTTCGACAACCTCTCCGGCGACCCGACGCAGGAGTATTTCGCCGACGGCCTTGCCGAAGATCTGATCACGCGGCTGTCGCTGTGGCGCTCGTTTCCCGTCATCGCCCGCAACTCGAGCTTCGTCTACAAGGGCAAGGCCGTCGACCTGAAGCAGGTGAGCGCCGACCTCGGCGTGCGCTACGTCGTCGAAGGCAGCGTGCGCAAGGCGGGCAATCGTGTGCGCATCGCGGCACAGCTGATCGACGCGACCAACGGGCAGCACGTGTGGGCGGAGACCTATGATCGCGAGCTCACCGACGTCTTCGCGGTCCAGGACGAGATCAGCTCCGCAATCGCCGCCTCGCTCGTCGGTGATCTGCAGCGCGCCGAGCAGGTGCGCGCCGAACGCCGCGCGCCGGAGAACCTCGAGGCATGGGCGCTGTATCAACGCGCCCTGACACTGATCTACCGCTTCACCCGCGAGGACAGCGCCGAGGCCCGCAGCCTGCTCGAGCGCGCCATCTCATTGGATCCCCAGTTTGCACCGGCACGGGCGAAGCTTGCAGAGGCATGCCTCTGGGACGTCGTGTTCGGATGGACCGACACGCCACAACCGACGCTCGATGCGGCCCTCGCCGAGGCGCGCCGTGCCGTTGCCGTGGACCCGAGGGACGCGAGCTCGCATACTGACCTGGCGTTCGCGTTGGCCATGGTGGGCGAGATGGACGAGGCGCTGGACGAGGTGCGAAGAGCGACCGAGCTGAACCCGAGCGACCCAATGGCGCTGACCTACTCCGCCTTCTTCCTGACCATGGCCGGCCACCCGCCCGAGGAGAGTATCGCTCTCGTTCAACGCGCCATGCGGCTGAGCCCGCACGATCCGTTCGAATTCTTCTTCTACGACGCGCTCGGTGTCTCGTACTTCTGCGCCGGGCGTTACGCCGACGGAGTGGCAGCAGGGCGTCGTCTCATGGCGCTGAGACCGACATACACCCTGGGGTACATCTATGCGGCGATGAGCGCTGCGGAGCTCGGCCACATCGATGAGGCGAGCGATCTGATGCGCCAGGCACGGGGTGTACAGCCCGACCTGTCCTTCGCGCTGGCGCATCGGGCCCTGGGCGGCATGGCGCCTGACGTCGACCGGCGCATGTCCGCCGCCCTGCGCCGGGCCGGGCTCGAGTGAGGGCGAGATGACGTGCCCGGCTTGCGCTCTTCGGTCGGGCGCGAACCGCTGGCCAGCAGAACCGGGAGCTGATAACGGTGCACGTCAGAAACGCAAGCGGAACCCATTTGCATGATTCGGCGTGCAATCCTCGTGATACTGGGTGTCGCGGTCGGAGGGCTGACGGCCCTCGTCGCCGCACTAGCGCTCGCAAGCGCCCCGATCTCCTCGGAACGGTTCGATGCGGGAGCGCTCGCACCCATCGCGAATGATCCGATCTCCGATTCGTGGTCACGGACCTGTGTGCTGTTCGGCGCCGGCGATATTCCGGGCGCCGAGGAGCTCGAGGTGGATGCGCAGGGGCGCGTCTACGCCGGCACTGAGGACGGGCGCATCGTGCGCATCACCCCCGATGGAAACGCCGCGCAGATCGAGACGGTCGCTCGACCCGGCGGCCGCCCGAACGGCCTGACCCTCGACCGAACCCGGCACCTCCTCGTGTCGGATGGCTACTACGTTCCCGCGAGTCGCATCAGTCCCGACGGAACAATCGAGCCGTTGCCATGGTTGGAAGGTGGTGACTCGGCAGTCGGCGCCGATGGCACGGTCTACTTCCCCTCATTGCCGAGCTGGCGCCGCACCGGTCACGTCAACACGGACTTCGCGCTCCTCATGCTCGCGGCGCGGCCCACGGGGCAACTTCGCGCCTGGCATCCGGATACGGGAAAAGTCGAAGTCCTCGTCGACGGGCTCCTGATCCCGGACGGAATCAAGTTGTCAGCAAACGAGGACTTCGTCGCCGTGAACGAGTTCTCGGCCTGTCGCATCACGCGCTACTGGCTTCGCGGCCCTAAGGCTGGAACGACGGACCGGCTGATTGAGAATCTGCCGGGAGCGCCTGACGGCTTGGCGACGGATGGATCGGGAGTTTTCTACGTTTCGATTCCTCTGCTCCGCAGTCAGCTGCTGGATGCGATCAACCGCCGGCCCGCCCTCAAGAACCAGCTCGCGAAACTCTTTCTCTGGGCCGGACCACGCCTCCTGGGAGATGGTCCGACGCATCAGACGGGCCTCGGCGTCGTCCTCGCAATCGACGAGAGCGGACAGGTGACGAAGAGGTACCTTGATCCAACCGGTGTGGTTGGAGCCGGAATCACCACGGCGGTGCCGCACGGAGATTCGCTGTGGATCGCGTCGTTGACTGGTTTCGGCGTGGCCCGCTGCGCGCGCTGAGCAATTGACCAGGGTCGGTTCTTTCTTCCTGTCCCCGGTGCGGGTAGGGTGCCCGTCGCGCCCGAGCGCGACGCTGTTCGATGAATTGTCCGGCCTGCTACTTCGACAACCCAACGGGGATGAGCTTCTGCGGCAAGTGCGCCGCGCCGCTGGCCCGCGCCTGCACCGCTTGCGGCTTTGAGAGTCCCCCCGACTTCGAATTCTGCGGCAAGTGCGGCACTTCACTGCAGGCTTCAGGGTCCAGGGTTCAAGGCTCAGGACAGGCCTCGCCCTCCCAACGATCTCCACGCTCCTACACCCCCAAGCACCTCGCTGACAAGATCCTGCAGCCGAAGTCCGCCCTCGAGGGCGAGCGCAAGCAGGTGACGCTCCTGTTCGCCGCTGTGAAGGGCTCGATGGAAAGAATCAGCCGTCAGCTGTCAGCGGTCAGCGGTCAGCGGAGGGACGCATGAAGCCAGTGACCCACACGCCTCCAGCGCACAGAACGTCTCTATATTAGAGACGAATACGGATTGATTCGTCTCCCAAATGGAGATAGTGCCCTTGCATGCGGGAAATCCTGGAACGACTGATCGAGGATTTCCAGGAGCGGCAGTTGCCGGCACCCCTTCGGCGTGATGCCCATGCGCTAGACGTCCCAGGGAAGGCCACGACCGTGGTCGGCATGCGGCGCGCCGGCAAGACCTGGTTCTGCTTTCAGCGTATGCGGGAGCTGCTCGACGCGGGCGTTGCCAAGCGACGCTTGCTGTACATGAACTTCGAGGATGAGCGGCTGATGCCGTTCTCCGTTGCCGACTTCCAAGAGATTCTCGACGCATACTATCGGAAGTTCCCCGCGCTCAAGGACCAGCGCAGCTATCTGTTCCTCGACGAGGTGCAGCGCATCGAAGGATGGGAACAGTTCGTACGACGGGTACTCGATTCCGAACCATTGCAAGTCTGGGTGACGGGATCCTCCTCGAAGCTGCTCAGCACCGAGATTGCTAGCAGCTTGCGGGGTCGATCGCTGACCACAGAGATCTTCCCCTATAGCTTCAGCGAATTCCTGCGTGCCCACGGCGAAGACCCCGAGGCGACTCGCTTCAGCTCGAAGCGCCGGGCGACCTTACAGCATTGGGCCGGGCAGTACTTGGAGCGTGGCGGCTTTCCGGAGGCACAAGCAGTCGATCGGGATACGGCGCGGCAAATCCTGCGGAGCTACGTCGACGTCGTCATCCTGCGCGACGTCATCGAACGACACCGGGTTAGCAACACGGTCGCCCTGCGCGCTCTCATCCGTCATCTGATGAGCGCGCCGGCAACTCGATTCAGCGTGTACAAGTTCTACAACACGCTGAAGAGCCAAGGGGTCACCTGCACCAAGAACGACCTCTATGCCTTTCTCGACCATCTCGGTGACGCGTTCCTGGTGTACTGGGTGCCGATCCACTCGCGCTCACAGCGCGTGCGTCAGGTCAATCCGCGCAAGACCTACGCGGTTGATACCGGCCTGTTGCAGGCGATGTCGCTCTGTCTGACAGAAGATCGCGGCGCACACCTCGAGAACCTCGCGTACATTCACTTGCGGCGGCAGGGCCTACAGCCGGAGTATTACGTGACGCGTAGTGGCGCCGAGGTCGACTTCGTCTGGCGGACGGATACCAAGTCGCCGACCCAGCTTCTCCAGGTCTGCTGGTCGCTGCAGGACCCGCGCGCTCGCAAGCGTGAGCTGGGTGCCCTGCGTGAGGCGATGAGCGAGCTGCGGGTCACGCGTGGCCTCATCGTTACATGGATGGACGAGGTCGCGACCGACGACGGCGTCGAGATCGTGCCGGCTTGGCGGTGGCTGCTCGGCGGCAGCAGGAGGTGATCTGTGAACTGCCCAGCGTGCGCCCATCACAACCCATCTGACTCGGCATTCTGCGAGGGTTGCGGAACCAAGCTGGAATACGGCTGCCCGTCGTGCGGTGCCGCCGCCAGCCCGAACGCCAGCTTCTGCCGCAAGTGCGGCGCTGCTCTCGGGGTGTCGGGTGTTGCGTCTGGGGGGTCGAATGAAATACCCGACACCCGACCCCCTACACCCGCCCCCCTTTCCTACACGCCCAAGCACCTCGCCGACAAGATCCTTACCTCACGGTCCGCCCTTGAAGGCGAGCGCAAGCAAGTCACCGTCCTGTTCGCCGACGTGAAAGGTTCAATGGACCTCGCCGGCCAGCTCGATCCAGAGGAATGGCACAAGATCCTCGACCATTTCTTCCAGATCCTCGCGGAGGGCGTGCATCGGTTTGAAGGGACGGTGAACCAGTATACCGGCGACGGCATCATGGCGCTGTTCGGCGCACCGATTGCGCACGAGGATCACGCGCAGCGGGCGTGCTTCGCGGCACTGCATCTCTTGGAAGCGCTGCGGCCCCATGCCCGCGAAGTGAAGCGCGAGCACGGGTTGACGCTCTCCTGCCGCGTCGGCCTGCACTCCGGCGAAGTGGTGGTCGGCAAGATCGGTGACGATCTGCGCATGGACTACACGGCCCAGGGGCACACCGTCGGGCTGGCGCAGCGCATGGAGGCGCTGGCATCGCCGGATACCGCCTATCTGAGTGCCAGCACCGCGGCGCTAGCGGAAGGCTACTTCGATCTGGAAGACCTCGGTGAGTTTCCGGTCAAGGGCGTCAGCGAGCCGGTCCGTGTCTACCAGCTGCGCGGGGTTGGGAAGCTCGGCACGCGCTTCGAGGTGTCGCGGGCCCGCGGGCTGACGCGCTTCGTCGGACGCGACCCCGACATGCAGACGGTGGAGTCGGCGCTGGCGCAAGCACGCGCCGGCAACGGCCAGGTGGTCGGTGTCGTCGCCGAGGCCGGTACCGGCAAGAGCCGCCTGTGTTTCGAATTCCTCGAACGCTGCCGCGCCCGCGGGCTCACCCCAGTCGAGGGACGCGGCGTCGCCCACGGCAAGAATATCCCCTTCCTGCCGATCCTGCAGGTGTGTCGCGACTTCTACGGCATCACCGAGAACGACAGCGACCAGCTGGCGCGGGAGAAGATCGCCGGGCGCCTGCTGCTCATCGACGAGGGTTTCCGCGAGGCGCTGCCGCTGCTCTTCGACTTCTTCGGCGTGCCCGATGCGCAGCGCCCTGCCCCGCGCATGGATCCCGAGGCGCGCCAACGCCAGCTCTTCGGCGTGCTGAAGCGCCTCTTCGAGCGCAGCGATCGCGACGGGCCGGGAGTGGTCCTGCTCGAAGATCTGCACTGGATCGACGGCGGTAGCGAGGCGTTTCTGGCGCAGTGGGTCGATGCCGTCGCCGGCACCCCGATGCTGCTGCTGGTGAACTTCCGCCCCGAGTACCGCGCCGACTGGATGCGGATCTCCTACTACCACCAGCTGCCGCTGGCACCGCTCGGTCCCGAGGCGATCGGCGAGCTGCTCGACGACTGGCTCGGGCACGACCCCAGCATCGCGGGCCTGGCAAAGGCCATCCACGCCCGTACCGGTGGCAATCCGTTCTTTGCCGAGGAGGTGATCCAGTCGTTGATCGAGAAGGGGCAGGTGCAAGGCGAGCGTGGCAACTACCGACTGGCGACGGCGGTCGAGCAGCTCAACGTTCCGGCAACGGTGCAAGCGCTCCTGGCGGCGCGCATCGACCGCCTGGCGGAGCGCGAGAAGCAAGTGCTGCAGACCGCGGCGGTCATCGGCAAGGAGTTCCCTGGAAGCATTCTCGAGGCTGTGGGCGACCTCCCACGACCGCAGCTCGACGAGGCGCTGCGCCACCTCAAGCAGGCCGAGTTCCTCTACGAGAAGTCGCTCTATCCGGTGGCCGAGTACGCCTTCAAGCACCCGCTCACCCAGGAGGTCGCGCTCGGTTCGCAGCTGCAGGAACGGCGGCGCCGCACCCATGCTGCCGTGGCGCGGGCGATTCAAGCCGCCCACCCCGACAAGCTCGACGAGCGCTCTGCCCTGCTCGCGCACCACTGGGAGGAGGCGGGCGAGATGATGGAGGCGGCGCGCTGGCACCGGCGCGCCGCCGAGTGGGTGGAAGCGAACGACTTCGCGGCGGCGCGCACCCACTGGCGCAAGGTGCTGGACCTCGCCGGTGCCCGTGTCAGCGACGCGGAGGCTGCGAGTCTCGCCGGCCATGCCTGCTGGCGACTGCTGCTGTTCGGCTTTCGTCTCGGCATGCCGGCGGAAGAAGCGCGGGCGATCGTCGACAAAGGCCGGGAGCTTGCCGCCCGCGGCGCTGATGAGATGCTGCTGTGCAATCTCCTGGGCACCTACGGCGTCGTCCTCGAACTGAGCGGAGAGCTTCTGGGCTCGATCGAGCAGATCGAGGAGATGCTGGGTATCGTCGAGCGCGTCTCCGGCGACCCGCTCTATGTGGCCGAGTGCAAGGGGGGGCGCATCGCCGGCTTTTTCAATACCGGCCGCCTCGCGCAGGCGGTCGCGGCGTGTGACGAGCTGGCCGCAGCCACTGAGCGCGACGTGACCTACGGGCGCGAGATCTGGGGCGGGAGCGACTATGTCTGGGCGATCGCGCGTCGGGGCTGGGTGCTCGCCCTGATGGGTCGCCTCGATGAGGGACGGCAAGAGATGGAGCGCGCTCTCGATCTTGGGCGCCGTGTCGAGGTTACGGAAGTGATCGGCTGGATCCGCACAGTCCAGGCGGTGATGGACGCTATGCGCGGCGATGTCGAGCCCCTGCTCGCCAACGCTCGCGAATCGATCCGCATCGCCGAGAAGAACGGCAGCTCCCTGTCGCTGTCGCTGGCCCACTGGGTGCTCGGCAAAGCCCAGCTCGATCGCAACGAAGTCGCTGAGGCGACGCGCGAGCTCGAGCAGGCGATCGCCATCGCCCGCGAACGCCGTACGAACCTACAACTCGAGGTACGCATGCTCGCGGATCTCGCCGACGCGTACCTCCAGGCCGGCGACCCGTCCCGGGCTCGGCAGACGGCGCAGGCCGCCGTGCAGCGTGGCGTGCAACAGCAAGCGCGCTTCTGGGAGTGCCAGGCCCAGCTCGTATTGGCGCGCGCCCTGTGCGCCGAGTCTGGAACGATGGCCGGCGACGCCATCGAGCAGGCCATCGCCCGCGCCGCGGCACTGGTCGAGGAAACCGGCGGTCGCAGCCTCGAGCCCGAAGTGCACGAGGTGCGCGCCCGGCTCGCGGCGTTGCGCGATGACCATGCCGTCCGGGAGCGCGAGCTGCGTGAGGCAGCGCGCCTGTGGCGGGAGATCGGCGCGCCCCTGCGGGCTGAGGCGCTGGAGCGGGAGCTGGTTGCATGAACTGCCCGGCGTGCGGTCACGCCAACCCTGCCGAGTCCAGCTTCTGCCTCGAATGCGGCAGCCCGCTGGTGCCTGCGTGTGCGCAGTGTGGAGCGCAACTGCCGCCCAATGCCAAGTTCTGCAACAAGTGCGGCGCTTCGGTGGCCGGTCCTTCCTCTTCCAATGTAGCGGCGGGTTTCAAACCCGCCTCAGGGACGGTTGAACCCGGCGCGGCAAAGCACGCGGGTCTGAGACCCGCCGCTACAAGTGCATCGCGTTCCCCCAGCGCCTACACCCCCAAACACCTCGCCGACAAAATCCTCCAATCCAAGTCCGCCCTCGAAGGCGAGCGCAAGCAAGTCACCGTGCTGTTCGCCGACGTGAAGGGCTCGATGGAGCTGGCCGAGCAGCTCGACCCGGAACAGTGGCACACGATTCTCGATCGCTTCTTCGCCATCCTCACTGATGGCGTGCACCGCTTCGAAGGCACGGTGAACCAGTACACCGGCGACGGCATCATGGCGCTGTTCGGCGCGCCGATTGCGCACGAGGACCACGCCCAACGCGCCTGCTACGCGGCGCTGCATCTGCGCGATGCCGTGCGCGAGTACGCCAACGAGGTCCGGGTCCGGCACGGGGTGCCGTTCGGGGTGCGCATCGGTCTCAACTCCGGCGACGTCGTCGTCGGCAAGATCGGCGACGATCTGCGCATGGACTACACGGCTCAGGGACACACTGTCGGCCTGGCGCAGCGCATGGAAGGGCTCGCCGAGTCGGGGCACGCCTGCCTGTCTGAGCACACGGCGCGGCTGGTTACCGGATATTTCCAACTGCAGGACCTCGGTCGTACCAAGGTCAAAGGTGTAAGCGAGCCGGTGGGGCTATTCGATCTCGAAGGCGTTGGCCCATTCCGCACCCGTCTCGACCGCTCGCGGGCGCGCGGGCTGTCGACCTTCGTCGGTCGCGACACCGAGATGGGGTTGCTCGAAGCCGCGATGCAGCATGCGCAGACCGGACAGGGGCGGATCGTCGGCGTCGTGGCCGAAGCCGGCGTCGGCAAGAGCCGGCTGTGCTTCGAGTTCACCGAGCGCTGCCGCGCCCGTGGCATTGCCGTGTACGAAGCGCACTGCCCGGCCCACGGCAAGACCGTGGCGCATCTGCCGATCCTCGAGTTGCTGCGCGGCTACTTCGGTCTCGCCGACGGCGACAGTGCGCGCGTGGCGCGCGAGAAGATCGCCGGGCGCTTGCTCCTGCTCGATCGCGCCTTCGACAACGCGCTGCCCCTGATCTGGGACTTCCTGCGCGTGCCCGATCCGGAGCGCCCGGTCGACGAGCTCGACGCGTCGGTGCGCCAGCAGCAGCTGCACGATTTCACGCGCCGTCTGGTGCGTGCCCGTAGCGAGCGCGAGCCGGTGGTGCTCTTCTTCGACGATTTGCATTGGATCGACCCGGCGAGCGACGCGTTCCTGGCCGAGCTCGTCGAGGCGGCGCGGGGGACGCGCACGCTGCTGCTGGGCAACTTCCGTCCCGAGTACCGGGCCGACTGGATGCAGCGCTCCGACTATCAGCAGTTGCCGCTGACGCCGCTCGGCAGCGAGGCGCTCCGGACCCTACTCGGGCAACTGCTCGGACCCGATCCGAGCGTGGCCGAGTTGCCGGCGGTCATCGAAGCGCGCACCGCCGGCAATCCCTTCTACACCGAGGAGGTCGTCGCGTCGCTGATCGAAGCGGAGCGGCTGGTCGGCGCGCCCGGGGCGTATCGCCTGGTCGGGTCCGTCGAGCGCGTCGAGATTCCGCCCACCGTGCAGGCGGTGCTGGCGGCGCGCATCGATCGGCTGGCGGAGCGCGAGAAGCGCGTGCTGCAGACCGCCGGCATCATTGGTAAGAACTTCGCGCGGCCGCTGCTGGCACAGATCATCGAAGCACACGGCCGGGCACCGCTCCCCGCCGCCGAGCTCGACGGCGCGCTGCGCCTGCTCTGCGATCTCGACTTTCTCTTTGAGCGCGCCCTCTATCCGGTGGCCGAGTATGCCTTCAAGCACCCGCTCACCCACGAGGTCGCCTACGGCTCGCAGCTGCAGGAGCGGCGTCGCGCCGTGCACGCCGCACTAGCGCGCGCCCTCGAAGAGCCGGGTGCGGCGCCGGCCCTGCTGGCGTATCACTGGGACGAAGCCGGCGAGATCGAGCCCGCGGCGCACTGGCACCGAGAAGCCGCCCTCGATGCGGGCATGGCCGACGTGTCCAGCGCCGTGCGCCACTGGGAACGGGTCTGTCACCTGCTCGGTCAGTTACCCGAAACACGCGAGCGCCTCTCTTTCGCCGCCGCTGCCCGCGCCCAGCTCTGTTGGATCGAGAGCCGCCGCGGCGCGACGCCCGAGCGCGGTCGGGCGTTGTTCGAGCAGGCACGGGACTTCGCGCAACGGGCCGGTGACCTGTCTTCGCTCGCGCGCAGCAAATTTGCCTACGCCTGCTTCCTCCTTTATTCGGGTCAGCCCGGCAGCCATGATCTGGCTCGCCAAGCGCTCGCCGATGCCCAGCAGTCCGGTGATATCGAGGTAGAGATCGGGGCCAGGTGGGCTTGCGCCACCCTCAACTATCACACCGAAAGCATGACGCTCGGGCTACGTCACGGCGAGGCGGGTATCGCACTCTGTGGCGACGATATCGAGGCGGGGGCGAAGGTGGTCATGTACAGCCCCTTGATCTTCTTCCGCGCCCTTTGCGGTGCGGCAATGGTTATGGGCGGCCGCGTCGCCGAGGGCGCGGCGCTCATCGAGCAGGCCCTGGCCGACCCCAGCCGGCGGCATCGTCTTACGCAAGCCGCCTGCGGCGCTTTCGCGGTGATCGAGGGCCGGGTCAGAGGAGACTACCGGGCAGCCCTCGCCGTGGCGCAGCGCTCTGTCGAAACCTTCGACGAGCTTGGCGGGACCGCTGGCGTCCGCGTGTGGCTCCTTCTTTACCTGGGACAGGCCCTCGCTTTGAATTGGAAGTGGGATGAGGCGCGTCAAGCCCTGGAGCAGTCGCTTCGCCTGTCGACGGAGAACACGACGTTTCGCCAGTTGGCCACCGACACCCACAGCTGGCTGGCGCATGTGGCGCTGGCGCGCGGCGATCTGGCGCTGGCGCGCCGCGAGGTGCAGGCCGGCCTGGACCATGCTCGACACCAAGAGCTCGTCGTGCCGCTGGTATACGCCCACGTGGTGCATGCGCGCCTGCTGCGCATGGAGGGCGCTGTCCCTCAAGACATCGAGGCAGCCCTGGCGGAAGCGGAGCGGATCGCCGGCAAGGTCGGCGCCCTGGGCCTGGTGCCGGAGATCCACGGTGAGCGCGCCGCCCTCTTGCGACGCGACGGCCGGCCGGACGACGCGCGCCGCGAGCTCGAGCATGCCTGCGACCTCTACCGCGAGATGGGCGCCGGGCCGAACGCCGACCGCATCACGGCGGAGATCGAGGAGATGACGCGATGAGCTTCGTGGATAAGCTACAGCGCGCCCGCCAGGTCCTCGAGCAGCAAGGCCGCCTCTCCGTGCGCGCCCTCGGCCGCGAGCTGGGGCTCGTCGGCGACGAGCTGGACGAGCTGATCGAGGAGCTAGTCGATGTGCAGGGAGTGGCGGCGCGCGAGGGCAAGGTCCTTGCCTGGGCTCCAACGGGAGGGCGAGCTTCCCGCCGAGCCTCAGGTGACGTCGAAGATGGCTCGGCGGGAGCCTCGCCCTCCCAGCGATCACCCGAGCCCCGCTCCTACACCCCGAAACATCTCGCCGACAAGATCCTGCAATCGAAATCCGCGCTGGAGGGCGAGCGCAAGCAAGTCACAGTATTGTTCGCCGACGTCAAGGGCTCGATGGAGCTGGCCGAGCAGCTCGATCCGGAACAGTGGCACACGATCCTCGATCGCTTCTTCCAGATCCTCACCGACGGCGTGCACCGCTTCGAGGGCACGGTGAACCAGTACACCGGCGACGGCATCATGGCGCTCTTCGGTGCACCGATCGCGCACGAGGATCACGCGCAGCGGGCCTGTTACGCGGCGCTGCATCTGCGCGACGAGCTGCGCCGCTTCGCCCAGGAGCTGCGCCGCGAGCGCGGTCTCGACGTGGCGACGCGCATCGGCATCAACTCGGGCGAGGTCGTGGTCGGCAAGATCGGCGACGATCTGCGCATGGATTACACGGCGCAAGGCCACGCGGTGGGGCTCGCGCAGCGCATGGAAGCGCTCGCCGAGGCGGGCAAAATCTACCTCACCGCAACGACCGCGCAGCGCGTCGAGGGCTTCTTCGCGCTCGAGGACCTCGGGCAGTTCAACGTGAAGGGCGCCACCGAGCCGGTGCACGCCTATGCCCTCGAAGGGCTCGGCCGCCTGCGCACCCGCTTCGACCGGTCGCGCGCGCG
>CAZCGA010000167.1:0-12547 GCA_964498075.1 uncultured Binatia bacterium (SeqCode) | reverse complement strand
GGACGATGTGTTTCACGATCGCCAAGCCGAGGCCGGTGCCGCCCAGCTCGCGCGAGCGGGCCTTGTCGACGCGGTAGAACCGCTCCGTGAGACGCGGCAGCTCGTGGCTCGGAATGCCGACGCCGGTGTCGGCCACGCACATCTCCACCCAGACGCCGGCGGCCGGCTCGGGCTTCTCGGCCACGCGCGCCGTGATGGTGACCCGTCCGTCCTCCGGCGTGTACTTGACGGCGTTATCGATGAGATTCACCAGCACCTGCTCGACGCGGTCCGGGTCGGCGTACAGTGGCGGCAAGTCCGGCTGGATCGCGCGGTGGATCTCGACGTGGCCGTGCGCCGCTTTCTCTCGGACCACCTCGACTGCGGCGTCGACCGCCGTCGCCAGACCCATCGGCGTGCGCTGCAGCGCGGTGCGCCCCAGCTCCAGGTCGGACAGGGTCAACAGGTCGTCAGTGAGCCGCGTGAGCCGCTCGGAGTGCCGCTCGATGACGGCAACGAACTTGCGCCCCAGCTCGGGATCGTTGATCGCGCCCGCCTGCAACGTTTCGGCATAGCCGCGAATGGCGGTGAGCGGCGTGCGCAGCTCGTGCGACACGTTCGCCACGAAATCGCGTCGCGTCGCCTCCAGCATTTTCAGCTCGGTCACGTCGTGAAACACGAGGATGAACAGCTGCGGCTCGCCGTCGGCCTCGAGGATCGGCGTCGCGGTCACCTGCAGGCTCTCGCGCCGGCCGCCGTTCAACGTGATCTCGCGCACCAGATGCTGTGCATCCTTGCCGCTCATCGCGGCGCGCACCAGCTCCAGCAGATCGGGGTCGCGCGAGAGGTGCATCAGCGGCTGCCCGACCAGCGTCGCCGCCGGTGCCAAGGCGAAGAGCCGCTCGGCCCGCTGGTTGGCGAGCCGGATCGTACCGGCGCGGTCGATCACCAGCACACCCTCCACCATGCCGCTGAGCACGGCTTCGAGCTTGCCCTTCTCTTCGCGCGCCGTTTGCAGTTGCGCGCGCAGGCCACCGGCGACAGCGAGCAGGTTGGTTTCGAGCTGGCCGACGATGTCGTCGCCTTCCGGAACGAGGGGCGGCGGAACCTGGCCCGCCGCCACCGCGTCGGAGAACTCGGTGACGCGGGCAACACGGCGCGACAGGCGCCGGGAGATTACCAACGCCGGCCACAGGGCGGCCAGCGCCGCCACCCCGACGCCACCCCACAC
The DNA here is from genome assembly GCA_964498075.1 of uncultured Binatia bacterium (SeqCode). Classification (GTDB taxonomy): domain Bacteria; phylum Desulfobacterota; class Binatia; order HRBIN30; family HRBIN30; genus CAZCGA01. Next base: position 11,337 of record CAZCGA010000167.1, on the reverse strand, counting down.
AGCGGCACCGATGCGATGGCGCGCGGTATCGACGGTTGTGATCGCTACCGCGAGACGGACGACCCGCGGCTCGCCGCCGGCACCAGCGCGCAGCTGCCGCCAAGTGCGGTAGAACAGCGGCCGGTCCACGCCGGCGCTCACGCGCACCCCTTGCCCGTCGCCGTCGCGCAGGGCAGCGCGGACCTCCGGGTGGTCGTGGTGGTTCTCCAGACTCGCCGACGGTGCCTCCGAGTCGCCGAGCACGGTGCCGTCGGCGGCGATCACCGTGACGCGCGCCCCGACGTCGGCGGCCACGGCCGCGCAGCGCTGATCCATGGCGCTGCCGCGCAGATCCCACGGCAGGAGCAGGCCGGCGAGCTGCGCTTGCCGGAGCACCGCATCGGACAGCGTTTCCAGATAGAGGTTCTCGACGACACGATCGGTATAGGCGTAGAGAATGGCGGCCACCGCAACCAGCGCGAACAGGTACGGCGCGAGCAACCGGGCCAGTAGGCTACGATTCGAGGACACGGTCGTCGAACTTGTACCCGACTCCACGCACGGTGACGATCAGCTCAGGATTGGCGTCGTCGCGCTCGATGCGCGCCCGCAACCGGCGCACGTGGACGTCAACCGTCCGCGGCTCCACGTAGGTGTCCTGCCCCCAGACCAGATCGAGGATCTGCAGGCGATCGAAGACGCGATTCGGCGAGCGCACGAAGAAGCGCAGCAGCTCGAACTCCCGTAAGGACAGATCGATCTTCTTGCCGTCCAGCATCACCTCGTAGGTGTCGAAGTCGACCTGCAAGCGGCCCTTGGTGTAGACGTCGTGCGGCCGCTCGGTTTCCGGGCCGTGGGCCCGGCGCAGCACGGCACGCACGCGCGCCACCAGCTCGCGCGGACTGAACGGCTTGGTGACGTAGTCGTCGGCGCCCAGTTCCAGCCCCAATATCCGGTCGACCTCCGCGGCGCGGGCGGTCAGCATGACGATCGGCAATCGGACGGTGGCCTCATCGCTGCGCAACAGGCGGCACACCTCGAGCCCGGACAATCCCGGCAACATCAGATCGAGGATCACGAGCGCCGGCCGTTGCTCGCGGATCGCGGCGAGCACCTGGTCGCCGTCGGCGACGACCGACACGGCCAAGCCTTCCTGCTCGAGGTTGTAGCGGACCAGGTCGCTGATGTCCTGCTCGTCCTCGACAACGAGGATCAGCTTCTTCTCGCCGTCGACCGCGCGCGTCCCTCCGGGCGGCTCCTCGATCTTGGCTACGGATCGCATCGCGGTCATACCGACGGCGGCACGTGATCGAGATGGCGGATGCTCTTGCCCTTCACCATGAAGACCACCATCTCGGCGATGTTCGTTGCATGGTCGGCGATGCGCTCGAGATACTTGGCGACGAACAGCAAGCGGATGGCACGGCTGATGGTCTGCGGCGCCTCGACCATGAAGGAGCTGAGCTCGCGGAAGAGCTGCACGGTGAGCTGGTCGATGACATCGTCATCGCGGCACACCTTCAGCGCCAGCTCGACGTCTTCACGGACGAAGGCGTCGAGACTCTGGCGGACCATTGTTTGGGCGACCTCCGCCATGCGAGGAATGTCGATGAACGGCTTGAGCTGGGCCTCTTGATTCAGCTCGATGGCGCGCTCGCACATGTTCACCGCCATATCACCGATGCGTTCCAGATCGGTGGTGATCTTGAGGCCGGTGGTGATCAGGCGCAGGTCCTTCGCGGCCGGCTGGTGCAACGCCAGGAGGCGGATGCACATCTCGTCGACCTCGACGTCGAGGCGATTCACGGTGTGATCCGCTTCGATGGTGGTGCGCGCCTGGTCATCGTCGCGACTGACCAGGGCGGCGACCGCATGGGCGATCTGCTTCTCGACGAGCCCGCCCATCTCGAGGATCTTCAGGTGCAGCTCGTTGAGTTCCGCGTCGTAGTGTCGATCGGTATGCTGGCGCGCTTCCATATTCGCTCTCCTTAGCCGAAGCGACCGGTGATGTAGTCCTCGGTCTCCTTCTTCTCCGGCGTCGTGAAGACCGATTCGGTTGGACCGAATTCTACAAGCCGGCCGAGATACATGAAAGCGGTGAAGTCCGATACCCGCGCCGCCTGCTGCATGCTGTGAGTGACGATCACGATGGTGTACCTCTGCTTCAGCTCGTGGATCAGTGCTTCGATCTTCGCGGTGGCGATCGGATCCAGCGCCGAGCACGGCTCGTCCATCAGGATCACCTCCGGTTCCACCGCCAGGGCGCGGGCGATGCACAGGCGTTGCTGCTGGCCGCCGGAGAGGCTGACACCGGAGGCGCCCAGAGCATCCTTGACCTCATCCCACAGCGCCGCCTGCTGCAGGCTGCGTTCGACGACGGCCGCCAGGTTGTGCCGCGCGCGGCGGATGCCGTTGAGACGCAGCCCGGCGGCCACGTTGTCGAAGATGGACATGGTGGGAAATGGGTTGGCACGTTGAAACACCATGCCGACTTTGGCGCGGACCTGGACGGCGTCGACACCGGATGCATAGATGTCCTCGCCGTCGAGCAGCACCTCCCCTTCGAGGCGCGCACCTGGCACGACTTCATGCATGCGGTTGAGGCAGCGAATGAACGTCGACTTGCCGCACCCGGACGGTCCGATGATGGCCGTCACGGCGCCGGCCGCGATGGCCATGCTGATGTCTTTCAAGGCCTGCGTGGCACCGAACCAGGCGCTCAGCCCTTTCACTTCGAACTTGTTTGCCATGCCTGCGATCAGTGCGGCGTGCGGAACCGTCCGCGCGTGAGCAGCCGCACGGATAGACTGGTGCAGAAGATGAGCGTCAGCAATACCAGCGCGCCGGCCCAGGCCTGGCGGTGCCAGTCGTCGAACGGCGAGATCGCGTAGGTGTAGATCTGCAGCGGCAGCGAGGCGATGGGCCCGCCCAACCCGTGATGCCAGAACTGGTTGCCGAAGGCCGTAAACAGCAATGGCGCCGTCTCTCCCGCGACTCGGGAGATCGCCAGCATGATGCCGGTGATGATGCCGCCACGCGCCGTGCGGATGACGACCCGCAGCGTGGTGCGCCACGCGGGAACCCCGAGGGCCAACGACGCTTCCCGCAGCGCGTGTGGCACGAGCCGCACCATCTCCTCGGTGGTGCGCGCGACGATCGGCAGCATGATGATCGCCAAGGCGCCGGCGCCGGCATAGGCGGAGAAGCTCTTCGCCGGCAGCACGATAAGCGTGTAGGCGTAGATGCCGATGACGATCGACGGGACACCGTTGAGGACATCGGCGCAGAAGCGCACCGTCCAGCCGAACCGGCCGTGTCCATACTCCGCGAGATACACACCGGTCAGCACGCCGATCGGCAGGCCGACGAGGCAGGCCAGCGCGATCAGGATCATGGTGCCGACGATCGCGTTGCCCATGCCGCCGCCCGCCTCGCCGACCGGTTTCGGCAGCTGGGTGAAGAAGCTCAGGTTCACCGACGTGATCCCTTTTGCAAGCAGGTGTCCGGTGATCAAGATCAGCGGCACCAGTACCGCCACGGTACAGAGCACCGCGACCGCTTGGGCCGCCGCGTCCTTCCATCGTCGCTGTCGGTGTCGCACCGCTCAAGCCCCCCGGCTGCCGGCGTCGGGACCGGCGACGCTCCACACCAGGAGCCGCGCCAGCGCGTTGATCACCACGGTCACCAGCAAGAGCACGAGGCCGATCTCGACCAAGGCTTGCACGTACAGCTCCGAGGCCGCCTCGCTGAACTCGTTGGCGATCACGCTGGCCATCGTGCTGGCCGGCGCGAACAGGGAAGCCGAAATATCGGCGCGGTTGCCGATGAGCATGGTCACAGCCATGGTCTCCCCGACGGCGCGCCCGAGACCCAGCATGATCGCACCGATGATGCCGGTGCGTCCGTACGGGAGGACGGCCAGTCGCACCATCTCCCACTTCGTCGCCCCCAGCGCCAATGCCGCTTCCCGCTGCGCGGTCGGCACGGCTTGAAACACCTCGTGCGCCACCGTGGTGATGTACGGCACCACCATGATCGCCAGGATCATCGATGCGCTGAGCATGCCGACCCCATAGTTGGGTCCCTGGAAGAGCGGCAGGAACCCCAACGTCGATGCCAGCCCGGGCGCCACGTAGTTGCGGACCCACGGGACCAGCACGAAGATGCCCCACAGGCCGTACACGACACTCGGGATGGTCGCGAGCAGCTCGACGAGGAAGGAGACCGGCGATCGCAACCAGCGTGGCGCCATCTCGCTGAGAAACAACGCGGTGCCGATGCTGAGCGGCACGGCCTGCAGCAGCGCCAGAAGCGACGACACCAACGTGCCGTAGATGAACGGCAGCGCCCCGAACTCCTTGAAGACGGGATCCCAGGTCGTGCCGATGAGGAAACCCCAGCCGAACGTCCGGATCGAATCCGCCGACTCGTAGGCGAGGACGCCAACGATCGACAGCAGCACACCCAGCAGGGAGCAGGCAACAAGCGCGGTGACATTGCGGAAGAGCCAGTCACCCAGGTTGAGGCGGCGCCCGACGCGCAGCGCCACGCCGTGCGACGTCGGCACGCTGATAGGTGGTGAGCCGTGTTCGTGAGTCGTGCTGGTTGAGGAGACCAATCGATCACTTCCCGCTGCTGCGACCATAGCAACGAATTGTTACAGAACTGTTACAATGCGCCTTGCCCCTTGGGGGGGCACCGCGCGCTCGCCTCCTCTACGAGCACGACGCACGAGCACGGACCCGATCCTCACGGCAGCAGCGGCTTCCCGTCGCTCGTGGTGACGCGGTGCACGGCCTGCTCGACCTTCGCCACCACGTCCTTCGGCAGCGGCGCATAGTGCAGCTCCGGTGCGTACTTCTGCCCGTCATGGATCGCCCAGTCGATGAATTGCATGAGCTTCCGTCCCTTTTCCAGATCCTTCTGTTTCTCGTAGACCAGCAGCCACGTCAACCCGGAGATCGGATACGCATCGGCGCCGGCGGCGTTGGTGATCGAGACGCGGAAGTCGGCGGGCATGTCGGCGACGACGGCCGCCGCGGCGGCGGTCACCGATTCCAGCGATGGCTTGACGAAGTTGCCCGCGGTGTTCTTCACGTCGGCATACGGCAGCTCGTTCGACAGCGCATAGATCAGCTCGACGTAGCCGACGGAGAACGGTGTCTGCTTCACCAGCCCGGTGACGCCTTCGTTGCCTTTGCCGCCGAGACCGATCGGCCAATTGACGGCGGTGCCCTTGCCGACCTTGTTGTTCCAGTCCTTGCTCACCTTGCTCAGGTAGTCCGTGAAGATGTACGAGGTGCCGCTGCCGTCGGAGCGGTGGACGACGACGATGTCGCGCGGCGGGAGGTTCACGCCCGGATTGGCGGCGGTGAGCTGCGGGTCATTCCATTTGGTGATCTTGCCCCAAAAGATCCCGGCAACGGCTTCGGGCGTGAGCTTGAGCCCGGTGGCGACGCCTTCGATGTTGTAGGTGAGCACGACCGCGCCCATGACGGTCGGGAAGTGCAGGATCGGCCCCGGGGCGGCCTTCAGTTGCTCGTCGGTCATCGGCCCATCGCTGGCGCCGAAGTCCACGGTCTGCTCGGTGATCTGCTTAATGCCGCCGCCGCTGCCGATCGATTGGTAGTTGAAGCGCGCCGACGGATCGACCTGGATGTAGACGTTGAACCACTTCGAGTACATCGGGTAAGGGAACGTCGCCCCGGCGCCGTTGAGCTGCAGCTGCGCCCGCGCGGGTGTCCCCAACGCAATGCTCAACATGGTGGCGCCAGCGATGCCTATTGCAAATCCGCGGATCGTCATCTCCCTCTCTCCTTTCGATCTTCCCTCGTCGGCCGCCAACGCCGGGCTCGGCCACTAGAACTTCAGCAATATATCGAACTGTGTGCGCACCAATGTCGGATTACCAGTGAGCTGCACGACTGAGCTCTTGCGATCGAGCGCGTTGATGAAATGCATCTTGGCGGTGAGCTGCAGGTTCTGCAGCAACGCGTAATCGAAGCGCACGATGTGCCCCATCGCGTTCGTGCCTCCCTCTTGTGTCGCTTTGGACTGAACGTACGCCCAGTCGCTGTAAGTAAACAGCGACACCAGAGCGTCCTTTTCCACCCACGCATACGTGTACGACGCGCCCCAATCGCCGGGGTTCTTCATGCTGTCGTGGTACCAGTCCCTGCCCGCCTTGCCGATGCCGATGCCGGTGTAGAAGCCGAGATTCTTACCGTCGGCTTGGGTGTTGTAGACAAGGTCGCCGAAGACGCCGGCAGGCACGCCGATACCGGCCGGATCGGCGAAGTCCAGCTCCGACGAGCCGTTGACCTCGTTGAATCCAGTCTTGTACCCAGTGACCGTCGTTGTGCCCATCGCGTTCGGGGCCGAGAAGGTCAGGGTATTGCTGTTGGCCAGCTTGGAATTGAAGGTCGACTTTGACGGGTCCAAGAACCTGCTCGCGACTTCGTTCATGTTGGAGTAGTGGTAGTCCGCAAACGCCAGAGTCAGCTTGACGTCGTCGGTAAAGGCCGTGTCGACCACCCCCTGCGCACCGCCCATCCACGGATCGAACCCGTTCGACACCTCGTTCACGATCCACTGGAACCCGTTCAACCGGACGCCGCGTAGAAACCCTTCTCTCTCTTGCAGCAGGTTGACCGTCTCCGTGAATCCTTCGGGCGCGAGGTCGTCATCCCATACGAGCTCCGAGACTTTAAAGGCGATGACGGGGAATTTGCCGCCGATCATCGTCACCAACCCGGGCTCGATGTTGAACGTCTTCCCGGGTTTCAGTGTCAGATACGCCCAGTCGAGGTTGATCGACTTCGGCGAGAACACATTGGTGAGGTCCTGATTGGTGGAGATCGGGTCGCTGGAATTACCACTCGCCAACCGGAAGGTTGCCGAGGCCTCATCGGTCACGTTGGCAGTCAAGCCGATGCGCGCGCGAAACCGGAAGCGGTTCCTCGCCACCAGGTGATGTTCGTAAAAGCCCTCTTGGCGCACGCGCAGATCCCCAAAAGGAGTGATCATCTCCAACCACTTGGGCAACTTCGCCACGATCGCCTCGCGCCGCGACTCTTCAGCTGCCCCCTTCTGCTTATCCTCCTCGCGGGCCTGTTTGAGCTCGTCTTCCGTGATCAGACCCTTCTTGAGCAGGATGTCTCCCAGATCCTTGGCGTGCGCGACCCCGCTACAGAATGCGAGTGACATGAGTGCACCGACCCAGATCCTCTTCATACACCGTCCCCCTTTCTTCGCCCCTTGTGTTGCTTGGCCACTCGTTGTCCCGTCGGCCGTTCGATTCCCAACTGAGAAGGAGAATACCAACTGACTGTTACGCCGGTGTTAAATGAGCGTTGCGGTTCGGTGAAGAAGCGTTGGACAGGAACGCGGCCGATGCAGCGGGACCAATTCGCCCATATGACGCCGACCCGAAGAATCAACAGGAGTTCACGAAGTCTTTGCGCGACGGCTCTGGATGCTGGGAACATTCCCGCGGGGCGCTTCGTCTTGTATGGTGGAGCCTACCGTGACACGAGACGAATTCGCAGCGCTGGCAGTTAGCCATCTCGCGGAAGTCACCGCCTTTGCGCGGCGTCTGACGCGCAACCTGTCGGACGCTGACGACCTCGTGCAAGACACCTATGACCGGGCCTTCCGTCACTGGACCGAGCTACGCGAGTTGCAGGCCTGTCGAGCCTGGCTCTTCCGCATCGCGCGCAACATCCAAATGGATCATATCCGCGGCGCCGCAGCCCGACCCGAGTTGCGGTTGGTGCGCGATACGGACGAGCTCGCACGGGAGCCAGCGGTACCTGCCGAAACCGTCGAGCGGCTGGACGCCCGACAGCTCGAGGCGGCGTTGCAGCGCCTTCCGAACGAGCAACGTGAAGCTGTCCTGCTCTGCGACCTCTGGGGCTTCGCCTACAACGAGATCGCGCAGATCGTGGGCTGCCCGTTGGGTACTGTGCAATCTCGCATCGCTCGCGGCCGTACCGCCGTAGTCGCCACACTTGCGGCTGAAGCCGACATGGGTGGGAAGACGAGAGGACGATGACGGCGTGTAATCAGTCGCTCGTCCAGCTCTCGTCGTACCTCGACGATGCGCTCCCGCCAGCCGAGCGCGCAGCTGTGGCGGCACACCTCGCGGCATGCGGCGGCTGCCGGACGCGGCTAGAGACCCTGCGTGCCCTCAAACACTCCATCGCTCGCCTGCCCAGTCAGGAGGAGCCGCCGGGTGCCGTGCGCGCCCACATCGACGCCATGCGCCTCGGCGCGAGGGTGTCGCGCCGCCCCTGGTACGCCATGGCGGTTGCCGCCGCAGCGGTCGCCACCGCGGCTGTATTCGTAATCGCGCGCCACCCCGATCGCGGTGCACAGCTGGCCGACGACTTGGTGGCCGACCACCTGCACTCAGTTCCCGACGTCCGGCCCGCCGAGATCGCCTCGAACGATCCGGCAGAGGTACAGCGGTTCTTCGCTGATCATCTACCCTTCTCCCCTGTGGTCCCGCACCTGCCAGGCGCGACGCTCCTAGGGGCACGGCTCTGCAAGATCGAAGACCGTCGAGTGGAACTGCTCTTCTACCGGCACCAGGATCTGACCCTGTCGCTCTTCGTGACCGACACCCCCGTGGCAAGCGACGTGTGCTGGGCGGCGCGCGACCACCATGTCTGCAGCCGCGTCACACATGGGCGCACGATGCTTCTCGTCGGGCGGTTGGCTGCGGACGAACTGCGCCGGCTTCTCAACGACAATGCCGGATAGACACTCGACGTCCCAAAGGGTCAGCGACCGATTCGCGGGTTCGCCGTGCCAACTGATGGGCAGCTCCAACATCAAGGCGGCGCGCTTCGCGCGGCGACTGCCGCCGAGGTAGGCCACGTCGCTGCAATCGCCGCCACCCGGTTGCAGTAGCTCTGCCCTTCCGCAACCCTGCCCGATGTCGGAGCCACGCATGAATCTCCTCTCGTACGCCAACGCCGCCGTCGCTGTGCGCGACGATCTGCCCGCGGCCCATCAACGGGCCTGGGAGCGCCTGGCGCGAGCTGGGAATTGGTGGACCGGCGCAGAACGCGTGGCAATGGCCGCGGAGATCCGCAACGCGTGGGGTTGCCCGTTGTGTCGCGAGCGCAAAGGGGCGCTGTCGCCGTACACGGTTGCGGGGGAACACGCACGGGTGAGCACCTTGTCCGAGCCGGTCGTCGACGTGATCCACCGGGTCGTCACCGACCCCGGCCGGCTGACGAAGAAGTGGTTCGAGCACACCCTTGCTTGCGGCCTCTCCGACGCGGCGTATGTGGAAATCATCGACGTAATCGTCACGGTGGTGACCATCGATAGCTTCTGCCGAGGCATCGGTGTGGCGCGTCATCCGCTACCGCAACCGGTTGACGGAAAGCCGTCGCAATATCGTCCCGCCGCCGCGCGCGATGAAGGCGCATGGGTGGCGACCGTACCCAGCGGGCGTGCGGGTGGCGCCGACGCGGACATCTATGCTGGCATGCCGGGGCCGGCGGCCAATGTCATTCGCGCGCTCAGTCTGGTGCCCGACGCCGTCCGACAACTGCAGGACCTCAGCGCCGCCCACTATCTCTCGCCCAAAGAGATGATGGACCTGACGCGGGGACGCAGCATCAACCGCGCGCAGATCGAGCTGGTCGCGGGCCGGGTCTCGGCTCTGCGCGAGTGCTTCTACTGAACGACGGCGCACGCCTTTCTGCTCCGTGCGAGCGGGACGATGACCGGCAACACGTTCGATGCCCGCGCCGTCGTTGATCCGCGCACGGCCGCAGCCAGCGGTATCGCGCACGCGGAAACCTTGCTCGCCTTTGCGGACGCGTTGGTGGGCGACGACGACGCCTCGTTGGCACGCGCCCAGGCCGCGGTGGTCGAGCAGCTCGGACCAGCGCAGCTGGTCGACGCCGCTGCGGTAGCGTCCAACTTCGAGCGCATGGTGCGCATCGCCGACGCCACCGGCATCCCGCTCGATACGCCGCTCGACATGATGAGTCAGGATTTGCGTGACGCACTCGATCTGAACCGTTTCGGTGCCGCGGCCAACACCCACACCACGGGCACGCAACGCCTCCTCGGCAGCGTCATGCGCCCTGTCGCCAACACGGCGTTGCGCCTCATCGGCAAGGTCCGCGGCGCGCGCGTAACGTAGCGTTTCGTAATTTTCTATCCTCGACGCGGAACAGAGCTCAGGGCAGCCTCGTCTTATCTTCGGGGAGGTACCTGATGGAGCTGTTCGCGCGCCGCCGCAGACGCTTATGAGTCTCGTCCAGGCCGCTCTGCGCGCCCCGTACACCGTCGTCGTCGCCGTGCTCGCCGTCGTCGTGCTCGGCCTCACCAGCATCGCTCGCATGCCGGTGGACCTGCTGCCGCAGTTTCAAACGCCGGCGGTGCAGATCGTCACGTTCTACCCGGGCATGCCCGCCGAGGTGATGGAGAAAGACATCACCAGCCGACTGGAGCGTTGGACCGGCCAATCGGTCGGCATCGCGCGCCAGGAGTCGCGCTCGATGATCGGCGTCTCGATCGTCAAGGACTTCTTTCACGAGAACATCGATCCGGCCGCCGCCATCGCGCAGGTGAGCTCTTACGCCATGTCGGACCTGTTCTACCTGCCGCCCGGAACGGTCCCACCGATGGTGATGCCGTTCGACCCAACGGCGAGTCTCCCGCTGGCACTGATCACTGTGTCGAGCACGAAGTTCGATGAGACCAAGCTGTACGACGTCGCGTATTTCGACCTGCGCAACCGGTTGCAGGGCATCTCAGGCGTCATCGCGCCGGCGGTGTACGGCGGCAAGCTGCGACGCATCTTGGCGTATGTCGACCGTGATCGGCTGCAAGCGCGCGGCCTCTCGCCAATGGACGTGGTCGGGACGCTGAAAAGCTTCAGCACGCTGATTCCTACAGGGAGCGCCAAGATCGGAGATTTCGACTACCAGATCCTCACCAACGGGATGCCCGAGCGCGTCGCCGAGATGAACGACTTCCCGGTGAAGATCGACAACGGCGCGCCGGTCTTCATTCGCGACGTCGGCGAGGTGCAGGACTCGCATCAGATCCAGACCAACGTCGTGCGCATCAGCGCGGCGCCGGAGTTCCAGAGCAGACGGCAGGTCTACATCCCGATCTACCGGCAGCCGGGCTCCAACACCATCCAGATCATCGATGGCATCCGCGCCGCGCTCGGCTCGATCCTGGCGCGCCTGCCCGAGGGCATCAACCTCACAGTGGTGATGGATCAGTCGGTCTATGTCCGGCAAGCGATCCGTAGCTTGGTCGATGAAGGTTGGCTCGGCGGCGGCTTGGCGGCGCTGATGATCCTGCTGTTCATCGGCAACCTGC
>CAZCGA010000166.1:0-12609 GCA_964498075.1 uncultured Binatia bacterium (SeqCode) | reverse complement strand
TCGTGGGGGCCCGGCGACGATTCCGGATGATACTGCACGGAGAACAGCGGCAGCTCGGCGTGCGCCAGACCTTCGACCGTCTGGTCGTTGAGGTTCACGTGGGTCAGCTGGGCGCGGCCTTTGAGCGACTCGACGTCGACGGCGAAGCCGTGGTTCTGGGCGGTGATCTCCACCTTGCGGGTCGTCAGATCCATCACCGGCTGGTTGCCGCCGTGGTGGCCGAACTTCAACTTGTAGGTACGCCCGCCCAGCGCCAGCCCCATGATCTGATGGCCGAGGCAGATGCCGAAGATCGGTCGCTTGCCGATCAGTCCGCGCACGATGTCGGCATAGGGGCCGACGTCCGGATCGCCGGGACCGTTCGACAGGAAAATCCCGTCCGAATTCAGCGCCAGCGCTTCCGTCGCCGGCGTGCCGGCCGGAACGACGCGCACGCGACAGCCGGCGCGGACGAGATTGCGGAGAATATTGCGCTTGATGCCGAAGTCGTAGGCGAGAACGAATGGTTTCTGGTTTGGGGTGTCTGGTTTCGAGTAGCCCCGCCCGAGCAACCACGTTGATTCGCTCCAGTCGTAGGGCGCGGCACAGGTCACCTCCTTGACCAGGTCGCGGCCGATCAGCCCCGGCAACGCTCTCGCCTTCTCGACGACGCTCTGCGGGTCGACATCGACGGTGGAGATGACCGCTTCTTGCGCGCCGTGCGTGCGGATGTGTCGCACCAAGGCACGCGTGTCGATTCCTTGGATGCCAGGGATGCCGTGGTCGTGGAGGTACTGCGCCAGCGTCCGTTGCGCGCGCCAACTGCTCGGCCGTTCCCAGTACTCCTTGACGATGAAGCCCTCGACGAAGGGCCGCTCGGACTCCACGTCCTCGGCATTGATGCCAACGTTGCCGATCTCCGGATACGTCATCGCAACCATCTGACCGCGATACGACGGGTCGGTGAGGATCTCCTGATAGCCGGTCATCGAGGTGTTGAACACCACTTCGCCGCCGGCCTCGCCGGGAGCGCCGAAGCTGGAGCCCTCGAAGACGGTGCCGTCGGCGAGCGCCAGGATCGCCTTCATGTCGACACCGCCGCCGGCGCGGGTGGCGCATCGGCGCGCCACACGATGCGTCCGCCCACAATCGTGATCACCGCCTGCCCCTGCATCTCCATGCCGGTGAACGGCGTGCTGCGTCCCTTCGACCGAAAGCGCGACGGTTCCACAGTCCAGCGGCGCTGCGGATCGACGACCGTGACATCCGCAGCGGCACCGACAGCCAGGGTCCCGGCGCGCAAGCCGAGGATGCGGGCTGGGTTCAGGCTCATCGCCGCGACCAGCGTGTCGAGCGACATCCCCGCGTCATGCGCCATGCGCAGCGCCAGGGGCAACGCGGTTTCCAGGCCCACGATGCCGTTCAGCGCGTGATCGAACTCCACTTCCTTCTCGTCACGGTGATGCGGGGCGTGGTCAGTGGCGATCACGTCGATCGTTCCGTCTGCGAGGCCGCGGCGCACGGCGTCCACGTCGATCTCGGTGCGCAGCGGCGGGTTCATCTTCGCATTCGTCCGGAAGCCGTCGACCGCCGCCTCGGTGAGTGTGAAATGGTGCGGCGTCACCTCGGCGGTCACCGCCAGCCCGCGTTGCTTGGCATCGCGGACCAGCCCCACCGCGCCGGCGGTACTGAGGTGGGCGACGTGCAGGCGGCCACCGGTGCGTTGCAGCAAGGCGATGTCGCGTGCGATCATCGCTTCTTCCGCGGCCGCCGGGATGCCCTTCAGGCCGAGGCGCAGCGACAGCGCGCCTTCGTTCATCACGCCATCGGCGGCGATCGAGCGATCCTCTTCGTGCACGATGACCGGCAGATTGAACATCGCAGTGTACTCGAGGACGCGGCGCATCAGGCCGCCGTCCATGATCGGCATGCCGTCGTCCGAGACCGCGACGATCCCGGCACGGTGCATCTCGCCGACCTCCGCCAGCTCCTCGCCTTTCAGCTCCTTCGACACGGCGCCGATCGGGTAGACGCGCGCCAGGCCCGCGAGTTGCGCGCGCTCGCGGATGTACTCGGTCACCGCGGCGTTGTCGTTCACCGGGTTGGTGTTGGCCATGCAGGCAACGGCGGTGAAGCCGCCGGCGACGGCGGCGCGGGTGCCGGTCTCGATCGTCTCACGGTACTCATACCCCGGCTCACGCAGGTGGACGTGCATGTCGATCAGGCCCGGCAGGACAAGGCAGCCGCGCGCATCGATGACCTCCGCGCCGGTGACATCGGCAACCGCGCCGGGCGCGAGCACTCCGGCGATCGCGCCGTCCTCGATCACGACGTCGCGTGGTTCGTGTAGACGGCGAGCGGGGTCGATGACCGTACCGCCGCGAATGATCGTCCCGTTCTTCACCCAACCCTCCGGCGCAAGCGCGGCCGCGCTGCGTGCGCCTCCGGTGGGACTGCGGTGCGTGCTTCGCGTGGCGGCGAGGCGTGCGGCTGGGCTGCCGCCACACGCACCCCTGGCTCCTTCTCGACGTTCACCTTGGCGCGGTTCGCGAGCAGATAGAGCACCGCCATACGCACGGCGATGCCGTTGGTCACCTGATCCATGATCACCGAGTACGGCCCGTCGGCGACGTCGCTGGCGATCTCGATGCCGCGGTTCATCGGCCCGGGATGCAGGATGATCACGTCCGACTTGGCGCCGGCCACGGCACGCTCGGTCAGGCAGAAGTAGCGCGAGTACTCGTCCACTGTCGGGAAGAAGTTCTTGCCCTGCCGTTCCAGCTGCAGGCGCAGCATCACGATCACGTCGGCGTCCCGCACGCCCGCGGCGAGATCAGAGGTCGTATCGCCCCAGGCGCGCAGCTCCGGCGGCAGCAACGTCGGCGGGCCGATCAATCGCACATTCGCGCCCAGAGCCCGCAGGCCGAAGATGTTCGAGCGCGCCACGCGGCTGTGCAGGATGTCGCCGACGATCGCCACGGTGAGCCCGTCGAAGCGGCCCTTGCGTTCGCGGATCGTCAGCAGGTCGAGCAGTGCCTGCGTCGGGTGCTCGTGCGTACCGTCACCGGCATTGATGATCGGACAGTCGACGCGTGTCGCCAGGAAGTGCGGCGCGCCGGAGGCGGGATGACGCAAGACGATGGCGTCGGGGCGCATCGCCGCGAGGTTGCGCGCCGTGTCGAGCAGCGTCTCGCCTTTGGTCACGCTGCTCGTCGAGGAGGACAGGCTGACGAAATCGGCGCTCATGCGCTTGGCGGCGATCTCGAACGAGGCACGCGTGCGGGTACTGGGCTCGTAGAACAAGCTCATCACGGTCTTGCCGCGCAGTGTCGGGACCTTCTTGATATCGCGCTCCGAGATCTCCTTGAAGGAGACGGCGGTGTCGAGCAGGAACGTCAGCTCGTCGCGGCTGACGCCGTCGAGGCCGAGCAGATGCCGATGTCGGTAGGGCATGTTAGCGCTCCCCGGCGCGGGCGATGACGACCTCGTCGTGCCCGTCGCTCTCGTTGAGCCGGACGTAAACCGACTCGTTGACGGCAGTTGGCAGGTTCTTCCCGACGTAATCCGCGCGGATCGGCAGCTCGCGGTGGCCCCGATCCACCAGCACGAAGAGCTGCACGTTGAGCGGGCGGCCGAAATCGACGAGCGCGTCCAGCGCGGCGCGAATCGTGCGTCCGGTGAACAGCACGTCGTCGACCAGAATGACGCGCATGTCGTCGACCGCGAAAGCGATCTGGGTGCCGCGGACCTCCGGCTGTTGGCGGCTGCGGCTGAGATCGTCGCGGTAGAGTGTGATGTCGATGATGCCGGTCGGCACGTCGACCTGCTCGATCTCGCGGATCTTGGCGCGCAGGCGCTCAGCGATGTGCACGCCGCGCGAACGAATGCCGACCAGCGCCAAGCCCTCCGTGCCCTTGTTGCGCTCGATCACCTCGTGCGCCACACGCGTCAGCGCCCGCTCGATGGCTTGCGCGTCCATGACCACGCGTCCGTTGGCCGTCATGACACAAAAAAAGACCCCCTCGTGACCGAGGAGGTCTTATAGGCTCCGTGTGGGTTCTACGAACTTCATCTTCACCCTTCCTGGCCTCGCTGGACCAGCTTTAAAGGTTCGTGCCGACGTTGTGTGCTGTGTAGCGCTGCTCTCCGGCGAAGTCAATGCACCTTCGCCGCCTCTCGCATCGCTTCTCAAGCGGCCGGCGAACGCGCTATAGCACAACCGCGTGCAGACGATGCGCCGCGAAGCGATCTCCCCACCCGATGCGGGCCGACCACCGCGCGACCTGCGCACCATCCCCGCGCTGCCGTCTCTGCCGTGGCTCGGCGCACCGTGGGCGATGCTGTCGAATCCCGGAGCGTACTTGCTGCAGGGCTATCGCCAGCACGGTCCCGTCTTTCGCATCCGGCTCTTCGGCATGACCATGGTGGTGCTGATCGGACCGGAGGCAAACCGGTTGATCATGGCCACGCAGCGCGAGCGTTTCTCGCACGCGCTGGGCTACGCGTTCGTCCGCAAGATCCTGGGTAACGGTCTACTGTTCCAGGACGGCGAGGAGCACCGCCGCAACCGAACGCTCATGACGCCGGCGTTCCACCAGCGCGGCGTACAGCAGTACTTCGCGGTCATGTCAGAGTGCGCCGCGGCGCACTCCGCGCGCTGGGCGCACGAGGGCCGCGGGCGGATGTACGACCGTTTCCGCCACCTCACCTTCGAGATTATGGCACGACTCATCCTCGGCGTGTCGGGCCGTTTAGAGATCGAACGGCTCAGCCGTCTGAACGATCGGCTGGCGAAGGGCACGGTCGCGTTCTTGCGCGTCGCCTGGGCCTGGACCACGTACGGCAAAGGCTTGCGGGCGCGAGATGCGCTGCGCGACTACCTGCGCAGCGTCATTCGCGCCCGGCGCGATGCCGAAGGGACGGATGCGCTCGGTCTGCTCATGGCGGCGCGCGACGAGTCCGGCGACGCACTGAGCGAGGACGAGCTGCTCGAGCAGGCGGTCATCCTCATGTTCGCCGGCCACGAGACCACGACGTCGATGCTGACGTCGTTCGTCCTGGCGCTGCGTGACCATCCTGCCGTGCATCAGCGCCTGCTCGACGAGCAGCAACGCGTCGTTGGGGACGGCGAGCTGACGCTCGATCATCTCAAGGAGCTGCGCGACCTCGATCTGGTGCTCAAGGAAGTCGAGCGCCTGTGGCCGCCGATCAGTCTGTGCCAGCGCGGGGTGACCGAAGCCGTCGAGCTCGGCGGCCACGTGCTGCCGCCGGGCACGCTGGTCATCTACTCACCGTGGGTCACACACCGCATGCCGGACGTGTTTCGCGATCCCGAGCGCTTCGACCCCGATCGTTTCGCCGCGCCGCGCGAAGAGCATCGTGCCACGCCGTACAGCCTCGTCGGCTTCGGCGGCGGGCCGCGCTTGTGCATCGGGCAGGCGTTCTCGCAGCTTGAAATGAAGATCGTCGCCTCGCTGCTCCTGCGTCGCTATCGGTGGGAGATCGACCCCGGCGACCCGCGGCTGCGCTACGTGCCGACGCTCCATCCGCGTAGCGGCCTGCCGGGGACGGTCACGCGGCGCGATTAGTTGAATCGCGGCTTGCAGCGCTCGGCCCGACCCGGTCTGTCACGGGCGTCCTGCGCTCGGCAGGACAATGTCGCTCTTGGTGCTCCCGACGATGGCGAAGAGCTCGCCCTGCTCGGCCTTGGGCACGGCAAACTTGTCGAGCGTCGCCTGGAAGTCTGCCGCGAAGACCTGCCACTCTTCCTCGGTGATCCCCAAGTCTGCATGGGAGTCGCGCATCGAACGGCCGCTGTACTGTTGCGGACCGCCGCTTGCCCAGCAAACCATCTCGGTCACCAGGTACTTGAAGCCGGCACGCGACACCCGATGATGCGCTTCATCGACCTTCGGGTTCGCGTTGAGGCGCGGATTGTCCATGACGCGATCGATGAAGTCGTCAACGACGGAGGCAATGGCATAGACACCCCCGAGCCGCTCGTAGAGCTTGGGCTTCTCCTGTTGCGTCTTGTCGCTGCGATTCTGGCTTGCCATGAGTCGTCGCCCTCCTTCGCCGGCGGATTGCCAATGCTGGGCGCCCAAGACGTCGCCGCTCAGCGGTGGCGAGACCAAGGATGCTTCCTTTCGCTGCGCGCCGTCAAGCCCGACAGGTGCCCGACTGGCGCCGGCGGAACTCAGTGGCACTCGAGACGAACAGCGAGGGTTGTGCGCGATGCAGCATCGACGCCGACGCCTTCCTATGAGTATCATGCGTTTCGGAGGGACACCCGATGGCGATCCAACTCAGCAGTAATGCCGGCGACTCCACGGCGGTGCTCGCTGTCCGCGACCCGGCGCGTGGCAGCCTCATCGAAGAGTTGCCGATCGACACTGAGATAGCGGTCCGCGCCGCGGTGGAACGGGCGCGCGCGGCGCAGCCGGCGTGGGGCGCCCTGCCGGTGCGCCAGCGCGCGCGACTGTTGAAGCAGGCCCGACGCGAGATGGTCCGGCTGCGCGCCGAGATCTTCGATCGTCTCGAACGCGAGACGGGCAAGGCGCGCTTCGACGTCGTCGGCGAGCTGATGGGCGTGTGCATGGACCTTGGCCACCTCGCCCGGCGCGCACCGCCTTGGCTCGAACCGATTCGCGTCAGCACGCGCCCGCTCTTCGGCAAACGCGGGCTCATCACCTTCAAGCCGCGCGGCGTCGTGGGCATCATCAGTCCGTGGAATGCGCCGCTCAACCTCGCGCTCGGTGACGCGGTACCGGCGCTGCTCGCGGGCAACGCCGTGGTGATCAAGCCCTCGGAGCTCACGCCGCTGGCGGTGCGGCGCGCCGTCGAAGCCATGAACCGCGTCCTGCCTGCCGGTCTGCTGCAGGTGTTGATCGGCGCCGGCGAGACCGGCGCGGCGCTCGTCGACCTTGTCGACATGATCTGTGTGACCGGCTCGCCAGAGACCGGCCGCCGCGTGATGGAGCGCGCCAGCCGTCGGCTCACGCCCGTGCTCCTCGAGCTGGGTGGTAAAGATCCGATGATCGTGCTGCGCGACGCCGACCTCGACCGCGCCGCCAACGCCGCCGCGTGGGGTGGCTGTCTGATGACCGGCCAGGTGTGCATGTCGGTCGAACGCGTTTACGTCGAAGAGCCCGTCGCTGAGGCGTTCACGCAGAAGCTCGTCGAACGCGTCGGGGCGTTGCGCATCGGGTCCAACGGCGCCACCGCAGAGATCGACATGGGCCCGTTCACCAGCCCGCGGCAAGTCGACATCGTCGAACGCCACGTCGCCGACGCCCAAGCGAGGGGCGCCCGCTTGCTTACGGGCGGGAAGCGCCGCGACAACGGCGCCGGCATCTTCTACGAACCTACCGTGCTCGCCGGTGTCGACCACACCATGCTCATCATGCAGGAGGAAACCTTCGGACCGGTGATCCCCGTTATGACGGTCCGCGATGCGGAGCAAGCCGTGCAGCTGGCGAACGACAGCCGCTACGGCCTCAGCGGCAGCGTGTGGACGCGTGATCTGCAGCGTGGCATCGCGCTGGCGCAGCGCATCGAGAGCGGCAACTGCTGCGTCAACGAGTGCCTGCTCTCCGCCGGAGTGCCCGGGCTGCCGTTCGGCGGCGTCAAGCAGAGCGGCATCGGCACGCGCCACGGCGGCGCCGAAGGGCTGCGGCAGTTTTGCGTGCGGCAGGCGATCCTCGCCGAGGCGCGCAAGCGCAAGACCGAGCCGGCGTGGTTCCCCTACTCGACGAAGCGCGCACGCCAGCTTGAGCAGCTGATGGGGATGCTATTCGGCTGGTGAGCCAACCGATCAACCTCCCCTAGCCCCTCCTTGGTAAGGAGGGGAATCCTAGGGGCGAGTGATCTACGCAACCGTCGGCGGAGGGAACGGCCAGTTGGAGGTTTCGGTGCCGCCGTCGATCTCGAAGATCTTGCCGGTGACCCAACTCGACGCGGGCGATGCGAGATACAGGGCAGCGATGGCAATGTCCTCGACGGCACCGATCCGCCGCATCGGCGTGAGCGCCGACATCTTGCCGCGCAGATCCTCGTCGAGGAAGGGCGCCAGCGCGCTGGTCTCCACGGCGCCGACCGCGATGGCGTTGACACGGACGCGCGGCGCAAACTCGTGGCCCAGTATCCGGGTCATGAACGACAGCGCCGCCTTGGCCGTGCCGTAGGCGACGAAACCAGGGATGGGAAAACGTCCGGCGCCCGACGAGATGTTCACCACCGCGCCGCCGTCCCCTTTCAGCATGTGCGGGACGCAGAGGCGCGTGAGCAGGAACGCCGTGGTGACGTTGAAGTGGAAGGCCTCGTCGAACATGCGGTCGCTGGTGAACAGGGCTTCGGTTGGCGCCGTGCCGCCGGCGTTGTTGACCAGGACGTCGATGCGCCCGAACTCTTGCATCGTGCGGGTAACGACGTTTTCGAGTTGCTCGCGGTTCATGACATCACACTCGAGGGGAAGTGCGCGTCGTCCGAAGCGGCGTACTTGCGCGGCGGTCGCCTCGATCTGCTCCGCGGTGCGCGCGGCACACACCACGTCCGCACCCATCTCGGCAAACGCCAGCGCACAGCCGGCACCAATGCCGCGCCCGGCGCCGGTCACGATCGCCACTTTGTCCGTCAGTCGAAATCGATCCAGAATCATCGTCAGGCTCCTTTCAAAATGCTGAGCAGATCTTGCGCGAGGCCGGCAACACGCAGGCGAACAGCGTCCGGCAGCTTCGCAACCAGGGGTTCCACGTACCGCCGCAGGTGCGCCGCGGCCGCGCTCGGATCGCGGCGCAACGCCAACGCCTCGACCTCCCAGGCCCGATACGCGAGCCGACGGCGGACGTCGTCATCCACGTCGGGCAGGTGCTCGGCGGTGAGCCGCAGCGCCTCGGCCACCTCGAAATCGCGCACGCGCGGGCAGCTGCGCTCGTCGAAGCCGTAGCCGGTGACCGGCTGTCCGAACAGGACGCCGCGGATGCGCACCGGGCCCGTCCAGTACTCGATCGGCAGCCGATGCGCCGGTGCGTCGACCAGCGGCTCCGCTTCGACGTCCATCTCCCACTCCGGCACACGCATGCGGTAGCGGTGCGGAAAATAGCGCGGCCCGTTGGTGAGCATGATGCGTGAGCGCACGACGCCGGGGCTGCGGATGAACTCCGGCACGGTGAGCTCGACCCGATGCGTCGCGCGCAGCTCGAAGCCGGGTGCGGGTCCCTGCGCCGACATGCCCGTCCACGGTACGACGGCGTTGCGTTGGTGGCGGTTGTACTGATGGAAGCAGCTCATGTCCCAGCCGTTGTCGAACTGCATCACGCGCCACTCATTGCGATAGCGACTGCTGCGCCAGTCCTCGTGTACCGTGAAGTCATCCACCGCCCACTGGCGATCGATCCAGCCGACGGTACCGTCGACGTCCTCGCTCTGCCCGTTCCAGTCGAGACGGCCGCGCATGAGTAGACCGCTTTGAAAGTAGGAGTAGGTGCGCTCGGCGCCGAGGAACATCATCTCGCCGCCGAGCTCGCGGCCGCCGAGGGGACCCGGTGGGCGTGTCGCGTCGATCTCGAGCTCCAGCGTCATGCTTGCACCGTGATGGTCGAGGCCATGCAGCTCGAGTGCCCAGGCGAAGGGACGCAGCGCGCCATCGGCGTCGCGCAACGCCTCCCAGCGGCTCATGCCGGCGGGTGCGCGGTAGCGCAGCGCCAGGTGGCCGGGCGTCGCGGCGAGCTTGTGGCTGCGGGCGATGCGCGGCGGGAAGTCGAAGTCGGTGTAGGTGCCGTAGTGGCGCCGGTCGCAGTCGAAGAGGGCGAAGGTGTAGAAGCTGGCCCGCACCCAGCGACGCAGGACGCGCATGTCAGTGAAGATGACCATGAAGGCGTACAGACGACCGCTGCTGCGGCCGCGCAGGAAGCCATCGACGAAGTAGGTCGCCATACCGAGCTCCGGCTGGTAACCGTCGACGTCGGGAAACCTGAACCAGCGCGGATCGCCCCAGTCGGGTACGTACGGGTAGCGTTTCCAATCGCCCATATCGTTCGCAGGCTTTGTACTTGCGTCGCCGCGCTCAGGCAACGTACCGCAAGGCCGGTGCAGCGTAGCGCGGTCCCCGGGAAGCTGCCAGACCGGTTTGACCCGGCGCGTGCATGCGCTAGAAGAAACGGAATCGGAGGGCGCAGCATGTACACCCCGGGCGAAGACATCTACGGCAGCCGCGAGCACCAGGCATTTCGCGAAACGGTGCGCAAGTTCGTGCAGACCGAGTTGGTGCCGCGGGCGCGCGAGTTCGACAAGATCGGACGGTTCGACACGTCGCTTTACCCCAAGATGGGCGAGCTAGGGTTGCTCGGCATCCGTTACGATCAGAAGTATGGTGGGCTTGGGCTCGACTACTCCTACCACGCCGTCTTCCTCGAAGAGCTGGCGCAGTGCGACAACGCCGGGGTGTGCATGGGCATCACCGTGCAGACCGACATGGCGACGCCGGCATTGCACCGCTTTGGGAGCGAGGAGCTGAAGCAGAAGTACCTGGTGCCGGCGATCCGCGGCGAGCACGTTGCAGCGATCGCGGTCACCGAGCCGGCCGCCGGCTCCGACGTCGCCGGGATCAAGACGCGCGCCGTGCGCGACGGCGACGACTGGGTGATCAACGGCTCGAAGATCTTCATCACCAATGCCGCCACCGCCGACTGGCTGTGCCTGCTCGCGGTCACCGATCCGGAGGCCGGCTACGGCGGCTTCAGCCAGATCATCGTGCCGACCGACTCGCCAGGGTTCACCTACCAACTGCTCGACAAGATCGGCAACAAGGGCTCCGACACCGGGCTGCTGTTCTTCGAAGACGTGCGCGTGCCGATCACCAATACCATCGGCGACCCCAACCGCGGCTTTCAGCAGCAGATGATGCAGTTCCAGGATGAACGCATGGTGGTGGTGGTGACCGCGCCGGTGACTGCGCGCCAGCTGTGGGAGACGACGCTCAAGCACTGCCAGGAGCGCATCGCTTTTGGAAAGCCGCTGTCGAAGATGCAGGTCAACCAGTTCAAGTTCGTCGACATGATGATCCAGATCACCGCGGCGCAGGAGCTCTCGTACCGTTGCATCCGCAAGATGGTGCGCAACGAGGATGCGACGCTCGACATCTCGATGGCCAAGGTGTTTTGCACCACCATGAACCAGTACGTCGCAACCACCTGTGTGCAGCTCTTCGGCGGCGCCGGCTACATGTACGAAAACGCCGCCGGGCGTGCCTTCGTCGACTCGCGTCTGGCCGCCATCGGCGGCGGTGCCGATGAGGTGATGAAGCAGGTCGTGGCGAAGATGCTGCGGATTTGAAGACGGGGCCAATGAGAAACCGGAAACAGGAAACCGGAGATTCGAAACCGGCGAATGGTGAACGCGGCCAGCGAGGCGCTCCGCACGTTTACCTGTTTCTCATTTCGCGTTTCGGGTTTCCTGTTTCTCATTCTCCCTTCCTCGCCTGACAATGGAAGCTCTCCCCACCCGCGTCGATCCCCGCTCCGAGGCGTACCGCGTCAACTACGCCGGCATGCTGGAGCAGGTGAAGTACCTCGACGAGCAGCTGGCGCTGGCCAGCGCCGGCGGCGGAGAGAAGTATGTGACACGACATCGCGAACGCGGCAAGCTGATGGTGCGCGAGCGCATCGAGCTGCTCATCGATCGCGACTCGCCGTTTCTCGAGCTCTCACCGCTTGCCGGCTGGGGCACGGAGTATGCCCTCGGCGGCAGCGTGGTCACCGGCATCGGCGTCGTGAGCGGCGTCGAGTGCGCGATCTTCGCCAACGATCCGACCATGAAGGGCGGCGCAAGCAATCCGACTACGCTCGACAAAAGCTTCCGCGCCATGGACATCGCGCAGCAGAACCGGCTGCCGGTCATCAACCTCACTGAGTCCGCCGGTGCCGACCTTCCCGAGCAAGCCAAGATCTTCGTGCGCGGCGGGCGCAGCTTCCGCGACCTGACGCGGCGCTCGGCGGAACGTATCCCGACGATCTGTCTCGTCTTCGGCAGCTCGACCGCGGGCGGCGCCTACGTACCGGGAATGTCGGACTACGTGGTCATGGTGAAGGGCGGCGCCAAGGTCTTCCTCGGCGGGCCGCCGTTGGTGAAAATGGCCACCAACGAGGACGCCGACGAGGAGTCGCTCGGCGGCGCCGAGATGCACAGCCGCGTCTCCGGCGTCTCCGACTATCTCGCCGAGAACGAGCCCGATGCCATTCGTCTCGGCCGCGAGATTGTCGCACATCTCAACTGGCGCAAGCTCGGCGAGGCGAAGATGCGCACGCCGGAGGAGCCGCGCTACGATCCCGAAGAGCTGCTCGGGATCGGCTCGATCGACGTTCGCAAACCGTTCGACGTGCGCGAGGTCATCGCGCGCATTGTCGACGGCTCGCGCTTCGAGGAGTTCAAGGCGAACTACGGCACCACGCTGGTCACCGGCTGGGCGCACCTGCACGGCTATCCGATCGGCATCCTCGGCAACAACGGCATCCTGTTCTCCGACTCGTCGCAGAAGG
Organism: uncultured Binatia bacterium (SeqCode); assembly: GCA_964498075.1. Lineage (GTDB taxonomy): Bacteria > Desulfobacterota > Binatia > HRBIN30 > HRBIN30 > CAZCGA01. Next base: position 97 of record CAZCGA010000166.1, on the reverse strand, counting down.
CGGCGCAGTTCATCCAGCTGTGCAACAAGATCGACGTACCGTTGCTCTTCCTGCAGAACATCACCGGCTACATGGTCGGCACGCAGTACGAGCGCGG